>CAZRBG010000047.1:0-44835 GCA_964598225.1 uncultured Pirellulales bacterium
TTTCAATTGTGTCGAGCGATTTGCCGCCCAGCGTTTGTTTTGCGATTGTTAATTCCAATGCTCTCAAGTCGCCTCCGAGCTTTTCGCAGGTTTTGATTTGCCACTCGGCCTCGTTGCCTTCTTCGAGCATTTCTCGTGCATAGTTTATGTGTAATGTTGATCCGAGTTCATCTGCTTTGGGCGCTATGATCTCGAGCAATCTTTCGAGCTGCTTGCGTATTAAGATAACTTCACCGGTCGAAGGGTCCAATACCTTTCCGTCCAGGCCGTGCCGCATCGCTTTCCAATGGTTTTGCTCCATATACGCCGGGTTCAACTGAGTCCCTGCTGACCCGGCGTAGAATTTGTCTTGGTACATCGCCATCGCCGCCTGAGTGATTGCCGCCAGCGCTCCGAGGCGACGGACGTCGGTAGGCTGATCGAACACTCTGAGTTCCACCGTCCCCAGCGGAGGCTGCGGCCTGATCGCCCACCACAGGTCTCCCGGCGCGGTGACGTCGCCACAGGCGGTCAATTTCTCGTAAAAATCATCCAGCTCGCTCATGTTCTCGAACTCGGGCGGCGCGTGTGTTCGCGGCATCGATCCGAATAAGTGTGTCCTCGTAGATGCAAGCCCGGTGGCCTGCCCTTCGTAGTACGGCGAATTAGCCGAAAGCGCCAGTAGAGGATACATCCACCTTCTCATCTCGTACATTGTGTACATAGCGCTTTCAACGCTTCTCATGCCGACGTGCACGTGCAGGCCGAATGCCAGCATCCGCCGGGCCGAATAAACGCATTCACGAACTACCCATTGATAGTGATCATTTGGAATAACGGTCTGGCTCCTCCAGTCAGAAAAGGGGTGACTGCCGGCCGCAGCCAGCGCAGCGCCGACTTCAGCGCATGCTCCGGCAAGCTTCCGACGGACCTCGGCGATATTCTCAATAAGATCATCAACAGCACGAAAAACTTCACTATTATGTTCCAGAATCGAATGAAAAAGCTCATAGCAAACTGACTTGCGCATAGTTTCATCAATCTCCTCAAGCACCTGATCCACACAAGGGGCAAGCTCGCCCGTCCTGGAGTCGATAAGATGGAACTCCTGCTCCACGCCCACAGTGGGGTAGTCATTCGATACAAACTCTCTCATTAGTGAGGCCCTTCCCTGCAAACTCGAACGGCCATCCCGCACAACATCAGCATCGCAGTTCGTAACGCCTCGTCGTTGAAGTCAAATTCCGGCTGATGGAGGCCCGCACTGTTGTCCCCCATCCCCACTCGGAACAGCAATCCCGGTACATGCTCGAGATATCTGCCGAAATCCTCCGATCCCATACTCGGCGTTTCCAGTTCCACCACCTTGTCCTCTCCGAGCAACTCGGCGCCGACCTTCTTGAACAGCCGGTACAACCGCTCGTCCGCTATCACCGCCGGACTCATAGCGCCGAAATCGACCTTTCCATGCAGCCCCAAAGACCCGCACGCCTCGTCGACACGCGTGATAATGTCTTCCATGGTTCTCTCGCGGATTTCAGAGTCGAGCGTCCTAATGGTGCCGGACAAAGTTCCCTGACCGGCAATTATATTCGCCTGAGTACCAATGTTCGCAGTGCAAAGACTGACGATGCGTTCGGTATTATCAAGATTACTGAGCGATTCGACGACACGAGCCATCCCCGGAAGAGGATTTCTCGCCAGCTCGGGCCGTGCTCCGTGTCCGCCTTTGCCAGTGACTACAACGGTCAGTACGTCGCACGACGCCATCATAGTGCCGGTGCGGCAGCCCACAGTGTCCGCCGGCAGATAGGGCCACGCATGGAAACCGAGGATGGCGTCGGGCCGCTCGGGGGCGAAAACTCCGTCCTCAATCATCGCCGAGGCGCCCAGGCTGGTTTCTTCGGCGGGCTGAAAGATGAACCGCATTTTACCAGCCAAAAGGTGCCGAATTTGCGAGAGGACAAGTGCCGTGCCCAGAACGGCCGCAGTATGCCCGTCATGGCCACAGGAGTGCGCATAACCTTCGTTTTCAGAGGTGTATTCGACTCCGGTCGATTCTTTCAACGGCAAACCATCCATATCAGCACGTACCGCAAGATACGCCCCGGGAAGCCCCGTCTCAAGGTCGGCGATAATCCCTGTCCGGGCAATTCCGGTCCGGACATCGAGGCCGAGGCCGCTCAATTCTTCCGCCAGAAGCGATGCCGTTTTTATCTCATGAAAACCTGGTTCCGGGATACGATGGAGTCGGTGGCGTGTCTCGACAATATGGTCTGCATCCGCCTCTATCAGCCTGGCAAGATTTCCGAGTACATCTTTCGTCATAATCCCTAATAGTATCGGAATCTCAAGGCATTTGCAACCAAGTGGATATTCTTGATTTGTAAAAGTTCTCGGCAGTGCGCCGGGGACTTGCTGTCGCTTATTATTTATCGCTAACAATCTGTGACATTCAAGCGCAAGATTGATGACTTAATGTCTGCGCCAGTGTCTGGGGTGATGGTGGCCGTGACGACGATACCAGGGTGGCGGCGGCGGACAGTACGCCGGCGCCCGCGTAACGATTACTCCGCGCGGGCGATGACCGCGGTAATGGCGTACACGATGGTATGTGACATCACAGCCTGCGATGGCCATTGCGATTATTGCGAGTATGATTGTTGCTGTTAGCCGTTTCATTTTGCACTCCTTTCGTTTCAGCCTTGATGTTGTCTTAGTCTCTACCTGTATAAGGCAACAAACGTGAGCAAAGTAACGGCGTTCTTTAGCTTCACTTAACTCGAAGCCGGCGGCATTACGAGAAATATCTATGGACTATCGGCTGAGAATTCATACAATTGCACGCAAAACACGTTACCAGCCTGGGGACGATAGAAATGGTTGAACAAAATTTGACGCGACGCGGCTTTTTGCAGACCTCGGGGATTAGCGCGGCAGCGTTTGTATTGACGGCAATGGTTCCGAACGCTCGGTCCGCCCGGAAGGACAATCGGCCAAACATACTCTTTATCATGTCCGATGACCATGCCGCACATGCAATCAGTGCATACGGCAGTCGGCTGGCCAAAGTAGCGCCAACACCAAACATCGACCGCCTGGCAAATGAGGGGATTCTCTTCGAGAACTGCTTCTGCACCAACTCGATCTGCACGCCCAGCAGAGCAACGATTCTGACCGGTCAGTACAGCCAGACCAACGGCGTACTGGATCTGCGAGGCAGGCTCGAACCGGACCGGCAGTACCTGCCGAAGCTGATGAAAAAGGCCGGCTACGAAACGGCAATGATCGGCAAATGGCACTTGAAAGAGGAACCGGCGTTCGATTATTACTGCGTTCTGCCGGGCCAGGGCTCGTATTTCAATCCTATTCTTCGCGGATCCGGTGGGAAGTGGCCCGGCAACGAGAAGCGTTTTGCCGGTTATGACTCGCGCCATTCGTCGGATGTTATCGCTGGTTTGTCGCTGAAGTGGCTAAAAAGTCGAGACAGATCCAAACCGTTTTTTCTGATGCACCATTTCAAGGCGCCGCACGACAATTTCGAGAATGCCGAGCGTTACGACTGGCTTTTCAACGATGTTGACATCCCCGAGCCGGAGAGCCTGTGGGACAGCGGCAATCACGGCTCGCAGGCGACAAAAGCAATGGGTACCTCGATCGGCAAGAGAAATAATCGCCGCAACATGGGACACCACATGTTCGTAGATCAGTCGCTGCCGGGTGATGAGTATAAGCGCACGGCCTACCAGCGCTATCTGAAGAAATACCTGCGATGCGTCCGCGGAGTCGATGATAACATCGGCCGACTGTTCGATTATCTCGAAAAAAGCGGGCAGATGGACAATACTGTCATCATCTACACATCCGACCAGGGAATGATGCTTGGTGAGCATGACTACATCGACAAGCGCTGGATGTACGAGGAGTCGATGCGGATGCCGTTCCTCGTCAGGTACCCGGCGATGATCGAGGCCGGAACCCGCACCGACGAGATCATCAACAACACCGATTTTGCGCCGACCATACTTGCTCTGGCGGGGATCGAAACCCCGGACTACATGCACGGGCGAAGTTTCGTGCCGCTGCTCAAGGGCAGAACGCCTGCCGATTGGGCCAAGTCCACGTATTATCGCTATTGGATGCACATGGCGCATCACGACAATCCGGCACATTTCGGCGTTCGGACGAAAGAATACAAGTTGATATTCTTCTACGGGCGGAACTACCGCAAAGGCGGCCCCGGACCGACCCGGCCGGGTTGGGAATTGTACGACATGAAAAACGACCCGCACGAGATGAACAACCTGTACGGCAAGCGTCAATACGCAGGGATTGTAAAAAAACTGAAAAACGAACTTCTGCGTCTGCGAAAAACATACAACGAAACCGATGCGAAATACCCCCACATACAGGATGTAATCGACGAGTACTGGAATAAATAGGGAAAGCTATTATGAACGAGCACAGTTGTACAAGACGTCGTTTTTTGAGGACTGCCGGAATTGGGCTTGCTGCGCTTTCGATGCCGAGTTTGCCGGCCTTTGCCGCAAAACGGAACAAGCCTAACATTTTATTCATCTTCGCAGACGATCAGTGCTTCGAGACGCTGCGCTCGCTCGGCTGCAGCGAGATTCACACACCTAATCTCGACCGGCTCGTCAAAAGCGGCGTCACTTTCACACACGCCTATAACCAGGGCGCCTGGCACGGCGCGGTGTGCGTGGCGAGCCGGACAATGCTTAATACGGGATTGTTTCTCTGGAAAGCCAAGCAGGCCGAGCCGAAGCTGGATAGAGAAGTCAAAGCAGGCAGGTTCTGGTCGCAATACATGATGCGGGCGGGCTACGAAACCTACATGACCGGCAAGTGGCACGTAAAGAACATAAATCCGGAGGATGTTTTCGATCACGTCAGGGATGAGCGTCCCGGAATGCCGAACCAGACACCGGAGGGCTACAACCGCCCTGTCGAGGGTCAGCCCGATCCGTGGAAGCCCTGGGACAAGAGCAAAGGAGGCTATTGGAAAGGCGGCAAGCACTGGAGTGAGGTCCTGGGCGACCACGCCGAGGATTTCTTAGAAAATGCCACCAAGAGCGGGAATCCGTTCTTCATGTACCTGGCCTTCAACGCCCCGCACGATCCGAGGCAGTCTCCGAAGGAATATGTTGACAAATACCCCCTGGACAAGGTGAGCGTGCCGGAGGACTTCCTGCCCGAGTATCCGTACAAGGATTCGATAGGCTGCGGCCCCGGGCTCAGAGATGAGAGGCTCGCGCCGTTTCCTAGAACGCGTTACGCCGTAAAAGTGCATCGCCAGGAGTATTACGCAATCATTACGCACATGGACAATCAAATCGGTCGCATTTTAAATGCGCTGGAGAAGACGGGCAAAGCGGATAATACATACATCTTTTTCACCGCTGACCACGGCCTGGCGGTCGGCCATCACGGACTAATGGGTAAACAGAACTTGTACGACCACAGCGTCCGCGTTCCGCTGATGGTCGTCGGACCGGGCGTGCCGAAAGATAAAAAAATAGCATCGCCGGTCTATCTCCAGGATATAATGCCGACTTCCCTACAGCTCGCCGGCGCGCGCAAGCCCGGCCACGTCCAGTTCAAGAGCCTGATGCCGCTGATCCGAGGTCGAAGTGGGAAGAGTTACAACGCCATTTACGGCGGCTACATCAAGCTGCAGCGAATGATAACCGCCGACGGCTACAAAATGATCTACTACCCGAAGATTGACAAGACGCTGTTATACAATCTCGAGACCGATCCACTGGAAACGAATAACATCGCCGACGATCCGGCCAATGCCCGCGTGATAAAGAAGCTCAAAAGAAAACTCAAAAGACTACAAAAAAAGGTCGGCGACAAGCTCGATCTGGACAGTCTGCCGAAACAGGAAAAATAGCGCCTTAGGCTGGGGCTTACCCACCATCGTGTCGTGGGCATCTTGCCCGCGCAATGAGGGCGGGCCGCCCTCGACACGGCTCTACCCCACCATCGAACCTTACGGTGAGGCAAGCTCCGCCCTACTTTCTGCCGACAAGTTCCGCATCACCGACGGCGACAATCAAAGGGTTGTATGCTGAATTGACGGCCCTCGTTATGTCAGCGAACTCCAATCCGTCGTGAAAACCAATCGTGAATTGCGCGGGGGTCGCCTTCATGAATTTCTTCAGGCCCTTGCGGCCGAAGCCGAAAACGGTCATTTCGCCGCGCATGGGCCAGTATGAATCGACTGCTTCGTCGTCTTCGTGATGAACGAGATAGAGAACCCGGTCGCCGTCACCGAAACAAAGCCATTCTCCCGGTCCGCCCGGCGTACTAATGTCACCGTCCCATCTTTTGCTCGCGGGTGTCCTTGTGCCGCCAGCTTTGTCGGCGCGGATGCAGTAATCCGAATCCTCATCGAGCTTGCCGCCCGGCGTCCCTTCGTAAAGGAACCAGTACGGCGTTCGCATCTTAAGGACGGTCAGCCTGGCATAGTGCGGAAATATGTCCCAGACGCACTTCATTTTGCCGTCATTGGACTCTGATATGATGCTAATCTTGATAGGGCCGTCGCTGACTATCCTGCTGTTCGAGACCTCTTTGCCCGGATGGCAGTAGCCTTCCGGATAGCCCAGATTGGGTATCCCGCGATACTCCCCTGCCGGCCCGCCGCCAGGGCGGTAGCCGAGCCAATCGTTGCCGTCCTTGTCGAAGATGCTCGCGAAGCCGGCTCCCTTCTTATGGTAATAATAAGTGCCATTGGGCGTCTCGATCTTGAAGCTCTCCTGATCCCGATATTGAATACCGTCAAGTACACTCACGAGCGGCTTCGTATGGACTACGTCGGTCGAGTCGAGATAAAGGTGGAAAGTTCGCGTCGAACCAGCGGGTGTGTTGCCTTTAGCGACGAAGGTCAGCATTCCTTTTACATGGTCTGCTCGACTGAAATCCGGGGCCTCGTCGAATTGAAATCCGATTGACGCTTCGATGAGTCTGCCTTCGGAATCGACTTCCGCCAGTCTCATCGACCTCTCGTCAAACCGCGTCGCACCTGCTTTCTTTTCGAGCAGTTCCGTGAAATTCACTTCGACTTCGACGGGCTTATCCAACCGCTCATGCCCGGCCGCGCAAGCCGTGATGGGGATGCGCCATGCTCTTGCTTTCGATTTGTTCTCGCACATCTCAATGGGCTGATAGGGCCCGCTCCAGTTGGCCCCGACTATGTCCATGTCGCCGTCGTTTCCGATGTCGGCGACGCGGATGTAGTGCGATCCTTTCTTCGATATCACCTGCTTGACCCAGGATGAGCCGTCTCCGCTATTTATAAAGACGCTGACTTCGTCGGGATCGGCACCCTGGTGCATCTCAGACGCCACGACGTCGGTTGCGCCATCGCCATTAATATCCGCCGTCACCAATCCGTGGATCACACACTCAACAGGATCGGCGATAACATGCTCTCGCCAATTCTTTTTCTTCGGGTCCTCATGGGCCTCGAACCACGAGAGTTTGTAGGTCTGTCCTTTCAACTCGGATGGCGACAGTACGACGTCCGGGCGGGAATCGCCGTTTATGTCGGCTACCTGCACGGTTGCGTTGGGATGCCACTTGCCGAACTCGTGAGCGCTCCACTTGCCGTTGACGATGTCGCCCGTATTTTCGAACCAGATACCGCCTATGACGATATCTGGATCGCCGTCCTTGTCGATATCTCCAAGAGTTATCGCCTCGCCGTGAGGACAGTCAATCACCTTCTCGGCCCACTTGCCGGTCTGCTCCTGACGCCACAGGTGGATTCTGTTGCCCGCTTTGTGCCCGAACTCGGACTGGTCGCGGGTGACGATATCGAGGTCGCCGTCTCCATCGAGGTCGCCGAGTTCCACGTCGTGAGTCGGGTGATCGGCGACTTTATGCGTTTTCCAGGCTCCGCCGGCAGGATCGCCGCTGGGCCTCGGATTCTCATACCAGAACAGCCCCCCCATGACAACGTCAAGGTCGCCGTCGGCGTCAACGTCGCCGAGCTCGCCGTCGACGGTCCTGTAGCCGCCATCGGTAATTGTGGCTTTCGACCAATCAGGATACTTGTACCACACAAGAGGCCCGCGACGGCCCCCTATCACAATGTCGGCGAAGCCGTCCCCGTCGATATCTCCGAGTATTTTCGCCCAGGGATCCTTCGGGCCCTCGCGATCGACAATGACATGCTCGAAAGGAACGTCCGCCCAGACATGGACGGAGAAGCTCAAGAGCAATATGAGTATTAATACCGCATACGATCGGTTAGGTAGAGTCGAATTCATTTTGCCTGCCTTTCCGTCATTAACTATGTGTCGCCTGTTTATTCGTCTTGCCCAAATTGTCGCCTCCCTAATACTCTATGTCAAGTGGTGTTCCTCCCGGCAAGGCCTTGAGACTATTGACACGGCGGCCGTTACGGCCCAAAATGTTGGCTGCGATACCCAGTCAGTATCGTTGAAAAGATCTGTGGGGTGAAATTTGAACGAACCGAGTTATTGCTGAGGTCAATTATGTCGAATCCGTATCTTGTGAAATACAACCAAACCTCCCGGCGTGAATTCCTCCGAAACTCGGGAGTCCTCACCGCTGCCACCATTGCCGGCGGAGAATGCCGCATACACTCGCCGATTTTGCTCGACGTAGATTATAAGATGGTGTGCACTGCACACCCTGCGTAGCACGGGCTTCCAGCCCGTGAATTCACGACCAAGCCTGTCCCGAACGGAGCCGAGGAATGGCCGTGCTACGTCGGGTGGCAGCCTCACCCCGATTGCCGTATATCGGGATGGGGATGGTTACTCCTGAACCACCCTTGCGTACGCAGGCATATCCTGACGAGCATCAGCATCAATGGCACTTCGATCAAAACTCCGACTACCGTTGCAAGAGCAGCGCCTGATCTCAATCCGAACAGCATTGTCGCAGTCGCAATGGCAACCTCGAAATGGTTGGAAGCGCCTATCATGGCGGAAGGAGCGGCGTCGCGATATTGCAGTTTCAATAACCGGGCCAGTCCGTATGTCAGCCAGAAGATGAAATTCGTCTGGATGAAAAGCGGAATCGCAATCCATAGGATCGTCAACGGCTCCGACAAGATCGTCTCTCCCTTGAAGCTGAAGAGCAGAACCAGCGTCGCAAGCAGTGCGATTATCGTCACCGGCGTCAGGACATGCAGGAATCGAGTCTTGAACCATTGTTCGCCCTTGTGCGAAATTATCCATCTGCGGGAGAAGTAACCGGTCACCAGAGGCAGAGCGACATAGACGGATATCGACAACAGCAGCGCCTGCCACGGCACGGGCAGTCTCCCCCTATCAAGAAGAAATCCGCCGAGCAAGCCATATAGAAACAGCATCATTAGCGAATTGACCGCAACCATCACGAGAGTGTGGCCGTCGTTCCCCTTCGCAAGAAATCCCCAGACAAGAACCATGGCGGCACAGGGTGCGATTCCGAGCAGAATGCAGCCTGCGAGATAGCTCCGCCAGAGGGGCACCTCAAGCATTTTGGCACCGTCCACCACTACCACCGTGCCGTCGCCGTAGCTCTGGCCCACCGCTCTCTCGACACCGAGCGGCAGTTTCACTGTATCGGTCGCTTCGGGGCCGATCAAGCCGTAGAAGAGCGTGCCGAGAAACAGCAGACATATCGCGTACATGGTGAAAGGTTTGACCGCCCAGTTTACGAACAATGTGAGTCCAACGGGCTTGATGCTCCTGCCGGCCTTGAGGACCTCTGCGAAGTCGATTTTGACCATGATGGGGTACATCATGAAGAACAGGCAGACGGCTATCGGGATGGAGACAACGGGCGCATCGTCGACGTAAATCGCCATTTTGTCGAGACTCTCGGCTAATCCCGGCGCAACCTTGCCGAGCACAATCCCTCCGGCAATACACAACACCACCCACAGCGTGAGATACTTCTCGAATATGCTCAGTCCTTTGCCTTTATCTTCGGATTCCATGCGTCCGCTCCCGTTCCAGCCGTCATTTCCTGTAATGCTCGCAGAGCTTCTCTTTGTCCATTTTCGATACGCGTTTGACCTGTCTGGCATCGGCCCGGATTAGCTTGTCTTTTGCAAGGCTGCTTCGGGTCCATTCGATTGCCCGGGTGACCTCTTTCGGACGGTCGTCGTCGGGCAGTCGATAATACATCCACTTGCCCTGCTTTCTCGCCTCGACAAGTCGGGCCTGGCGCAGGACGGACATGTGCTTGGAGACTGTCGAGGGCGCCAGGCCCAGCATCTCGATCAACTGGCAGACGCAAAGCTCTCCTCGTGACAGCATCATCAACGCACGCACCCTCTTTTCATCAGACAACGCTCTGGCAATATTCAAAAAAGCATACATAGTTATATCTCCGATACTTCGTCATGTATCGAAGTATAATTGAGTAAAACGAGAAGCGTCAATCCCAAAATGTTCGGATTTAAGATTTATTTCAGAATCTTGACATGTGTCGGTCAACTTCAGTGAGTGCTGTCAGGCAACGCAATGGCCCTGTTCTCATAGAGCAGGACTCTTCTGTGGGGCCAACCGACTGATACGATATCCGGATCGCCGTCGTCATCGATGTCAACAGCCTGTGCGCCCTGGTGGTGCTCATCGCCCTTGTGTATGGAATGCAGCGACCAGGCCGTGCCGAAGCCGTCTGTATTCTCCATAATCAACAGACGACAATCGTTCGGCTTTGGCGGAGAATGTTCTCCGACGACAACATCGAGATCGCCATCTGCGTCCATGTCGGCCGCGTCGATGCTGAGCGGGTCGTGATTGAGTTGTTCCGGGCCTGCAATCGTGTTCGGCCTCCAAAGACTCGTCGCCGAATCCGGCTGCTTGAACCAGTGAACCATCCTGCCTTTGCTGCCGGTCAGGACGTCCAGCCTTCCATCGCCGTCGATGTCGGCGAGCTTGCAGCGATGAACGATTGACGATGGCGCTTTTGCCAGATCGTGCGCCGTAAATGTGTTCTTACCCGCGTTAGCAAGCCATTGCAGAATCCTGCCGTCTCTGCCCACGAACATGATGTCCAAGTCGCCGTCACGATCGATGTCGCCAAGTTCCACGTCTTTGGACCTGCCCCGCCAATCATAGACAAGATGATCGGTCCACTCCTCGGAATCCGGTTTTTCCGGTATATTCAGCTTTCGGATACTGTCGCCATTTTTGTAAGTATATATTACCGCCGGCCCGGAATTGAAAGAGTCTACGGCCGCTCCCTGCACAAAACCGCCGTCACCTTCGATATTAGTCAGAACCTCGAATGCGCCTTTGCCGTCATTGCGGGCCCAACCGAAACCGCCGCCGAGGATATCTTTGTCCTCGTCGCTGTCGAAGTCGTATACGGTGATAATTTTGCCTAAGCCAGTACTGAGGCCATGCCGTCTCCATTTCCCCCCGGGACTGCCGGGATTGCCATACCAGGCGTCGCCGGTGGCGAGGTCCTTTGTACCGTCGCCGTCGAAATCAACGGCAAAGATATAATATCCTTTCATTGGAGCGCCGTTTTCAGTAATTACGTGACGCCGCCACTTGTTCAGGCTCATTCGGCGCGAAATCTCGTTAATCCAGATGCGGGGCCTCTGATCATCTTTAAAGTTCTTGCCCAGAATATCTATATCGCCGTCGCCGTCCAGATCCGCCACTTTGGCGTTGTGAGTGCCGACCCTTGAAATAGCGTGAATCTTCCATGTAGTCCCCTTGGCGTCGGTGTTCTCGCAAACGGCAACTCGAGCTTTGCCCCGGTTGTGCATTTCCGCCGTAAGAACATCCAGGTCGCCGTCCCGATCAAAGTCGGCTAATTGCAGGCTGTGCATTCCCTCCCATCCCGAGTTGCGGGGCACGACGACGTTTTGCCGCCATGATTGGGTAGTATTGCCGCCGGGATTACGATACCACACGACGCCCTTGGCGCCTTCTTCGCTGCTCACGGCGACGTCAAGCCTGCCGTCGCCATCGACGTCGCCGATCTCCACTTTTCCATCCGGATGATGGTCACCCGCCTTATACTCATGTTGCGGCCACGGCACGTGAGTAGGATCGCCCGGATTTGCGCCCCAGCCGCTCGACGTTGCCAGGTCAATATCGCCGCCGCCGATCTTGTAGCTTTTCCAGCCGCCATTAGGTGTTCTCGGATTAACGGGTCCCGGCATATAGTAAGTTGCTCCATCATACTTGCAGTTGATAAAGTCAAGACGGCCGTCCCTGTTGAGATCGAGGCCCTGATGAATCTGGTTATCCGCACCTCGGTAGAAAGTGTATACTTCGTCCGGGTCCAGCACGCGTGCTCCGGCGCGCTCGACGAGCCACGTTTTCCACGGCCCGTGCTTTGGTTCGCCGTTGGCGCCAACAAGCGGATTCTCCATCCAGATTACTTCTCTCCTGCGATCCTTGCTTGTAATTACATCCATATCACCGTCGCCGTCGACGTCGCCCCACGTGCCGTAGCAAGCCGGGCCGGCAAATGGGAGATACCGAGTCCATTTGGCCATATCCCCGGTGTTCTCGTACCACGGCACAAAATGATCCTCGTCCTTTCGGTTAGCTTTGCGGGCCGAATACCACAAATCGAGCCTGCCGTCTCCGTTTATATCGACAGCGGCGCAGTCAGTTTTGAAGGCCCGGTGCGATGGAATATCGGCCAAGATGATTTCCCGGAATTTCCAATCTGATGCCTGAAGCGACACGCTGCAAATTAAAAACGGCAAAATCGTTAAACAAAAACCGTTACGGTTCTTAGCGCCGAACATAACTTGTCCTTTCAAATTGGACTTTTTGAGAAGATGCGACCCGTGCGGCGCGGCAAGCCCCGCCCTACGTGTACCGGTACAATCATTCGGGTTCATCATATTTGATCAGCAATACCATGCCGGGCCACTGGACCTCAATGCCGTGATGCGTTGTTTTGCTGTGCGTGTACAGGGTGTTGACACCCGGCTTGATCAGTTTCAGCGGGACCTCGAACTCGTCATAGCTCAAGTCGTGGTTCTGCCCGATTCTTGTGACCACCTTCTTGCCGTTCATGCCGATCTCGTCGGCAGCCACACCGTTCCAGGTTGACATGATGATCTTCGCCGCAACGGCCTTGTCCAGATTGTCGTTTACATCAACCTTGCACTTATGAGTATCGCCGGCCCGAGTAGACCATCTTCGTGGCACATCGTATGGTTTGTACATCTTGACCGTATGATCGCGGCGGAGCCGGATACCACTCACAGCAGGGGTCATATAGCACATGCCGGTATCATCAACGATTCGGGCCATCAGTTTCATGGATTGATCCTGGGTCGGGATCCAGGAATTATTCCATGTCACTCGAAAAATCTCAGCGGCAGCGGTGCCGATGTGGTTCTTCATTTCGTTGTAGTGATAGCGATAATGCCACTGGAGGTAATTGCCGTCGCCCTCCCAGTTGAAATCCTCGTAGAGACCGATGAAATCGACTCGTTCGACAGGATTAGGCCCCTCCGCCGCAGCTACCAGGTCTGGATGATCGCCTATGGTCGAGCCCGCGGCCGGCTTCGTAACCTCGCCGGTCGGATGAGGTTTGGAATCATCGTAGTAAACTCTGAACGTTACGCCGTATAGAATCCACTGAGGCCACCAGCCGCCTAACGCCGTGCCTGCGCTGCAGGTGAATTCGAAAGTATTAATCCCTTCTTTAATATGCTCTAATGGAATTTGCACGGACGGGTAACGCATGTATTGATATTCCATATCGGGCGGGCCCCGTCCGGCATCACCTGGAATAAAAGACGATTCGGGGATGGTTATCCAACGGTTCGCGTTGACCCGCATACGCTTGTTGACCGTTCCGCCGTGACAGAGCAGCATTTCGATATATGCTTCGACCTTCTTCGCCCCGTCGAGATCGTTGATGAAAATGTCATTAACCGAATTAGGCAGAAATTCTCGCGCCCTGGGTTCGGTCACTTCCGGTCCGGTCACACGCTGCCATTTGCGAGCCGGGCGCCACTTATATTCACGAAAGACATCTCCCGGGCCCGGCTGAGCCCAAACGTCAATGGCCATCAAAACCAGCAGTGGAAAAATGCCGATGCGCTTCATTGAAGAATCTCCTTTGCAAAACACTCGTCAACGACGGCCGCCCCGGCCGGCTCGACACAATAAGATATAACCATTGAACTTTGCTTTCAAGTCCATTCCAGATGAATCCTTTGAGTGTGACTAATTTTTCTGGCAATGCATAAGCTTACCTCTTACAGAGTATTGCACTCTTTGTCATTCCTGCCTATGGCACACCTAAGGCGGAGCGCAGCCGAGGAATCTGCTTAGCGATCTTGAGAGCTGTTTCGTTCGAAGCCAGATTCCTCCGCTACGTGATGCTGCGCATCCCCATTCGACTTCGCTCAGGGCTACGACTTCTTTCGGTCGGAATGACAAAATATCGCTTACAAGAAAATTCAGGCACCTCGCATCGTTTATTAAACAGATTTTACTTTTGACCAAAGGGGCTTGTTTGATTATCCTGCATGGCGATTAGTACCGGGTTCAATTGCATTTCGACACCGATGAATTGCAGGATAGTCTTATGTTACGGAAAATTTCAATCTCAATCAGTATCACCTTATTCATAATGGCCTGCCAGCAACGAACAGCATGGGCAACGAGTACCTTAGGCACGAGTTACCCATCCCACGATTCTACCCTTGTCAAAGGTTTCGTTGATCCGCCTGGCGCCGCTCGGCCTGCCGTATACTGGGTTTGGGTCAACGGTCTGACTGACGCCCGGCAAAGGACATACGAACTCGAACAATACAAAGAGAAAGGAATAAGCGGGCTGTATATATTTGACGTGGGAGCACGCGATCCCAAAGGGATCGTCCCGGCTGGACCCGCTTTCATGGGGCCGGAATCCGTGAAAGCCATCGGCCACACCGTAAGAGAGGCGAAGCGCCTCGGTCTTGACGTCGGCCTGATAACTTCGAGCAGTTGGAACTGCGGCGGCCCCTGGGTAAAACCCGAACACGCCAGCATGGGACTTTACCATAGCCAGAAGATCGTCGAAGGCCCTGCTAAGTTCTCAGAAGTACTGCCGTTTCCCGTGGTTCCAAAGCAGACCCCTAAAGGCGCCGACGGACTGCCTGTATACTATAAGAACGTGGCCGTGCTGGCCGTTCCTGAGGCCTGCCGACTTGCCGGGCACGAGTTTCTGTTCGAGTTGTTTCCAGCCGGTATTCACACAATAGATCGCGTCGTCATGTATAACAGCCTCAGCGGAGATCTCAAACGCCGCGGCAAGATAGATCTGTTCACCAGGAATTTCGAGGTTCTGGGGTCAACAACCGATACCGATGTTTCTTCATTCAAAAATATCATAGCCGGATCGCTCAAACCGAATACCGATGCACAAGCTTTCCGTTTCAATCCCGTTAAAGTAAAGTATATTAAATTGGTGATTCTTTCCGGGCACAATTCCAAAGATGACAAAGTTCAGTTGGCGGAATTCGAGGTCTATTCGACAAAGGGCAGGAACGTGGTAAGTGCTTATCACGAAGACGGCAGCAAGACGGCCGCTGGTTTGCTGCATTATACCTCGGCACTCAGTCCCGAAGGCGACTGGGCGGCGACCAACATTCATGACGGCGACAAAACCGGGCCGGACGGAAGCTGGTGTTCTGCCGGCGCGCCCCAGCCGGTCATCGAAGATACGGATTCCATCATAGACTTGACCGACTCGGTGGATGAGAAGGGACACCTCGAATGGGGCGCTCCAGCGGGCAAGTGGACGATCATGCGATTTGTCTGTGCGAACACCGGCGCTCGGCTCAAATTACCCAGTCCCAATTCAGAGGGACTCGCGATCGACCATTTTAATTCAAAAGCAACTAAGGCTCATTTCGAGTATATGATCGATAAACTGCATCAGGAAATCGGGGATTTTGATAACACCGCGCTCAAGCAGATGTACGTTTGCAGCTATGAATTGAGCGGTTCGACCTGGACGCCGGATTTCCTTGAGCAGTTCGAAAAACGCCGGGGCTATGGCATGACAAGGTATCTGCCCGTTCTCTCCGGGTCTGTCGTCAAGGATCATGAGACCACCGAACGGTTCCGGTATGATTTTCGCAAAACGCTCGGCGGGCTGCTTGTCGATGCTTTCTATAAGACGGCCAGGGAAATCTCCAATGACCACGGCCTTCAACTCTGCGCCGAGGCGGGCGGTCCTGGACCGCCACTTCATCAGGTTCCCGTAGACGCCCTCAAGGCCCTTGGCGCTCTGGATATCCCTCGCGGCGAGTTCTGGAAAGATCATAATGTCTGGGTAGTCAAGGAGACGGCTTGCGCCGCGCACATCTACGGCAAGAGAATCGTCGATATGGAAAGCTTTACAAGCTGGCGCCACTGGCAGGACGGGCCGTTCGAGCTGAAGGCCATCGCCGATCGCGCCCTGTGCGGCGGCACGAATCACTTCACTTTCCACACCTCGGCGCATAACCCGCCCGACGCCGGAATGCCCGGCTGGGTCTATCATGCCGGAACACATATCAATCCGTCGATTGTCTGGTGGCCGAAGGCCGAAGCCTTCATCGATTATCTGTCGCGCTGCAGCTTCCTTCTTCAGGAAGGCTTGTTCGTGGCCGACGTCTGCTACTACTACGGCGATCAGGGTTTCAATTTCGTACCGCCAAAGCACGTGGATCCATCTCTCGGATACGGCTACGATTACGATGTAACCAATGCCGAGGTGATCCTCACACGGATGAGCGTTAGAGACGGGCGGATGGTTCTTCCGGATGGCATGGGCTACGAACTGCTGGTTCTGCCGGATCGCGACGACATGAATCCGGACGTCTTGAAGAAGATCGAGAAGCTTGTAAAGGCGGGAGCGACGGTCGTAGGGCGCAGGCCCAAAACATCCGGCGGTCTCGCGGATTACCCGCGAATAGGGTGCGAGGTCGCAAAACTTGCAAATAAGCTCTGGGGGCCTTGTGACGGTAAGGAAGTGAAAGTACACCGATACGGCAAAGGTACGATTATCCAGGGCCGCACACTGCGGGATATACTCCGAAGCCGGGGAATCGGGCCGGATTTTTCTTTCACAAGCGCCAATCATGATACAAGCCTTGACTACATCCATCGCCGGACTAAAGCAGCGGATATTTACTTCGTTAGCAACACAAATGATACCTGGGAGCAGGTCGAATGCACGTTCCGTGTGTTCGATAAAGCGCCGGAAATCTGGGATCCTGTAAGCGGTCGCACTCAGAAGCAAATGGTGTACGAATCCGTCGAGGACGGCACGAAAGTCCCATTACGGCTGTCGCCCCTCGGCTCGCTCTTCGTGGTCTTTAACAACAAAACCACGAGAAGCCACCTCGCCTCTGTCAAGGGACCGGAAGGCGTGGAAGTACTGCCTCGTGAAGATGGTCATATCGAGCTTCGCGTATTCGGAAACGGGGCCTACAGTCTCACAGACGCCGACGGCACCAAGAAAGAGATTGATGTGGCCACCGTCCCGGCGAGTGTGGAAATCTCCGGCCCGTGGGAGGTTACATTTCCGGAGGGCTGGGGCGCGCCTCCTTCCGTGAGTTTCCCAAGGCTGATCTCGTGGACCGAGCATCCTGACGACGGCATTAAATACTTCTCAGGTATCGCGGCGTATCACAAGGAGTTTGATCTTTCGGCAGGTCAGTTGACGCCAGACAGACGAGTGTTTCTTGACCTCGGCAACCTCCATTTTGTGGCGGAAGTCTACCTTAACGGCAAGAGCCTCGGCATTCTGTGGAAGCCGCCCTTCCGCGTGGACATTACGGAGATCGCCGAACCGGGCCGCAACGAGCTCGTGGTCGAAGTAGCCAATACGTGGTCTAATCGCCTTGTGGGCGACACGAAGCTGCCCGAGGACGAGAGATTCTGCCGAACGAATATGACTCATTCGCTTACGTGGGAGGCGTCCTGGAAAGAAACACCGCTGCTCGAATCCGGCCTGCTCGGTCCGGTTCGCCTGATCACGGCAAAGATAATACGCGTCCATGTACCTTCGGCAACATTACATCGGTAATTGCCAGTTCGTCGGCCGTTCTTGCCGCAAAACTGTCAGTCGTTCGATCTTGACTCGAGCACAGTCTCACGGACGGTCGGGAAGCCGAAGGGAAAGGTACATCCATTCAGCATCTTTGTACAAACCTTCCTTTTCGGGGCGTGCGTGCGTTTGGACATACCCTTCGATGTATCCCGCTTTGTAGGCGAGTTCGCGCTCCGGAGGACGAAGATAGTGACGGATCGTGTTCGCGATTTCGTCATTTGTGGCGTTACCTTCTATATACCGCACGCCTTGCCGAAAAGCATCGTCAAAAGTTTCGGCAATGAGCAGAGCTTTCTTGAGCAGATTCTCTACACTCTGCGCTTCGGATGGAGCGTGATTGGCGTCAACGTACGCTTTTGTCATACCTCGCAAGAACGCACGCCTATCGAGATCACATGCTTCGGAAGACCTGGGGTACTCTTTAATAAGCATGATGAGCAGGCGGTAAGTCTTGATCTGTCCAATGCAATGCTTGCGTCCGAGTCTAAGCCCGGTCAAAAACGAGTATCGAGGTGGAATCCTGACCTCATAAGACCCTGCGCCCTTGCCATAACGTTCTGTGACGGCGGCCTCAAGAGCATTAACGTCAATCATATACTCTAAAACTTGCCCAATGTTATCGGCAATATACTCGTTGTTGGGGTCGGCAGGAGTCCATTTCCCGTTTCCCCCTTTCTTCCGCCAGATAGTCCTAACTACCTCCGGGTCCCCTCTTACGACCAAGCCGTACTTGCACCATTGATGTCCTTTTTTCACCGTAACAGGAGCCTTTACCTTTATCTCAGCTTTCGCCCCGGGTTCTTGAACGGTAAAATCGCCGGAAACACACAGGGTTGTTTCACAACCCGCCATGGACAAGGCAAAGGACAAGATGAGGGACAGAAGCACAATGCTGTTTGCTTTTGACTTCATACCGATTACATCCAACGCAAACGATTTGCGTTCGACAATCATTAATAGTTGAGTGCTCCGTAACTGGCTCTTACACGCCAATCCCTCGGTGCCGAACGCGCCAGCCTGTCAAGTCGCTCCAGCAGCCCGGGCGCCATATCCGTCAAGGCGTCTCTGATGTCGGTCCTGCCAAAAGACTCTCTGAAACGCAGGACCTGACGGCAGATCCCAAGGAATATCCGTCCTTCGCGAGTCTTGGATATTTCGAGTTCTTCGTAGTCCGCCGCCTTGTTACTGTTTCTTGCGAAGAGCAGGTAATGGCCCTCAATCAGCGCAGTCAGGTAATCTGCTGCTTCCCTCGTGGATAAAGGTTCATGGCTGAAGCTGCTGCCCTCTTGGTCAATCTTGAGAGGGCTGCCGTACGAGATTGCATCCAGCGGAAATACTGTCATAATCCGTAAACGATAACGGTTGTGCACCACGTCTATATGCACCTGCTGATTTGCCGAGAGTTCGTCAACATTACCAGAACTGGCGTCAGGATACTCGGGAGCAAAAGGCCCTCTGACGTGCCACTCGGCTATGTCGCCTGATTGATCGGCTGCGACGATTTCCAAATGTGCGTTTTCGTCCATCATACCCCAGGCGACTGAAAGATTTTTCGCGATGGATTTTGCTCTCGCTTCGAGCAGCTTGTAATCTGTCTCCGCCAACTCATCGTGCGTTCCATCAGACATGATGCTGAAAATAGGCACATTGCGGATCTCTCCTTCACTCAACTGTGCGTCAAACGGCCGATGTACGATCTTCTCCACCCATACGTATCGCGGCTCTTCTCCTTCCATCACGTCCAGCGGCAACTTATACGGCTCTATGGCGATCTCGGTCTGGGCTATTACCAGGTCAACTTCCGAACCTCTTTCTACGGGTGTTTCCAGCGCGGGCTCCTGCCTCATCACATTGCCGGCGGGCACAACGTTACTGTAGTCGTACCTGATCCGGCCGACTGCCAAACCGGCGGCGACAATTGCATTGACCGCGTCCGACTGCGTCATGTTCGTCACGTCGATCATTGTCGTAGTGTCTACTGCAACCATCTGCTTTATGTCGACATCTTTCAATGTGACATGGGCTTCTCCGCCGCCCCGCGATTGCATCCGCTTCGAGGTGATCACAATCTGATTGTCAATGGGCGAGCTCTCAGTATCCGCAGTGCTATTGCTGCTCGCTTCAACATCCGGCATTGCCGCTACAGCAATAAGAACAACCATATAGTAACATAATTTGCACATTTTTGATCTCCTTTCACTTAAATAGTAATTGATGAACAAGCATCATTTCCACTTCGTATAGTCCCGTGTCGGCTGGTGCGTAATCAAGTTGCTGTGCATGATTATTGCTAAGACGCAGCCAATGTAAATAGTAAAATCGGGGAGTAAATTGCAATATTCCAGAGCCCCGCACTGGAATGGTCTGGCAAATTATTTTATAGGACATTGCTTGAAAAATACGTATTTCTACTTACATAAAAAAATGGGGGTAATTGGCGGTATCTGTATTAAGTTCGCCGTTTTTTTAGGACCGAACATCTCTGAGTATTTCATCTGAAATTGCACTGTCGTGGTCTCTTAGCTTCCACTAAGTCGTAGCTATGCGGCAAACTACACAGCAGTTGAAGACGCATACATAGGTGGCTGAGGGGGCCTCTTCAATAAAAGTCTGGCTGAATTCATTCCGCAGATCCGCCGATATTACACACCTGAGCTCTTGAAATCGTGACGACGCGCTTGGGGCATTAACGACTTGCAGCTTTGCCGTGCAAAAGGGTGAGGCCAGTCGATAGGTGCTCCTCGGCGCGTGTTTAGGCTGTCTACCGAAAGGTGAATTCGTGAAGACGTCAAATAACAGACTCACAGTTGTGGCGATGTTGATTATACTCGCGGCCGCTTGCGATGCAAGCGCGCAGAGTTACAGCGGGGTCGCCGTCGCGAAAGGCGATAGTCTCCCGCCCCCGCCTGCCGAAACCAGCGCACGGTATGAACATATAAGGCAACTGATTAACGCACTGGAGTACCCGGACGCTGTGGCCGATGACTTTATCAGATGGATCGACGGCTGGGCAGACGTACGCGGCTCGCGCGCCGTCGTGAACCTTAAGACGACATTGGCCAGGTCGAGGCAGGCTTTTCGACGGGGAGACATCTCCGACGGCAAGTTCGCAGCCATCGAAGAAAGGACAGTGCTGCAACTCTGTCGGCTCACAAGGAAACAGATTTGCTACAGAACGGATTACTTTGATTTGCCCAATATAGTCGAAAAAGGAGAGGCCAATTGCTTGGGTTATTCGCAAGTATTCTACGTACTCGGCAGTTACCTCGGACTGACTGTCCGGCCAGCAAGTGTGACGTCCGAACATATTGCCAACATCGTTGGGTTGTCGGACGAGACAATGATCGTTGCAGACCTGACTAAAACCAGCGGTTTCATCAGTGAGCGAATCATAATCAAGGCCCGATCCGGCGGAAATGAAAGTCACTGGAGTTTCACAGATGACGGTAAACTCGTACGAGGAGACAAGACGATCCGGATATGGAGCAGGGATGAAGTGGTCGGCGAACTATACTTCTGTCGCGGAACGATCGGGTACATGTCCGGCCGGATTGTCGAGGCCATAGCTCAATACGATAAAGCCATAGAACTAAGTCCCAAATGCGCAAAGGCATATAACAACAGAGGGGGCGCCCACCTTCGATTGGGGGAGCACACTCGAGCCATCTCGGATTTTGACAAAGCTCTTGAGCTAGATCCCGACTACACCAGCGCTTATCATAATCGGGCCAATGCATATTTGGACTCAGACCGATACGAAGAAGCCGTCATAGACTATACCCATGCGATCGACCTCGACACGAAACACACTAAGGCGTATTTCGGCAGAGGATACGCCCATCTAGCGTTGGATGACTATGCCGGCGCTGTCGCCGATCATACAAAAGCCATCGAGCTCGATCCCGCATTCGCAAGAGCGTACTACACACGGGCAATCGGCTACGCCTACCTGGCTGAGGATGAAAAAGCCGCGAGAGACATGTTGCGTGCTGTTGAGTTGGATCGAACCTTGATGGAAGACGCCAGGAAAGTATCTTCAAAATTCGAGTTGAATCTCAGCTTACGTTAGATGACTTCCACGCAGGATTAACAACAGCCTCGCATTCGAAACAATCACCTCGCGGGGCGGGAATCTGTGAGGCAGAGGTCTACGAGGTCGTCGATTATTGCTGTGCCGGCGCACATTACTTTGTCGGCGCCGCCCCAGTAGAGTTTCAATGTGCCATCTTCCTCTGGAACGGCTCCGCAGGTGAAAACTACGTTGTGCACGTAGCCGGTGACTTCCCACGGGTCTTCGGGCTGGAGGATCCAGCGGTCGCCTACGCCAAGGATTTGTGCCGGGTCGGCGAGCTTATGCAGGGCGACGCCGAGGCGGTATACATGGCCGTCCATCGTGGGGAATACGCCGTGATAAATGCTCAGCCAGCCCTTTCCGGTGCGGATCGGCGGAGCGCCGGGGCCGATCTTCATCTCGTCCCAGTGGTACGGGACCGGCTTCATCACCA
Organism: uncultured Pirellulales bacterium; assembly: GCA_964598225.1. Classification (GTDB taxonomy): domain Bacteria; phylum Planctomycetota; class Phycisphaerae; order Sedimentisphaerales; family Anaerobacaceae; genus SG8-4. The sequence goes on from CAZRBG010000047.1 coordinate 22,554, forward strand.
GTCTCGAATCGCCCCAGTGCCGCAGATCGGGCGAGTAGCTTATCCATACAGACCAGGGACTGATATCCGAGTGCGGCCTGTCGAGCTTGACGTACCGGCCGTTAATTTTTTCGGGAAAGAGCACGGTATTGCGATAGTCGGCCTGCGTTATCATAGCCACGCGCTCGACTGACTGGAAGTCAATTGTTTTCGCTAAACCGATGCGAACGCCATGTTGGGAATATGCACTGTAGGTTATGTAGTATGCCCCGTCCAGAGGCGTGATTCGCGGATCCTCGACGCCGAAGGCTTCGTATTCACCGAACAAAGGCTCTTTACTCGGCGTCATGAACGGCTCATCTTTAGCTGTAAACTTGAAACCGTCTTCACTTTCAGCCAGGCCAATGATGGACCGGCCGGTATCAAGGTGCGAGCGGAACAGCATAATGTACTTGCCGTTGAATTTCGTAACGCCGGCGTTGTGAACGGTCTGAACGGGATAGGGAATATCGTCTTTGGTCAGTATAGGATTGCCCGGATAGCGGGCGACAAACGGCTTTTGCATAATTCATATCCTTGAAGCTCTTATTTTTTTGCCACTAAGACGCAAAGACACTAAGCATTCTAACTTCCTCTGTTCTCATTCTCTTTGCGCCTCAGTGCTTTCGTGGCTATTTATTTTGTTGCTTGTGGCGGAAGATTTCCGCATAGACTTTTTCATAGCCGGCGACCATGCAGTCGATTGTGAAGTTCTCCTGCACTCGCTTGAGGCAATTCTTGCGGTCGATTTGATCGAGCTTGCCGATGGCCTCGACAGCCTCTTCAACGTTGTTGACAAGATAACCTGTCTGCCCGTCGGCGATTACCTCGCGGCATGAGCCGAGGTCGGCCGCGATTACCGGCACTCCGGCCGCCATTGACTCAGCCATGACGAGCCCAAATCGCTCGGGAATAGTGTTGAGATGGATAACGGCAGACGCTTCCTTCAAAAGTGCATCTCGTTGCTCCGGATTGACGGGGCCTGCGAATTGAATCGACGAATCATTGACGTGCGGCTTAACGAACGTGTCGAAATAGCCCTGGTCCTGGATTATGCCGGCTATTACCAGATCCCGGCCCGCTTTCTTTGCAACTTCTATCGCCAGGTGAGTGCCCTTATCGGGATGGATGCGTCCGTAGTGGACGAGCTTGTCGCCGGGCGTCTCTCTGAACGTCAGACTGGAAAGGTCGATGCCGTTGTATACGGTCGCCAGATACGGCAGGCCCGGATCGCGGTCGGAGTCACTGATCGAGACGTAATACGTATCCTTGTGATCGTGGTAGACGCGCAGAATGTCCGGATCGGAGAAACCGTGAATGGTTGTCAGCATGGGCGTCTCGATCAGCCGCAGATAAGTAAGCGGTATGTAGTCGAAGTTGTTGTGGATCAGATCGAACTCGCCTGCGCGCTCCATCACTTTGGAAATGTGCAGGCATGTCGAGACTAAAGGGATTTTTGATTTGTCCTCCTCGTAGCCGCGTTCGACCCAGCCCTCGAGCCTGGCCTTAGTAACCGATTCTTTCGTGGCGAAAAGCGTGATGTTCTTCCAGCCTCGGGCGACTAATCCCTCGGTGATGTTGCTTGCGACGGTTTCCCACGCGCCGTAAGCCCGCGGCGGTGTTCGCCAGGCTACCGGTGCGAGAATTCCAATCCGTTTTTCTTTCAACTCGCTGAGTGCATCCTGCATTTTTCTTCCGGCCTCATGCCTTTCTTATTTCGTTCTTGATTCGCTATAGTTACGCACCGTATCGCCCATCCTCTCGGCAGGGATTTGCCGGGAGTTTACCATTAATCGGGCATATAGCAAGTTTTTTATCTCTGTTTGTAAAGACCGCTGAAGGCGCGGTATGCTTGAATTGACAAGGTATTTATGATACAATCAAAGTACGCTTTGATAGGTTTGTTTCGATTTTGCGTTTCCTTTTTCGGCATAATTGCAGGCCGGAGGGTAATAATGAGAAATGGTCGTTTCTTAGCCATCGCCGTGATTTCTATAGTTCTTGCCCCCGGAGCGCCTGTTCCTGGCCAACGTGCTGCGTTCGAGTACCCGGTCTACTTAGTCGATGCTTACGACGGGGACGCCAGTTGCTGGACCGGCATGGACGCACGCGGCAACTACGAAGGCTCGGTTCGTGTCGTGCCGCGGGAATGGCTCACAGGACCTCCATTGTCGGAAAAATCGGGCGTGACCCTTCCTCCGGACCACTGGGTTGAAGTTCGGTTTCGAGGCCCGATAGTAGACGGCCCCGGCGACGACATCGTACTCATCGAATTGGGGCCCGTAAACGAGCGAGCGCACGTCTATATCACCGACGGCGCCGGTCAGGAATATCTGCTCGGCTTGGCGCAGGCTGGAAACGAAGGGACGGGAGTTGACCCAACGGAAATTGGCTTCGATATTGCCGGGATCGCCCTGCCGTTTGACGGTCTTGCCGTGCGCATTGTCGGCCTGGACCTCGGAGGCCAGGCCCCCGGATTCGACATAGGCAGCGTAATTGCGAGAATCGACCCGGAATGCGGAGAGGCTGCGTGCAATCCCGTTCCGGTTAACGGCGCCCTGGACGTAGATTCCGATTCGATACTCAGCTTTTCGCCGGGGCGCTCCGCCAAAGAACATATCATTAATCTGAGCACGGATCTTGCCGGCCTGGACGATGCGCCTCACAGGCGGGATGCAAACAGTTTCGACCCGAACGGTCTTGAATTAGGCAAGACTTACTACTGGCGGGTGGATGGGGTTAATGGGACCGGCATCATACCGGGGCGAGTTTGGAGTTTTATTACGGATGACCACATCATGCTCGACGACTTCGAAAGCTACGACCTGCTCTCGGATCCGACGAAACTCGACAGCCAGACTATCTATGACGCCTGGCAAAACGCCAACATCTATCTTTTTGAACAATTGAGCTCTAATTGCGGCAGGAAGTCGATGGCGTTCAATTACTACTACAGCGGCTTGTCGTACGATGAGGCGCTGCATACCTTGACTCCGGCCCAGAATTGGACTGAAAGCGGAATCGAGGTGCTCGAGCTTTATTTCTATGGCCAGCCGTTCAATTCCCCCGCTCAAATGTACGTTGTTCTGAACGACGGAATCGCCGAAACTATAGTGCCTTATCAGGGCGATTCGCATGATCTGACAACCGAAGGCTGGCAGCCGTGGAGAATCAAGTTGAGCGATTTTAACGATCTTGACTTGAGCAACATTGAGAGCTTGTCGGTGGGGTTTTGTGCCGAAGCAGGGAATACATCGAGCGTAGGCGCTGGCACCGTATATTTCGATGATATAGCACTCTACACAGCCAGATGCCTCACTGAAGACAGAATTGCCGCGGATTTCAACGGTGACTGCCTTGTAAATTTCTTAGATATGCAGGAGTTGGCAACGAATTGGCTCGAAAAAGGATACAATACTTATTCCATTGCCGAGCCAAATTCGCCGCTGGCGTGGTATAAGTTCGATGGCAACACGAACGATAGCGCCGCCGGAGGTTATAACGGCATTCCGCGCGGCGATCCGACGTATGCCGAAGGTGTTTATGGACGGGCAATCGATTTCCACGGCGATGACTATGTCGAGTTAACCCGCACAGTGAGTCTTTTTTCATCGATCCATTCGGCTATAACGATTGCGTTTTGGCAGTACGGTTCGGACTCGCCGCATCGAACCGATACCATTTGCTGCTCGAATTACAGATACGGCGTCGAAGATCCGGCGATTTCCATCAATCTTGGATGTTGGAGAGGCCCCGGCGAATATAACTGGGATTGCGGTCAGCCATGGTCGTTCGATAGCAGGCTCGGTGGAGACCATCGCTACCAAAGCGAATGGTCGGACCGATGGAATCATTGGGCTTTTACTAAAGATGTTGCTTCAGGGAAGATGCAGATTTTTCTCAACGGCAGGCTTTACGATAGCCGAAATGGCTCAAAATCGCCGATCTCAGGAATCAACTCATTCCAGATCGGGTCCGGCTGGTATGGGGGCTACGATGGACTGATTGACGACTTTCGTATTTATGATTATGTGCTCTCCCAGCCGGAAATTGTCTATGCCGCTACTAATGGTTCCGGAATCTTCGACTTACCGCTGCTATTGCCTGCCGATCTTAACGACGACGACCGAATCGATCTATTCGACTATGCGCTTTTCGCCGATAACTGGCTGGAAAACCACCTTTGGCCCTAAAAGTATGCAATCCCCTATTTTACACGCACTTATGTCAATTTCTGTCAAGATTAGGCAAACTCAATGTCCTCTTCAGCCGATATAGACAAAAATAGGACAAAAAAACAAATTAGGCGTGTTAGTAAGTTTTTTCTTGACCAATTTTAAGGAATATCCTACTATACGCCCAAGTACGCAGCTTATGATTATAAAGATTGTGGGATGCCCCGAACATCACACTTGGTTTTTGGTGATTTGTGAGGGGTGAACACGATAAAAGGTTCGTATACCTTTTTGAGTTACGGCTACAAAGTTGCAAAGATATTTTAGCTATGTCCGCGATCCGGCGGCTAATCTTGTTTCGGCCCGTCTGCGGCGCTGAAAATGAATAGCGTGGAACGAAATCTGCTTGAAAAGAGCTTTAGATTATCCGAGAGGAATTGTTAGTGTCGAACGGTGAATCAGTCAATTTTAAGCAAGGCTCTGCTTTGTTGAACTGCAAAACGCCACTGAAAGTGGAGATTTTGGCTGAATATAGCTGATTCGGCGTTCGCACGAAAAGGATTTCTTCACTCATAGCCATTTCTTTGAGATTTTCCGGCCGGGTAGATTCCCCAATCTTTCCCATAAAGAGCGCGTGCGGGACTCTTTGAGAAACTAAGGGAAAGGTACGAAATATGGACGTAATACTGATGGAATTCACGGTGGGAAATGTCGCAGCCACCATTATAGCCTTCATTCTGGGGATCGCTCTTGCTGCCATAGTCGGACAAATGGTTACCAGAGCGAGAGCCAAGACCCTCAAACAGAATCTGGAAAGACAGGTCGAAGATGCCAAAAGAGAAGCCGAAAACATAATCAAATCGGCTCAGATTGATGCGGCCGCCGAAAAAATCAAGAAAAGAGAGGAGGTTACCGCTGAGGCCAACAAGGTGCGGGGTGAACTCCACGAGATCGAGATGCGGCTCACCAAACGCGAGGATACGATCGACCGTCAGACCGAATTGCTCCAGCAGCGCGAAAAAGGACTGGAAAAGCAGCAGAAGGAGGTTGAAAGAAGGCTGCACAATATGGACCTGAAGGAAAAGCAGCTCTCGGTACTCATGGCCCAGCAGAAGAACCAATTGCTGAAAATCACGGCGATGAACATCGACGAGGCCAGAGAGCTTCTGCTGAGTCGCCTCGAAGAGGAGTGCGAGCACGAAATGTCGTCTTTGATCCAGCGAAAAATCGAAGAGACCACAGAGATCGCAGGCGAAAAAAGCCGGGAGATTATCAATGCCGCCATTCAGCGTTACGCCGCCGAGCAGACCTGCGACGCCACGGTCTCGACGGTCGAAATACCAAGTGATGACATGAAAGGCCGGATCATCGGCAGGGAAGGACGAAACATCCGCGCATTCGAGAAGGCAACCGGCGTGGACGTTATCGTCGATGACACACCGGGAATGATCGTAGTCAGCGGTTTCAGCCCCGTCCGGCGCGAGGTCGCTCGCCTTTCGATGGAGAGATTAATCCAGGACGGGCGCATTCATCCATCCAGAATCGAAGAGCTTGTGGGCCAGACTAAAAAGGATGTTAACAACAAGGTCCTGCAACTCGGTAAAAACGCCACGGTAGAGACGAATATCCGCGGCCTGAGCAACAAGGTGGTCAGTTTGTTGGGCGCCCTGAATTACAGAACCAGCTACGGACAAAATGTTCTGCGACATAGCGTAGAGGTCGCTTTCCTGGGACAGGTGATGGCCGACGAGCTTGGCCTGGACGGCACTATCGCCAGACGCGCCGGCCTGCTGCACGACATAGGCAAGGCGATCGACCACGAGGTCGAGGGCAACCACCCCACTATCGGGGCCAACTACCTTAAGCGGTTCAACGAATCTTCGGTCGTGCTAAACGCCGTAGCGGGCCATCACGGCGATATCCCGCCGGACAACCCGTATACCCCGCTGATTGCCGCGGCAGACGCCATCAGTGCATCCCGCCCAGGCGCCAGGCGGGAAACTCTTGAGAGATATATCAAGCGGCTGGAGAAGCTCGAGGAAATCGCGACGAGTTTCAAAGGAGTTGAAAACGCCTATGCGATCCAGGCCGGACGGGAAATTCGCGTCATCGTGTCCGCAGATGAGGTGGACGACGATTCGGCAGTGAAGGTCGCCCGCGATATCGCTAACAAGGTCGAAAACGAAATGACCTATCCGGGCGAGATTCAGGTAACGCTGTTACGTGAAGTCCGCTGTATCGAATACGCAAAGTAATTTCGTGCTGCGTTCTGCGTGCCGCGTGCTGCGCAGCACTCAGAACGCAGTACTCAGAACGCAGAACGAATATGAAACTAAACATTCTCTGCATCGGCGACATAGTTGGCAGGCCCGGCAGGCGTGTAATCAGCGAGAAGCTGAAAACACTCGTCAGTGAGATGGATGTTGACTGCGTGATAGCCAACGCCGAGAACGCTGCGGGAGGATCGGGTCTGACGGCACAGATTTACAAAAAGCTCATGCGGGCCGGAGTGAATCTAATCACGCTGGGAGATCATACGTACCGAAAGCGGGATATAATTCAAACACTTGAAACCGCAGACAACATCGTCAGGCCGGCGAACTTTTCTCAACACGCAGCCGGTAAAGACGTGGCCTTTTACAAGACCGGCAAGGGACCGGTAGTAGCGGTGCTCGCTCTTATCGGGCGTCTTTTCATGAAACCGGCTGACTGTCCTTATACTGCCGCCGACCGGTTACTGGGTCGGATCAGTCAGCAGGCTGATATCATAATCGTCGATTTCCATGCCGAGGCCACGAGTGAGAAGGTCGCGATGGGATATCACCTCGACGACAGAGTAAGTCTATGCTTCGGAACCCACACGCACGTTGTAACCGCAGACGAGAGAATCATGCCGAAAGGAACTGCATACATTACCGACATCGGCATGACCGGGGCGCACGATTCGGTTCTCGGCCGGGGTTCGGAAAACGTCCTCAAGGCATTTCGCACTCAGATGCCGTATCCCTTCGAGATTGCTACCGCCGATGTCAGAATAAACGGGATACTCGTCACTATAGACTCCCAACTCGGCAAAGCCGAGCATATCCGGCGAATCAGGATCGACGCCGACACCCAAGAGACAAGAACCTACGACAGCGACGACGGCAAACCAGAATACTTCAACAACAACTTCTAAGCCGACTTTGGCTCATAGGTGAGGATCTTCTACTCGTTAGCCCCCTTTGCCTCGAACAAGTGGTAATTGGGTTTGTTCGCCGGTCGCTTCATTTACCACAACCAGCCCTTCGACGCTCTCTCGCTGCAATTGCTCGTTAGCACCCAGGATCTCGATTGCCGTAAACAGTCCCATCGGGTGCGATGTCGATGATCAGTTCATCACTTAGTTTTATCGCCTCGACCTCGGCATCTTTTTCTTTAAACCTAATATAGCCCACATTGTAGCGTGGATCGTAAGTAAGTTTCATGACATTTTCTCTCTTTTCCAATCCGCTCAAAAGTATCGGGTAATCACCGTGATAACCAGCCAACCCCCGTCTTCACGAACTGCCATAAACCTCAACCTGTTTCGTTTCGTAGTCTTTGCCACGCCATTCTTGGCCAAGAGCAAAGTTTCTTCGGAACCCGCTTCTATTGAATTTCGCGTTGAACCGTTCTCCTGATTCCATTGTCACAACAACTTCACGCTCAGTGGCCCCGCCTTGAGCCATGCGTTCACGTGCGTCTGGATGGAAACGAACCACCATAATACAAACTGCCTATTCCTGAACAGCTCCATGTGCTATTCGTATTTGCAGTAGACCAACACAAGTATTTTATCTCATGAATAGTCTTGCTCCAAATATTTTCCGATCAGAATAGTCTTATCGTAGGAAGGGATTGTAGGCTTTTTCATGGCCTATTGTTGTGGCGGGTCCGTGGCCGGGGAAGATTTTGGTTTCGTCGGGCAGAGTGAAGAGCTTTTCCTTTATGCTGCTGACGAGTTGCGGCATGTTTCCACCGGGAAAGTCGGTTCTGCCGACCGAATCGGCGAAAAGAGCGTCTCCCACGAACGCGACGCCGTCATTTTCCGAGTAAAGGCTGATGCCGCCGGGTGTGTGCCCCGGAGTATGAAGGACAAGCAGCTCTATTGCCGCCTGCTCGATTACGTCTCCTTCGGTCAAAGAAACCTCTTGCGGCTCTGTCCTGAACGGCATCCCGGTCATGCCGGACAAATTTGACTGAGGTTCGGTGAGCATCTTGGCATCGAGCTGGTGAATATAGACTTTCATATCGCCAAAACTGCTTCGCATCGCGTTGGCGCCGCCGATATGATCTACGTGGCCGTGAGTAAAGACCAGCGCAACCGGATTCAACTGCCGCTGCGTTAGAAAGTCGATTAACGTACCAGCATTGAGACCGGTGTCTATTATCAAACATTCCCTGGAAGCATCATTTTGTCGCATAACGTAGCTGTTGGTTTCATACGCGCCCAAGGTCAGATGGTCGATTTTCATTCTGCGTACTCCTTCTCAAAGGCAATTACAGTAGCCGAAACCGTTCTGCTCGTCAAGCACCAATTCGGTCGGTCCTCCGCGACCGGTTCGTCCTGGAGACGAAGGCGAATTGGTGCTTGACCGGCCAAACCAAGTCTGTTAGTGTGCCCGATTTGTTACCCAGCACCGATTCGGTTGGCATTGAAGAAAGTTCTCGAATGAAAGCCTTTTGGCGAATATTTAGGTACATCTGGCCTCAATGGCCGCGGTTGATCGTGGTGTTCGGCACAGCGATAATCGTCGCGATCCTGCTGTCGGTCAGCTTCATGACGATAATCCCCCTCATGAAGGTCATGCTCGGTCATGAGGGTCTCCACGGCTGGGTGGATCGCAAGGCGCTGGACTGGAAATACGGCGTGAGTATTTATCGGCCTGACGCCGAAGATGTTATGACGGGCAAAGCGCAGGGGTTGACTCACAACCTCTGGGTAACGGGGATTGAAGAAGGCAGCCTTGCCCAACTGGCGGGATTGCAGACCACCGATAGAATCGTGGGCGCCGGCAGGTATCGGCCTTCAGAGACCGGGACAGCAATCGTGGCATCGAAGATTCTGGAGGAGTTGGCGACTACGACCGAGGATGAAATTGTCGTCGAGGTTGAGCGTGTGGACCATAACGATGAGTCCATAGGACTGGAGCTGACTTTTCACACTCCTTATGACAAGGAATTCATATCGGGATTAGACTGGAGCGGAGTCCGCAGGACTCGATGGTCCTTAAAACTTGATCTCCTCGCCAAAGGTCAATGGGCGGTCGGCTTTTTGCCGAGAGCACAGGATCAGGCGAGTAAAGTCGACGCCGTGGTCTTTATTATCCTCGCGATGGGAGTGATAACAATCATCCGCTGCTTGGCGAAATTCTATCAGCGCTACATGGCGCACAAGGTCATGCAGGTGTCCATCACTCAGATGCGGGAAGATGCGTTCGGCCACGCTATAGAGATGCCGATGTCGTACTTCTCCAACGAAAGGCCCACCGACACGATCAGCAGAATCATCCGCGATACGAATGTGATGGCTTCGTCTATAAAGACAATGCTTGGACGGGCCTTGCGCGAACCCTTGAACGCCCTGTTCATGTTGATCGCTGCGATGCTTCTGAGTTGGGAACTGGTGCTCATATTCCTGTGCATGGGCCCGTTCGTGGTGGGACTGATTGCCTTGTTCGGCAGAAAGATGAAGAAAGCTACAAAAAAGTCGCTGCTGGCCGGCTCGCAAATGCTCTCCAAGCTCAACGGAGTCATGGCCGGCCTGAAAGTCGTTAAGGTTTATAATCAACAGGACCACGAAAGAGCCAGTTTCAAGGGGATAAACAAGAGGTTGCTCAGACAGTTGTTGACGATTGCGAAAGTCAATGCCGCCACGACGCCGACGCTCGAAGTATTCGGCATGATCGGGGGGGCACTTGCGCTTGTCGTAGGCGTCCACTGGATTACCCAAACCGCGGCTACTGAGAACAGGATAGAAGGTCCGGAGTTTTTCGCCCTGCTCGTCTTGTTGGGAGCCGCCGCCGAATCCGTGCGAAAGGCAAGCAGCGTGTGGAACAGAATCCAGGAAGCCAATGCCGCGGCTGAAAGAGTTTTCGCGGTAATGGATGAGCCGCCCGAGAGTGAATCTCCGAACGCCAGGAGCATCGGACGTGTAAGCGATAAGATTGAATTTGTGGGCGTTACCTTCACGTATCCCGGAGATCGAACTCAGGTGCTCAGGGGCCTGAATCTTACCGTTCAGGCGGGTCATAATGTTGCCATTGTCGGACCTAACGGCTCGGGCAAAACGACTCTGGCAAATCTCATTCCAAGGCTTTACGATCCGGACAGCGGGCAAATCCTGATAGACGGCAATGATATTCGCGATGCCTCGCTTACCAGCCTGAGGAGCCAGATTGCAATGGTGACCCAGAACATCGTTACGTTCAACGATACGATCAGGGCCAACATAGCCTACGGCAAGACGAACGCCGGTTTTCGCGAGATCGAAGAAGCCGCCAGGCGGGCGTACGCCCATGAATTTATCAATATTTTGCCGCAAGGCTACGATACGGTGATAGGCGAACAGGGCGCGGGCCTCAGCGGCGGGCAACTTCAGAGAATCGTAATCGCCCGGGCAATTTTGAAGGATCCGGCGATTCTCATCTTCGACGAGGCGACCAGCCAGGTCGACGCCGACAGCGAAGCAAAGATTCACAACGCTATCGAGCAGGTTATGCAAGACAGAACGACCTTTATTATCGCACATCGATTCAGCACTGTTATCACCGCTGATGTGATCGTGGTAATGGACGACGGACAGATAATAGCCCAAGGCCAGCACGAAGAACTCATACAGAGCTGCAAATTGTACCAGAGCCTGTACGAGACCCAATTGGTCAAAACATGATTTTCTTTTACTGGAATTTGACCTTCTTGCCGATAAGAGTAGAAAATATCGTCAGAGGATGTGGTTTACCACCTTGTGATTCTCGAAACGACATTCTTTGAGTTTTTATATAGTTTTTGGGATTCTGGAGAGTTGAAAATATGCCCGAGCTTACGAGGCAGAAGAAAGCACATGACCTTTTCAGGCGGTTCGATGGAAATCCCATCATGACCGCCGATAACTGGCCGTATGCAACGAACGCGGTTTTCAATCCCGCCGCGGCCAAGTTGAATACCGAAACGCTTCTATTGGTTCGCGTCGAGGATATGCGGGGATTTTCACATCTGACCGTTGCCCGCAGCGCCGATGGTTTCACAAACTGGGAGATCGATCAAAAACCTACTCTGGAAGCGGATCAAAATTCGCGGGAGGAAAAATGGGGACTGGAGGATCCTCGAATTGTCTGGCTGCAGGAACAAAAACAGTTTGCACTAACCTACGTTTCATTCAGCGAAGGCGGACCCGTGGTCTCTCTGGCAATCACCAAGAATTTCAAGACGTTCGCGCGCCTGGGCGCCCTTTTGCCGCCGGAAGACAAGGACGCCTGCCTGTTTCCGAGAAGATTCAACGGAAGATTCGCTCTTATCCATCGACCCATAGTTCGCGGCGAGGCGCACATGTGGATCAGTTTCTCGCCGGACTTAAAGCACTGGGGAGATCACAGGCCGCTGATTAAGACAAGGCACGCATTCTGGGACGGCCAGAGAGTGGGACTGGCCTGTCAGCCCATCGAGACTCCGCACGGCTGGCTGCTTTTTTATCACGGCGTACGAGGCACAACCGCCGGTGCTATTTATCGGGTCGGTTTGGCTTTGCTGGATTTGAATTCGCCGTGGAAGGTCCTGAGACGAGCCGATGAGTGGGTGCTCGGACCGAGCGCGCCTTACGAACGCATAGGCGACGTCAGCGATGTAGTGTTTCCTAACGGTGCTATCGTCCAGAAGGAAACCGATCAGATTCATCTGTACTACGGAGCCGCCGACAGCAGCGTCGCCGTGGCGACGGCAAAGATGAGCGAGTGCCTGGACTATATCATGTCCTGCCCTGAAGTAACGGATTAACGGACGCTCACGACCTTTCAGACGCGGTAGTTAGAGTCTCTAACTAAATCTGACGCATCTCTTTAACGGCTCAAACGCAGTTTTTGATGCCGAAAACGAGTTGTTCTGCGTCACATATAGAATTCAATTTGCTTTCTTCAGACAACTAAACGGCCATTTGCATAGCCAAGAAAATGGATTGATCCGCTAAACAGATACCTCAAATATTACAGACCTCTATGAAGGTCACAATCCTGTTACGACTTCAATGGCTGCTTCCTGGGAGACTGCCGCTCCCGAAGATTTATCTATGAACTTTCCTGTCTTTCTATCGAATTTGAAGCCTTCCTTGATTACATATCTTTCAACAATTTCTCTTAGTCTTGGCTTGACCTCTCCTGTCCTTCTGTCAAAGTAGTATTCTAACGCATATTGTGTTTCGCCCGCCTTTGGCTCACTTCGTATTAGATTTCCCTGTAAATCGTAGTAATTCCCTTCACTTGGAACATAATATTCCAACGCTTGTTCTCTTGAAACTACAGCTCCGGTATCTCTATTAATAAACTGGCCTGTTTTATCGTTTAATGTGAATCCTCTCCTGAATCTGTATCTGTTTTCGACCGGTTTCTGCCATGTCTCGATCTTTCCTGTGCGCTTGTCCAAATAACGAAAGTCTTCGTATGTCGTTGTTGCCGGCTCTACTCTCGACAAGGTATGTGTAACGTTTCCCTGCAGGTCGTAGAACTTACCTTCACGTGCAATATAGACCTCCAATCTCTTTGTGTCGGCGTTAAAGAACAATGCGGCCCCATTTTGCTTGTCCGGAGGTACTTCCCTCTTAATTCTATTTATGATTTGCTCTCTCGTTTGCTTATCATATAAAACGTAAGGAGGATCGTATCCGCCGGATGAGTACACCTTGCCAAACAGACCTATACCATAGCCGACCACATCGTCAGCTTCTACATCCCCATCCGCCTCAATGTCATAATACGAATATACATCATCCGCTAAAACAGAACCGGAAGCATCCAATGCGCCGGTGTATACAATGTTATATACGTCTAAATCCCAGCCTACGGTAGCATCGTCTCCCACATCTAAATCGCCGCTAGCATTCAAATCTCTACCCGCATTCAAGTCTCTATCCGCATTAAGGTCCCCGCTCTGAACCGAGACGTCTCCAGCAATAGCCACTCCGAAACCAATCGCATTCAAAATCAAGATGCTCGTCAAAAACCTGCTTCTTAATGTGTTCTTCATCTTAACCACCTTTTTCCTTTCTTTTTTCAAGTAGTTATCGTTTCAATAACTTGGACTCTGACGTCTTCTCTATTGATTCTCATGCACCTTGCCTGTGAGATACAAGTCTCCTGACGTATTAATGTATGCAACTACATTGCCATAGTCGTCTTTTACGATGAAATTACTTGCCCCGGACATGCTGGTTTGTTCCTCGTATTTCGATCCTTCGATAACCATGTCGCCGTCGGTCAGATCAATTATTGCAACGTCGTCTCCTCCCGAGTCCTTGATTCTGAACTCATCATTGCCAGTTGCGGTAGGTGCTGTCCCTTGCGTCAGCGTTCCCGTCAGGACAAGGTCCCCTATGTCATCAAACCACGCGACACTGCCAACATAAAACACGGGTATGGGTGTATAGATCTTGACAGCTCGACATGCTTTCTCGACATTATAACGTTCTGCGGATGTAAATCCCAGGCTATCAGCCGCAAGTAGAAGATAATTGCCCAAATCATGATAATCCGATCCAGGTCCCAATAGATTACTCTGACATTCCCAAAACAAAGCCGCCGCGTCATCAACGTCCATGCCGGTGACTGTATAGCCCCTGAACGTATCTCCATCGGTTAGCATATAGCACAGGTAATTACCCACGCCACAATTCGTGTGGCTATATATGTACTCATTTGGATCATTAGTCCAATAATTCGGCTCCTCATAATATTGCGGGCCTGAATACCATTTTGAGTCGTGAGGACTTGACATATCTCTCCACGGTCTATTGTTTTCATTCGGATCATCCTCTCCGATATCCCAGTCACCTTCGATCCAGGCGCCCCACATGTCAGAGAGAGACTCTTTTATGGCATGCGATTCAGTAGCACCACCGCCTAATCCTGACGTATTATCAGTAACGCCGTGTGTGAATTCATGTGCTACTACATCAAGTAAAACGTAGCCATCACCTATGTACATACGCTCATAAGTGCCATCCCATACGGCATCTTCCCAATTGCCGGGGCATGTGGGGGCAAATACAGGATGGCAGTAACGAACGTAAGCTTCAATCTCAGAATCACTACCATCGTAGCTGAGCCAGCTATGATTCTCCTCATAGAAATCATAAACTTCAGCCAAATCTAAATACACCTGATTCGCATCTTGGACATCGCTGGGATAATTGTACGGAGGATGCCCATCCCAAATTTTCAGTGTTCCTGTATCTGATGTGTTATTATAGTCGTAAATTTTGCGCTTTATTGCATAGTCTGTTAATCCGTAAGAAAAGGCTATTTGCCCATTCCTTGCATCAATAAGTAAACCCTTGCCAACCGGAATTTCATCGACTGCACTTATGACAGTATGCCATACCGGTTTCGGTTCTCCCTCCCAGCCCACGACCTTCGGATCGAATATCATAAAACTTGTCTGCGATTCCTCGAATTCGATATTCTGATGTTCCTCGGACAGGTATTCAACTCCCTTATTCTGTGCCTCCTGAGATGTGAGGTTGGGATCAATTGAAATTCTGCCTTTCTCGATTGATTCGGTATCTCGCATAATATCGCTCATCGCGGCAACTATTCCGCCTGATGCATTAACCTGGAAATTGATCTGTGCGCCGTAAACCTCGATCCCGGCGAACTTCTGGCGATAACCCACGTAGCTTCGAGAGCCGGTTGTATTGACGCGAATCACTTCGAACTCCACAGCCGGGCTCTCATTGACGAAAAGATTGCGCCAGCGATTGAGGAACCAGTCTGCGGCTGCCTGTGGTGTGCCGCGATAAGCCCGGTCTACGGCAAAATGCGTCGACGGCGGTGCCATCAAGAAACGCACGTATGCATCATTTGTTCTGAAAATTCTGGGACGTTCTTTGGCAACGTTCTCGATAGTATCGAGCACTTCTCGAAGCTGAGATGCTCTGGCCAGCGGCTTCCCCTGCGGAGGCCCCTGCCCCAGGACAACCTTGCCGCCCGACAATATCATGACGGACAGCACAATCCAAATAACAGGCTTCTTAACCTTCGGCTGGTTCATAACTCGGCCTCCCTTCCTTTTTCTTGTAAAATCCCTTTTTATAGTTCTAAACGCTATACGCCAAACGCTAAACGCTATACACTATCCCTCTTCTAACCAGTGGTTCAATAAAAGTCTAAGATCCTCAAAATCAACTCTGCAGTCTCCGTTGATATCGCCTGTAATGATTGTCTGGCAGACCGGTCCGCCGAAGTATGCTTTGCTCGCTTCGATTGTCCCGCCGTATGCCCCCATATTTATCACGCCGCCGTTGGGGAACGGCTCGAGACCGATTGGTGAACTCGGATCGCCGGTGTCGATGCAGGGGCTTGTTACCTCGTCCTGAATCCATCTTTGACTGTTCGGATCAAATCGGCCGGCCTGAGATTTCAAATGATAATCGCCTTTGTTGGGGTCGGATAATAATGGATCTGTGTCTATGTTCCCATATCCCCAATTTAATTGGAACCATCCGGGTTCATTAAAAACATACACTCCATCTTTCTCTCCTCTTATGTTACTATATGAGATTGTTAGAAACGCGACTGGATACGGATCAGGATAGGGGCTTCGTTCTGCTATCTGTCCAAACCAACTGTTTACGCTTATTTCGGGCCCATTGGGTGATTTGTTATTTTCCAGAACACAGTTAATTAGCGCTGCACTGCCCAACTCGAAATATACTCCGCCTCCCATATACTCTGAAGAATTCATTGAGATTGTACACTGGTTGACTTTGCTGTTTGCTGCTTTCAACCAAATACCGCCACCGTTATCTCCCGCAAGATTGTCTGCAATTATACAATTTGTTATTTCAAGATTGCTTCTGCGACAAGCGATGCCTCCGCCTCTTCGACGAGTTGTTATATTATTTCTAATAATGCAATTTCTGATCGACGGAGTCCCATCCCAGCAACAAATCCCGGCCCCTTCATTAAAAGCCTGATTTCCAATTATAGTACAGTTAGTAATAATCGGGCTACTGTCATTGCTAAATATTCCACCGCCGTTCCAACCACTTTTGTTATCTGAGATAGTACAATGGCTGATTACAGGAGAACCATCTTTAATATGAAGACCTCCACCAGACGAATTGCCTGTGATATTACAATATTTAATCGAGGGGCTGCTTGTCTGGATTAATATACCAGAGCCGTCATTGGCTACACCGCCGGTAATAGTCAGTCCCAGAATGACCGAATCTATTCCTTCTCCGCTGTGGAAGTTAAAACCCCTTCCTTGTCCCTCACAATCAATAATCGTCGAAGTTACGATATCAGGATCATTTGGATCTACACTCCGCACAATTATGGCTTTGCCACAAAAATCTATATCACGATTTCTATCGCCGGTATAGATGCCTGGTCGAATAAGAACGATATCGCTATCATTTGCATCATCAATCGCCGCCTGAATAGAATTGAAATCAGCCGGTCCGTCGTCATCGACGTATATAATCCTGTCTCCAAAGACTCCACTGCACGAAAAAACCAGCAGTATATTAATTACCGCCCACTTGTATATAATTGATCTCGCGCTCATTTTGCAGCCTCTTAATATAATTCCTGCCGTGAGCATTCCCGTACGTCTCGCTGCTTCAATCATTCAAAGTCTCACGCATTATAAAGTTTACCTGCTGCCCTCAAGCAAGTCAACACAAATTTTTGAGAAATTTCACTCTTTCTCCTTTGTGTGGTTTAGTTAATCCCATATTGATAAATCGCCGTCCGGCTACAGCTTTGGGGGCTGTAACGGCATCTGGTGATCGATGGCAAATTTGGCGCGGACTTTCTCTAACAACTGTGCTTTTTTCTGGATTCTCCAAACCAATATTACTATCGGGTCTCTCTTTCTATCCTCTCTGAAGGTTATAACAATTCGGCCGAAACCCATCAGCCGCTCCAAAAAATCGCTTGTATCGATGCGGCTGTTGTAATCTTCCCTGCTTATCTGTTCTCCGGTCTCACTCGGCCCTTCCTGAATGTTCATATAGTTGGGCGTTATCGACACGTAATAGAAAAGTCCTCTAAGCCAGGAGACAAAAATTGCGAATAATCCCACCAGGCCTACCAAAAGATAGACCGCCGGATTCATCGACAAAGCGACGCGCTTGAACAACTTGAGAAATGGCATAACCCAGCCGAGTAAATGAAGCCACAGAAAGAAAAATCCAATGCCTACAATAGCAATCAGTAACATCTTTATGCTGATGTTGTATTCCTCCACGAGGAAGTTGAGAAAGAAGATGGCGGCCCAAATTCCGCCTATAATCGGACGGTCCCCAAAAAAATAGCAAGCCGCGGCGGCAACAAAAGATGCGATAATCGTCGGGGCATAGAGTACTTTCGGCGTCCATGAGAAGGCAATAAGCCAGTCATTGATGTCGGTATCATCCCTGATAACCTTTTGCATCTTCAGTCTCGTACGCATGGAGTTTCTGAACAGGAAACCAGCTACGACAACGGCTCCGGCTGCGCCTATTGCGATGTAGACAGCTATCATTTGGTTCGAGAACCATCCGGCTTCTCTTATCTTCGGCACCAGATAGTAGAGGAGTCCTCCCACAATCAATAAAGCCGCAAGTGCGATGCCGCCCCACAGCACAAGCTTCTTGTTCCGCGTTGCGTCCTTCGGTTCTTCGGGGACTTTCGGCTCGGCCGGTTTCTCGACGGCGCTCTCGCTGCTTTCGACGTTCTGCTCTTCCACGATATGCCCTTTCAAAAATCAACTCTAAGTCCTGCAAGACGCAGGGCAGGCATATATTATTTGAAATCGTCCGATGAGGCAAGTGGTTCCCACTCTACCTTTGCGGCACCCATCAGCGTGCCGGTGGCGAAGGCCAGATCGACAAGAGATATCTGGTACTCGGCGAGCGCCTCAATCTCGGCGCTTTGAGCGTCGGCGAAGGTCGCTTGCGCCTGGAGAACGTCGGTCGATGTCTGCAGTCCCAGCTCGAACTGTCGTTGCTCCGCCTTATATAATCGCCCGTCAAGAATCGCACGCTGCCGGCTGGCCAGAACGCGCTGCCAGTTCGCTTCGACCTGATCTATAGCATTAAGCACCTCAAGCTCGATAAGGGCCATGCGATTATCCCGGCTAGCCAACCGTTGCCTCCGCTGATATAAAGCCCGCTGCACCTGGCTTTTGGCCGCTTCGTTGCCAAGGGGCACAAGGAGTTGGAATCCGATGCGATGGTCCTCGAATCGTTTGTCGAATAGCAAATCAAAAGAGTCGTCTCTGGTCGGCCCCAAACCATTAATGTTGTACCTGTAATCCATAGTAACCAGAGGCAGTGCTTGATTCTTCAAGAAATCTGTTGTTGCGATATCCTGAGCGATCTGGAGCTCCAATTCGAGCATTTCCATCCGGTTTTCAACCGCCACGTTAACCAGTCGGCGTCTGTTCAGGTCATAACGGACGGGATCAGGTGCAGTTGCGGGCACTATTTCTGTGGGTGCTTGCATCCCAAGTCCTCTTTTATTAAGTGTTCGCTTCAGTTCGCGTTCTCGATCTCTAACGCTGTTCTCGGCCAGGATTATAGCCTCAAGCTGTTGTGCCAAGCCAGCCTCAGTACGTACAATCTCAACTTGGGCCTTGTCGCCAGCTTCCACGAAGCGGACAGCCTGCTCGTAGAGCTTTTCGGCCAGGCCATATTGTTGCCTGCGCACATCCAGCTCCATCCTCGCTGCGTAAAGACGCCAATAAACGCGATCCACCGCGGCGAGAACACGAATCACCTCGAGCTTTGTCCGGGCATCGCCGATCTGCCGATCGTACTCAGCAACGCGGATACTGTACGTACTGGCATAACGGCCGGCGTTTCGCAGGAGAGGCTGACTGAGAGAGAGCGAAAAATCGGATTCATAGGCGGGATTGAGCGTCGAGAATATATTATTTGTTTTGACTCTATTATCGAACATGTCAAAGGTAAGAGTTCCGCCGGTTCGCAAAGGCATTCGAACACCGAGATCCACATTTGAAGCATCAACTCTTGAACCCGCAAGAGTAGTGGATGTTGGGGTATCGGTCCGGCTGTAAGATGCATTCGAGAAAAACGCCGACTCGAATTTGGCCCGCTCCTGGCTGACTCTTTCCGCTGCTATGGCGGGATTAATTAGCTGAACTTTCAACTCAAGATTGTTCCCTAACGTAAGCGCCCGGCATTGCTCCAAAGTAAGCGTAACCTCCTCGGCGGGTTCCTCATTAACGTCTATGACCGGTTCTTCAGGCTCCCCTTCAGCCTCTTTAAGCTCAAGAGCCTCGATTTGTCGTATTCGCTCCGGTTCGATCCTGACCCTAACAGGAGGATCTGTGCTGAAGTATTCAAGACACCCGGTTAACGTCATCAGGACGAGTCCCAAGACAAGTATTGAACGATACCGTGCGCGTGCGATTTGCTTACTCATGTCTAAGTGCCTCAATAGGGTCGAGTCTGGCGGCCTTGATCGCCGGGAACATGCCAAAGGATACCCCAACCGTAGCGGCAAAACCGAACGAAAGACCTATAGCCCACAAGGGAATATAGGCCATATCGAGATTGGCGTTGGGAATCTTGGCAATCATAGAAGTCAGGATTTGGCCGATCGCCGTGCCCAACAGACCGCCAAACAAACACAGCACGATCGACTCTACGAGGAATTGCAGCAGAATTGCCGACGGTTTGGCGCCCACCGCTTTGCGCAGACCGATTTCCCGGGTGCGCTCGGAGACCGAGACTAACATAATGTTCATAATGCCCACACCGCCTACGAGCAGAGAAATTCCCACCACTCCACCGGCCACGGCGGTAATGGCCATTGCCATCTTGTTAAAAGTCTTAAGATACTCTTCAATCACTTCCAAACGGAAGGTATCCGGATCGCCCGGGCCGAGACGGCGCGCCTGCCTTAGAAAAAAGCGCAGTTCCGCCTGCGCTTCTTTTGACAGCTCCGGTTTTCGGCAACCAGCCATAGCGTATATCCAGGGGTCCCACAAACGCCACGCGGTCTCGAATGGAATAAAGACCTCCTTCGAGGAACCCATATTGCCGAACATGCCGCTCTCGACGCGGCCCTCGACCACACCTACAATCTCAAAGCTGCGACGGTCGATGACAATCCGTTTGCCGATGCAGTTGCGCGGCAGACGCAACTCATCTCTTACATCGGGCGTTATCATGCAGACCTGCCAGCCGTGCTCTTCATCCATCAGCGTGAAGGGGCGCCCTACGATGACCGAACGGTTCTCAATACGATGCCAGGATGGATTGATGCCGTTAACGCGAGCGCCTTCGATGCTGTGAACGGCGTGGTAGACGGTTTTGCTCCGGTCTGTCATCAACGTATAGTCTTCTATCGACGGGCAGCGTTCAAGCAGACCATCGAACTGCCTCGGCATAAAGCGGATCTGCCGCCAGTTGAAATGCTTGAATTTTCCTTCCCGCGGCCAATGCGGGATAATGAATATCTTGTTGGTCCCCAGCGTCTCGAAATCTTTCAGTACCTTGGCCTTTAAGCCGGTCAGAGCGGCAATAACCGCGGTGACCGACGCGACGCCAATCACAATACCTATCGTTGTCAACGTCGAACGCATTTTGTTGGCCCAGATCTGTCCCAGCGCCAGGCGGATGCTCTGCAGTAGAAGAGCAACAAACAGCAGCGGGGCCGCGAGCAGTCGCTTCATGGTTGTCTCCTCACTGTTCTGACTATTGTCCGTGCGCCCGTGTCGCGGGCGTCCCGCCCGCGATACTCAAAGTCCTGCTCCTACTCATTCTCGGCTCCGTGACTGCCGGGGACCACGCGGCTCGCTCCGGTCTCTTCGTCGGAGATTATACGCCCGTCGCGCATGTGAAGAATTCGCTCGGCGTGGCGCGCCACGATTGGCTCGTGTGTGACTATAATGATCGTCTGGCCTTCGCCGTGGAGCAGGTCGAATAATTTAAGGACGCTCTCACTGGTTTTACTGTCCAGGTTGCCGGTGGGTTCGTCGGCCAACAAGATACTGGGATTGTTACTGAGCGCCCGGGCGATAGCCACGCGCTGCTTCTCTCCGCCGGAAAGCTGGTTCGGACGATGCCTGATCCGCTCGGACAACCCAACGCGCACCAGCTTTTCTCTGGCCCGCGTACGGCGACTCAACCAGGTGGTGTCCCCCGCATAGATCAGAGGCAGCTCTACGTTTTTAAGGGCATTAAGACGAGGCAGCAACTCGAAAGACTGGAACACGAAACCAATCTGGGTGTTGCGCACCTGCGCCAGACCGCCGGAACTTAAGCGCGTCGTATCACGGCCATTGAGCTCGTAGATCCCGCTGGTGCACCGGTCGAGACAACCGAGGACATTCATCAGCGTGCTCTTGCCGGAGCCGGAGGGCCCCATCACTGCGACGTACTCATTCCGGCGTATGTCAAGGTTGATGCCTTCGAGCGCATGAATGCGTTCCACGCCGACCTTGTACACCCGCTTGACTTCTTTCAATCGGATGACGGGTTTACCATTGTCCGCGCGAAGGATCGGCGCCTCGGCTTCAGCTATCATCGTTGGCATCGTCTGCAGCTTCTTCATCAGCCTCAGCTTGAGCATCTCGTTTCTTTTCTTCTGATTCTCGCTCATCTTGGATTCTTTGCTCGTGTCTGAGTTTCTCCAGTTCCTTATATGGCCCGACGACAATCCTGTCTTCGGCGGTTATGCCGGACATAATGACCGTCTGGGTAGTGTTGCTGGCCCCGATTTCAACCGGTGTCGCTATGGCCTTGCCGTCTCTGTAAACATACACAACTGAAGCGAAAGCCTTTCTTTTCTCGGGTGCAGGTTTGGTTTTACGTAGAATCGGAGCGAATTAGATATAAGTGGACT
>CAZRBG010000048.1:0-44382 GCA_964598225.1 uncultured Pirellulales bacterium
GAGTCCACTTATATCTAATTCGCTCCGATTCTACGTAAAACCAAACCTGCACCCTTATTAACTTTGCCGTTTACAAACATTGAGCCAAAAGTTATTTGAATTACGCCGCCTTTTTTCGCCAGCAGCTTTATCATCTCGTCATCCATGTTTCGCTCCCACCCCGGGGTGAAATGACGGCAGGATGAGTGTGTAGCAACCACGGGCGCTTTTGAGACATCGAGAATCTGATAAAAAGCTTCGTCCGAGACGTGCGAGACATCCACGATCATGCCTGTCCGGTTCATTTCAAGCACGAGTTTTCGGCCGAAGGGGCTCAGGCCGTTCCATTTGCGATGCTCGTCGTAAGACGAGTCACAGATATGATTGCACTCGGAGTGAGCGAGTGTGACATAGCGGACACCGCGATCGTAGAAGTATTTAACGTTGCTGAGATCGCCTTCGATCGGCGCGCCGTTCTCTATGCCGATCAACACAGAGATCCTGCCGTCGCCGAATTGTCTTCTTACGTCAGCCGGCGATCTTGCCATGATGAACTTGTCCGGCCAGTCTCTGGCAAAGCCCTTCACCATGTCGATCTGCTCGTCGGCCAGGCCGAATGCCCCGCCTTTCTCTTCGTATTCGGCTGGAATAAAGACGGCCATGAAAACGGCGTCAAGACCGCCTTCTCTCGCTCTCGGATAGTCGAAGTTGCCACCGGTGGTGCGCTTCGAAATATCTTCCATGTTGTTCCTGAGCCGATAGGGCACATCCTGGTGCGTGTCGATGATAAGATGCTTTTGAGCTAATTCGCGTGCTTTCATTCTCAATTCCGAACCTGTTATGTCAGTGATGATACTCTCCATGGCCTCAAGAGAAGAAAGGTACATCTGGCGAGAGTAATCGGTCAATAAATTTGCCGCTTTGGCCTTGTCTTCAGCGTACGTCCGAGACACAGCTTTTTCAAATGACTCCTGTTTAGCAATGGCATTCTCCTCGATTCGCTCGGCCTGATTCATTATCTTGTCAATGGCCTCATCAGGAGCGTCGGCAAACTTATCCCGGAAATTGGAAAACGTCCAGAAAGCCCCTTTCGGATCGGCTTTAAACGGCCGGCTTACCTTTTTCGAGAAGTAATCCATTGAAGGCCTGTTCGATATCGAACGGTAACCGGCCGGGAAATCGGAAATGCCGAAATAGAAGGGAATGTAAATCGAAGTGCGAGGCGGAGCAAGAGTGGCCCAGTAGACGATGCCGACATCTCCAGGCATTCCCTTTCGCAACTGAGCTACGAAACTTGTCTGAGTTGAACCGCTGCAAATGCGGCAGAAACCTTCGTCACGATTTTCCGCAGTATCGGTCTGCTTGCTTTTGTTGTCGTGTCGCAGAATCTGCATCAGGGCGGATATGCTTGCCTCTCGTTGCGGAACGACCGAAAAGGGCAGTTCGGCCCCGACCGGAATCGGCTCGGCGGTCACGTAATTCAGGCCGCTTCGTTGCCTGTTGAGATTGGACGGGTGCACGGCCGAACCCGGATTCGCATATACTTCGGCAAAATTGAACGGCCCGCCTCTCTGCGGGTCATACCAGCCCCGCTCTATGGCGTAATCGACAATATCGTCCGAGGCCAGAACGTTTTCACTATCGGAAATATCGGCCTCGCGAACCGTGTAAGTATTGGCCACCATGGCAATCTCGTCGTCGGGCACTCGCTTTGCCAGCCAGTGCTTGCCATTGACCACGCAGAAAAGCCATCCTTCATCCGGGTCACAAATAACATACGTTCGGCCTGAGTCGATGTAGCCGAATCGCTCGACGAGCCTGCCGGCCAGTATAACACCTTCTCGGGATGTCCGGGCCCTCTGGGCAACGAGAGCCCGAAGCATGTAACCTATACCGCCGTCGGTAATTTCCGGCTTGTCTTCTCGCGACGGGCAGTTATCCGAGGTGATACTGACGCCCCATTCGTTGACGTAGCTGTCGGAAAAGAGCATTCCGGGCATTTCAGACCAGATGTAAGACCAGCTCTGCGCGACCTGCTCCAGCTTGCCGCCGTTGCGCAGGGTAACCTTGGCGCCGGGCGGATATTTTTTTCGGGGAACTTTGTGATGGTTCACAACCTGAGGCGCGCCGTCGTCCTCGTTGTGAGCCATGATGACGCAGCCGTCTGTGGACGCCTCTTTACCCACGACTATCGAAAAACACGCGTTGCACGTTGCCGGACCCAATATGAGAAAAGAAACGGCGAAAAGAATGAATACTTTAGTAAATAGTCTCGTGGTCATTATGCGATCCTTGACATTTCGGGAACTACGTTTGATCATGGGCGTATATATGGTAATAAAATATAATGAAGAATTCAAGGAATCCGTTCGCCATGAAAAGGACACTTCTAACATTCTGGTTCGTTGTAGTCGTAGCAGCGTCCGGGTGCAAAGACCAAAACGCCCCCTCAACACCCGTCATAGGCATAACCAGCGTCTACAAGACCAATGAGGATACGGCAAGAGAAAAGGCGGTCGTCAACTTTGCCTACGTCCGTGCTGTCGCGGAAAACGGCTGCGCTCCCGTGATACTGCCGACCGTTGACAATGAGATCATAATCCAACGATACCTTGAGCAACTCGACGGCCTGGTCCTGGTCGGAGGGGCTGATATTCCTCCGTCGGCCTACGGCGAAGAGCCACACGAAACGGTCAAAGTCTTGACTTCACAGCGGTACGACTTCGAGCGTAAATTGATCGCCGAATGGCTCGAAAGCGACAAGCCACTACTGGGAGTGTGCCTGGGAATGCAATTCACAAACGTCGTCGCCGGAGGTTCGCTCATTCAGGATATTCCATCTGAGGTTGGGACAGACGTGGAGCATCGCGGCTATCACGAAGTTCTAATCGAGCCGAAAAGCTCGCTGGCTGAAATCCTCGGCGCCGAAAAAGCCTCCGTCAAGTCGAATCATCACCAGGCAGTCAAGGTTGTAGCCGATGGTCTGCAGGTCATCGCCCAAAGCAAAGACGGCGTAATCGAAGCTCTCGAACGAATCAAAGAAGGCTTCGGACTGTTCGTGCAATGGCACCCCGAGCAAATGGACGACAAGCAGCACCGAGATGCAATCTACGGAGCGCTGGTCCGAGCATCAGCGGCTCAAGAATAAGTTAGTGACTTAGTTGATCAGTAGATCGGCTTTCCAATCTCAAATCCCAAATCTCTAATTCGTTGATCTCCTACTTACCTGGTAGCAACTACCTGATCTTCTGATGACTTTATAATCTCAATCCCCGACAGGATAGGCATTTCAGTCTCTTTGCCGTTCGGAGCCAGTTCGATTACAAGGTTACGGCTAATCCGCACGCCGGACAATTCTTTGATGACTCCCTTGTGCGACCCTCCAGCTTCTTTAGCCGGATCGAAACCGGCCAGGACCGTTTTGCCCTGGAGTTTGACGTCGAAGAACCGGTTGCCTGCCTTGCCGTCTTCGAGTTCGGCGAAATAGAGCTTTACGGTGTATTCATGTGGCTTGTCGTCCTCACTCAGCACCGGAACGACACATCGCTTCAGCCCGCGCCCGCAGGAACTGAAGATCCAGCGATCATCGGCGCCGGCGACGGGTTGAGTCTCGCTGTTTTCTCTGTAATATCCGCCGCCCTCGAAGAACTCCGTTTGCAGCTCGAAGGAAAATCCCATCGCAGCGCGGTCTGAGCGCAGTTCCGGCCTGGGGTAGCCGAACCACATTTTCCCGTCGCTGCCGCGTCTGTCGCCGGCAGCGCCGAGATTGACCGCAAGGCGTTCAATCGGCCCGCTGGGCGGTTTGGCGCTGTAGATACCCCACCTCTCGTGATCCGGGCGAGGCTCCAGAGCGAGCGAACAGATAATCGGATGAAGGCAGATGCAACCTGCACTTGCTTCCGGCACGAGAGCAAGGCCGTCGGCGGGAATAGCGTTTATCCAGCAGCCGAGCCGCTGGCCGGAAAAATGCCTGATGCCGCTGTCGTCGATCAGGTCGTAGTATGAAGTATCGCCCGACCGCATGAACAGCATCTGCGACGATGCCGAGATTGCACCGCAGTGGTGGCCGGGCCTGAAGAACTGCCACGTTGCCTCATCACCGCTGACCGGGTGCCGCCGGGTCAGTTGTCTGCCGGTCTTGAGGTCGAACGCCCAGGGCTCGGCGATGACTTTATCACCGACAATCACGGGCCGATGGCGGTAGTTGGCGTCCCGCGCCCACAAGGCGTCGCCGTCTTTGGCCGAGAGAGCCACGAGTCGTCTTTCTGAGAATTCTCCTGCCAGGAACTGTCGCCAGTAGTGGCCGTTTGCGTTGGCGCCGCAGAGAACGATCACGCCTGCGCGGTACATCAGCGTAAGCTCACCGCCGCCGATCCCGATCTTGCTACAATCGGTCACGTCCACCGCCTGACTCCAGAGCTTGCCTCCGGTCCGTGCATCAAGAGCTATGACCCGGCGAACATCCCGGTTTTTCTGGTCCTGTTCGGCTTTCTTCGCCAGCTCAACAGGGAGGCTTCTCAGAAATGACTTATCCCGTTTGAGCATCACCCGGCGCTCATCGGGGGACAAAGTGCTGTCGACAAAGAAAAGCCAGCCGTCGCCGAGAGCAATTGTCAGGTTAACGATATTCTCGCCCTTGCAGGTCCATAGCGTTTCGCCGTTATAGACGTCAATCGCAAAGATCGAACCGGAGACTCCCCTTGTGGTTAATGTGCTGCCGAAGAGAATTCCGTCAACGTAGGCGATATATCCCCACTGTGCATCGCCGGGCGTGTCGTAAGTGGCGAGGGTTTCACCCGTCTCAGCGTCGAGTCTGAGACACGTATCGGCGATTGCAGCAAATATGCTGTTCTCTGAGGCAGCGAGATTGCCGCACTCGATCTTTTTAAGGCGCGTTCGCATAGCACCGGGGATTTCGCGTTTCCACAACTCCATGCCGTTATAAGAATCGTGCGCCATGATATTGTTCTCACCCTGGACGAAGAGCTTGCCGTTGATTGCAAGCGGTGCCGCCGCTGCGTTGTGACGATTGACCATCGACGCCGGTCCCGGCGCGCCGAACCACAGCAAACCGAGCGGGCCGCCGACGAGCTGGTCGTCGCTGCAGGCCGTATTGCCGGGATCGGCGTACTGGTGGGTCCACGAGCCGGCGCCGGACAATGCACCTCGCTTCAAAGTGGCCCAGATTCCGTTTGTCCTGCTAATCCTGCATCGACCCAACTTTGTACCTTCTATCCAGGAGGCGAGTTTATCGCTGGTAACGGTCGTATCGCGCGCCGGCGCGAGTGCCGGTACGCCAAGACAAATTGAGCCGCCACGCGGTTTAAGGTGCCGGGCTATTTTGTCCGCATCGCCCGGGACCTTTCCCCTCAGCAGCAGGCTGTCTGAGACGATGAGACTGGCGAAGTAGTTGGAGTATGGAAGATCGGAGATGTCGAGCTGTTCGATGGTCACGCGCTCGCCGTACAGGCCCGCTTCATCAAGCGCCAGTCTTGCGGCCTGTACCTTTTCAGGGTCTGACTCGACTCCGATGATTGTCAGGTCCGTACGCAGTGCCAATTCCCGCGCCAGTCGGCCGCGTTCGGCGCCGAGGACGAGACAGTAGCCCTTCTTGACGCCCGTTTCCATTATGATTGCTTCTGCTGCCGCTTTGTACATACTCGTAAGGTCATCGTTCGGATAGGGATCGACAGCGGTCCGAATCAGGGGATTTCTATCTTTGGCGATCTTCGCCGGAGCAAAGCAGTAGATTCTGCCCTTGTCTGTGCTGACGTATAGCCGCCCGTCGGATATGGCGAGGCCTCTGGCGAGTCCTTCGACTTTTGTGCTCCAGACCAATTCCCCGTTGTTTCGATTGAAGACGTTGACCTTGTCTTTTCCGCCTGCGACGACCATGTTGCCGCAGATTATAAGCTCGGCGTCGCAGTCGCTGCGTATTCGCCAGGGGACCGTGGGAGCGATTTTTTCCTTGCGATGCCGGTCGAGTTCTTCGCGGGCCGCCTTGAGGTCCCGCTCGAGTTTCTGCCGTCTATCACCGGAGGCGCCGCGAACCTGGCTCGCGAGTGATTTGATTTTGTATTCGAGTGAATTACGGCGGCTGCTGGCTCTGGCGTAGTTGGATCGATCCATCGCGATAAGCTCTCGTCCGGTCGCCATGTATGCCGTGTTACCTTCTACCGCCAGACGCCTTCCCGCCAGCCATGCAAAGCCGGTTCGGCCGGTCCTCTGATCGAGAGCCAGCAAATGATCCTGCGTGCCGGTATAGAGTTGGTTGTCCGCGAGCAGGGCGTAGGTGCCTCCGATGTTGCCGCCTGCGGCCTCGCCTCGCCAGCCGTACTCGCGGCTGAAAACCAATGTCCCGTTAGCTTTGTCGAAAGCCACCGGCAACCCTCGGCCGCTTGGAACAAACAACCGATCTTCCGTAGCCAGCCAATACCCTTGCGGAGACAGGTCGTTGCGGTTGGCGTTTTCCTGGCTGATCGTATCGTTCTTCCAGACGTGCGATCCATCGCGGACGCGAACGCCGTGCAGGAAAACATTCTCATGGGGGAATATCCCGGCCCCGAAGTATGCGATCCCGTCATCGACCAGCACGCCGGTTCTTATAGGCCAGCGAGAGATCATCCTGCCGTGCCCGAGGAGCTGCTCGCCGTTGGGTCCGCCGCGAACTTTCCAGAGCAGCTTGCCGTCGCGAGCATTCAGGCAATAAACAAAACCATCGTCCGAACCGAATAGTATGCGATTGCTGGAGATAGTTGGCGCCAGGCGAACGGGGCCGTCGGTAAAGAACGACCAGCGTTCCTTGCCCGTTGCTGCGTCAAGGGCATAAACCTTATTGTCGGCCGATGAGCCGAAATAGGCGGTGTCGCCCGCAGCGACAACCTGAAAGGCATCGTCGAAAATGACCCGATGACGCTGCTTCCAGCCTTCTCTCGGCCGAACTGCGGGCCGGGGCCACGCCGGACGAGGGGGATGCATTGAGACATAAAGCCAATCTGTCGCCAGCGGTACGGCCAGCGACTCCGATGTCGCTCCCGTGCGCGCGATGTCATACCGATAAGTGGGCCAGTCCTCGGCGAAAGCCGCGGAGATCAACAGGAACAATGCTAAGAAGACAGAGACAGCAATTTGACGGTTTTTTGTGGTGTTCATCTCAACTACTCCTTCAATTCTCAAAGAATGTGCGGACAACCCCAACGATAGTCGGCCATCTTGAATTCGACAGCACCAATTATACTGCTTGTGCCATTTACCACAATGGAATTCGATTCTATTCGGTGAAAGTGTTGGTGCGATACATCGCACCCTACCGTTGTTCCGAATAGATATTCGCAGATGCAATCTTATAATAATTGTTTGTGTCGAGAAGTTTTGGATCGAGGGCCAAAAATACGTCACGATCCTCTTCGGCTGAATAAAGCTTGAGCTTCAGTACATAGACTCCGGGCGGCAAGTCCGGCGGAATATCGAGCTTGTGGCTCGTATTGTATCGTTTACCCGGTCGATCGGGTACCCATCTTTGATTACCAGACTCGAACTCGAAATCTACGGTTTTCGGGCCCGTCAGTTGTACCTTTAGGATATACGGATGATAGGCCGGTGCGACACCTTTATTCTCCCAGGTCAGTCTCATTTCATACGACTTGCCCGGCCGCATTTTGTCCGGGATGTCGACGGTGTGGAGAAAGAACCAGTAGCCGCACTTGTTGAGCAGTTCGACAGTAAACTTGGGATTCTCGGTAAGCCAGACGTCCGCATAGCCGTGGAAGCCGATGTAGGTGGCGTGGAGTAGTTCCATGGCGCCGCGCATGAAAGCGGTGCCGCATTTACCCTTACCATGTTTGTAAAGCGTTGATCCTGGCTTGCCGAGCCAATTGCCCAGGCGGCGGACGCTGCGGTAATGCTCCAACTCCAGCACAGTCGGCTTGTCGCGCCATACGTCGGCGAAAAATTGGGGGCTGCGCACCGTGAATGTATCCGGATATGCACCGATGTAGTAATTGACCAGAATGCTGTCGTCCCGGTAGGTGATGCCTTTCGAGAGCACGTAGCGATGCATTTTCTGCCGATCTTCCAGGTCTTCGATTGTGTATACGAAGTCATCCGAGGTCACGATCTGCGTCTTCTTGAAGTGCTTGCAGTAAAGATCGACGTGGACTTTGCGCTGCTCGTATCCGTATTTCGTCCGGCTGCCGGAGGACGTATGTCCCTCGCCCCAGTCGCCGATGCTGCCGATATCTACATAGCGCACCCATGGCTTGCCGTCGTATCGAGCGGCAAAAGCCTTGAGGAAGTTCTCCAGCTTCTCGAGATAGACCGGATCGTCATACACCGGCTCCCACGGACCTTCAGGCCCCATCTTCTCGCCCTTGCGCCAGTAACCTCCTTTCGCCCCCGCTTCAATCACCCACTTAGGCGTTGCGTATTGCTGCTCGATTCTATCCGTCCCGGTTTCCCTGCAACTGATCCGGAAAGATACTTTCAAACCCTTGGCCGTCCACTTTTCGATGACCTTGTCTATAATCTCCCAGTTGAGTTGACCCTCTCGCGGCTCCAGGTAGGCCCAGGATAATCGCAAATACAGATGATCCATACCGGGGAAATCCAGCAGGTCGGAGTCTTTGGAAAGTAAGTATTTCTCAACGTGATTGTCGAAATAGTGGTGATACCAGCCCTTGTGCGGGTTCTCTAAGGCTACTTTGTCGTTCCACTTTGCGGTCAGGTCAATCTCTCTGCCCCATACGCAGTACTGGGGGTATTGAGCGACTAAGACGGCGGCTATAAAGGAGATTGCGGCAAGCTTTTTCATAGCGTATCCTCCGGGCGAGCATTTGAACAGAGAACATTCCGACACATCAGGACTCCTTCAAGGCGCAATACGATCTATTGGAACCACACTCTAATCCATTAGGCCACCGCGTGCAACTCTCCAATCGACACGAAAATTTGTCGTTTTCGTCCTTGATTTTGATAATTGGGCGGCTTTATAATGTGCAGGCCTTTGCGGCGCCAGAAATGAGGTGTACCTCGAGTGTAGCCGAGAGGACGTAAAACTCAACTACAGTTGTAGAATTGGAGAAATCAAACATGGCACACAAACAGAAATTAACACGACGGGAACTTTTGAGGAGTTCGGCTATGGCGGCCGGGACGCTGGCCCTGACGGGCGCGACCGCTCCCTTGGCCGAGGCCAGAGGCAGTGATACGATGCGCGTCGGCGTAATCGGCTGCGGCGGGCGAGGCACCGGCGCGGCTAACAATTGTGTCGCGTCTTCGCAGGGCGTAGAGATCGTCGCCCTGGCCGACGCCTTCGAGGATCAGCTCGGGCGGCTGAAGAATAAGTACAATGTTCCAAACAACCGCTGCTTTACGGGCCTCGACGCATACAAGCAGTTGCTGGATCTGGATGACATTAATCTTGTAATCATCGCCACGCCTCCCGGGTTCAAGCCGCCTCAGTTCGCCGAGGCCGTCAATCGCGGCAAGAACGTCTTTATCGAAAAGCCCGTGGCCACCTGCCCGGCGGGCATCAAGATGATGTTAGAGGCTTCGGAGAAGGCGGCCGAGAAGGGCCTGGCGGTAGTAGCCGGAACGCAGCGACGGCATGAGCCGAAGTATGTCGAGACGATGAAGAGGATCCACGACGGCGCCATCGGCGAGATCGTTTCTGCACAATGCTACTGGAATATGGGTTCGCTCTGGGTCGGCAGGGCAAGGAACAACTGGGAGAACTACAAGGCCGGAAAATACTCGGACGTCGAATGGCAGATTCGCAACTGGCTGTTCACCGGCTGGCTATCCGGCGATCACATTGTCGAGCAGCACGTTCACAATATCGACGTGGTCAACTGGGCGTTCGGCGAAATTCCCGAGCAGGTACACGGCGTCGGAGGCAGGCAATACAGAACGGAACCTCAGTACGGCAACATCTTCGATCACTTCGGCGTCGAGTTCTTCTATCCCGGCGACGTGCGGACGATAAGCACGTGTCGGCAGATCGACGGAACCAGCGGTAATGTCAGCGAGCGCGTGGCAGGCACTAAGGGCGTCAGCAACTGCGCCGGCAAGATCGAGGGTGAGAACTCCTGGAGCTACGAGGGGCCGAACCCGAATCCATACGTCGTTGAACATACGGACCTGATCAACAGCATCCGCAGCGGCAACCCGCTTAACGAAGGCAAGCAGGTCTCGGAAAGCACTCTTTGTGCGATCATGGGCCGCGAATCGGCATACTCACGGCAGCAGTTCAAGAGATCGTGGTTCATGAACCGATGCACGCTTAACAATCTGCCGCCCGACGACCTTCAACTGGACGACTACAGGGGATTAGAACCGTTCGCGATTCCGGGCGAGTACAAGATACCGGGTTGGGCATAGATAACGATCAAAGGAGATTTAAAATATGACAGCTTCAAATACAAACAAAAACATATCCGGAAAAAACGCAGCGGCCGGTGGCGCGGCAGCTTTGGCCGGGGCAATGTCGCACGTGGTCCACGCCGGGCTCTCGGGCAAGATCAAAGTCGGCCTGCTCGGATGCGGCGGACGCGGCAACGGGGCTATACGTCAGAACCTGAATGCCGATCCGGCGGTTGAGGTGATCGCTCTGGCCGACCTGTTCGAGCACAAGGTTCGCAGCACCCGTGACCGACTAATGAAAGACGATAAGTATAAAGGTCGAATCAAGATCGACGACGACCATCTGTTTTGGGGATTCGACTGTCATGAGAAGCTCGCCCAGTGCGAAGCCGATATTTTGTGTATGGCAACCGCACCGGCGTTTCGCGGCCGGCAGATGATGGCTGCGATCAAGGCCGGCAAGCACGTCTTCACCGAAAAACCCGTGGCGACCGACGTTGCGGGCTGCCGCGAGGTGATGGAAGCGTCGAAGCTGGCCGAACAAAAAGGCCTGGCTATCGTCTGCGGGACGCAGCGACGGCATGAATTCAGCCGCGTCGAATTGATGAAGCGAATCCACGACGGCCAGATCGGCAAGCTTATGGGCGGCCAGTGCTACTGGTACGGCGGAGGAATCTGGTATCGCGGCAACATTCCTTATGAAGGGGCCAGTGAGCTCGAATGGCAGTGCCAAAACTGGTACCACTTCAACTGGCTCTCGGGAGACCAGATATGCGAACAGCATATTCACAATATCGACGTTATGAACTGGTGCTTCGACGGTCCGCCCGTAAAATTCATGGCCGTTGGCGGTCGTGCCTGGCGCAGCTATAACGAGAGCCAGATTAAGGGTGCAAAAAAAGTCTGCCGCCACTACAACAACGGCAGCGCAGCCAACTGGGAGAAATATAACGGCGACATCTGGGATCATATCTATGCCGAACTTGAGTATGCAAACGGCGCTAGATGCCTGAGCTTCAGCGGTCACAGCCCGGGCAAGGGACGCGGCGGCGAGAAGGTCGTCGGGACCAAAGGCACCAGTAATTGCAACAACGCAATATCGGGTGAGAATCCCTGGAAGTACAGCGGCAAGCACGTCAACGGCCAGCAGCAGGAACACATCGACCTGATCCAGAGCATCCGCAGCGGCAACCTGCTCAACGAAGGACAGCGCATCGCAGAGAGCACTCTGACTGCAATCGGCGCGCGAACCGCAGCGTACACCGGGCGGACATTCAGTTGGAAATGGCTGCTGAATTCCAGCGATCAGGAGCTGGTGCCCGAGCAGTCGGAAATGAAGCCCGGACCGGGGGTATTCCACAAGATCGCAACCGGCAGCGACAGTCTTGTTTAGATTGAATATTGACCATTGAATATTGACTATTTGCACGGCAGCGCCTGACAGATGCGGGGCAGTCCGGCAATAGTCAATATTCAATATTAAACAGTCAATTGCTAAAACGCCTTACGGCGCCACTACAAACGGCACGCAGAAGGAGAAGAGCGAAATGGCGTACACTCGACGAGGTTTTCTTAAGACCGCAGCCCTGTCAGCGGCCGCAATGGGGTTGACCGGAATATGCAAAGGAAAGAGCAGCCGCAAACAGCCGAATTTCGTAGTCATCTTTCTTGATGATTCCGGCTGGGGTGATTTCAAGCCGTTCGGCGACCCCGCTTACAAAACACCCAACGTTGCCCAGCTTGCCGCCGAGGGCTGCCGGTTCAATGACTTTTACGTTACCCAGGCGATTTGCTCTGCCTCCAGATCTTCGCTACTGAGCGGGTGTTACCCCGGCAGGACAAAGGTTTTCGGAGCGCATGGCCCCAACGCCAGAGGACTCGATCCGAAATACGCCACGATAGGGCAGGTTCTCAAGAAGCGCGGATATAAGACAGCGGTCTTCGGCAAATGGCATATCGGCGATCAGCCCGATACGCGCCCGCCGGCGAGGGGCTTCGACGAATCCTGCGGGCTGATGTACTCCAATGATATGTGGGAGTTTCACCCGGAAAATCCGGAATATTGGGGCAGGTATCCGCTTCAATTCTGGGAAAACGGCAAGGTCACGATCGAGCGGGTGACCAAGAAGCACCAGCCGATGCTCACCACCTGGTACACCGAGCATGCCGTTGATTTCATAAATCGGCATAAGGACGAACCGTTCTTTCTGTACGTTCCGCATTCGATGCCGCACGTGCCGCTGTTTGTCAGCGAAAAATTCAAGGGCAAATCCGGCGCCGGCCTCTACGGCGATGTCATGATGGAAGTAGACTGGTCGGTCGGGCAGATCAACAAGGCTCTCAAAGCCAACGGTCTCGAGGACAACACGATGGTGATCTTCACCTCGGACAACGGTCCGTGGATCTCGTACGGCAACCACGCGGGCACTACGCCGTATCGCGAGGCCAAGGGAACCGGCTTCGATGGCGGCACCAGAAGCGCCTGCATAATGAAGTATCCCGGCAAGATCGAAGCCGGCACAGCCTCAACGACGACTCTTTGCACCGTTGATCTACTGCCCACGTTTGCCGCTCTTGCGGGCGCCGAACTGCCGGGCAATCCTATTGACGGCAAAAACGTGTGGGACCTGATAGTCGGAAAAGCCGGAGCGAAGAATCCGCACGAGTATTATCCTTTCTCGACCGGCAGGCGATTCGAAGGGATAATAAGCGGCGACGGACGCTGGAAGCTGCACCTGCCTCACCCCTATCGAACTCTTGTCAAGGCCGGTCACGACGGACAGGCGGGCAAATACAGGCGGGCGAAGATCGGACTGTCGCTGTTCGATATGGAGAAAGATCCGTACGAGACGACGAATGTAATTTCCGACCATCCCGACATAGCCGAAAGGCTTCAGAAACTCGCCGAGCAGCACCGGCAGCGTTTCTATCCGAAGCAAAAGGACTGATTGAAGCAAGACAAACGTCATTCTTTTGTAGGTCGTCTTTATGTCATTCCCGCGAAAGTGGGAATCCAGAAGGGCTTATGTGCCTGAGCAGAGCGCGCAACGTGTCGGCCAGCGAAAGGGCCGGCGCAGAGTTCATCCCAACACTGAAAACTGGCCGGACCTCTTTGAGGCGGATCTGTCCAATGCGATTTTCCCCGAAGGCGTCTGGACTGTCGAGGATGGTGTCTTGACCGCGAGCGAAGACCAGGCGATCTGGACGAAGAAAGATCACGACAACTTCATCCTCGATCTTGAGTTCAAGACGGCTCCCGGCACAAACAGCGGCGTCATCGTCTATTGCAGCGATATGAAGAACTGGATTCCCAATTCGGTCGAGATACAGATAGCAGACGACTTCGCAGAGAAGTGGTCCAAGGCTCCTGATACGTGGCATTGCGGCGCGATCTTCGGGCATCTGGCGCCGTCAAAATCGGTCGTCAAGAAGCCCGGCCAGTGGAACCGGTTCACGATTCGTTGCCGCGATCAGAAAATCGACGTTGCACTTAACGGCCAGCGCATCACTTCGATGGACATGAGCCTGTGGACCTCGGCCAAGACCAATCCGGATGGATCGGAGATTCCGTCCTGGTTGAGTAAGCCGCTGAGCGAACTTCCGACCAAAGGCAAGATCGGCCTACAGGGCAAGCACGCCGGAGCGCCGATCTGGTTCCGCAACATCAAGATCAGAGAGCTGCGTTGATTGGTGTCGTTTTTCTCTTAGCTTCATCGATGAAGTAGAACGCTCCCTCACGTGGGACGTCGATCTTTGTCTTGCCGAAGCCCGGGACTGTTATAGTGACGTCGCGTTTCTCTTCCAGCGGGGCATGAGCGTAAACAAGCCATTGTTGCTTGCCGATTTCGCCCCGAACGAGAGCAAGGCTGAACACGGGAATATTTGTTTTGTATTCCCACGGCCGAGGCGGGTCCAGGCTCGTATCCAGCAGGAACCAGCGATTGATATTGCGGTACTTCTCAGAGACGTCCGCTTGATAAGGATGTTCGTGGGCCTCGTTCGGCACGAGTGTGCCGTGACGCCAGAATTCGGTTAGCTGCTTGTCGGCATAAATTCGATCCACGGCAAAAATCAGTGTCTCGAAGAAGGGCCTCCAGGGTTCGAGCGGAGTGGTACTGCCGCGAAACTCTCGCACGACGCGGGGTCGCAGGAGCCATAAGCCGAACTGGACCCAGCCCGAATGGCGCTCGGGCGTGTAAGTCTGGCCGTCTTTAACGTACTGGCAGGCTTTGGATTTCTTGAGCATTTCCGGCGTGCATTCTATTTCCGGCGTCCAGTTCGAAGCGTTGCCGTCCCACGTTGAGATTTCCCACCAGAAATCGGGATTGACCTTCCATGCCTCTTCGAGCTGGAAGATCCAGTTCATCGACTGCACCTGAGTTGAGAAGACCCAGTGATCGCGATTGTCGTTCCAGTTGTGCGTGTAGTACGAGGGGCTGCCGCCGTCCCAGATGTGCCAGTTCGGGCTCGTCCACTCATCGGTGATTAGAGAATACTCTTTCCAGCCCTCCCAACGTCCAAAGTGCGAAGGCCCGAATGCGCCGTAACCGACGAACCTAACGTTTTTCTTCCATGATTGCCTTATCAACGCCTCGCGCATCGCTTCGAACATCACCGGGTATCGCTCCATCCAGCCTTCTGCCGTGACTCGCCGCTTGAACACGTCCGGGCGTCCCTTGCCGTATTTGTCCAAGTAACGTTTCGACTGCTCGACCTGATGCCATCGCAGGTCCGGTGCTTCGTTGTTGCCGACGAACAGAACCAGCGGCGGATCGGGATACATCTGCTGGACTTTCTCCATTGCTGAGGTATCAACGTATTCGCCGGCCGGATCGCGCCACGGATCGACCGGCCCGAAGGGGCTGAGCCTGGCGATTCTTCCGCCGTCGGGTTTTACTACCGCCGGGCACTGCTCGGGGGGCAGTTCGCGGTATTTGCGTTTGACCAGTATCGCTTCCCATTGAGTGCCTCGAAAAGAAATGGGCAACTTGTGCTCGCGGCAATAAGCAAGAATGTCGCCGTAGTAATCGTTGAATCGCTTTGCGTTTTTATCCGAAGCATCCGGATTGCCTTTCGGCCAACTGAGCCAAGGGAGGATATGGTGACCGGCCTTGAGCAACTCAAGCTGATATTGCGGCGTCCAGCCGCGGCCCTGGCTGCCCATGTTCCAATGGCTCACCAGCGGCAAAGGTCGGCCCTCCGGCCCATTCGGCGGCAGCAAAGCCTCCCGTCTGATTTCAGCCGTAACCTTCTTATCGGCTCCTGCTGCCGGCACGGACAAGAGCAGGACACACATCAATGCAGTGGATATAATCTTCATTGCGCAATCCCCTTAGTTAAAATCAAGCCCACACCCACGAGTTTGGGTGTGGGCCTGTTCCTAAGCGTTATATCCACAAACCCACTTTTTGGCAAGCCGCAAATTGGTAGCTACATTCGTCAGACCTACGGTTGCTGCGGATGCACAACTTCCGTTATTTCGGCCTCGGTCAGAACGCGGTTGTAGATGCGGAGTTCGTCAATCGACCCGGCAAGATATTTCTGGTAACCGGCCGGGTCCCAGACATAGGCCCCGATTCGTACGGGCTGCTCGTTTGCGTGCAAGGTCCCGGTCACTACGTCCTCAGAGACCTGCAATGCGCCATCCACGTATATCTGCTCCGGGCCGGCGCTGTCGTAGACGAACGCCAGATGGTAAAACACTCCCGCCTCCAACGTTGCCCCACTTTGGACGGTGAGCTTGGACTGATTCACATCGCCTGTCTCGGCCCATTTGACACCGTCCATGAGCTGCATGCGCGGCTCGCCATCCTGTATCCAGCAATTCCAGCCGCGGGAACTATGGGGCATCTGCTCCTTGGTGATGATCGCTCGACGGTCGTCGGCGGCATCCAGCCGCACGAAAGCCGTGATCGTAAACGCATCGGTCAGGTTGAGGGCCGGATCATGAGGAACCTCCACGTACTGATCGCTGCCGTTAAGGGCCAGTACACCGGCCGATATGCTCGCGCCGTTAATGGCTGTGCCGTCGTGTCCGTTGCCGGAGCTGTCAGCGGCCGTATCGCCGGCGTCATCATCAAACATCCACCGGGCCACAAGGCCTGGATCCATCGGAGCCGCCGGCGAACGGTAGAGCGCGATGTCGTCGAAAAGCATCTTGCCGGAACCGCCGGCCTGAACGTCGTTCTTGTCGCCGAAACCGATACCTATCGAATCGACATTGGTGAGGTCCAAGCCCTGATCGGCGAATTTCTGTAAGTCGATAGTCCATCGGGTCCACTCGTCTATCTGCGCAGCAGCGGGATCATCATGATAAACGGCAGCAGTTTCGTTTAGAATCACATACATCGGCTCGGCGGCATTGGATGCGTTGCCCTTGAGCCACAGCGATAGAACGCCGACACCTTCTTCGGTCCAGTCACGAGGATAGTCCAGAGTCATGTTTGCCTCGGAGTACCTGCCGTCGTTGTCATAAGAATAAGGCATTGAAGTGCCGCCGCTGTGAACATCGTTATGTTCCGTTAGGGGAAGGTCGGCGTAGCCAACCACTGAACCATTTGTCGGGATTTCAAAGCCGTCGATCCATGTCATATATATTCTCTTGCTGTCAGGATCATCTTCGGCCAGCTCGTTGTACGATTCGAAATCGTCAACGGTTATGAAGTCGGCCGTCTCGAAGCTCCACACATTGCCCTTGTTAGTATTTGCACCAATCCCGTCAACGCGCCAATAGTAGACCGAATGCCATCCAAGTTTGCCGGGATCATAGCTCTCGGAGCCGAGAGGTTTGTTGCCCTTGTACTCGATAGAAGCCGTTGTGGCGCTGCGCACCGCATCCTTGTCTGTGCCGAAATATACGTCGCTCGAAGTCGCACTTTCCCCGGGTGTCCAGCTAAGGACGGCGTTCATTTGCACGCCGGTTGCGCCGTTGGCCGGATTCGGGTTGCCCACTGCTCCCGGAGTCGAGAATGCCCAGACTTCGCCTTTATATGTATCTGTGCTGTCGAACTCATCGACGCGCCAATAGTAGACCTTCTCTCGTTCGAGCGAGTCCGGCTTGAAAGTCGCTTGTCCTCGCATCGTGCCGTCCGTGGCGTTATTCACTTCGTCGTAGTTGTCACCGAAGTACACAGTGTGCAGCTTGGCGCCGTGGCCGGGCGTCCAGCTAAGCTCGACGTCCAGATCCACGAATTCGGCGCCGTCGGCGGGGCTGGGATTGTAGGCGGTTCTTGGCGGAATGGTGAAACTCCACACATCGCCTCGGTACACGGTTCCGTCGGCCTGTATCTCGTCGATCCGCCAGTAGTAGGTCGTGCCGGGAACGAGACCTTCCGGATAAGGATACCCGGGGAAGCCGACCAGGTAGCTTGTGTCGATCTGATTGCCCCGAGCAGCGCCGCCCGTACCTTTAGTCACATCGTCATAGTTGTCGCCGAAGTAGACATCGTGTGACACTGCCGCTTGATCCGGCGACCAGCTAAGGTTGGCCCACGTGTCCGTATAGTATGCGCCGTCAGCCGGGTCTGGATTGTAGGCCGAGGGGGAGGTATCCTCCAACATCAGCTCAGATGATTCGATCCAATCAACCTGCCATCCGTTGGAAGCGCCTTCCTGGAAAGCGGACACCGCGATGGTTCGGCCCGGTTCCAGATCTAAATCTTCCAGCGGGATGACTGCGTGCATCGTATCACCGGCAATCGTGTATTCGTAGTCCTGAAACAGTTCCACCTCGTCTCCGGTCGATGGATCAAGGGTGTACGCGTACACGCCGTTGGTGGCGCCGTCGCGCCAGCCGAATTGAACGATCAAATCAACGCCAATGGGGGTTTCCAGGTTCGTTGCGTTGCCCTCGTACTCGTCGTTGAGGTAGCCGGTGGCCGGGTTGTTGTCCGTATCGAGGAGCCAATGGTAGTAGTATCGATTGGTCATACCGGCCGGCGTATCCTCCGCTGCGGGCGCGAAAACACCGTACACCGTCATCGTCAGATTCAGGCTGCCGTTGTCCATCCATGCCTCAATACGCTTGATGTCGCCGCTCGAATCGGCCATGTCGGACGGATCGTCCACGCCGGCGACCTGCCCGACGGCAATGCCACCGTACCCGGTCATCGTCCATACGACGGCAAACGCCACCAGCCACAGGACGCGGGATGTTGGGAGGACTGAAGGGGGCCTCTCCGGGCGGCGCGTCACTGATCGGGAATCTGATACATGAGATGCTGGCACAGACAATTTCTTACACATGATAGTTCTCCTTCAAGAAAGATTAACATATAAGACATCGATAACTGGTCTTGTACATATCGGTTTAGGATGGCTTGTTCTTCACAGCTTTCGACTACCTCCTTCCCTGATAAAACGACCGTCAGCAATCAAGGCAAGAATAGTGTCTCAGAAATATACAACTCCGGCTGATCTCGACTGTCCTGGTTCCCCTGTTGTTCTGTGCCTTCCTGAGAAGTCCCCGTGAGCGGGGGCTATTCCTGCATTCGGGACAGCCGGAGATGCACAGATCATCTTGTATGTTTGTACCAAAACGGCTGGTGGTCAGTCAAGAACAAACTGATAAGGCGGGCAATTAAATATCTTGCCGGACAGCTTAGTCTACATTTCATTACCCGTGGTTTTTAGCATCCTGACAAAACTGTCCGCGGTCAGTTCGGCCAGACTGTCGACTATGATGTCGGCCTGGGTCAGATCGGCCCGTTTTCTTGTCGTGGTGATGGCGGCTACGGGCATTCCCGCCGCTTTGCCTGCTTCGACTCCCTGAACAGCGTCCTCTACGACTACGCACCTGGCCGGGTGCAATCGCAGTTCTTTAGCCGCCATCAGAAAAGTATCCGGCGCCGGTTTGCTGTGCTCGACCTGTTCTCCAGAGATGCAGACGTCGAAATAATCCCGCAGGCTCGAGCTATCGAGGACGAGGTCCAGGTTTTCTCTCGGCGCCGACGAGCCTACCGCAAGGCGAAAACCGGATTCTCTCAAGTCGTCGAGCAGGTTTTTCGCGCCGTCGGCCGGCTCCAGACGATCTGCAATAATTTCCCGGTAACGTTGTTCTTTCCACGCTGCCAACCGATCGACCTCGTCTCGGGTCAACTCCCGTTCGATCAACGTCGGAATTATCTTGTAATTCTGCATGCCGAACGTGCTGTGAAAGAACTCATCCGATATGCTGAAGCCTTCTTGTTCACCCAGATCGATCCACGACTGCTTGTGCGCCCAGCCGGTATCGACCAGCACGCCGTCCAGATCGAAGATAACTCCCAGACAATCGTTGTTTCTGTTCATGCAGCTTATTCCCGGAAGATCAATGCGGCTTTTCCCCGTAGACGCGGACGTAGTCTACGTACAGACGGTCCGGCAGTTTGGCGTTGGCTATATCTCCGGCCCATTCGCCCACTTCGAGGCTGAGGATCATGTACTCCGGCCGATGGGAGACGCCATTGTCGGTGCGCCATGTTTCTTTGCCATCGACGTAGAAAACATAATGTTCGGGCGTCCAGCGATACGGTATCCTTGACGTTGACCGCATCCCGGCGGGGGCCGAGCGCACGATATCCCCACTTTTTTAGGTTCAGAGTTTTGCCGTCGAACTCATCTTGCCAGACGAGTTTATAGCCCTCTGCCGCCAGGGCATAAGCGTCCGTTGAAAAAGCTGTCACGATGAGCAAGAGAGTCGAAATCTGTTTAACTTTCATAGAAATTGCTCCCCAGCGGACATTGTTCGGCTTTACATTCCGCCGATATTAGATCACCTGAGTCAAACTGCAAAAGCTGCGCAGCTCAGTAAGTTTTGTCTCAGTCCTCGCCGTGATACTTGAAAGACACTTTGACTTTTGTTCTGTACGCCTTGATCTTGCCGTCCTCGATGTGCATGTCCTGCTCGACTACCTCGGCTACACGCAAATCACGAATGCTCTTGGAAGCCATTTCTACCGCCGCCTGGGCGGCCTTTTCCCACGATTCGCTGCTGCTGCCGACAAGCTCGATTACCTTGTAAACGCTCGTTGCCATCTTGAACTCCTTTCCCTTTATTTGCATTTCGATTTATGACGACTGACGCCGGATTATGAATCCCAGTCGGTGTCCGGCTCTTCCAGGTCGAGTTCCATGATCCATGCATTACGATATAAAACCTTGTGGCCCTCACATTGCAGCTTGAGGCCTCCGGGTACGTCGGTGATTCCTCTGCCGCCCTGGTTACCGCCGTCAATGCCGGAGTTCTTGCCGCCCCAGACCTTTTGAATTTTCTGGTTCGTATGTGCCCGGACTCCGTTGAAGAACATGGTCACCATTGCTTTCTCCGTGAGCTTTCCGTCCTTGAACCGGGCGGCACGAAATTTAATGTCGTAGGCGTTCCATTTTACCGTGCCGTTATAGGCATGATAGGGGCCTTTCGCTTCGTTAATCACCGCGGCCATGCCATGCTTTCCGCTGTCACCGTCGAGGACCTGTATTTCATAGCGATTCTGCAGATAGACTCCGCTGTTGCCCCCTTTGTGGGGAACCAGGAATTCTATGTGCAGCCGGAAATCGCGGTACTTCTTCTTCGTCACGATGTCCGCGGCGCCGTACTTTCCACCGTCAGCAGCCGGATCGGTGCTTGCGACGACTGTGCCCGGATCCACCGGATCGTCGACGATTTCCCACTTGATAGGCAGCGAAGAAGCGAACCGCGGACCTTCCCAGTATGTCCATTTTTCATCCAGCATTTCACGACTTCCATCGATCAGAACCTCCGCTTCCGGCGGCGGCGCAGCTCCAACGCCGATCTCTCCGGCGGTTTGGGAAAGAGTATTGCGCCAAAGCTGTAAAGGCGGTCTGTCCCAGCTTCGTGCCGTAACGATGTCCATATCGCCGTCATTGTCGATGTCTCCCGTTTTGGACTTATAAGCACTTGCACTTGCCACCCGCTGTTTGCGCCACGCACTTCCTTCGCCCTCGTTGTAAAACACGTATATGCCGGGATCGCTCGTTCTGATCAGAGTAGCC
Organism: uncultured Pirellulales bacterium; assembly: GCA_964598225.1. Classification (GTDB taxonomy): domain Bacteria; phylum Planctomycetota; class Phycisphaerae; order Sedimentisphaerales; family Anaerobacaceae; genus SG8-4. The sequence goes on from CAZRBG010000048.1 coordinate 21,331, forward strand.
GCTACTATGTCTATGTCGCCGTCGAGGTCGATGTCGCCGCCGCGAAGGGTATGGCAATAATCGACCACGCCGACCTCGTGTTTTTTCCAGGCGCCAGGCCCGCCTTTGGGGTTATCCGATTCGTACCACGCGATTGGAAAGCCTGTCTTTTCCGAATGGGACAGAATCACATCGTGTTTGCCGTCATTGTTCAGATCTTTGATGTCGGCCATGACACTGTGATCCTGCCAGCCGCCGGTTACGTCCTTGTACCAGGTCGGGTCGATGTTGTGCCGTTTCCAATTGCCGGTACGCGGATGCTCGGGATTCTCCAGCCAGAAACCGTTCATTACGGCGTCATGGTCGCCATCGCCGTCAACATCGCCGACGATCATACCCTCGCGCTCGGCATTGTCGGCTTTCACTTCGACCCAGGAATCGGGAGATTCCTGGAAGTACACGGCGAATTTGTGTTTAGTGCGTACGACGACGTCGGGTTTGCCGTCATGATCCATATCGTGAACCTCGACGTCCTTGACTTCGCTGGCTCTTTCGACGGTGGCGACCTTGTGCTCAGTCCATCCGGAAGTCGCTTTGCCTCCGGGATTTTCGTACCAGAACACGCTTGCTTCGTTATCGCTGCCTTTTGCCGTGACGACGTCGTTGTCGCCGTCCAGATCGAGATCGACGGCGAGCACTCCGTCACCGAAGATGTGGCCGGAATCTACAATGCTGTATCGTTTCCAGTTGGGGTACTTGTACCAGCCTATCTTGCCGTCGTTCTGCTTGCCCCGCCCGCTCGACCAGGTATGAACGACGATGTCGTTGAATCCGTCGCCGTCGATATCTCCGATCGCGGTCCTGCCGCCGATGTTCTTGTCGATTACCACTCGCTCGAACTCCACGGCCGCTGATACGCCGCGGATCGAGAATATCAGGGCGATTACAATTATCCCTGATGAAACGATGCTGCGATGTGATTTTGCTTTTGAGTTCATCATATTCTCCATTGCGTTTCTCCTTATTATCCAGATCGAATCTCTCGTTTGTCCGGATTGTAAACCATCCGGTGTCCGCTGCCGAATGACTGCCTTGCCATGATGCAGGCGACGGCGTGCTGATAGCCTGCCTCGATCGGCGCGTGGCACTGCTGTCGGCTGCGAAGGCACTGGAGCCAGTCGAGCCAGTGGTCGGGTCTGTCGATAGTCTCGATTGCGTTGCGCCCGCGTATCGCGCCTTTGTTTCTTCTGCCGCCTTCGGCCGACAGAAAATGCGTAGGCGCGTGCGGCCCGCCCAGGTCGATCATGCCGACGTCGCCGAATATCTTGAAGCTCTTGCCGGCGGAATTGCCGAAGTTGGTCGCATAGCTGACCATGAATCCTTCGGGGTATATCCACTGCGTCTGAACGTGGTCGGGGCAGGTGAAATTGTGTTCGTCCTTCCAGGTGAACGTGCCGCCGAGGCAGACGCAGCTTGAAGGGAACCGGGCGCCGGTGATGTAGTGGACCAGGTCAATATAATGACTGCCCCACTGTGACACCGGCCCGTCGGAAAATTCCAGGAATCCGTACCAGGCGGAGAACTTGACCGGATCGAACGGCCGGTCGGGATGGTCCATGAGAAACTCCTGCCAGTCGACCTCGCTTTCGTCGACGCTCTTGACGCGCTTGAGCCAGTACGGCGCCGAGGCGTGGCGATGCTGCTCGATCCTCGATACCGTGCCCAGGATGCCGCTGCGGCAGACTTCGCGCGTCCCGCTATTCGTCGGATAGCTCCGCTGCTGTGTGCCGATCTGGATCACGATGTGGTTGCGTTTGACGGCGTCGCAGGCGGCCTTGAGCTTCCCAAGCTCCATCCCCAGCGGCTTCTCGCAGTATACGTCCTTCTTGGTCTCCGCCGCAACTCGAAGGTGCGTTGTGTGCTGATGGTCGCACGAAGCTATCATTACGGCGTCAACATCGTCGAGCTGCAACAGATCGCGGTACGAGACGAATTGACGAGCCTCGCGACCGTAGTGCTTTTTGGCCTTGGCGGCTGCTTGCTGCCGGCGCACGGTCCACGGGTCGCAAACGGCCGTGACCTCCACATTCTGACTCTTCGAGTATTTCTTCATGTACGCCATGTGCGTGCCCTGCCCGCGCCCGCCGCAGCCGATAATGCCGATTGAGATTCGGTCGTTGGCGCCGGATATGCGGGCGTAGCTCGCTGCCGAGAGACCGACGGTTGCCCCGGCAATGCTTCCCAGGAATCGCCGGCGAGACAGATTACGTTTCGTCGAGTCGGAATCTACTGATGCGGTGGCTTCATGTTGACTTGAAAGAGCTTCTTTACCTAATGACTGAGAATACATTCTATCACCTTTTCGATTGTATCGGTGGGGCAAGCCCCACCCTACAGGATGTTGTCAATCGTTCCGGTTCCATGTTTCAAGTGGTTCGATGTCGAGCGTGCGAACTACGGACTTTTTGCACGTGCCCGGTGTCAGCAGCACAGAGAGAGTTAGCTTGCCCGATTTCGGTGCAACCGTTTCGAAAGCCGCCATACATGTGCCGCGGTTGGGCGAGTCCCATTCGTTGCGTGGTTTGGCGGTGTTGATGATCTTCCAGTTCTTGTCCTTACCCGCCGAGAGGATGGCCAGCGACATAGACGCATCTCCCTGCCGGAGCTTAAGCCGGTCTCCGTCGGGGTCGCCGGGCTTACTCGGCGTAATCATCCCCCATCGAATGCGGCTGCCTGGTTTGAGACCTGAAAGCTCGTCCTGAATCAGCACTTCGCGAGACGGCAGCAAAACGAAGCCGCGATGAATGGATTTTGCCTGCCCTTTATAAACGGGTGTCAGGTCAACGACAGTATGCGGAAACTTCGGATCGTCCGAGAATTGAATGACAGGCGCCTTGCCTCTGGCAACCTGGAGCTTGCCGTCTATCACAAGCGTGTTGTGGCCCTCATTGCTCTGGCGGAAGATGGTCCAGCGGTCCGAGTCCTGCGAGCGGTTCCACAGATTCATGCCGCGAGACTCTATGCCGTGATAGCCCTCGGCGCCGAGGTCCATCGCCCAGCGGACGCCGTCGGCGTCCAGAACGAACGAGCCGATATCCATCTGCCCGTGATTGGCCGATGGCGAGCCGGCCTTTACGCCGAGAAAGACTGCATCCGGATCGGTCCAGGAGCTGCGATGGACGGTTACAGGCGTATCACTTTCGCTGTACCAGTGCAGCGGCATCCGGATATCCGACGGTTCTTCACTGTCCTTCATCCACAGCAGAAGAAACGGGAAGAAACGCCCGGAACTTGACGATCTTTTCATCCGTTTGACGTCCCGCTTCACTCGTTCGTATTCGCCGAGCAGCCAGTCCGGCCGGTCGTAGCGATCGGCGAACCAGAAAAGTGCCGGTTGAGTCCTGCGGCCGGCGCCTCCGTCGGAATAGTTGAAGAACTTCCCCGACGGTCCGGTCATCAGACCCAGGTACTGTCCGGTTTTGCTGAATCCCGGTGCTTTGGTCAGGCCGAAGTCCGTGCCCATTGTACTTTCGAGGACCGCTATCAGCAGCACGTTATAGCTTGTGCCGTACGACCAATACCCCGGCCCTTCGGGGTAGCTGCCCTTCGGTGCGTATGCCGCCATTGAATACGTCACGTTGTGCAGGGCGTTGTGAACGGTCCGTGCCGTAAGATCAGGCTCGTCTTCGAGTACGGCCAGCGCCCCGGCGGTGAGCCCGCCGTGGCAGACCTGCCCCCAGTTGTTGCGCGACCTTACCCAGCCTTTATGCCGTGTGGTGAACGGCAGCGAGACGCCTTTTTCCACGATTGCTTCACGGATTTTGGTCCTGCTGTCCTCGCTGAGCTTGTTATAGAGCCAGTCGTATCCGATCGCCAGAGCAAACGTCATCTCGGCAACGTCGAGGAAGTGGCTCGGATTCCAATCGCTGAAGTCTGAAACCGCGAGCATCTCTTTCTCACAACGTTCGGCGTATTTCGTCTTGCCCGTCAGGTGGTACGCCATTGACAGCGTCACCGTTCGTTGAATGCATCGCCGCGACTGGCCGAGCAGCCGGCGTCCCGTCTTTATCCGCTTGATAGGCGCATCGTCCAGCAGACCCTCGGCCTGTTTGATTACACCTTCGGCCAGGTCCTTTCGTAAACCGTCTTTGTCCAGCGTCCGACGTAATTCGGCAAGACCCTTGGCAGTCACCAGCAAACGCGGGTGGCCGGTCTTGGCCGCGTCGATATGTTTGCGAACGCCGTCGAGCGACAGGTCCGGCGGATAGCTGTAGTCTGCTGCGGTTGCTGTTGTGGTGACGGCCGGCAATAAAATAGTAAGAATGCTCAACATCATCGTCCTGCTGTTTGTCTGCATGGAATCTGCCTCCTGAAACTTTTTTCTTCATATCGGTTTCGTATTAACCGGAGTTAGTACATCTCATGGTGAGGTTCACGTTCTCTCTTATCTCGTTTGGATTCTTCTTAGGAAAGACGCCGACGCAGACGCCGTCTTTTCGTTTGAGCCTGCCGAATACATAAGGCAGGGTCTTGGCGGGAGTGATCCGACCGGCTCCGAGTACCTTATAGCCCACGACCGGCTTGTCGAGCTTTTCGATAGCGGCAAGTGACTCTTCCAGTCCCTTCTTGACGTAATTGTCGGGCCGATACATCGTCTGGTGATAGAAATCGGTCGGCAGATCTTTGTCTTCGGCTTCGAGATGCGTCATGGCCCGATGCGTGGCGATTCCTGCGGGCAGGCCGTGGCTCTTGATTAACTCGATCCAGCCTCGCAGCATGTCCCAGCGGCCTCGTTTGACTTGATCGTCCACTCTTATACCCTGGATGCAGACCGCCGTTGTGCCGTTATTGATGGCTGTCTCGATCTCTTTTTCCATGGGCAGCCTGTCGGGCTGTGCGATCCAGTGCTCGAGCTTGCCGCCTTTGTCCTTATAGTCATTCCAGACTTTGAGCCAGCTTTCGCGGATTGGCGTCCATACGGCGTTGATCCCAAGTTCAGCGGCCTGGTCCATCACAGCCATTATTCGCTCCGGCGTGTACCACTGCCGCATCTCATCGGCTGTGGCCTGCGGGTTGCCGTGTGCGTATCCGAAGAAAGGGTTGCTGCCGATGAATACTCGCGAAACCTTTAACTCTCCGAGTTGGATCATAGGCATGGTCGCCGGCGTCCCAGCAGCCATGGCCATTCCGCCGGTCATTTGTGCTGCGGCAACTGCAGCGCTTAGCGTACTCGCCTGTTTGAGAAATTCCCGTCGGTTCATCTTATTGCCTCCCGATCACTTGTTGCGTTTGCGAATGGCGATTCCGATGCATATAGCAAGCCCGCCGTAGAGGACCGCACATCCGAAAATGAACATTAACCATGCAGATAACGGCATAACCTATTCTCCTTGTTCCTGCTCGGGCCGTGAAGGGCGTTTCCACAAAAAGTATCCCAGGATCGCCCAGAATAATACTGTGCCCCATCCGCCTGCGAGCGTGGCCCACCTTGGATAGTCTCCATAGGCATCTTTGATTTCTGCTCTCAAATTTCCAACCAGTATTACCAATAGAACAACAGGGGTAACATAGCGCAGCGCCCAGATCCACCATCTGCCGATCTTGATCTCCGACTGTCCGTTCAGATAATCCCGAAACTCGCGAACGCCGTAGAGATAACCGACGATTATGCACTGAATCAGTCCCGATATGACCAATCCGAAATTGCAGATCCAGTTGTCCACGATATCAAACCAATAGAATCCGCCTCGCGTTATGAACAGCAGGGAAACAGGAAAAGCGATCAATACAAAGACACGGGCCAGCCTCTCCGGCGGGACGTGCCATTTGTCGTGGAATCCTGTTGTAAACGCTTCCTGCAGAGCGAATGCCGAATCGATGCCGAGAGTCAACAGAGCGACGAAGAAGATCAAACCGAATAAGACATTCAATGCCGGCAACTGGCTGATCGCCGTCGGGAAGGCTACAAATGCCAATCCTGTCCCGCTTTCGGTAACCTCTTCAACGGGCAATCCCTGAACTCCTGCCAGATATCCCAGCATGGAGAAGACCACGAACCCGGCAAAAAAGCTCGTTCCGCAATTCGCCAGGCCGGTTATGAATGCGCTGTTAGTGATCTCGGCCTTTTTACCTAAATATGATCCGTAACCTATCATGACGCCGGACGCCAGGCTGAGCGAGAAGAAAATCTGCCCGTAAGCGCTCAGCCATATCTTCAAATCTGTAAGTTTGCTGAAGTCCGGGGTAAGGTAATAGCGGATTCCGTCGATCGCTCCGGGTAGAGTCAGTCCGCGAATCAGCAAGATAGCCAGCAGTATCAGAGGAAGCGGGACCGTTACCATAACGACCTTGCTCACGCTCCTCACGCCTTTTCGCAGGATCAGGTAGATCGTCAGCCAGGTCAGGACCATGCCGATCACGAGCGACAGGACCGGCCAGCCGAGTTCGCCCGGATTTTCGGAGCGATGCAGGACTTCTTGTAAGAAGAAGTCCTCGGGATTACCCCCCCATGCCAGCGTAAACGAATGCCACAAATAGGCCCAGGCCCACGCGAGGATGGTGCTGTAATAAATCACGATTCCGGCGCTGAGCCCCGCAGCCCACCAGCCGAACCATTGCAGCGGCTTGCGGATCGAACCGAACGCAAGCGGTGCTCCTTTTTGCATTCGCTGGCCTATTCCCATTTCGAGAATCAGCATGGGAATGCCAGCGGTGAACAATGCAACGAAATATGGAATCAAAAACGCTCCGCCGCCGCTGGAGTAGGCCACATAAGGAAAACGCCAGACGTTGCCGAGCCCGACCGCCGAGCCGACCGCCGCCATAATGAATGCCGTTCTGCTGTGCCACCGGTCGCGAGTTTTTACCATCGTCCTTCTTTCTCAGGTTGCAGAAATCTTGTCAAGTGGCTCAAAGATACCAGAGCGAAGTCGGGGATTCAAGAAGAAAGCCTCATCGACAGAATCCGGTACAGGTGTGCCGAAATCTTCTGCCAAGCGATATTCTGTCATTCCGAGCGCGACCGAGGAATCCGGCTAGCAATCGTAAGAGATTTTCTGTCCGAAGCCAGATTCCTCGGCTTCGCTCGGAATGACAAAGGCTGCGCTCGGAATGACAAAGCGTGCAACATTATGTAAAATGTAAGCTTATGCATTGCCAGAACAATTAGTCACACTCTGCGGGAACCTTCTATTCCTTCTCCAGCTCGCCGATCAGGTAAGTCAAAGCCTCGCGCATGTACCAGCCGTGGTCCTTCAATCCTTCGGCTTTCTTGACGGCGGCTTTCATCTGCGGCAGCGCCGGGCGAGTCTGCTCGCCGAGCGCCACGAGGATCTCGGCGGCGTGGAGGTTCTCTTTAATGTTCGGCAGCTCAAGTCCGTCGGCGAGAACCTTGACTGCCCGCTTGCGACGGCCGAGATTGCAGCAGGCTTCGGCCGCGGCAAATCTTACCCATGATTTTGGATCGGACAGCGCCTTGATAAGCATCGCTCTCGCGGGATCGGCTTTTTTCCCAAGCACGGCGAGGCCCGTTGCCGCCCAGTAGCGCACGGCCGGGTCGGAGTCGTGAAGCGATGCCTTAAAGATGCTCACCTGTTGAGGACCTCGTCCGATCCTCTTTGCAACATTGAAAATGCGCTCCATCGGATAGACCGTGTCGTCATGAGCAAACTCATACGGCATGCGCCCGTCCGCCCGCTTGATCATGTCGTTCTCGTGAAGCAGCGACAGGTCCCGTGTTTCGAGCATCCAGTCGTAGAGCTTATGTCGCATTCGATCAAGGCGTTCGGCGTGTTCCGGCTTGCCGGCAAGATTATTCATCTCCCACGGGTCGGTCTGCAAATCGTAAAGCTCATCGGCCGGTTTCGTGGGCGCCATCAGCCAGGCCTCTTCGCCCTCGAGCTTGCCCTCTGCGTGCAGCCGTCTTATCTCCTGGCGAATCGGCGTCCTTTCCGAGAAGAAACTCCGCTGCATTCGCGGCCGGTGCGGCATGAAGTTGCGGATATACTGGTATCGCCCGTCGCGAATAGTCCGGCTGAATTCCAGCACTTCGTCGACTCTATCGCGAATGGCGAAGATTTCCTCGCGGGGCTTGCCGTCGTATCGTCCGAGGAATGGAATTCCCTGCATGTAATCCGGCGGCTCGATCCCCACAAGGCTGAGAACCGTTGCCGGGAAATCCACAAAGCTCACCATCCGGTCTGTCTTGGTGCCGGGTCCGGATGGCGCCAGATGGCGATATTTCTGCGGAAAGCGGATAATCAGCGGCACACGCAGCCCTGTATCGTGCGGCCATCGCTTGCCGCGAGGCAGGCCCGAACCGTGGTCGGAATAGAAAAAGACAATCGTATCCTCGGCCAGCCCGTCCTCTTCGAGCTGCTCGAGAATGTCGGCGACCTGCTGATCCATGCGGGTCACCTGAGTATAGAAGACCGCCGTGTTCGTGCGGATTCGCGGCGTGTCGGGATAGTAGGGCGGCAGGGGGGCCTTGGCCGGGTCGTGCCGGGCTTCCGGCGGCAGGTCCTGATTGACCTTTTCCAGCTCATCCTTCTCGTAGCGCGTCCGGCTCTGATGCGTCGTCATGAAGTTGAAGATGCTGAAGAAGGGCTTTCGCTTCGGCCCCTTTCGCCAGTGGGCGGTGTTACTGGACTCGTCCCAGAAACTGTCCGGCGTCTTGAAGTTGTAGTCCTCCTTGACATTGTTCGTGCAGTAGTATCCGGCCCGGCGGAGGAACTCGGGATACCCGTTGATCCTGGGCGACAGCGGCATGACGCCGCGAAGGTGCTGTGTCCCCAGGCTGCTCGCAAACACACCGGTAATAATACTCGACCGCGCCGGCGTACACAGCGGCGCGTTTGCATAAGCATGTTTGTAGAGCACGCCTTCGGAAGCCAGCCGGTCGAGGTTCGGCGTGTAAGCATACTTATCGCCGTAACAGCCAAGCGTAGGACTCATATCCTCCACCGTGATCCAGAGAATATTTGGCCGATCCTCGTCCGCCGCTGAAGCAAGCGCACTTGCAAATGGAGCGGCAGCTAACGAGCAGGCCGTGGATTTGAGAAATTGACGTCGATCCATAATAACTCACCTTAATATATCATTTCGATGCAATCGTATTTGCCTTCATCAACAAGCCGCGATTATAACAGAGCCGGACGTATTGTTCAACGATCTGTGCCTGTTTGAGCACCGTTTTATCTCTTGACGCACCGAAGTCTCTTTGTATCCTGTTAAGTGACGGCAGCGGCAGGGAGTACTTTTGAACGACGGCAAGGAGAAATATGAAATGATCGGGTATGAGGAACATCAATGAGATACTTATTTATACGTATAGTCCTTACGCTTGCCGTTTCCTAGCTTTCTGTTGCCAATGGCCTATCGAAGGGCGAAGACGCTGTCTCGTTTGAGACGTTTGCGAATTTCAAGAGAGTGCAAGGAGTTAATCCGATTCTCGCTCTCGAACCGCCGCTGTGGGCGGCGGCGACTCATGCCATCGTTATCGACGAGACGGTTCATTACATCTGGTGCAGTCGGCGACTGCGTTTGTGCCTGGGCAGTTCGCTCTCGGCGATTACGAGCAGATCAACGTCGCTGTCCTTGTCGGCCTGACCGCGGGCATGCGAGCCGAAGAGCAACACGGCCTCGGCTCCAGCCTCTTCTCCGATTCTTGTGGCGACATGTTCAATTCGTTGAACGCTACCATAATTGTATATTAGTGGATAGCGGCTTGCTATGCAACTGTTCAATTTGAAAATGGATTCTTGAATACGCCGTCCGCGTGTTCTCCTAAGGAGTCCATAGGACATGCGTGGTTATGCGAGAATCGGTTGACAGTTATGAGCCCGCGGGTTAAGGTATCACTCAAATTGGGCTATGATTCGTATTTTTTGCTTTGTAATCTTTTGATGGTGCTTTTGTTATGAAGGTTTCTCTGAACTGGCTTGGTGATTATGTTGATATTGACCGCTCTGCCGAGCAGGTTGCCGAGATCCTGAGCGATCTGGGCTTTCCCTGTGAGGGGATCGAGCAATTCGACGACGATACCGTGATCGACATTGAGATAACCAGCAATCGCGGCGATTGTCTGGGCTATATCGGCGTCGCCCGCGAGTTTGCTGCGGCGACCGGCAAAGAAGTCAAAATACCGCCAATTGAGCTGGATGAGCTGGACCGAGATGTCAGCGAGCTGGCCGCGGTGCAAATAGATGAGCCGGAACTGTGCGGCCGGTATACGGCGCGAGTCATCGACGGAGTCAAGGTGGGCCCGTCGCCGGAATGGATCACCAGGCGGCTTGAGGCTGTCGGCCTTCGCAGCGTCAACAACGTGGTCGACGCGACCAACTACGCGATGATCGAGACGGGCCAGCCGCCGCACGCCTTTGACTACGCCAAGATAAAGGACGGCAGGATAATCGTCAGAAGGGCGGTCGCGGGCGAGCGGCTCGTCAGTATTGACGGCACAAAGTGCGATCTGGACACCGACATGCTGATAATCGCCGATTCAAAGGGACCGGTCGCCATCGCGGGCGTCATGGGCGGACTCGATACCGAAGTCGGTGACCAGACGACGGCGATTCTGTTGGAGGATGCATATTTCAACCCGGTCAGCATCCGCACGACCTCTCGCAGGCTAAGCCTGCCCTCGGAGGCAAGCTATCGATTCGAGCGCATCGTCGATATCGAGATGATCGACCAGGCGTCCAGACGCGCGGCGCAGTTGATAGTCCAGTTGGCCGGGGGCAAAGTGGCGCGAGGCGTTGTCGATGCTTATCCGGCAAGGCCGGAGAAGAAGGAAGTAACGCTGAGACTTTCGCGACTCGCAGCGTTATTGGGAATTAAGATTCCCGCCGAGCGTGCGGCTAAGATTCTCGCCGACCTGTGCTTCGAGCCGAGACTTGAGAACGATTCAATAATCTGCACTGTCCCGTCGTGGCGAAGCGACATTTACCGCGAGGCTGATCTGATCGAGGAGGTCGCGCGTGTGTACGGCTACAACGAAATACCGACCGAGCGAAAGATTCAAATCGAGGTCGTGCCCGTTGACGCCCGCCAGAAGCTGGTCGAGTCCGTCGGATCATTCCTGAACGGTTGCGGTTTTTACGAGACGATCAGCGTGGACTTTGTGGACGATACTCTGGCCGGGCTTTTCGTCGAAGACGAGACATACAGCCACTTGACCGTGAAAGACGAATCGCGAAAGAGCGCCAACCTGCTGCGGCGTAACCTGATCGGCTCGCTGCTCGGTGTGCTGCGGACCAACGTCAACGCCAAGAACCTGCCGTGCCGGATATTCGAGGTCGCAGATACTTTCGTACCGGCCGATGGCGAGATGCCCATCCAGAAAGCCAAGCTGTCTCTGGTCTGCGACGGTGACTTCAGGGACCTGCGCGGGGTGATCGAAGGATTGGTGCACAGCATTGACCGGGAAGCGCAGGTTGTTCTGACTCCCGTCGAACTGACATGGGCGCAGGAAGGCGCCGAGATAAAGGTAAACTCTGAGGCGGTAGGTCACGCCGGCATTGTCTCGGAAGCGGTCCGGAAGAAACTCGACATCGAAGATGTGTCGGTTTGCGCTGCGGAATTAGAATTCGATTCGTTGCTGTCTTTGTCCGGCGGCACGACAAAAGTCAAGCCGATCCCGAAGTTCCCGGCGATTCAACGCGACCTCTCAATCGTTGTCGAGGAAAACGTTCGCTGGACCGATATAATAGCGGCGGTGGACAGCAGAGCCCCTGACGAACTCGAGGGCGTCGAGTTCGTCGAAATCTACCGCGGCAAAGGAATCCCGGACGGCAGGAAATGCGTCACTTTGTCGCTGCGTTTCAGAGACGAGGACGGGACTTTGACGCACGAGACCGTTGACGGTTTTCAGGACCGAATCGTTGCCAGCCTCGGCGAAGCGACGGCGGCGGAACTGCGCACCGCATAATTTGTTCTCGATCAAAAAGTATACACAGTGACATATCAGTTATGTGCGGCGGGCGATTATTGGAACCGATTTTTGCTGCAGTGATAAAGAGCAATATGCCGACAAAGAAAGACGTAGGTAAGCAGGGAATACCGACTGCTGCGTTTTTATTTGCGTTTTTTGTTATTCTTGTTGACCCGCGGGTGGTAATCTGGTATAAATGATTATTGCGGGCTGACCCCTGCGGTGTTCGTATGGGAAGCAGTGTTTGAAAGAACCGATACCCGTACTCAGGGAAATCAGGCCTTGATTGGATCGGAAAAGCCTACTCGATAGGACTTTCGGACACAAGCAACGATTGCCCACTTGAAAGTAATGGGTTCTTCTCAAGCGCTTTTTATACGGCACATGCGGAGGACGGCTTCGCATCATTAAAAGGCCTGTGCGATCAGGCCTTTTTTCATTTCTATTGAGTAACAGCCGGCATATCGGACTGGCCAAAATTGGTAAAAACTCGCACTTGGCGGTTTCTCTGATAAAGCGGCGAGGCGGATTTGTCGATTATCAATACGTTGAGGGCAATCTTGGGCCTTGTCCGGGCTCACGGTGCCGAATTCGTTGATGCTTATTTTGGGAGGCCCAGAGATGCCGACTGTGCGAAGTTTCACAGTTCTACCAGCACTGCCTGAACAACTGAAGGACCTCGATTTCATAGCGAGAAACATGTATTGGTCGTGGAATTCCGACCTGTTGGAACTATTCAGACGTATCGACAGCAACCTGTGGTCTGCTTGCGGCCATAATCCCGTCAAGCTTCTCGGCAGCGTTTCACAGGAAAAGCTGGAAGAGTTGTCTATGAACCAGGGTTTCCTGGGCCAACTCCGGAGCGCCGGCGATCAGCTCAGATCGTATCTGGAGCGGCAGACCTGGTATGAGAAGGTCTGCTCCAAACCCAATGAGCCGAGCATCGCATATTTCAGCGCCGAATTCGGCGTTCACGAGTGCCTGCCGATTTATGCCGGAGGACTGGGGATATTAGCCGGAGATCATCTCAAGAGCGCTTCCGACCTCGGCGTTCCACTCGCTGGCGTTGGTCTGCTGTATCAAAAGGGCTATTTTCGCCAGTACCTGAACGTCGACGGCTGGCAGCAAGAGATATACGTCGAGAACGACGTTCACAATATGCCCATAGAGCTGGTGCGCAAAGAAGACGGCCAACCGCTCACCATCGGCGTTGAGTATCCCGGAAGGAACGTCCTCGCCCGGATATGGTGCGTTAATATCGGCAGAGTCAAGCTGTTTCTGCTCGACACGAACGGCGACGAGAATAGGCCGATGGATCGCATGATTACCAGCAGTCTCTACGGCGGCGACCGCGAGCTGCGAATCCGCCAGGAGATCATGCTCGGTATCGGCGGCCTCAAGGCCCTGCATGCGATGGGCATCCGTCCGACAGTGTGTCACATGAACGAAGGTCACGCCGGCTTCATGGCACTCGAACGAATCCGCTGCCTGCGCGACGAGCAGAATATGACCTTCGACGAAGCGGTCGAAGCCGCGAGCGCCGGCAACATCTTTACGATACACACGCCTGTCAAGGCCGGACTCGATGAATTCCGCGTCGAACTCATGGACAAGTACTTCGACAACTACTTCGCTAAGCTCGGCATAAGCAGAGAGCGATTCCTATCGCTGGGCCGGATTCTTCCGGACGACGAACACGAGCCCTTCAAGATGCCGGTTCTTGCCCTGAAGTTGAGCGGCTTCGCCAACGGCGTCAGCAAACTCCACGGCGAAATATCCCGCGGTATATGGGGCAGCCTCTGGCCCGGCGTGCCCGTCGATGAGGTGCCTATCACCTCAGTAACGAACGGTATCCACCTCAATGCCTGGATATCGGAAGAACTCGACAGCCTTTACAGGCGATACCTCAGCCCGACTTACGCCGAAGACACCACGGACAAATCTTTCTGGGACGCGGTCGAGCAGATTCCAGATGAGGAATTCTGGCGCACCCATCAGCGCTGCAAAGAACAGTTGATCGTATTCGCACGGAACCGGCTCAAGGCCCAGATGGCCCGTCGCGGCACGTACCATACCGAAATGAACATGGCCGAGGAAGTCCTCGATCCCGAGGCGCTGACCATCGGATTTGCCAGAAGGTTCGCCAGCTACAAGCGGGGCAACCTGCTGTTCAGGAACCCTCGCCGGATCATGAAGATTCTAACCGACAAGACAAAGCCGGTACAGTTCATCTTTGCCGGCAAAGCCCACCCCAAAGACAGCGAGGGCAAAGAGATAATCCGCCAGATTATACACTTCGCAAACCAGGAGGGCGTACGGCGGCGAATCGTATTCCTGGAGGATTACGACATCGACATTGCCAGATTTCTGGTCCGCGGCGTCGACGTCTGGCTCAACAACCCGCGCCGCCCCATGGAAGCCAGCGGCACCAGCGGCATGAAGGCGGCCGTCAACGGCGTCCTGAACATGAGCACCTTCGACGGTTGGTGGTGCGAGGGTTACACCAAGGACGGCGGCTGGGTCATCGGCGACAGCGAACCATACGACGACCCGGATTATCAGGACCTGGTGGAATCGCAGGCCATGTACAACATGCTGGAGAATGAGGTTATCCCGCTGTTCTACAGCCGAACCGCCGACAATCTGCCGCGTGCCTGGATACGCAGGGTCAAGAACTCCATCAAGTGGACCGCCCCGCGTTTCAACACACACCGCATGTTGGCCGAATACACTCACAGGTTCTACGAGCCGGCCGCCGCCAAATGGCGCAACCTCACCGCCGAGGCCTGCGCCCGTGCCAGAGCCTTTTCGATGTGGAAATCCGGCGTAAGGCAGGCCTGGCCCGAGATCGCCGTCAGGAACGTCATCATCGAGGCCCCTAACGGCGACGGCTGCCGGCAGCTTAATCACACGACGCAGCTAAAGGTCGGCTCGCAGTTGTGCATCAGAGCGCTGGTCAAACTCGGCAGCATCGACCATAACGACGTGGCCGTCGAGTTCTATCACGGCCCGGTCGATACATGGCAGAACATCAAGAGCGGCTCGGCCGTCGCGATGGAATACGACCATCCCGCCGACCAGCCGGGCGAGCACTGGTTCGCCGGCTCGATGCCCTGCACGCAGACCGGCAAGCACGGCGTATCCGTCAGAGTACTGCCCAAACACGAGGATCTCGTCGATCCCTACGACATGGGCCTGATCCTCTGGGAAACAACGACATAGTATCGCGGGCGTCTCGCCCGCGCGTGGCGAGGGCATCTTGCCCTTGTTGCGTATCGCGGCCTTCCAGCCCGCGAACGACCATAGAATGCACGGCCAAGATCGCCGTGGACTCATGGGCAAGATGCCCATGCTACGACAAGCAGCGCGGACGGGACGCCCGCGACGCGAATGCCTATTCACCCTCCTGCTCGCCCAGCAGCTCTTCCACGTTTTCGACCGACTCGGCCTGTTCGAGTTGCCGCCGGAGTTCCTCGTCCAGCATGAGCCTGCTGATCGCCGCCAGCGCCTGAATGTGCGTTTCCATCTGGTCCACCGGCGAGATCAGCAGGAAGACGATCGTCACGGGCTTGCCGTCGACGCTATCGAACTCTATCGGCTCGCGAGCGATCCCGATTGCCATTACGACCTCTTTGACCGCGTTGCACTTGCCGTGAGGGATCGCGATCCCGGCGCCCATTGCCGTACTCTGAATTCTCTCGCGGGCCAGCACCGCCTCCAGAGCGGCGGCTCTATCCGCCAATGCCCCGCCGGCATCCAGCAGGTCGATCAGCTCGGTTATCACAGCCTCCTTATCCCGGCTATCGACCGGTATCTTAACACACTCAGGCTGCAATATTTGCGTTAGAATCATATAACTCTACATCCGACAATTTCAATTCCCAACATCCACGCAAGCCGCGAAGTGTAGCCCATCCTTTCCCGGATTACAACACCCAACTCCAAGATAGTCATCCAATCTGATTAACCGCAGAGCACGCAAAGGCCGCTGAAAATACAGCACTTCTGTTTTCTTGAGTCCTCACCCCTCTGCGCTCTCGGCGGCAAAACAACACATTGGCTTTGATTGGGTTTGTTTTCGCGTGCCTGTCACACAGAAAAATAGCTGTAACTCTTTATATCAACGGCTCTTGCGTTCAATTTGTCATTCCCAAGATTGGCTTTGTTCTGCAAAACTCCTTCTCGCAGTCCTATGGACTCCTTACGGAGTACGCACGACGCGGCACGCAGCACGAATAGATTGGGTTTGTTTTTTCAAATTACTGTTATCCCGTTTCTTTTACCTTATCTACAATAGCCTGAACGGCTGCGCTGGCTTTTTCTCTGATCAATATATCGCACATATCGTCGCAGGGCGTTTCGGAAAGGTTGATTATGGCTACGAATGCGCCGTTGCATTTTGCCATTTCCGGCAGCCCGGCGGCAGGCTGCACGAGCAATGTCGAGCCTATAACCAGCATCGTAGAGCACTTACGGCATTGCTTAGTAGCCTCATCGAGAACTTCGACGCGCAGGGTTTGGCCGAATGATATAGTGTCGGGCTTGAGATACCCGCCGCATTTGCATTCGGGGGCCGTGTCGCCCGCGGCAATGCGTTCCTGGGCCTCATGTATGGTAGAAATCCGTCCGCAGGTCATACAACGCACGCGCATATTGTTGCCGTGCAGCTCAACAAAGGCCTCATCCGGTATTCCGGCTTTCTGGTGCAGCCCGTCGATGTTTTGCGTAATAATCTTTTTGAGAAGTCCCAGCTTGTAAAGCTCGGCCAGACCACGATGAGCCGCATTAGGCTCTGCGGCAATCAGGGCCGGATACAACTCGGCTTTGCGCTTCCAGTACTTTACCCGGGCATCTTGGGAACTCATGAATTCATCAATATAAACCGGCTTGAACTTGTCCCATATCCCCCCCTTGCTGCGATAATCCGGCACGCCGCTCTCAGTTGATATCCCAGCCCCCGTGAAGGCAACGAAATGCTCGGATCCCACTATCTCACGTACGATCAATTCGATATTTTGAGATGTAGAATCAAATGGTTTCATTTACCGAATGCTCACAGTACCAGATGTTATGGTGCAAAGGCTGGTCCCGCCCTGTCATTCCCGCGAAAGCGGGAATCCAGAACAATTGGCTTTGAATTGGGTTTGTTTTTCTATCCTCCACAATGCTATATTTCTATATAATCTCTTATATCAAGTGCATTTACGTTCATTTGTGTGATTCACAAATTGGCTTTGTTTTGACAAATTGCCTCACTTTGCGAGCTGTTTTTTCCTTTTCATTCACCCAACCTCCGAAGTTTTAGTCTCCTGATACCCTGACACCCTGACACCCTGATTACCTGATCGCCTATCCTTTCCGCAGCACGCATCACGAAGTACGAGTAAATTGGCTTTGTTTTCGTGATGCCTCTGGCGGGGCAACTTTCATAAGAACTTACTTTCATTACGCTTACACCCATTTACCCATATAAGAAATTGGCTTCGTTTTTTCATGTACACGTGTACAAATGTACCAGATAACTCTAATGTTTCCTACCCAGTCCAGTCAGATGCTTCCAAAAATACTTGCTTCGTCTTTCGCATCCAATCGCACAACTCTTGGCCTACCATTTCGCTATGGTACTCGTCCATTGTTTCCCGAAATAAGTTGATAGCTGGGTGAGATTTCCCCAATATTTGTATGAGTAGCATTATTGACCGCATTCTCAGAGTCGCGACATCATCATGAGCCTTTCTAAGCAGTTCTTTATCTCGATCGAGATCTGTAAATCTGTAGGTGTCAAATTCTGCGCAAAGATCTCGTACATCATGATTGAGTGGATATACGTTTTCCCTTCCTCTTTCGCGGTCTATCTTAGCAGGAATAATAGACGTACCCGAGGGCATGTATATTACAGGTTCTCCATTTGCTGATCTTTTGTTTACATATGCTTCCATGTCATCCCTTCTCTTTTCTCTCAGAGAGCGCATCATCTCAAAGGCTGAATGACAGTATTTCCAGTCACCTATGGGAATCCCGAGTTTTTGGTACTGTAAATTATTATGCCAGTTTCTCCCGTAAGAATCATGGTAGTGCGTGGCGTGTCGCCAACCCTCCCCATATTGGTAGTAGTCTGCTGTTATAGACCAGCTGCTACACTCTTGCCATGTAATATTGTCGAGCATAATAAAACCTCTTGGCAACAACCATAAGACTCGCGGTCGTTCTTGACTGTCGACAATTTCATCATCGCAGGTCAATAGTGGATCAGTGATAGCTATCTTTCTCTTTCCAGAATCATTCTCACCTGTGATTTCTCTGTTCAGATACTTCTCTTTGATCTTGTATTGAGCAGTCGTGTCGGGTTCTCCGTGTCTGGTGATTTTGTCATGACATACACCACATATCGCCATCATGTGGCGAGTGTCATGATGCTTGATTTCTGACCATTCAATTATATGTTGAAACTGAAGTGGTGCATCGGACCTACAAATTGCACATTTGTAACCTACCTCAATTAGCAACTCACGTCGAACTGCAACCGGTGGCCATCTTCCGGGTTCCTGTGATTCGAGTTTCTTTAAGAAAACATCAAGCATTTTATCATCTATGTCGTAGTCATTCGTACCTTTAGGCTGGGCAGAGATTTTCAGGTCGCTACTGTCTTGTAACTTAATCCCAGTCTTTATGAGCTTTGTGGTACGCTCACGGGAGATACCAAGAAGAGTCGCGGCTTCTTTCAGATTCATACCATCTCCTCAACACACCTAACAATGTGCAAATAACATCTCGTTTTCTTATCATTCAGAGAAACTCCGTGCCGGTTTGATACCACATAATACGAAAAGACCTTGATGTGTCAAGAGACAAGAACGACAGAAGAATGGATTACTCCGTATTCATATTTAATGGCCTGCGATTATATATTCTTTTCTGTTCCAGAGTTTCTGGATTCCTGTTTGCACAGGATTGAAAGCGGGAGGGGGGCTGGCCGGGCGCAGAAAGGCAGCCCCCTATAATTGGAGCGGCCGGCACAAATCACTCGAAAAATCATGCGATTGGTGGTTTGGGTTTTGATGTAAGTCTTTGCTTATAAGGAGATAAAAAAACTCTCGTCTTTTTGTTTTTGCATCTGTGGCACTTGCGTGTTTAACGCGGTTATCGTAGGGTGGGGCTTGCCCCACCGTTTTTTTTAATGCGTGATAGATCCGTCATTATACGTTTGTTTGGTGGGGCAAGCCCCATTCTACAGGGCTACGAAAATCGGGCCGAAACGTGAAATTCGGTGGGGCAAGCCCCACACTACGAGGATTTGTCTTTTGCATCTGTGGGTGGAATGTGTAAAATAATATGTTATGGACAGGAACAGGGCGTTTACGTTGATTGAGCTGTTGGTGGTGATTGCTGTTATTGCGTTGCTGCTGGCGATTTTGATGCCGGCGTTGCGGCGGGCGCGGGAGCAGGCTCGGGCGCGGGGGTGTCAGAGCAATATGCGGCAGCTTTGCATCGCGATGAATCTCTATACACTCGATCACGAAGATAAGACTATGCCGTTTACGCATCAGGCCGGTCGGTACTGGTTCCACCAGCTCGCGCCGTATCTCAATGAAAGGGCGTATCAGGACAATCCCGAGGAGCATATCGAGGGCATGATGCGGGTCGCGTTCTGCCCGAGCACGAAGCGGCAGGACCGCTCGGGCGATTCGTTCTACGGCACGGCACGACTCGCGTGGCGGTTCATGGGCGGCGAGGGCAGCTACGGGCTGAATCTGTGGCTGCTGCCGGACGATCCGATTTACGCCCCGGCGTTCCCGAAGGAGAACTTTTTCCGGGCGTACTCCGACACGCGGGGCGATGTGCCGCTTTTGGGCGATTCGATGTGGGTCGGGTCGTGGCCGTTCGAGGGTGACGAGGTCCCCGACGATCTGACCGGCGAGGTGGGCTATCCCGGATATACTCACGGCAAAGGATACTTCATGGGGCGGTTCTGCATCGACCGGCACGACAGAGCGATCAATATCGGATTTGTGGACAGCCGCGTCGCGAGAGTCAGCCTGGAGGACCTGTGGACGCTGAGATGGCACAAGCAGTTCAAGCCTATTAAAAGGGTGTCGATTCCGTGATGAGCGTGCGTGAAGTATGCTCGGCGTGTTACAAACCATCCCCATCCCATTCGACTATGCTCAGGGCAGGCTCTTCGCAGGCATGACAGAAGGGTAGCTGGCCGGGGGTGACATCACAAATGTCATTTCGACCGAGCGCAGCGAGTGGAGAAACCTGTTTATTTAAGAATAAAGAAATGGAGCCGCTTCGTGGTTTTTAAATAGGTCCCTCGGCTTCGCTCGGGATGACGGAATAGGTCCCTCGGCTTCGCTCGGGATGACAGAAGATGTCGCTCGGGATGACACAATGGAGAGATGATCCACTTGAGGTTACGGACGTGATCTTTTCATCTTTACATGTCCGGCGGGGCGGGATAGAATTACGCGCACTATGAGTAAGATACGACTATACGACACGACTCTTCGGGATGGAATGCAGGCCGAGGGCGTTAGTTTTTCGCTCGAGGACAAGCTTGCAATCGCGGCCCGTCTCGATGAGCTTGGTCTTGATTATATCGAAGGTGGCTACGCGGCCTCCAACCCAAAGGAAGCCCAATTTTTCGCCGACGTAGCGAAGCTGGGGCTGAAGAACTCGAAAATCGCGGCTTTCGGCAGCACCCGCCGGGCCGATTCGAGCGCCTCGGACGACGTCTCGCTAAATACGATGCTAAAGTGTGAAACTCCTGCCGGGACGCTGGTAGGCAAGGCCTGGGACAGGCAGGTGACCGAGGTCCTGGGCTGCTCTCTGGACGAAAACCTGACGATCTGCGGCGAGTCGGTCGAGTACCTCAAGAAGCACGGGCTGGAGGTAATTTTCGACGCCGAGCATTTCTACGATGGCTACAAGGCCGATCCAGAGTACGCGATGAAGGTTTTAGCCGCGGCGGCAAACGCCGGCGCCGATGCGCTGGTGCTCTGCGACACCAACGGCGGATGCCTGCCGGGGCAGGTGTACGATATCACGAAGGCCGTGTGCGAGCGGTTCGGCGGCGCAGAGATCGGGATTCACGCGCATAACGACACCGACTGCGCGACCGGCAACAGTATCGCGGCCGTTCGTGCGGGCGCCCGACACGTTCAGGGCACGATCAACGGCCTGGGCGAGCGCTGCGGCAACGCCAATCTGTGCACGGTGATACCGAATATCCGGTTCAAAACGGATTTCGATGTGCTCAGCCCGGAGAATATAGCAACTCTGACTGAGGTCTCTCGATATGTGTTCGAGATATGCAACCTGTCGCCCGTGACGAACATGCCGTACGTGGGCGAGAGCGCCTTTGCGCACAAGGGCGGCCTGCACGTCAACGCCCTGCGAAAGAGCAAAGGCAGCTACGAGCACATATCGCCCGAGCTTGTCGGTAACGAGCGGCGGTTTCTGATCTCCGAGCTCAGCGGCAAGTCCAACGTTCTGGCCGAGCTTGAGAAGGCCAAGATCGCCGAGGACAAGGACCTGGCCCAGAAGATCCTCATGCGCGTGCAGGAGCTTGAGAACGAGGGGTATCAGTTCGAGGCCGCCGACGCCAGCTTTGATCTGCTCGTGAAGAAGATAATGGGCACGTACAAGCCGTTCTTCAAGTTGATAAAGTACCGCGTGAGCGTCGAGAGGCACTCGCACGATGTCCTGGTCACCGAGGCGACGGTAAAACTGACGGTCGACGGCAAGACCGAGCACATCGTCGGCGAGGGCGACGGCCCGGTCAACGCGCTCGACGCCGCTCTGCGAAAGGCGCTGGAGAATTTCTACCCGACCATAAAAGACATTCACCTGATCGACTACAAGGTCCGCGTGGTGAACGCTCGCGAGGGAACGGCCGCGAGGGTACGGGTGATCATCGAATCGATGGACAAGAACGCGATCTGGGGCACGGTCGGTGTCTCGGAGAACATCATCGAAGCCTCGTGGAAGGCCCTGGTGGACAGCGTCGAGTACAAGCTGCAGAAAGATGCGATTTAGAGACTCTCGCTGAGTTTCAGATATCGGGTGAGTTGATATTGCTTCGCTGCGCTCGCAATGACGGTTCGTGTTCTGAGCAGTTCTTGGAATTTCCGCAATGGAGACGGAGGGAATCGAACCCTCATTTCCGCGATGCGACCGCGGTGTGCTCCCGTTACACCACGTCCCCGGGATCTTATTTTTGACCTTATTATATCGCGGCATCAGCAAAATTCAACGGCTTTTTGGCCGGCTTTTCGCAAAAAAGTCGAAACGTGTGTGAAAACCCACGTGGCGAGGGCGTCTCGCCCTTGTGTCCCGAGGCCGTCCCGGCCTCGAATAAGGGCAGGATGCCCTCGTAACTCGCGGGCGGGACGCCCGCGACACGGGGGCCTGCGCTACGTTCCGAAAACGTGCTCAGAAATTCCACTTCTCGAAGCTGACGATTTTTTCGATCGGCTCACGTTTCGGCTCGGGTTTGCTGTCGGCGGGATAACCGAGGGCCATTAACTCTATAATCGCGATGTCCTCCGGGATGGCCAGGGCCTGGCGGACTTTTTCCGGGTCGAACGATCCGATCCAGCACGTTGCCAGGCCCAACTCGGCTGCCTGGAGGCTGACGTGCTCCAGTGCGATGGCTACGTCTATAGGCCCGACCGCCTGGCCGCAGCGCATCACGTGGTCGCTGTTGCTGCACGCGGCGATGATCGCTCCGGCTCCGGCAAACGCATCCGGCCTGCTGGTGGCCTCGGCGACCCGGTGCTTGGTCTGGCTCTCTGTTACGACCACAAAGCGCCAGTCCTGCAAGTTCCTTGCTGATGGGGCCAGCCGGGCAGCTTCCAGAATCGTATCGAGTTTCGCCCGCTCTATGCTTTTCTCCTGATACGATCGGCACGAATAACGTTTACGAATTGCTTCCAGTACTTTCATGGCAAACACCTCGAGTCTGTTTTGTTAATCGACGCGGCAATATACGTCAAAAATAATCCTAAAGCAAGGAGGAAAGCATGGGCGATTGGTTAATTTGTTTGTATGCTCGACTTAATCAGACTTTCAAGCTCCAACTCTTTCGCTGATAACGTAAAATATTTTTCGCACAATTTTATAGGACATGAAAGAAGCCCTCA
>CAZRBG010000049.1:0-44140 GCA_964598225.1 uncultured Pirellulales bacterium
TTTTCTAGAATTAATGTTACTCTTTTGGCTCAATCTACACTTGTTTTGGGTCTAGCGCAGCAGTGGACAGCTCCGGCAACGTCTATGTCACTGAAGCCGGCAACCACCGTATCCAGAAATTCACCTCTAACGGGACGTTCATCACGAAATGGGGCAGTAAGGGTAGCGGCGAAGGCCAGTTCATAAAACTTTGCAGCATAGCACTGGACGCATCTGACAACGTCTATGTCCTTGATAGGTACAACGACTGCATCCAGAAATTCACCTCTGAAGGCGATTTCATCGCCAAATGGGGTAATAATGGCAGTGACGACGGTGAGTTCAACAATCCCAGGGGCGTGGCTGTGGATAGGTCGGGCAATGTCTATGTTGCTGATACCAGCAACAATCGCATCCAGAAATTCACCTCTCGTGGTAAGTTCATTGCGAAATGGGGCAGTGAAGGCAGTGGTGATGGCCAGTTCAACGAGCCCTGTGGTGTTGCTGTGAACGAGTCCGGCAACGTCTATGTCACCGAAGCCGGCAACCACCGCATCCAGAAATTCAGTTCGGATGGTCATTTCATCGCCAAATGGGGTAGTGAGGGCAGTGGCGATGGCGAATTCAAAATGCCTTCTGACATAGTACTGGATGCAATCGGCAACGTTTACGTCCTGGACAGGAATAACTACCGTATCCAGACATTCACCTCCGATGGCGATTTCACCATGAAATGGGGTCATAAGGGCAGTGGCGATGGTGAGTTCAACAATCCCAGGGGCGTGGCCGTAGATAGGTCGGGCAATGTTTATGTCACCGAAATCCTCATCGGCCGCATTCAGAAATTCAGTTCCGAGGGTGATTTCATCCAGAAATGGGGAAGCTCCGGCAACAGCGATGGCGAGTTCTGTATGCCTATTGGCTTAACTACGGACAGCTCCGGCAATGTCTATGTCGCCGATTCTGACAACCACCGCATCCAGATGTTCACCCCAGAGGGTGTTTTCATTACAAAATGGGGCAGTAAAGGCAGTGGTGATGGCCAGTTCAACCGTCCCTGGGATGTGGCTGTGGATGAATCGGGCAACGTCTATGTTGGTGATATTGGGAACCATCGCATCCAGAAATTCACCTCTAACGGGACGTTCATCACGAAATGGGGCAGTCAAGAGGGCGATGACAGCCAGTTTTGGCCCGGTAGCTTGGCAGTGGATGACTCTGGAAACGTCTATGTCACCGCCAACGGCCGGCGCATCCGCAAATTCACCTCCGATGGCCATTTTGTCGTGAAATGGGGCAGTCGAGGCAGCGGCGAGGGCCAGTTCAAAGGGGGTTGTAGCGTGGCCGTCGACAACTCGGGCAACATCTATGTCGCTGATACGATGAACAATCGCATCCAGAAGTTCTCGCCATCCCGGTGAATAGCAGACAGAAGCATGGTCGGCAACATCAACTGTTGGTATTACAGGATAAAGCTATGTTGCTCGAACGCGCAAATTGCAAATGTCGGACTCAACATCAAACGGGTAGACGTAGGGTGGGGCTTGCCCCACCATGAACCTTGCGCACGATTTGAGCGGTGGGGCAACCCGTTCGACTCCGCTCAGGGCAGGTCTTACTCTACGGACTTAATCAATGGTCGTCTCGGATTATAGTTTTCTGACTAATCCTATGACGACTGCTTCGATTCGGCAGTTGTCGGAGTATATGGGCTGGTAGTCGTTGTTCGCGGGTTGGAGGCGGGCATGATTTTTTTCTTTGTAGAATCTTTTTAGCGTTGCGTTTTCGTTGTCTACGATGGCGACGACTAACTGGCCGTCGCGGGCGGTGTTTTGTCGGCGGCAGATTACGTAGTCGCCTTCGTGGATGTCCTCGCCGATCATGCTGTCGCCCCGCACCTCAAGGGCGAAGATGTCGTCGCCGGAGCCGAAGCAGGAATCCAGCGACAGGGATTCGGTGTTCTCGACGGCTTCGATTGGCGCTCCGGCCGCTACTGTGCCGGACAGCGGGATTGACGCGGGGCCGGGAGGTTCGACGCGGCAAGTATTATCAAGGAGGCTCTCAAGCAGTTTTTGCGCTTTTGAACTGAGTTTCAAAGAGCGAGCCCTGCTTGCCGAATCGGACAGCAGACCTTTTCTTCGCAGTTCGTTTATATGTTCGTATACCGTGCTTCGGCTTATGTCTAACTCGCACGCCATCTCGGCCAGCGTAGGGGAGTAGCATCTGTTTTCCTGAAATTGCGCCACCAGTTTCAGCAACTGCAACTGGCGGGGCGTGAGTCGTGTCTCCACGTTTGCTGTTTTGGTCCGCATTCCTTGCTTTCTCCCTGTTAAAGTCGATAACCTCGCCGCCGCAGGCGGTATTTCCCCATGATACACACGAAACGGTTCGCCTCAAGCCAAGTAAGACCGCGATCACCTCGATGGCTGCGCTCAATAACCTCATCGACCGGTTCGACATCTCGGAAACTTCCGACAGTTCCGGATTCCAGGTGACCCCGTAATCGCCCCCGGGGCCAAACTTGCACAAAGGCTCGACTTGTCTGGTTCTCTGAGCTACCATTTTATTCCACCTTCGGGACTATTTGGCCACGAAGACACTAAGACACCAAGTTTTGTATATTTTTGTTTTCTTCGTGTCCCTTCGACTTCACTCAGGGCATGCTTTGTGCCTTGATGGCTCATAATTTCTACTTTCAACACGTCGTCGAGAACGTCCGACAGCAAGTGTTACTATCGGCAAAGCGGCTGGAATTACCCAAACAAAAACCGGACAAAAATGACACATTTGCGAGTTTTTCTTGGGTTGGCAAATCCCCGTTCCGACGGCGGTAAGAATATAGGACGATGAACGCTGTCGAGCTTGCCCTGAGCGAAGCCGAACGGGGCAGCGTCTGACGGCGTCACTACGAACGGGCCGTTTTCCTTATCTGCTGTTAGCTCTATTGCGACAAACGCGTTTTCCATAAAAATAGTGTCTTTTTGCCCAACCTTTGGGACGATAATAAAATCTTTGATCGCAGACTAGTTCTGCGTTAGACTGACTTCTAAGCAGCTTAATTGGAAGGTCCATCTAATGGCAGAGATACAACCAATTTTATTATCGGCGATCACCTGCGGCAGGGTGATCTTCGACAAGGTCTCGGGGATGCCCAGCGTTATCGACATCGTCCAGACGATAGACGCTCAACAATACCCGGCCAGACATCCGCAGATCGTCTTTTTCTGCGAGCTTACGAACGGCCACGGCAAGACCAAGACGCAGATCAGGCTGGTTGATACTCAGGATGACGAAAAGACAATATTCCAGCGGGAAGGAACGGTCGAGTTCGGCGACGTCAAGCGAATCGTGACTCTGGCGGTCAACCTGCAGGGTATCGTCTTCCCGCATCCGGGAGAATATCGTTTTCAGTTATATTCCGGCGGAGCGCTGTTAGGGGACAGGCGAATAATCTGCCGCAAGGTCGAAATGCCACCGAAGCCGGGCCCGACCCAATCATCGCAAGGCTGAGGCCGGGACTTTTATCGGGCGGCATCTTTGTGCGCCAGGCGATGGGAGAACAAATGAACGCGATTCTATACATGATTGCCGGCCCGCTCTTTCTGATATCCATCGCCGGCCATTTCTATGTCAAGCTCCGCCTGCGCCCGGACGATTCCGAGCTGGACGACTACTACCACGAGTTCGAGGACCAGCAGCCCGGCTACGCCAGATACGAAAAATGGTCCCGCATAACAATCACCGGCGCCGCAATAAGCGTGTTGCTGCTATTCGTCGCCGCGGTGATTTGACATTGAGATTTTGGCTGAGATAATGAGAAGGAGAACAATCAACAATAAGCCCGCTTCGTTTGAGTTGGAACCGCTCGAACTTAAGAATATTGTCATTTGGGGGAATATCTAGCAAATTGCTTGGTGCTGCGAGTTGACCGTGTCGCGGGCGTCCCGCCCGCACGTAGCGAGGGCGTCTCGCCCTTGTTTTGTGGAGATCGTTAGAGCTCGGGGCGGCATCGGCCCAGCCTTCGGGGGGGATATGTGTTTAGCTGCAAGAGACCCAGCCCCATCCCGATAAACGGCAATCGGTATGATGCTGCCACCCATCGTTCCGAACGCGGACAAGATGTCCGCATCACGCGCGGGAGGGACGTCCGGGACACGAGCGCCTTGCCACTCAGTCGGCATAAGCCAGTTGCTTTGCCAGTTCCTTGTAACCTTCGATTTGGAGCATGGTTAGTTGGTGGTGCAGGCGCAGGGCGGTTAGTCTGGCGGAGTAGGCTTGCTTTTGATCGGCCGCTTCCTTGATTTCGTTGTTGATCTTTGTCTCGTCGCGGTGCGGGCCGGCTTGCTGGAACATTTTTTTGATGCCGTTCTTGTTGATATAAAACGCGATCTTGATTGCCCGCAGCGCGAGTTTGTCGTTGAACAGGTCTTTGTGCTCACCGGCCTTGAGGTAAGTTAGAAACAATGTCATAGCGTTTTTCGCATTTGTCGCATGCCTTCGCGCTCGTTCGATATCTTTCTGCTGGTAATCGTATGCCTGGAGGTCGGTGATGATGTTGTTCTTTATACTTTCACCTGTGTCCTCGCAGATATAGTCCAGGCTCCCGTCGCAATACTCGGGATCGTACCTTAGCCTCAAGCTCGTTGCGAATTCGAAGCACGGCAGCAGCATCCTTTCGAGCACCGCTTCGGCATTCTCGTAATCATGTCCCAACACGCCCTTTACTACCGATTCTCTCAATTCCAGCACTTGTTCTCTCGCTCCGGGAAAGTCCCGCATCCATGCCGCGTTTTCCTCGCCGGGCCAGAGCAGGACCTGTGAGTTGAACTGGTCGGTTCCGTAGCGGTCGTTCAAATACTCGACCGCCCGTCCCACTCCGATTGCAACCTTTCTGGTTATGAAGTAGAACCAGAACTTCCTCGACACTTTTCGAGCGATCTGTTTTACGGCGTCCACGCGACCGAAACCTGCTTCTTTCTTGATATGGGCCAGCGTCGTATTGCCGATATACTGCTCGAAGAGCTTGACGTCGCTCTCGTCGAAATAAGCACCGTCGCACGCATCCTCGTACAGATTCAGCCGATAGCCGATCTGCTTTGCCTGGCTCGATTGCGGCAAAGCGTGCTTCAGCGCGTACAGAGATGAACTGATGAATCCCTGCCGCGATTTTTCCATGCCGTCGCTGAGCGGCCTGGACGTCATTATCGCCGTTACGATATCGTCGATGTCTTTGTCGCTTCGCCCGCCCAGACGCTCCAGAACACCGGGCTCCAATCGGCTGATCCGATCGGCGATGTGCTTCTTATCCGCGGCGATCAGCTCTCGTTCGGCCTCTCGCTGCTGGGGCGTGTATCTGATTTCCGACTCGTACCAGAACACCTTGTCCCACAGCACGTTTAGATGCTCCATCACCTGGGATTTGCGATAGTCCTCCATCAGGTTCAGGTCGTTCGCCTCGGCGATAGCGGTCAGTCTCATAAACAGCGTGCGCGGGATGTACTTTATCCCCGCTCCGATGCCGAACATGCCTCCGCCGACTACGAATGGGGCCGCGATGGCCTGCAGGCCCGTGAAGCCGGGCAACCCGAGAAAGCCGGACAGATAACCCGACGAGGTTATTCCGGCCGTCCAGATGGTCGCCCTGAGACTCTTTCTCATCATCATCGTGCCGGCTCTGCCGAGCAGGTCCTGCGGACTGATCAGCCGCCGGAAATCCCGGAACGGCCTGGAACGTGGATTCTTTTTTCTGCGCATAGTCAGATGATAACAAACATCGGATTCGTTATGCGTATCTCCCCAATTACGGGGCGTTGTCAGCATCTCCATTATAGCCTGTCGCTGATAAAAATTTCAACAGCCTTTCAGCTAACTTTTCGGGGTGCCGGTCCGTGCACATTAGGTGATTTGTAAGGTCAAATGTAAAGTCACCACATGGGAGTGTGACTGATTGTTCCGGCAATGCATAATCTCACCTTTTACAAAGTTTTGTACTCTTTGTCATTCCTGCCTATGGCACACCTAAGGTGGAGCGCAGCCGAGGAATGAAAGAATATCGCTTGGCATAAAATTTTATTATCGTCCCAAAGGTTGGGGTCAAAATAGGTTTTATCTGTTTTGTTTTGGAATCCGATTGGAAACCGGGTAAATTAATTCTGATGAGATTAGGCAGAAGTGAACCGATCTCGTGATCGAATTATTTTCACTATAGGAATTAGCAGGAACTTTGAATGAAACCGACGCTGGTGGTATTGGCGGCTGGTCTGGGAACGCGGTACGGCGGACTCAAACAAATCGACGCAGTGGGGCCGAACGGCGAGACGATTATCGACTACGCTCTGTACGACGCCATGCGAGCCGGCTTCGGCAAGGTCGTTTTTGTAATCAGGCACTACTTCGAGGATGCCTTCAGAGAGAAAGTCAGCAGCAAGTTCGATGGCGTCGTAAAAACCGAGTATGCTTACCAGGAGCTTGATGCGTGCCTGGGTGATTTCAAACCGAGCGCAGATCGTGACAAGCCCTGGGGGACGGGACATGCGTTGCTCGTGGCGAGAGACGTGGTCGACGAGCCTTTTGCCGTCATCAACGCCGATGATTATTACGGAACGAATTCGTTCGGCACGATTCTCAGTTTTATCACCGCCGAAGACACTTCACCCGATGACTATGCGATGGTCGGCTATACGCTCAGAAACACTCTCAGCGACTACGGAGCCGTCTCCCGCGGAGTCTGCGAGTGCGACGAGCAGATGTATCTCAGAAAGATCGTGGAGCGAAAAGGAATCGAAAAGAAAAACGACGGCGCCCGCTATCTTGACGGCAACGGGACGCCGCATCTTCTGACCGGCGATGAGATTGTCTCGATGAATCTGTGGGGTTTTCAGCCGTCCGTATTCGATCACTTCCAAGCGAGTTTCGATAAGTTTTTAAGGGAGCACGGCCGCGAGAGCAACTCCGAGTTGTTTATTCCATCGGTTATCGATGATCTGATAAGCAGCGGAATCGCCAGGGTTAAGGTGCTCCGTACAAACGATACGTGGTTCGGCGTTACCTACCGCCAGGACAAAACCGTCGCGGTTAAGTGCATCCGCAAATTGATAGACAGAGGCGTTTATCCCGAAAGACTCTGGGCATCGTGATGAAAACCAAAATCAAGTCAGTTGTAAGCCATTTCCGCCTGAGTGGAGAACTGATCGATTTCGCGCCGGTCAAAAGGGGCCATATCAACGATACCTACATCCTGACCGCCGACGAAAAAGGACTTATTGTCCGGTATATTCTCCAGAGAATAAATCGTGCCGTTTTCAAAGATCCTATGTCTGTGATGAGTAACATAAGCCGCGTCACCGAACACATAAAGGACAAAATGCGGAGCATGGAACCTTCTCCGGCCTCTCGCCAGTTGAGTGTGATCGATACAAACGAAGGCAGCACCTGTCACGAAGATACCGATGGGAACTTTTGGAGAGTGTACAATTTCATAGAACAAGCCGTCACGCGCGATGTCCTCGAGTCAACCGAGCATGCATACGAATCAGCGAGAATGTTCGGCTGGTTCCAGGGGATGCTGGTTGATCTGCCCGGACCACAACTGCACGAGACTATTACTGATTTTCACAATACACCGAGACGTCTTGAAACGTTTCAGCAAGTCCTTGATGCGGATACTCTCAATCGAGCCAGAGATGCAAAGCCTGAGATCGATTTCCTGCTGGAAAACTCAGATCTTTGCAATCTCTTGGTGTATCCGGCCGCCAACGGTGAAATTCCCGAGCGGATCGCACATAACGACGCGAAGATTAACAACGTAATGCTGGATGAAGAAACAGGCAAAGGAGTCTGCGTGATCGATCTGGACACGGTTATGCCGGGCCTGTCGCTTTATGACTTCGGAGACCTGGTGCGAACTTGCGTCTGCGCGGCAGCCGAGGACGAACGCGATTTGTCCAAAGTCACTGTAAACCTATCTATGTTCGAGGCGCTGGCTCGCGGATATGCTGAAGAGGCCGGCCGGTTTCTTACCTCGGTCGAGAAAAAGAATCTGGTTGCTGCCGGCAAGCTCATAACCTTCGAGCAGTTCATAAGATTCCTGACAGACTACCTGGCGGGGGACGTCTACTACAAAATCTCTCGTGAAGGACACAATCTCGATCGCAGCCGCACGCAGGTGAAGCTGCTCAAATCGATCTTCGAACAGGAAGAAGCGATGACCCGACTCGCCGACAGAGCGTTCAGTTAGTTTTAGGCTTATAAGGAGCGGGGCTCGGGCAAGTAGAGCGAAAGACAAATGAACACTCGAAACACCAATTGTATTCTCTTGTTTGTCAAATCCCCGGCAACCGGAAAGGTAAAGACGCGTCTGGCCGCTGAGATTGGAGAAGATGCGGCACTAAGATTCTACAGATGCTTCGTTGAAGATTTGCTGTCTATGATCGCGATTGTTAACGGCCAACTCAGGCTCTGTTTCCACCCTCCAGAGGCGATGTCACAAATGCGGCAGTGGCTCGGAGATCGGCACAGTTACACGCCGCAGAGAGGTCGCGATCTCGGCGACAAGATGAAAAACGGATTTATCGATGCCTTTGAGGAGGGTTTCACCAAGGTTGTCATCATCGGCTCCGACATCCCCGACCTGCCCGAAGAGTTCCTGCGGCAGGCATTTAACCGGCTCGATTCTTCTGACGCCGTCATCGGACCCAGCAGCGACGGGGGTTATTACCTGATAGGCTTTTCCAGGGATTCCTTCCTGGCCGAAGCCTTCGATGACATAGCCTGGAGCACGTCGGAGGTGTTCGATCAGACTCGGATAAAATTGGACGCGCACCGCCTTACGGTACACCTGTTACCACAATGGCACGATGTGGATACCAGAGAGGATTTGCAAGAGCTTATCGCCAGAACCGGAAACGGGACTTTTAACTCATCCAAAACTCTTAATCTAATAAGACAGTTCGGCAGCAAAATAACTAAGAGGCTCTGACAGAACCAGATTAAAGAGAGGAGCCGCTCCGCGGAGCTATTTCAATAGGTCCCTCGGCTTCGCTCGGGATGACGGTAGAGTTGCGGTCGGAATGACAAGCAGGGTTTTGTCAGAGTGCCTGAATCGCAGGAGACTGCGATGTATGATTATGACGTTGTAGTGATAGGAGCCGGATCGGGAGGGCTGGTCGCCTGCAAGGTGGCCAACGGGCTGGG
Organism: uncultured Pirellulales bacterium; assembly: GCA_964598225.1. GTDB lineage: Bacteria > Planctomycetota > Phycisphaerae > Sedimentisphaerales > Anaerobacaceae > SG8-4. Next base: position 9,172 of record CAZRBG010000049.1, read on the forward strand.
AAAAAAGACGGCCCTTGTCGAGAAGAGAAAGCTCGGCGGCGACTGTGCCTGGTTCGGATGCGTTCCGAGCAAGACTCTGATCAAGTCGAAGTTGAAAAAGGTACGGCGGGTCGGTTGTTCTTCCGGATCGGCCTGGCTGCAAGGGCTGCCGTGACGGTCTTTGTCACCCGGATCGCATGCAAAGCTCTCAAACAGGCGGTCCCGGAGACAAATACAAGAACAACAGAATCTGAAACCGACCAGCATTAAGATTCATTTGCACACCCCGGACGCAAGTGGTAAGATAGCATAAGAATTATTTACCGCTTCGACGATGTCCTTTGGTGAGGTGAGGCAAATGAACAGAATCTCTCGACGAAACTTGATGAAAAGCTCGCTCTGCGCCGGTGCCGCATTTGCGATGCCGCGAAGTCGCGTGCTGGGCGCCAACGATGATATCAGAATGGCCGTTGTGGGTCTGGGATCGTTCGTAAAGATCGGCGGCAAAGGCCGGGGCGATCTCAGAGATTTCCGCAAGATTCCCGGCGTGCGTATCGCCGCGATATGCGACTGCGACACAGACCACATAGCACCCGTGCTTAAAGAGTGCAAGGACAAAGGCGAGAAAGTCGACGTCTATACGGATGTCAGAAAGCTGCTTGAAAACAAGGATATCGACGCCGTCAGCATCACCACGCCCAATCACTGGCATTCGCTGATTGCCATCTGGGCCTGCCGGGCGGGCAAGGACGTCTTCGTTCAAAAGCCCGCTTCGCACAACATATTCGAAGGGCGCAAGATGGTCGAAGCCGCCGTCAAATACCAGCGGATTGTGCAGGCCACTCACGGCCCGCGCTCTGACGGCGCACTTGACGCCGCCTTCGATTACGCACGCAACGGCAATCTGGGCAGGATGCTCTACATTCACGGCATCAACTACAAGCCGCGCATGAGCATCGGCAAAGTTGACGGTCCGCAGCCGATACCGACCGGCTGTGACTACAACCTGTGGTGTGGCCCCGCGCCGAAGAAGCCGCTGATGCGAAAGCACCTCCACTACGACTGGCACTGGGACTGGACAACAGGCAACGGCGACATCGGCAATATGGGAATCCACTTCGTGGATTCGTGCCGCTGGGCGCTCAACAAGATGAAACTTCCCAGCCGCGTAATGAGCATCGGCGGACGATTTGCGTACGATGACGACGGCGAAACGCCGAACACGCTGATTACCCTGCTGGACTACGAACCGGTGCCGATACTTTTCGAGGTCAGAGGTCTGCCAAAGAGCAAAGCCTACCATAACAAGAATTGGGGGAGGAACATGGACACGTATCTCGGCGAGAGATACGGAGCGATTGTTCACTGCGAAAACGGCTATGTTCTCAACGGCGCCGCTTATGACAAGAAGGGCGAACTCATCAAGAAATTCGACTCCGACAGAACCAGCACCAAGCAGAACTTCATCGACGTTATGCGAAGCCGCAAGACCGAGAACCTCTACACCGACGCCCTCGACGGCCATCTTTCCTGCGGCCTGCTGCACATGGCGAACATATCATACCGCATCGGCAAAGAAACACCGCCGGGCCAAATCCGCGAGATCATCCGGGGCAATAAGTTGTTCGCAAAGTTATTCGACCGCATCGCCACCCATCTCGACGCGAACGGCGTAGACCTTAACAAAACTCCCGCCGCACTCGGACCAATGCTGCAGTTCGACCCGGAAACCGAGCGATTCACCGGCCAATTCAGCAGGGAGGCCAATATGCTGGTCTCCCGAAACTACCGAGGCCCCTTCGTGGTGCCTGATAGCGTATAATGTTCTTTCACATTCAATTATGGGCCATTCAGTCGCTGGAAGAGTCTGACAGGTTTTGCACTGATGAATGGATATTGTATCTTTGGGTAATTGTCAGGATCGGGTCAGTGAACCATGCGATGCTCGTGCAGACTGGATGCGGTGCATGGCGTCATCGTCGAAGAAACGCGATTTACAGGAGCCGCATTTGTAGTGCGCGAGCTTCCTGACCGTCAGCCCGTCTTCGAGCTTACAGGTTTCCACTACATGAGTCATTTGCATTTTGCCGCACTCGGGACACGGAAGCGCCTCAGATGTCGGTGCTTTTTTTTGATGAGATGAGGACATAAAAAACGTCAATTCCTTCCCTTTTCAAAATCTTACCCTTCGTATAAACATCGACTCCGTCAAAGGTCAAGCCTTTGATCACATAGAGCCTATCGCTCTTTGCTCCTCTCGGACTTCGGGAACGCAAGACCTTGAAGATAGCTGGTGCGTTCAGAATTGCTTCATAGACCATTTCAGGCGTTAAAGCATCTCTGGCCATCTCGATCTCCGCCTTCTCAGTGAAAAGGACCTGGTGCGAAACAACCAGCCGTTTTATTCTAACAAGAATATCCATAGAACTCTAAGTACTATTTTATTGTATACTCATGTGAAAATCAATAAGACATCTCACGATCTCATGTCTCTGATTTCCTATACAGACCTTATCCTTTGAACTGTCAGACAAGAGCTGGCGGATGAAGGCGCCTCGTCGGGCTTCGCTGAACAGGATTATGAGAAGACTGATTAGCAGGCCGAGGACGAGGGGCAGCAGGACAAAGCCTACGATGTGCCTTGCCGAGAGGGGATTCCTGGTTGTCGGGCTGGGCCAGATGTTGATCAGGCAGGTTATGACGAGGACTGTGGCGATGAGAGCGGCGGTTCGGTAAAGGCCGGAAGCACCGGCCGGCTATATCAGAACGCCTTTCGGCGAGCGCGCTTTTTTGTCCCACCAGCGGCCAGCTTTGGTGTCGATCCGGGCGACGGTTTTCGATGTCATCTGTTTGCCCTTTGCTTTGACGCCCTTAATCAGGACCTGCCCGGGTTTAAATTCCTGCTGACGGATTCGCAAACCCTTGACGGGCTTGTATTTGACATAGATTGAGTCGGGCGTGCCGGGCTTACAGAGCAGCAGTTGAGCATCCTTAGGTATGTAATTGTAGTCGCGGTTCATGATGACGCCGCCGATCTCGAAACGCTTGATATACGTCACGCCCCATTCGGTATACACCGCGGTAAAGACAAGGTCGCGTTTATAAACGCCGCACCAGAGCAAGTTGTCGTCGACATAATAAGTTTCCGGCGGCGGCATCACCACGAAGACGCCGTCGTTTTTTACGATCAGCAGTTTATCCAGTGATGAACAACTCATCAGCGTCTCGCCTCTTACGCCGTGGCCCAGGAAGCCTTTCTCGGTATCGATGTTGATACTCAACTCATTGGCGGTAAGCTTGCGAACATCCAAGGCCTTGAAAGTATCTATCTTCGTGCGGCGTGGGAATATCTTCTTATACTTCTTTATAAGGGCTTTGAGGTAGCTGACCGCATAAGACCTAAGGTTCTTGAGATTCTTCTCCACCTCTTCCAGCTCTTTCAGGATTGCTTCGATGTCTTTGCGATTCTTTTCTATGTCAAATCGGGAAATGCGTCTGATGCGCACACCCAGCAGCATTTCCACATCGCCTTTGGTCACTTTGCGCTTGAGTCTGGACCGGAACGGCTCGAGACCTTTCAATACGGCCTTGACGACCGACTCGTAGCTCTTGCACTCTTCGATTTTCTTGTAGATGCGATTCTCGACGAAAATCTGAATCAGAGTCTTGTTGTGGAACGCCTCCAGAAGATTGTGCTTTTTTAGCTTCAGCTCGCGGCACAGAATATCCAGCAGCAGGCGAACGTTCTCGCGAAGCACCTGCTCGACGTTCATCTCGACCGGCCGCTTGTTGCAAATAACTGTGATTCGGCTGGAGACGGACGTCTCGCACTTCGTAAATGCGTATAGCGCCTTGAGGGCCTTGTCCTGGTTCGCTCCATGTGAAAGCGTAAGCTCAATCTCAACTTCCTCGGCGGTGAAATCATTGATGGAGCGCACCGAAACCTTTTTCCTTTTGACGGCGTCTTCGATGGAGCTTATGACTGATTCGGTGGTCTGCATACAGGGAAGCTCTTTGATGACCAGCTTATTTGAGCCTTTTTTCTCGATGAGCGCGCGGACCTTGACCTTGCCGAATCCCTTTTCGTATTCGCTGACATCCATGATCCCGCCGGTCTGGAAATCGGGCATTATATCGATCTGAGCAGGATTTCTCTTTTTCTCTTGGATAATCCGAATCTCAGCTTCCAGAAGTTCTATAAAATTGTGCGGCAAAATGTGCGTCGACAGACCAACAGCGATACCTTCGGCGCCGAGCATCAACAAAAGAGGGAGCTTTGACGGCAGGGTCACAGGTTCTTTATTTCGGCCGTCATAGCTGGGGATAAACTCGGTCAGATCCTTGTTGAACAGCTCGTTGCGTGCGAGTTCGGTAAGACGGCACTCTATATACCTGGGAGCAGCCGCCTGATCGCCGGTGAACGTGTTGCCGAAATTGCCCTGGCCTTCGATGAGGTATTGCTTGTTCGCCAGAGCAACGAGAGCGTCTCCGATGGAGGCGTCGCCGTGAGGGTGGTATTGCATCGTGTGGCCAACCACGTTAGCCACCTTGATGAATCGCCCATCGTCCTTCTCCTTTAGCGCGTGGAGAATACGCCGCTGCACCGGTTTGAGACCGTCGGCTACATTGGGAATTGCCCGTTCGCAGATAACGTAGGAGGCGTACTGCAGGAAATTAAAGTCGATCAGGTCGGTCAGCGGCCCGTGCCGTTCATGTACGGGCAGATGATCGTGCTTATCAGGAGGTTCCTGCCCTCTCGAAGCGGGTGATTCCCGCTCGAAAACGAATGTCTGCTGTCCTTCTTTACTCATACAAGTACTTCTTCGTCAATGACGAGCTGATCCATGATATAACTGCGCCGCTGCTGCGTGTTCTTGCCCATATAGAAGGCCAGCGTCTCTCCGATGGAGTGCTCACCGGAAATTTTGACCGGCTTGAGTCGCATGTCCTGACCGACAAAGGCTTTGAATTCCGCCGGAGATATCTCGCCGAGTCCTTTGAATCTCGTAACCTCATGAGCGCGCCCCAGTTTTTTGACTGCGTCATCACGCTCCTGCTCGGAATAACAATAGAGCGTCTCTTTCTTGTTGCGCACGCGAAAAAGAGGCGTCTCGAGAATCTTGAGATGCCCGCGTTCTACCAACTGCTCAAAGAAACGCAGAAAGAAAGTGATCATAAGGTTCCTGATATGCAAGCCGTCCACGTCGGCGTCGGTAGCCAGAATCACATGGTTATAGCGCAGATTGTTTATATTTTCCTCTATGTCGAGGCTCTTCATGAGATTGAAAATTTCTTCATTTCTGTATAGCGCATCCTTCTTGAGATCGCACACGTTGAGAGGTTTGCCTTTAAGAGTATAGATCGCCTGTGTGTTGACGTCGCGGCAGCTCACCAGCGAACCGGCGGCGGACTGGCCCTCGGTTATGAAGATCATCGTGTTCTTGTGCAGGCCCCTGGTGTGATTGTAGTGCTTCTTGCAGTCGCGCAATTGTGGTACGCGAATGGAAATGGCCCTGGATCGCTCTCGCGCCAGCTTCTTGACCGCATTGAGTTCCTTGCGGAACTTCTGGGTCTCGATAATTTTGTTAATCAGCTTGTCGGCCTGGACCTTGTTGCTGTGGAGCAATTTCAGCACGGCTTCCTGCACGCGACTTACAATCTCAGAGCGGATTTCGGCGTTGCCCAGCTTGTTCTTGGTCTGGCTCTCGAATATCGGGTCTTTAAGACGAATCGAAATTGCCCCGAGCAGCCCTTCGCGGACGTCGTCTCCGCTGAATTTCTTGCCGGCGAAATCGTTAACGCCGCGCAGAATGCCCTCACGGAACGCGCTAAGGTGCGTGCCTCCGGCGTTGGTGTACTGGCCGTTTACAAATGAATAGTAGTCCTCGTTGAAACGGTTGGTGTGGGTGAAGGCGAATTCCATGCCGGCATCGCGATAGTGCATTGGCTTGTAAATCTTCTCAAAAGACGTCTCATCTTCGATCAAATCGAGAATGCCGCCGGTCGACACGAATCGTCGGCCGTTGTAATTGATACGAAGTCCCGCGTTCAGGTAGGTATAGAAGCGAAGCCGTCGCTCAATGTGCTCTTCGCAGAATTGGTAATTCGGAAAAATTTCCGGATCCGGCACGAAGCTGACATACGTGCCATTAGGTTCATCGGCTCTGCCCTTTTTCTGTTTTTTCAGCTTGCCGAACTTAAATTCGGCGTGCGCGTATTTGCCTTCGCGATGACTGCTCACCAGGAAATCCGACGACAGAGCATTTACCGCCTTGGTGCCGATGCCGTTGAGACCTACACTGAACTGGAACACGTCGTCATTGTACTTTGCGCCGGTATTAATTTTGGAAACGCACTCGACCACCTTGCCGAGCGGGATGCCGCGCCCGTAATCACGGACCGATACCCTGTTTTTCTCGATAGCGATGTCGATCTTCTTGCCGTGGCCCATGATGAATTCGTCGATGGCATTGTCGATGACCTCTTTTAGCAGGATATAAATTCCATCATCATAATTCGCTCCACTGCCGGTGCGTCCTATATACATCCCGGTCCGAAGCCGAATATGCTCCAGCGACGAAAGGGTCTTGATCTTGTCATCCGTGTACTCGTGTTTTTTTGCGGCCATAGGCAATTATCTTTATCTGTCCATTCCAAATTCTGTCCCCCTCTCCGAATAGTTTTTTGAAGGGACTACGGAAGACAGCACATTAACACAAACTCCCAATTTCTGCAAGATGTCAGGGTAAAAAGAAAGAAGTCTTTGTGCTTCACAAAGCATAGAAGATTTTAGGAAGAAGTATGCCGCCTATTGCCTCGGTTGCGCATAACTGGTAAGCTGCAAACGGCCTTTTTGATGGACGACCCCTGCCCATCGCCACTGGGCAAGGGAAGCTCAAGTAGAAGTGAACGACCGGATTACAAAACATGGCCGACGGATATCCCGGAACTGACAGATCAGACAACAGGATAAGCAGGACATCGGCCGAGCACTGCGCCGATAAACCGGAACCAAAACGTGATGCGATAAACCTGTCTATACTGATTCTTCTCGCCATGGTGATAGGAATCTATCTGATTGCTACAACTGTTCTAATCTCCAAGGACGGTGTTTCCTATATTGAGCAAAGCCGGAAAATCCTGGTCGATTCGCCCGAAGTTGACAGAGCACACGCTCCGGGATATCCATTTCTGATTGTCGCGGCTCATAGATTCACAGGCTTCTTTCTCAGGGATTCCTCGTCCTTCACATGGATATACTCCGCTCAAGGCATAACTTTGCTTTTCCGCCTATTTGGCTTGATACCGTTGTATTTCGTAGGAAAACAACTCGTCGGCAGCAAAAAAGCTTTCTGGGGGATGCTAATAGTCGTCTTGCTGCCGCATCCGGCCAAAACCGCCTGTGAGCTGACGAGGGAATGGCCTTACATGTTCTTTCTCGCGACAGGTTTTCTGTTTTTGCTTTGGGGAGCGAGGCGAAGTCTATGGTGGACCTTCGGCCTGGCGGGGCTGACTGCCGGTATGGGTTACTGGATCCGGCCGGCCTGCATACAGTTAGTCGCATACGGTTTTCTCTGGTTGGCGCTGGTCATGGTCTGGCCAAAGGTGGGAAGGATGGGCAGAGGCAAGGCTGTTCTATCTGCGGCGTCACTTGTCGGGTGTTTTGCGGTACTGGCATTGCCGTATATGAAATATACCGGGTACATAGTTTCACCCAATGCAAAACATATTTTCAAAGTTATCTCTCTTGAGGATACCTTGAACCAAAAAGTTCCATGCTCGTCTGCCATAGCAGAACCTGATCCATCTATGGCCGGGATGATTCCGGCTGAAACCTTCAAGGCCCTGGGAGAAATTCTCAGGACATTCGGTGAGAACCTGATGTGGTTTTTTTTGCCGCCTGTGTTCGCCGGACTTTACTATCATCTTCGATACAAGGCCGAACACGAAGAGAAATTTCTGATGATAACCTTCATATTGATTAACGTTACGATGATGGTTGTCCGCTATGTATATCTCCAGCCACACATAAGTTACAGATGGAGCATGCCTTTAGCGGTTTTCACTTCTTTTTACATCTGCGACGGATTGCAGGTTATAGAACACCGGCTTTCACGTCTATCCCGAACCAAAGGAGCCCAAACAAAGAGAACCCGCCTGACTTGGGCCTTACTGGTGGTCGGCATGATTATCTGTCTGCCCAAATTGATGCAGCCGGTCGGCGATGATAAAAGAGGCTATCGAACCGCGGCAAAGTGGCTGAATGAAAATACCGAATCACAGGATGTACTGGCTGTTCAGGATATGCGTATAAGTTTCTATGCGAAGCGAAAAGGGGTGAGATATGAAGGGGTTCTGGCCGAGGAGGCCGACTACGCGGTGAAAATTGCTAAAAGCGGAGATGAGAAATCCGGAATCGAACAGTCGGCGCGACTTCAAGCTTCGATTTGGGTGGATAAACGTGAAAAGAAGAAGAAAATTTTGATCTGGAGAATCTCGGAATCAACTACTGCAACTAACTCTCGAAAAGACTGAGGTGTTGTCACGCAACAGGAAATGGACGCTGATTTACCAACCCTTTCTCGACAAAACCGCCGGAACGGTGAGAACAAGAATGTACAGGTTGAGCAAGAATGCCCTTTTCTGGATATAGAGGTAGTCGTATTTTATCTTGTGGGCAGGCTTCAAATCATAATAACCTCGAATTTGTGCAAGGCCCGTAAGTCCAGGCTTTACCGCCAACCTCAGTTCCTGAAGGGCTTTATGTCGTCTGACAAAGTGGGGACGCTCCGGTCTGGGGCCGACCAGACTCATGTCGCCGCGCAGCACGTTGAAGAACTGCGGGAATTCGTCCAGGCGAGACACCCTCAATATCTTTCCGATCTTCGTGACTCGGGGATCGTCTCGACTTGCCAATACCGGGCCTACCTTGCTTTCCGCGTCCTTAATCATCGTCCTGAACTTGTACAACATGAAGAATTCGCCGTCCTTGCCTACTCTCTGCTGTCTGTACAAAACGGGTCCGGCGGACGTTACTTTTATCAGCAGAGAAATTAAGATTAGCACCGGAAAAAAAAAGAACAGCATAAGCACGCTGCCCACTATGTCGAGGCCTCTTATCATGAACTCCTCAACATCGCGCCTGCCCCCGACAAACGTGCTAATAAAATGGAAAGAGTTGTCGCCGTTGATTCTGCTCGACAAAAGTTCCACGTAAATCGAAGGATCAAAGACTATATCGACTTTTTGTTTCTGGATAAGATAGAGGAGAAAACTCAGATTATCTTCGTCGTGGATTTTCTCACAAATGACTACTTCGTCAATATCAGGGGTCTTCAGCAACTGTCCGATTTCATCAGCACGTATTCTTTTCACGATGGTTGCTTTTCCGACAATATCGTCAGTCTCATTTTGGCCTACCACCACAACTCTCTTTCGGATCCTCTTGGCGGCTTTCAGAAAATACTGATTGAACTTGAAAATCAAAAGAAGATTTACAAAGAAAGAGATTACAAAGACACTCGTTGGAAAAGCACTCCATCGTACTCTGAATACATAGATGAAAGCCACACTCAGCAACGTCCCTAAAAAGAGTCCGAGGCAAACTCGACTAAACAGATCCCCGGAAGATTTGAATCTATTCTTGTAAACTCCGAAAAAAAGCAGCACAAACGCATATATAAGTGTTATGAACGCAAAACTCTTTTTATAGGGCGCAAAATTATGCGATGGAAAAGGCAGGCCGTATCTTATCGCGTATGATACAAGAAAGGCCAGATTTAATAAAACCATATCCGTTATTAGCAAGAAATAGCTCATACGCTTTACGGCACCCGCCTTAAGTGTTTTGTGTTCTCCTGGCGTCATAACAATCTGACTTCAAGCAGACGAATCGGAAGCCGGCTTTTTCGTTCCCACCACTTTCTCTTTTCGGAGAATATTTGCACACAGAGCTAACAGAGCTTTCAGGCAAATTCCGACGTAAACAACACAATTTGTGATACAAGTGTGTCTTTGAGCATGGTGTTTGCGATAAAAGATCGCCATGGCCCGAAAAAAAAGCAGAACGCATTGGCTCGGAAGCCGGCGACTGCTCTGTCCTCCAAGATGGACTATCCGGACATCCGACACATAACACACTTTCCAGCCTGATCTTTTGATACGGTAGCACCAGTCGAGGTCGTCGCCATACATTATGAAATTCTCGTCGAGCGCCCCAATCCGGTCAACGACCTCTCTCCTGACCATCATACAGCAACCCGATACGGAATCAACTTCGGCAGTTGTCTCATCGTCCAAATGCGTCATAAGATAGCGGCCAAAATACTTGTTCTTTGGGAAGAACCTGTGCAATCTGAAGAAGTAAGACAGCGATGATGATATTGTGGGAAAACTCCTTCTGCACTGGCGCTGTAGAGTTCCGTCTTGATTCAATACCTTTGGGCCGCAAACGCCGACATCGGGATGATTGTCCATGAAGGAAATCAGGCCGTCCAAAGTCCCTTCATCTATGACGGTATCATTGTTTAGCGACAATACGTATCGACCGCGGGATGCCTGTATGCCCTGATTGTTTGCCGCAACATATCCGCGATTTTCCGGATTGACTATGACATTAACAACCGGCCAGTTCTGTCTGACAACCTGAACGCTGTTGTCGGCAGAGTTGTTGTCCACGACTATAACTTCAAAGTTTGCCTCAGGAGCATGGGAGTATATGGAATCCAGACAGTTCTTGAGACAGTAGGCGTTGTTAAAGTTCACTATCAAGATTGACAAGTCAAGCATGAGCAAATCCCGCTTCTGCGGCTATTTCACCTTCTTCCGACCGAAAACCCCTGTGACATGCGCAATTTTCGTTACCGTCTTCTTGAATATGACCGGCCAAAAAGCAGCATGCGGATCATATTTTTTCACCATTTTGTAATGGTCCAGAATCTTTTTTCTAAGGGAAAACAGGTATTGTATTTTTACCCCTGTTTGTGTAAAGAAAAATGAAAAGTTCATCCGCGGTAGTTTCTTTGCTCCCACCGCATTACTGGCGTGTTGCCGGTACAGAACAAGCTGATCCGGGATGTGGGCAACTTTTCCGTGGCTCGCCACATTGATGACAAGCCACCAGTCATGTACTACTGCTTCCTCGGGTATTGGCATCGAGATTTCTTTGGTTTTTCTGTTGATCATTATGGTGCAGCCCGTGACTACGTTTTGAGCCAATACCTTTGCAGGGTCGTTGCCCGTTTCAGGGCAAGTTCCCTGGTATCGCCACGTTGATTTGGCAATGGTTTTCAGCCGCGAATCCACCACTCTCAGGTCGGTATGAACCAATACCGGCTTGTTCGGATAATCTTTTTCGGTGTCCTTCATTAGATTCAGAGTTGCTTCGATTTTCTGCGGAAGCCAGACATCGTCCTGATCGCAGAACATGACATAGTCCGCAGTTGAATTTTCCAGCAGTCGCTGGAAGTTCAAACTGACCCCAAGATGCCTATTATCATCTTCGATCAACGTAATCCTGTCTGGGTATCTTGCCACATAATCTTTTATGATGCTCACGGTATTATCATCAGACCCATCATCCCGAATCAAGAGCCGCCAGTCCTTGTTTGACTGAGTAAGAACAGAGTCCATCTGTTCCTCCAGATATTCCTCACCGTTATACGTTGCCAGCAAAATATCAATCATTCCCATATTTCCATTATGGACGATTTCCCAAATACTTGACTTTACTGCAACACGCCTGTTGCGGTTTCAACTCATTCCCTCGCGGCTCTTGAAGCGATACTTGAGATTCTCGATAAATCTGCTTTTGCGAATAAAGGCTGGTAACATGAAATAGGCGTCTTTTATCAGTACCCTAAGCCGCGGCTTGTGCAGCAGGTTCAAAGCTTTACAGATCAGAGTTCCGATTTTCCGTACGGGTGCGGTATACCGCCAGGAACGGGAAACATAAACTCTATAAAGCTCCTCATGATAACGTTTCAACCGTTCGATCTCGGAATTCTTGCTGGCAATTTGAGTATCTCTGCGTGCAATATCAGATTTTGCTTTATCCAGAAGGCGCATGTATCTTGTTGCCTCAATGGCCGCAAAGTTCGCTCGATAAGAAATGAACCTCTTATCCGCCGTGGAAAACGAGTCATTCTTATTAACGTGGTTGTCAAAACTCCGCAAAGGCTTTTCGAGGACATTTATTATCTGCCCCCAATGGCGGTCTAATCTCTCTTGCATCCGCTGCTGGAGTTCTCCCAATTGCTTGCGTTTTTGGCCCATGTTGAGCGAAAGCAGTTGTTCCGGCACCATTTCCCATGATCGAGACCAGATTTCCTCATCACCGAATTGGTCCCGAAGTCCTTGGAACTTGGGGATGTCACCAGATGTGACACAGATGCCGGGAACACCAAATGAAGCGGCAGTAATCAGCCCATGCATTGACGATCCAAGATATGCCTCAGAATGGACAATACAGCTGACAACCTCCTTAAGACTGGCAGGTAGATCCACAATCAACGGTTTGGTTGTCATGAGGCCACCGATCAGGCGTGTGAGGGTGTCATCCCCATGGCAAGGTCCTGTTGCCAGAAGAACGACACGAGCATCAAATTTCCGTGAAATGTTGTCCAGGCAACCAGCTACAATCTGATTTGCTGATGGAGCCATAAACCTAGAATTCAAATGAACAGATATGGATCGTGTCGGTCTTTTCTCTCCCCGGTTACTGAACATCTCTTCATAAGCCTCCTCCAATTGACTGGCTGTCCACAGACGGGGGAGATCCCATGCGGGATCAGGGCAAACCGAAATCTCCGCGCTAGGACTGGCCTCGAGGAGGAATGCACGGCTCTGCTCGTCACGAACAGAAACGTAGGAACTCCGGCTGATGCAGTCTCGCACGAACGGGTACTGTTCGCTGGCAAATGCAGCGGGTACACCCGGCGCATTCCAGCAGACAGGGACTCCTGTTTCCGCTAAGAGTGACGCTCCAATCCAGATATCGGGGTTGCCGAGAAGCTGTACGGTACCAACATTGTAGGTAGGAATGCGAGACGGCGACAATCTGATAGTGTATCCGCCACCAATCAATACACCAGCCGGGGGGGCAATGTTTTCGATCTTGTCAGCTCTGATCGAGGGCATACAATCCGACCAGATAGGTGGTCCTCCGACAGGGGACACGGCAATTATCTCAGCATCCAAACAGGCTAAGCGTTTCCGCGCAAGCAGAGGAAATAGAAGATCCCCGTAATTAGCAACATCAAAGGTTCCAAATTGGTATACTAGCATCATCAGATCTCAGCCCCAGAAGATATCTGCGAAGAAACGCCGTTTCAACCTGTGGTCTCTGCCTATGTCTCCTTCAGCACACTCTTTGGCTCTTCCTACCAAACGACAGCGTTCCGACGAGCGTCGTTTCTAAAGTCTTCTTCTTGAGTCAATTTCTCGTACAGCTTGTTGTATGCCTCCGCAATCTGTCTATAGGATTGACATGCGCCATTCAGTACCTGTTCCATTGTATAGCTGTATTTGAAGGACAGTATCGAATAACCCTGGACGGCCAGGAATGTGGAGAACATTCGCTCCATAATGAAAGGATGATAGCTACACGGCCGGGTCTTGTATGCACGACCCCGGACTCGTTTGACAAGCTTATCATCTGGGCAGTTTTCAATATAATCGAAAATCGGCCGGGTAAACTCAATGTACCGATCCCAGAACTTATGGTTACCTACGAAGTAATTACAGTACGCAACCTGATCGGGCAATATCTTCAGTTTACGAATATCAATCCCATACTCCAGGCGATCCAAGATTGTCTGAGTCATTTCGATCAGTCCCGGATGCCAGACATCTCCTTGTTCCCACGGACTAGAGAAAGAGTACGTGAGATACTCGAAAGGATTGATGAAATATACGTCGTAGCCGGGATTATCTTCGATAAAACTCCGGAATGCCTGCGGTGTAACACAAGTCTTGTCAGTAAATCTGTACGAAACATTCCCCCAATACTTTGCTTGGCCATTCTTTTTCTGATTATAGAGGTGCAAAAAATGCCAATACTCGTGCCACTCCTGTCCGGAGTTTTTTTTGCGTACGTCGTACTCTATAAATGGGGGCTGAACATGCCCAAGCTGCTCATCCGAGATAACCGTCTGGTAGATTTCAATTTCTCTCGGTTCCTGTTTTGCCATTTTGTCACGTTGCTCAAAGACCGCAGCATTGATGGCAACTCTGGCGCCATCACCAAATACTTCGAGTAGTTGCCCGATGCGCTTGTCCAAGGTATGATCGCGCAGCACAACTTTCTGAAGGCGACTCGTCATCTCCGCCCGCTCTTCCGGATGGCTAAGATAATACTCGACCTGGCATTTCAGATCCTTGTCATCGGTATATTTTGCAATAGCGTCACCAAACAGCTCATCTATGCCCGCACAATTGTCGGTTAGAATAAATCCCTCCGACGCTACCACGTCGAATATGCGATTGGAAAAAAAGCCATTGTCTCTCATAGAATCCCAGTGGTCGTTGAGTACGATTTTAGCCGAGTGATAGTGAGCATGCAGAAGTTTCTGGTCGATGAACTGCCCCTTAATATAACGCTCAGGAATAATACCCTCCCAGAGCGTTCCATAAACATCCGCATCCAGCCCTTGTTCGACGCAAGCTTTGACCGCTTTGCGATACTGTTTTCTGGAGTTTCCAACGAACAGCAAATCAGTTGCCAGAGACTGAAAGAATTCAGAGAAGAAAATATCCGGGTCGGTGAACTGGTGCATAACTTCAACAGCCACGCGGCAATGTTTTCTCAGATATTCAGCATGTTTATCAGAGGCGACCAATACTGAATCATATGCATTGTACTCATCCAGTGATATTTTGTCAGGATGACTTATGTTCCACATGATATTTTGTTGATGTGCTTTCGGACGATATATACTTAATCCGCGCATTACGAGAATGATATCGTCCTTCTCTGTTCCAGTCTTATACCATTCGGAAAGAGTGTCAATGCGTACCGTAAAACCAGCCTTTCTCAAACCACGCTGCAGTGCCAGCGCAAGATGGTAATCACCCCAAAAAGGCGCTTGCTTGGGGTCAGGAGCTGGATTCTTGATCGCAATACGTCGGTTGGCATTCTGATTCTTCCAGTCAAGGATGCTCTTATTCTCTTTGTGAGATTCGGTAAACGTGATGTTATCAAGTGTGTCGGTCCTCTCATAATCTGCTAACACGTAAGGCACATAGACTGGCTCAAAAATGGAAGTGTGCCGGATGATCATATCCCAGTCAACATAGCGTTTCATCCGTTCATCAAATGCACCACAACTCTCGTAAACCTCACGATGGTGAGTGTAGACAATTAAGGAAATAAAGTTCTGCTTCCGGATCAGCTCGGAATCAAAGCGTCCTTTCAAGACATAATCCCTATGCTCGATCACTGAATCGTGAATCAGTATTTGAGCATAGGCAGTTTTGCTATCCGGGTTATTGATGAAAGCGCGAGCCATCAGCAGCAGGAAGTTTTCGCGCCATGTGTCATCTGTGTCCAAATAAGCAATCCATTCTCCTTTTGCAACTCTGACCCCGGAATTCCTGGCAGAACTAACGCCATTGTGTTCGTTATAAAGATAGCGCATTCGACCCGATTCCAACTCATGGGCATATTTGTCTCTGACCATAGGCATCGTGCCATCGGTGCTACCATCATCGGCAATAATCAGTTCAAAATTCTGATAGGACTGCGCAATTACGGAATCAATGGCTCTGCAAATCACGGATTTTCTATTCCAGGTAGGAAGAATGATAGAGAAACGTTTTCCGTGCTCTGCGACTATCATTCTGGCATGTGCAACTGCTTCTCTCTCAGAGATTTTATTTTTTTGCTGCCTCTTCTGGGATAGAAAACTTCTGTTACTCTTTGCCGTCTTTTCTCTGGTAGCAAGGTAGTCACGCGTCGAGAAACGTGGTGAGGGCTGGCGGTTTTCGTTGATGCCGTGTTTGAGATAGTGATAAAGTGGATTGATGCTGGCTTGAGCCACGTCGGGATTGTGTCTCAGATACCATTTGGTGTCAAACAGTAAACTGGGCGAGCGCCCCTCTCTCCAGCCGTGTCTGATGTAATGCATAATTGGATTGACACAAACGCGGGCAACATCCAGATTATTGCGCAAATAATATTCCGAATCGAACAAACCGCTGCGTTTGATCAACCAATAAATCCGGATTTCATTTAAATGCTTCTTTACGCTCCGCATATATCCTCTTACTTCTTCTTGGTATTAATATAGTACTCGACGGATTCCTCCAGCGAGACTTCAGGTAAGGAGTGTCCATCTTCTATTATTATCACCCTGTCACATAATTCCCGTACCGTTTCCATCGAATGAGTGACTATGATTACGGTGCGATCGCTCTTTATTTTCTGCTTTATCAATTCAGAAGCTTTGATCTTGAACGCATGGTCACCGGTGGCAAGCGCTTCGTCAATAAGCATGACGTCGGCATCAATGTGGTAGGCAATTGAAAAGCCAAGTCTGGCGCGCATCCCACTTGAGTAATTCTTGATTGGCTCGTTGATAAAGTCTCCAATGTCGGCTAAAGCAATAATATCGTCAAACTTGGAGTAAACACTCTCTCTGTCCGTGCCCAGCAGCAATGCACTCAGAGCTATGTTCTGCTTTCCCGTGAGTCGCGGGTCAAAACCGGCGCCGAGTGACTGCATCATAATACTGACATCCGCACGAGTTATTGTACCTGTATCAGGCTTTATAATGTCGGCAAGGATTTTTAGCAACGTGCTCTTGCCTGCGCCGTTGCGCCCGATTATGCCTACTGTCTCACCTTGTTGAACGGAGAAAGAAACATCATGCAATGCCCAGAATGTATTGCTATTCTTCCACGGCACCGAACCTACCTTGCGGTAGCATAGTCCAACATTATTCAAATCAAAAATTACGTCTCTCACTTTGCCGTCTCTACTGTCAACTTATTTTGGGAAAGTGTCGATTGAATCTATGGATCAGTAACAAGCCAAAGGCAAGTAATATTGAGCTTTCGAGCAGCGCGGGCACAAGAGGTTGTAGACTTGGCCACTGCCCATGAAGCAAAACCACCCGAAATTGTTCGATCAACGCAGCGACCGGATTCAGCCGGATCAGACGTTGTATTTTGGGAGGTAACTCGCCGACATCGAAAAACACCCCCGACAAGAAAATCAGTAAGTGTATGAGAGTATTAAGCATTAGTCTGAAATCAGGAAAAAAGGGTGTGATAGCAGCACAAATCATGGACGCACCAGTTATAACTACAAGCTCAAACACGATCAATAAGGGCAGGGCCAGGTAAGCCCATGTTGGAAGACTTCCGAACAGCCAGGATACAATAATTAAGGCCATGAGCGTAATAAGAAACTTGACCAGATTCACCATAACTACTGACAGTGGAAAAATGCTCTTGTGAACATATACCAACTGCATCAGGCCCTGTGCACCAGAAATGCTTGTAGCACTGCGAGTTACCGTTCCTGCAAAGAAACGATATATCACGATTCCACTGAATAAGAACATGAGAAAATTCTCTGTTTCGCGATGCAAAACATATTTGAAAGCCACGTAATAGACCGCCAGACTCAATAGCGGTTCAAGGACCCACCACAGATAGCCAGCATAGGTGCGAGTCCCTTCACTTTTGAGTTCCGCGGCGGAGCGGTATAGGACAATATTGAGGAACTTCTTCTTAGTACTCCCAATTCCGGCCATTTTCCCAGATTAATACCCCTAATTTAGTCAAATCGCAGCAGACTTCTCAATCTCTCAGCCAGTCTGACGTGCGATGATACCCGCCCCAGCACCAAAGGTCAAGCTCTTTCGGAAATCCCTTTTTTTTACAGAAGTAGAGACATCTGGTGATCGATTGGTATAAGGTTTCTTGACAGCAGGCTGCATGCCGCGTTATAACCCTTCATATTGCATTGATTTCACTAATTCTGTATAGTTTGCGTTGGTTGTCGAATGAATCTGCTCGAGCAGCATTGACAGGAAATGACATGAGTGAGCCGGGAAATCATCTCAACAATCCTGAAGTCCAGTCCGGACAGGATGATTATTACGAGAATATGCAAATTCAACGGACAAAACCTGTGAACGTTAAGCGGACGATAATGGTGGCAATTTGCATTCTGCACCTCGGACTTGCTGCTGCAACGGCACAGCAGGACGTAGCCTCATTAGTAGATCAACTCGGAGCCTGGAATAAGGACAAGGCCAAGAAAGCCTCAGAAGAACTTGCTGCGATGGGCCGAAAAGTCGTGCCGGAATTGGTCGAAGCCCTGCATGACGGAGATTACAGGCGGCAACGATTCGCCGCCAGATCTTTGCGGCAGATCGGCCAGGATGCGGCGGATGCCATACCGGCCCTGATCGCAGCGCTTGAGTATTCGGATGAACTGACTCGTGAATACGCAGTTGAAGCACTTGGTAAAATGGCGAACCAGGCGGACCAGGTGATGCCTGTATTAAGAAAAGCAACGAAAGACGACAACCGGAGTGTCAGGGAACACGCCCGAGCTTCGATTGCTCATCTTACCGGGCTGCTCAAGTCTCAGGAGCAGGGCGGGCCGGCCCAGCGACCCCCGGCAGCGCGAAACACCAACAACAACGGAGTCTCCAAAACTGAGCCGCCACAATCGAACGTCAATGACGCCGAGAACGATACGGCCGCGCTCGGATCTGTTTCTTCTGCCAAACAAAACCTCATGACTCCGATACGATGTGCGCTGTTTGCATGTCTCATAGCCGGTTTCTTCACAATTCTGTACGTATATCGCGGGAATAATTCATAGCGTGATCATGAGTCAAGAAGATTTTTCCAGAAGAAATATCCGGGCCGAGAGGATCCTGATAGGATACTTCATTGCGGCCAAGCTGATTCTCTGTCTATTTCCTACGGAGTACGGCTTTTTCCGCGACGAACTCTATTATATCGCCCTTAGTGACAATCTGGATTTCGGCTACGTTGATGTTCCGCCGATTGTGCCGTTTCTTCTGGCAGCAGTTCGGTCCGTCATGGGCACATCATTTCTTTCCCTTCACCTTTTGCCCGCCGTTGCCGGAGCACTGGTTGTCTGGCTGACGAGCTTAATGGTCAGAAAAATGGGCGGAGGCTTCAACGCATTGCTGCTCGCTCTTACGTGCGTCACTTTCGCTCCGATCTACCTGTGCTGGGAAAGCACATACACTTATGATGCTTTCGATAAGATTTGTTGGACATTGCTGCTCTTTCTGTTGGTTTTGCTTCTGAAGACCGAGGACGAAAAATACTGGATATATTTCGGCATAGTCGCCGGCATTGCTCTTTTGACTAAGATTACAGTGCTTTTCCTGGGACTCGGGGTTTTGGTAGCATTATTGGGGACAAAAGCAAGGAGACATCTTTTCAGCCGGCAGTTGTGGATAGGGGTGGTTTTGGCCCTTTTGATATCTTCGCCTTACGTCCTCTGGCAGATACAGGAAGGGATCCCCGCCCTGGAGTACTATGGGAATTATGCTGTCGACAAAACATATCACAATACGCCGTTGGAGTTTATCACAAGTCAGATTCTGACGATGAATCCTCTGGCCTTTCCCGTATGGCTTGCGGGAGTTGGCTTCTTTCTCTTCCACGCTGAAGGAAAGAAATATCGCGTCCTGGCTTATGCTTATATTGTCGTATTGGTCCTTTGCATAACTCTGAAGGTCAAGTTCTACCTGCCGACTCCGTTTTATACTGTGTTGTTCGCAGGGGGCGCTGTTTTCATCGAAACAATATCTCGAAATCGAAATATCAGATGGCTCAGAAGAATACCGGCAGTGGCAATCTTTCTGACAGGGCTGGTTATGGTTCCGTTTGCAAGGCCGATCCTTCCAGTTGAAAGCTTTATTAAGTACACCGGAAGAAGCGTATGGGAGCGAATAAAAGCCGAGCGACACGACCTCGGTCGTCTTCCGCAGCATTTTGCGGATAGACTTGGCTGGGAGGAAATGGCGGCAAGCGTTGCGAAGGTCTACGACAGGCTAAGCGAAGACGAAAAGTCAAAAGTATGCATATTGATGAACAATTATGGCCAGGCGGGAGCAATCTGGGTACATGGCCAGGAGCACAACCTGCCCAGGCCGATCAGCGGACACCTACAATTTTACTTCTGGGGGACAAGGGGACATACGGGAGAGATAGTGATTTCAGTAGGGATAAAAAGGGAAACACTCCGGGAGTACTTCGACAGCGTAAGAAAAGTCGGGGAGCACATGTGCGTGATGGCCATTCCTCATGAAAGGTATCTGGACGTCAATCTTTGCAGAAACCCTAAAAGGCCCCTCGAGGAAATGTGGCGCAATTTTAAGCATTTGGATTAAGCCTGAGGGTTGCATTAATCCCAAATCCCCTACCGGAAGCTTTCTGCCATAGAGGCCCATTTCTGCCATCGATCCCGATCTTTCAGGAATGGGATGAACACGCCGCCGATTACGGGTCTGGCGCGGAAGCCGCGGACCTTGGCCGTGCTGGTGAAATACCAGTCGCTGAACGGAACTCGGTCGGGTGATTCGTTTGTAAACCGATACAGTGGATAGATAAGCTTCTCGAAATCACTTCTCTTGTCGGCCAGAGTCGCACACCATACCAGCCAGTCAGATTTGGTGAAATCGGCCCGGTTGTCTAATGGCAGGCCGTAAGCGTTCTGGATTTTGAGGTAGTAGGCGACTTCCTTGCGGGCAATTTCCGGATCGAACAGGTCGAGTCCCAGAATTTCATCCCAGACAAGATTGTACTTCATACTCCAGGTGCCCGGTTTGTCGAACGCAAGTCTGTAGTGGTCGCCGTCGTCGGCCATTTCTTGCCATTTCTCGGCCATCTGTTTTGCCGCGTCTCGGAACTGCCGGGCCCGGTCTGTTTTGCCGAGCATATCGCAGAGCATTGCGTATCCGCCGAGCGCGTTAATTGCTTTGAGCGACAGGTTCACGTTATGCGCAAGATGCCCGGTGAAATCATCCGTACATAGCTGGTTTTCCGGGTCGAGGCCTTTATCCCGGAGATAATCCGCCCACTGGCTTAACATATTCCAGTATCGCTCGGCAAACACGGCGTTACCGCTCGCTTTAGCGCCGGCGGCCGTCATCAGAATCATGTTGCCGCATTCCTCCACCGGCATTTGGCGTTCGGCTCTCAGCTTGCCGGTCTTGCGATCTCGACTATAGGCCTGGCCGTTGCCTCTCGGGTATTTGCCTACATCATGCGGCGCGAACTCATAGGGCCACTGATCCGAGGCGGCATACTCGAACACGGGCGCTACCATGCCGTTAAGCAGAGTCGGTGAAAACAGGGCAAAGAAAGGAGACGCCGGATACGAGACGTCCACCGTTGCCATACAGCCGTTGGAAAAACACTCCTTGTGGAAGAACCAGGGCTCGGAACCATCCGGCGAGATAACGACTTTGCCGCTCGCCCAGGTATGCCGGTAAGAGATGGATACCAGGTGTTTGTAGGCGTCGCCGCCGATTCTCTTCGCTTCGCCAAGAAGTTTGGCATCGAAGGCACAGCATTTACGCCAAATTTCAGGATATCGTTCAACACAGGACTTGAGCATGGATATGAAGCCGCCATGTTCCTGGTAGTACCAGGGTCTCAATTTCTGGCCCATGTACTCGATACTGAAAATATCATCGTATGCGAGAATCAAAGTTTGCCAAACCGACTTGGAGCCGGACGTATCCATCTTCAAAGTGCAGGCGATAACAGGCCAATCGTCGTCGGCCGAACGCGGCATTCTGGTGTCGTCCTCGCCGGGGATTACTCCTGTCTTGACAAAGTCCTGACGGACTCCGTGTGCCGCTGCGACAATGCCGCTCGAGTCTCCGGGCGCGCCGACGTAGAGATATCCCCAGTCGATCCGTACGTTGTCGCCGGCTTGTTCAAGGACCGGCTGCTTTGCAGAGCCCATTGAGATGAACTGCATGCCCGCGATCTTGCTCGGCATCCGACGCCAGACGATTTTTTGCTCCGGCTTATTGACGACCCACTCGCCGGAAACGTCGAAGTAGACTGTAACCGCGTGTGATTTTCCATCGAGAGCTTTGATTCGAAAAGTCAAAAACGTGACCGGGCTGGTCAACAGCTTCATATCCGCCGGCAGCATCGGCGTCATGAAACACACAGTCAACTCAACAGAGCCCGCCTCAAAAGTGTAGAACGTTCTTGTCGGCATAACTCTGACAGAGACTTGTTTGGCTGTATTGGGACAAATTGCCTGTCGCCCCATAAAGCGGTATGCCCTGCCGTCAACGCGGACCATCCCCGCCAAGGCATGAACCTTGCCCGTCCAGTGTACCGGCCAAGAGTCATAAAGATTGTCCGAGAACGACCAGACACTCATGTAAGGATCGACCGTCACCAGCGGCACAGCCGGCGGACGAAAACCGGCCGGTTCCCCAACTCCTGGTGTCGGGCAGCTTACTAAAAAAATCACAACAAAAGTCAACATCAAAGGAAATTTCTTCTTTTCCACAGCGCTATCTCCATTCAACAGGCCGCAATTCCTTCATCGTATTCAGTTACTCATTTTCAGCTTTTACACTTTCTTTCTTGTCATAGCACCTCATTTTATCACTACTTCTGCAAATTCGTAACCCATTTACACAAACCAGACACGGTTCAGCCTCCCGAGAAGTTGACATAAAGAGCATATTGTGGCATTATTTGTGAAAATGAGAAGAAAAGCTGAAATATTTGGAAGTATCACGTTGATAATGATTTGTCTGCCAGGTATCCGGGCTGCCGCGGATCCACCAGTGCAGAAAGCGCTTTTTGTCCAGGGAGTCGGTGGTTACAATAACTATCGGATTCCCGCTCTGCTTACGACTCAGAAGGGGACGTTGCTGGCCTTTTGCGAAGGCAGAGAAGCAGGCGACAGCAGCGATATCGATATGCTTGTTCGGCGATCCGAGGACGGCGGCAAGACGTGGTCGGCAAAACAGGTTGTATGGGATCAGGGCAGAAACGTATGCGGCAATCCCTGCCCCGTGCAGGACCGGGATACCGGCACCATCTGGCTGTTGCTGACGTGGAACGACAGTTCCTTCAGCAACTCGGAACTTCACCAGGGCAAGAGGGGCGCCGACCGCCGCGTATTTGTCTGTTACTCCAGGGACGACGGCAACACCTGGTCCCAGCCCAAAGATATTACGAAGTCAACCAAGAGAAAGGACTGGTGGTGGTACGCAACCGGGCCGGGAGTGGGCATCCAGCTCCAACGAGGCCCTCACAAAGGACGGCTGGTCATCCCCTGCGACCACACAGACAAGAACGGCTATGCTTCGCACGTTATCTACAGCGACGATCACGGCGAGAATTGGCAATTGGGCGGTTCAGTGTACGGCGGGTGCAATGAATGCCAGGTCGTCGAACTGGCGGACGGCACGCTCATGCTCAACATGCGTATGCAGAGAAACAGCGAAAACAAGCGGGGTATTGCCACGAGCAAAGACGGCGGTATTACGTGGTCGGAACTGCGCTTTGACGATACGCTGATTGAGCCCGTGTGTCAGGCGAGCTTGCTTCGTTACAGCCTGACGACCGACGGCGATGAGAACCGGCTTCTTTTTTCAAATCCAGCCAGCACCAACAGCAGAATAAATATGACGGTACGCCTCAGCTACGATGAGGGCGAAACATGGCCGGTATCGAAACTTCTGCATGACGGGCCGTCGGCTTATTCCTGTCTGGCGGTTTTGCCGGACGGCGATATTGGCTGCTTGTATGAGGGAGGAGAAACAAAATATGGAGAGATAGTGTTTGCCAGGTTCTCGCTTGAGTGGCTGACGGATGGAAAAGACAGCCGGTGAGCATATCGGCTTTATCTTAATGAAAGAGTGAAGATCGTTAATTATCACGGCCACAGTCCCGGAGAGCTGTTCGACCTGCAGAAAGATCCGTACGAGTTTGACAACCTCTGGGAAAATCCCGACTACGCCGACGGAACCGAGGAACTCTATGCCCATCGTAAGGACCCACACGAATGGCATAATCTTGCCGGTGATCCTGTGAATCAAAAAGTCATAAATCGCCTCAAAAAATGGCTACCTGAAACGGAAGCGCCGCCGGCACCTAACATGAAGAGACCCAAATAGCCGGTAGGGTGGGGCTTGCCCCACCATTATTGTCGCGACACATCAGAATGGTGGGGCAAGCCCCACCCTACGTCCAAAAAGAAATTAGAGATTACAGGAGAACTAAATGTTGAAAGTAAAAGTTTTTGTCATATTTTGTATAACGGCTTCAGTGGCAACGGGAATAAATGCGGCTGAGCAAGATCGAACAAGGAATCAGGCCGAACCGTTTTTCAGGATGAAGGACCTGTTTGATTCGATGCGCATTCCGAACGTTGTCGTGACGACTGACGGAACGGTATTAGCTTTTGCCAGGTCGGGCCGGGTTCTGCGCCGCAGCACCGACGGCGGCAAAAGCTGGGAGCCTCTCCGGGAGGTCGGCCACGATGCCGGCGGAAGCGCGATCGTCGATGAAAATACCGGCGATGTTATGGTGGTCCGGTCGAAGGGCGGTTATCTCTGGCGAAGCCGAGATCAGGGCAGCACCTGGAAGAAAGAAGAAATCACAATCAAACCTGATGCTGTTGGTCATGGAACTCCCGCGGGAGTGGGCATACAGACGGCCTGTTCGGAATCGGGAATAACATTGCACCACGGCAAGCACAAGGGAAGGTTGATCATGCCCGCCCGCATACAGCCGCCCGAAGGCAACAATGACCAGAAGTGGTGGCCCTACAACCACAATACAGCTATCTACAGTGATGACGGCGGCAAGACCTGGCAGACGAGCGGGCCGGTGCAAAGCGGGACCGGTGAAGGAACACTTGCAGAAATTTCCAACGGTGACATCTACTACAACTCCCGCTGCCACATGGCTATCGATCACCGCAGGCGAATCGCATGGAGCTATGACGGCGGCCACATGTGGACTGATTGGTATGTGTCCGAACACCTCCGCGAGGTCGGCGAGCCGTTTTACTTCAAGTACGGAACGAAACCGAGTTACGGATGCAACGCAGGGCTGGTGCGTTTGGCCCTCGAAGCAACCGACGGCAAGGACGTACTTCTTTTCAGCACGCCGGACAATCCGGGCTCTTCACGTTTGCGAATGACAGTGTGGGCGAGTTTCGATGGGGCAAAAACATGGCCGGTCAACAGGCTCGTATACGAAGGCCCCAGCGCATATTCATCCCTGGCGGCCGGAAAGGACGGCACCATATTTCTACTTTTCGAAAAGGGTGAGAAGAAATTGTATGAGAGCATAGCCGTAGCTCAATTCAATCTTGCCTGGCTTACAAACGGACGGGATTGGCGGACTTTCGTCAAAGACTAAGGAAGTTCAATGACCCCGAAGGAATGTGTCCTAACAGCGGCAGTTCTGAGCGTTACCAACACCGAGTGCTGATTAAATGAAACCTTTTCGTAACCGCAAATATAGAAGATTGTTATTGCTTACACTTGCGGTGGCGATCTTTCTTTTGTTTTTCTACCCGGGTTTTCTTTCGAAACACAGCGAAGGGCCGAAGGTAACAGCATTCGTCATTGACTCGGCCTCCAGTATGATGAAAAAAGAGCGAAACAAACTGGACCTCTTCACCGATATTACTCACGGTCGGGCCGTGACCGCCGTTTTGAGAAAATACGGTCAACCCGATGTACTTCACTTTTATGATGTGGACAACATGCGAGGCGCGGTTGATAGCGAGAGGTATCTCCATGCACTCACTCAGGTAAGGAACCATCTACGGCAGAGCAAAGGTGACCGAGTCGTTGTAAACATAAGCCTTGGATCACATCTTCCGAAGCCGGCAGCGCCCCAGGCGTCCTTCGGAGAGACAGAACTTGTCACGGACATTCTCGATTTGGGTGGGATCGTGGTTGCGGCCGCAGGCAATGACGGCATACACGAATCAACTTACCCCGCTGCCATAGACGGAGTCATTTGCGTCGGCGCATCGACCAATGGGATTCGCAGGGATTATTCCAACTACGGCAGCATCGATATTTTTGCCGATGGAGGCTACCGAACCGCCCAGACGGTTACCCTTCCTTCGGAAACCGGCATAGAGTCGCGTTCGCGCACGGTGGAACTTAACGGAACATCCTTCGCCGCCCCAAAGGTATCGGGCGTGATAGTGAAAATGCTGCGGCTTGATCCTTCCCTTGAAAGACAAGAGATCCTGGAGATTCTTCAAAAGACTTCGGATGACGTGCTCGGTTTCGAGCACGGCTCGATGAATCGCCTTAATGCTCTTGCCGCAATCAGTGAGAAATATTCGATTCTCAAAAAGGGGAGACAGGTATTTTTTGTTTTGCTGCAGGCCGTCTGCATTCTCATTTTTATCATCGCGGCTTTCTTGCTTTTCATGCCTGTTGGCGAGTTCCTCTTCAGAGTACTCCTGCCAGGTCGGTGGGCGGCAATGAAGATTAGAAAGATCGACAAGATAATGTCCAGAGATACAAAGCATCCACGAGATATAAGGTACATCATAAATTGCCTTTTTCCCGGATACTCGCGGCTTTTCGAAAGAGCCAACAGAGCTTTGCTTGAAATAGATGAGCCCGCAGTCCCGGAACTTATAAAAGCTTATCCGTATAAACCAAGCAATGAGTTCGGGGATTTCGCCACTTGCGTATACGATCTCATAGGCAAGATCGGCGGCGAGCAAGCTGCAGAATTTTTACAGGCCGAAGAGGAACGTCAATAGCGGGGGCAGGATTCGAACCTGCGACCTCCGGGTTATGGGAGATTTACCCGCGTTTTCATAAAACCTTGCTCACACAGTAACTTACGCTAAATCAATACCTTATAACACGAAACTCAAAATACAATATAACCATAATCCACATGTTTTTCAAGAAGTGATGTACAAAGTGATGTACAATTTTTTGTGATGTACACAAGCCCGGAGGTCGCTCACGAGAAGCAAGGAAAACCAAGAAAAAGCATCAAAAACACCGTTAACTGACATTTTGTTGTAAACCCGGAGGTCAAATTGACTTAGAGAAAAACATTCTCAATAGAAAAACTTATGAAATCGTTTTTTCGTAAGCATGGAAAAAACCTTTTCTCCGAAGGACAATCGAAAACCCAAACACGAACATTTGACACCTATTAAGCAGAAAAATATTGCCGGAAAAAGTGAACGTATATCCTTTTGGAAACTAACGTGTTTGCCTTTGCAATTCTGGCTCCGCGTGTAATAGTTCCTCTCTGAGAAAGCCGACACCAGTCGAAAATCGACGCTTTTGGTAGGAAATCTTGTACATATACTATCATCAATTGTCAATAGAAAGAATCAACGAAATCAAAACCGTTGGTTTTTCCACCTATCAGTGTCAAATTCCACGCCGTCAAGTGTTCTTGCATTTATCTCCCGCGTCGATATTATAATGTGTCTTGTGAGACTCAAGAGAACACAACAATGGTATGAGCAACACCCAAATCCATTGGCTTATATTTCCTGTTTCATCGCTTTGAGCGCGGAGTACCTATACGAACTGCTGGTAAGTCCCAGATTTCATCAGCAATTCAAACAAACTATAAAGGTTAAGAATCCTCTGAATTGGCCCGACCTATATAAGAACCACCGAAGATTGACATCCGTATGCCTTGAGACAGCTTTGGCAACGGAAAAGAGTTTAGAATCAACAGAATTTGAGGTGGAAATACTGCACCATCTTAAAGAGGAATGGAAGTCCCCTAAACCATTCTCTGCCAAACGTCCTCCAAAGTTTTTGAGAAAGCCTTTGCTAAGCATCCTCAGAGACAAAGACCATTTTTGGTTCAATTATCTTCAGACAATGGCTGAAGAAGAAAATATAAGCGAGCATGATAGATTGACTGAATGGGAGAAGCTGAATGCTATTCCTGAAGTGGTTTTTCTTGTAACCGTTCTTACACCTTGCTGGTTCGAGTACAGAGAATTTGCAGGCTCACTATTTAGACGAGCAAGACATGGTGACATACAGGCGCTGGAGAAAATCCTTTGGTTAGACAAGAACGCTATTCACGATCCGCGTATAGCAAAAGAATTGAGCCTCGCGTCAAAAAAACCAGATGGGGCAAGATACCGAAGGATTATGAGGGCACTGGAAACTTATCCCAAAACAAAGCTCTCACCGATGAAGGTAAAGATTTGGTTGGCAGGGCTTATAAGCCTTTTGAGCCAAGGTTTTCAAAATAAGCTGAATGCCCCTGAGATACGGAGGCTTTTTGACGCTTTGGCATACGACCTACACGGCAAATACACCGATGATGACATTACACTTGAAGAAGATGCTTTCAGAAAAGCTGTAACCCGTGAGAGGGAATTCTGGAAGCCTTTTCTCAAGAGAATCTTTCAAACAGTTCTGAAGTAAACCCTTTTCAATAAAGCACTTAGACCGGACAAAAATTACCCTCTCGTTTGTCCGGACATTTCTTCTTATCTTCCCTACAATCACACCTGTTTCATGGTTAACAAGTAAAGAACATGCCACAGAGGATAGGGCTATGCTGGGAAGCAACCTGAGCGCTGTGGCAACCAGAGGCACGGGGGCGGTGAATGTCACCGCCCCTTAGCCCTAATGTGCCTTTGGCCTGAAAGCGATAAATCCCGGCCTTTGGGCGAGGACCAAAGGCCGCAATATGGAACTATCTGAAAGGCTCAAAATGACTAAACAAAAACCCATCAAAGAATTCCGTATCGGATGGATTCAAGTTGCAGTCTGGAAAAATGAGAGCGAAGAAAACGGCAAGACAATCGTTAAACATTCGATTCGTATTCAAAAACGGTTTCGAGACGAAGACGGCGAATACAAAGAAACAAACAACTATTTCCCGGAGGAACTACCCAAGTTGTCTCTGGCTGTAAGTAAAGCATACGAATTCATAGCCCTGAAGGAACGGAATCCAGAAGATGACTCTTAATTTACTTGAACATTTCCATAATACTGTAACAAATCCTGGAAACGAGCATGGTGCTAAGTATGAAGTTTCCAAATGCAGATGCGATTGCTGGTTTTGTCCTGATTGCAGCTCGCTCAAAGGATACAATATTCGAGCTAAGCTCATACCGATCCTTGAGACATTCAAAGGTCTGCTATTGGTGACATTCACAGTTGACCCGACATTGTTTCCAGACCCTAAGTCTGCTTTTCTATACATGATGGACAAACGGTGTATAAGCGTCACTACGCAAGACCTCTATCGCTGGGGACACCTTCATTCACGTCGATATTTCTACGTTGTCGAGTGGCAGAAGGACACAGAGCAAGCACACTTTCACGTCCTGTACGATGCCAGTTATATCCCCTGGGAAGCTCTGCTTAGGTCCTGGTCGAAACATCGGCCCAAAGATGCCGGGCCTGTCGTAGGAGACCGCCCCGGTTTCGGCACAGTCGATTTTCGTAAACGGGATTTTAAAGGTGGTTCTCTCCACGCTGCAAGATATGTAACAAAGTATCTGACGAAAACACCTGAGAACGGATTTCCAGAGTGGGTTATGAAAATGGGGAAGTTTCGCCGTATTCGTCGCTATAGCACAAGCAGAGGTTTTTGGGACAGTCCTGCTAAGCCTGAATCATCTACGGACGAAAAGACTCGGACAGTCACTCGATTTACATACGAACAGCGTGTTCGGAGTTGTGGCAGGTCTGTTAATCTCTTTGAGATTGAAACTGTTGTGGTTCCCGAAACCGGGGAGCTTGTAGCTCAGCGTTTCTGGGTAGGGCAGCTTAGCGTAAACTCAAAGAAATTATTTGACCGCCTTTGGGACCCCGGTAAACCGGAACGCCAACGCAGAAGCTTACTTGCTACGTCCATTCCTCATGCCAAGAGAATCATAGATACAGTAATGGAAAAAGAGGTGCAATGGATACGTCTGCGAAAGACACGACTTGCAGCTTGACGTAATAAGGAGAACTCACACGATGAGACGAACAGATAAATCAAAACGTGAAACACCTTTCATATCGCCAAGTGAGCTTGCCGAACGCTGGCAATGTTCACGATCCAGTGTAGATCGTATCGCCCGCCGTGCCCGGCTAAAACGTGTCTGTCTCGGCAAGGGTGAAAACGGCATGGTACGATATTTACGGAAAGAAATTATCGCCTTTGAAAAAACGCGGCAAGAGCAAATGGTATGAGACCTCTTAGAGATTTTCGAGGCTGCCCCGGTTTTGAGATCGCAAGTCCTTTTCCGGGGCAGTTTCTCTTTTCACTTAATTGGCCAGCCGCCGTGGGATTCTATTGTTTCGTCGATCTGATTCATGATTTTGATGGTTTCGTTGATGGCTACTACGATCTTGTGATAGTGCTCGATGTCTTCGGAGGATAGTCTGCGGCCGGCCTTCTTGCGGTCGTATAGCCATTTATAACAGACCTGATAGCCGCCGATATAGAAGTTCCAGACTTCTTCAGGTAGGTTGTCGAAGTACTGCGTTTTGTTGATGTACAATTTGCCTCTGCCATCCTGAACAGAAGCCAAGGTCCTACCCTTTTCACCAATCCTGTCAACTGAATTACTACCGGAAACAGGAAAGGTGGTGATTGACTCTTGGATATCTTCAGAGTCCATGAGGTGAAGCCTTACCAACTTCGCGCCATAGTGACATAGCTTGGTGAACAGGGATTTATTTTCAGTGGTCGGAATTCTCGGAAAATCTCTCTTCAATTGCTCGACGTATCTTTTCCTATATCCAGTGGCACTCAATATGGCATAAATATAGTAAAGTATACTCTCTGGCCCAAGACTTGACCTTCTATCGCCTTCACCTTCCTTCACAATCGTCATGTCGAAAGCAGTAGCAAATCGTAACACAAACGGGTTTGAGAGATTCATTAGCCGACGCTCCTTGTTTGAAAAGGTTCCAGTGTCCGCATACTCGTATAATGGGAAGACGAATGCATTATTTGATGTTTTGGAGGACAAGAGAATTGCTTCTGAAATCGTACGAGACGCAAGGAGGTGCGCAAATTCTTCTCCCTTTGTCATTCGTGAAGATATAATAGCGAGATTTCCACCTGCCACCATGTGCTTCATGATAGGGAGACGAAGGTTGAATATGACGGACTTGTGAAAGAAACTCCGGCGAATATCAAACGGTCTGTATAAAACATCGACGAACAGATTCTTATTTCTCGATGTCCTAAGTGACTTTCGTGCGCTCCTGATCGTCCACATAGAGTTCTCTCGAAGCCTTAGTCGCTCCAGGACTTCTGTATCTGTCAACTCGGGATTTACATAAATATCCAACCTCTCAGATAATTCTTCGTCGTCAAACGCAATGCTAAAGTGATCATGAGCCGTGATAATTCCGTTACCGTTGACTGGGAATATCTTTGTCAACGGCCACCAACTTTCATACTCTTCATCAGAAGCTTTCACATCTTTGAAAAAGAAGAACTGTTTGTCGGGTTCAAGCTTTGACCAAGAATGTGAATAGCAACCAGATCGAGATAGTGTGGGATATTTCTTTGTCTCTCGACAACCCCAGAGATCCGAAATTTCGACAGTATGTTGGGGCTTTGTGGATGAGTCGAGCAATTGATTTCTGATAAAGATTCCGATGCATACTCCCTGCTGAATATCAAAGACGTTCTCGTCTTTGCCACCATCAGGACAGACTTCTCGCTTCTTATAGTTGCCATGTAGATCTAAGAGAAGAAGTCTGGTGAAATCGTTTGTCAGTGCATGGCGCAGTCCACGAAATGTTGGATTGTCAAGATAAGCATGATTCGTAATTAGGCCAATTACCGCTAATGGTAAATACTCTGCCATATAATGTGAAAACCTGATAAACTTGACGTAGTCATCAAGCAACCAGTTCTTTTTGCCCTTTTCTTCAATTCTTCTGCCTTCGATATACTGATATTTTGAGTTTACCAATTCACGTATCCAAAGCGTCTTATTGGCCGATTCTCCGGAGTATGGTGGATTGCCGATGACAACGGTAATTGAATTCTTCTTCTTGATTTCGTTAGCTTCACGTGTTTCTTCGGCCATAGCCGGGTCCAGCGTATCGAGATATTCGGAAATATTGACCGGCTCTTCAAGCGTGTTGGTAAGATAGACGCGGACGCGCTGGTTATCCTGCTGGAAATTCTGATATCCGGTTTCAAACAGCTTGATACCGATCTTCATGTGTGCAATGGCATAAGGAGCCATCATCAGTTCAAAGCCATAAAGACGGGATAAAAGGCATTTGGGAACGTATCTGTTCCAGCGTTCAAGTATCTTTGGGTGTTTCCAAGCAACAACATCATGCGAATCCGCCGGTATGCTTAAACCTAATTCTTTTCCCCACATTGTCTTCATTGTTATTGCTATCGTATCAATGACTTCGACAAGGAAAGTGCCGGTTCCTAACGCCGGATCAAGAATCTGGACAAAGAAATCATCTGCACTGACACGATCGGGGATCTCAATGTCAGGATTATCCTTTTCCATTTGTCCCCAGGTCGTTGTATCAGCCAGGCCAAGCTCAAGAGCAAAATCAGTTTTCAACACCTCATCAACGCTTCGCACGATAAACGATACAACTGGCCTTGGAGTATAATATACACCTCTGGACTTGCGTTTGAGGGCATCGTATTCTTTGAGAAATAGCTCGTAGAAGTGAATTACAGGGTCTTCGTTCGGATTCTTGTTACCAAAGTCCTCTAAGATAGCATCAAAATGGGTTTCAGGATTTTTGAGCGTGTCAATTATGGTATTTACGCCGAGTTCATCGAATTGGATTCCGGTTAGCTTTTCGTGTTCAGAGTCCCAGTGTCGTGTTCCTATCTGGAAAAACTCCTCCATAACTTCTTTAAGAAAAGGATTCGTAGGCAAAACAAGCTCCTGGACTCTTTCAGTCGAAACCTGATTAGGCTCACCTGATACGTGACTACGCACGGCTGTATATAAAAGTCCGTAAGCGATTGTCTGACCGCGAAGTCCTCTATGGTCAGATCGTGTATTAAAGCTTCGCGGAATTTCATCATGCTCTTTCGGAAAGGTCCCTCTTCACGTTCACTTTCGAGTATTTCTCTTGCAGCTTCTCTTACTCCCTGTGAAAGCTCTGCGAGCCTCTTAGCAAGGGCTTTGGAAGTTCTTATGGAGTGTCGGTGTTTCAGAACAAAACCTTTTACCCACTTTTCTCGCCATTGGTCAGGTTCAAGCTCCTCTGTGTAGCGTAGGTTTTGCAACTCATTTATGCACCTTTCGATATGTAGGTCGGTATCTTTGCTGTCCCAGGTAATTACCCTAAGAACGGCGGCAGAATCTTCGATCTCTTTGGTGAAGTGGGCGAATGTAGTTGAGCGTTCATCTTCCGGGCCGTAGGATGTGATGAACAAGATGTCCTTCATATCCCAGTGTCTCATGTTTGCCGAACCAGCAGCGTCGCGTTTTTTTAGCCGGAGTCGTTGCAGAATTCGTCGTAGAACTGTAACGGGCAAACGTTTCGGTTCAAAATCTATGTAGAAAATGCCCCAGGGTTGGTCATACGAAAACGGCCTGAGTTGCTTTATCTCACTGATCTTTGTGGCTATATCTTCGCTGAGTCCCAACTCATCCGGTTCATATTCATAAGTCAGTTCCTCTATATCCTCCGGATCAAGCTGCCAGTTCAATTCATCCTTTAGAAATTCGACCAGCGATGCAAAATTTTCGATGCTTCTGAGTTTGCCGATTTCGGAAGTAGTCATTAGCTAATCTCCATCCAGGCAAGCAGTATTGGCTTAGCTCCGATTGGAGCCTGTATGTCTCTCAGATAGCTATTCTTGATGTGCTTTTCGATGGCCTTGCGTTCCCCGGCGAGCTGTGTCACGCCTTGCTCGATGCTTCTCTCGGTTCCCTGCGAGCACCGGACAGCGGTCCAGGTGGTTTCCGGGACTTCGCTAATCCTGCCCGTTTCGGCGTCTCTGAAATACCATTTCACCTCGCCTTTGGCGTGAGTTTCCGGGTCGTATTTCTCGGTAGTGAATTCCATGAGGTTTTGGGGCGCTTTGCCGACAATAGGAGGCATTCGATAGCAGGCGAACACGCCGGGCTTCAAGTTCGGCTCAAGGTGCTGAATCTCCTCGCCGCGTCTGTTGAGGATGGGGCCGAAGCCCGCACCGGCTTTCTTGCCGCTGAACAGACGCCGGGGTAATGAAGGGAGGGAATCCCAGATTTCCGGATTCTCCGCTTCAATTCTCTGCTTTTCCAGACGCATCAGTTCTTCGGTGGATTCCTTGCCCTCGTAGCGTTCGTTGAACAGCTTCATCGCCATATCCGGATCATCGGGGCTTAGCAGTGCGCCTTCTATGCCGAGCGTCTTGTTTATTCGCAGAATCTTTCCGTCGAGTCTTTGTTTTAGATGCAGCAGGTCTTCTATTTCTTTCGGCGGCAGGAAATTCCAGAAGTAGACCTTTCCTTTCAGGTCCGGCGGGCGGTCAATCATTTCCTCGATGGCCGGATCGAGGCGTCTATCGACACGGCCAATACGCTGCATCAGACGCACGGGATTCCAGTGGAGGTCATAGTTGATAATCAGACAGGCATCTTGCAGGTTCAGACCTTCCGACAGCACGTCTGTTGAAATGAGTATATCTATGGGGTCGTCAAGGCATTTGGAAAGCTCGCTTTGGTTGAACAAGTCTTTGTCGCCATCGACGCAGTTGTAATAAGGTGCGAAGCGTTTGATAATCAATTCACGATTCTTGACGTTTCTGCCGCTGTCCACCTGTTCGACAACGCCGACTCCGGTGTCTTCAAGACGCTGGGCAAGGTAGCGGGCCGTATTCCTGAACTCGCTGAATATCAGGACCTTCTGATCCTTGAGCAGTTCTTCTTCTTGCAGGAGGCCAAGCAGCTTCTGGAGCTTATCGTCCTTCTCCGGGTCCTCTTCCTCGCCTTCTCTGCCCTTGATGTAAAAACGCCGGTATATCTTGCTCAGAAAGCTGGTCA
>CAZRBG010000050.1:0-43604 GCA_964598225.1 uncultured Pirellulales bacterium
CAGCCGGCCCCAGTAATTCCAGCCCCAGCCGACAATAGTCCCATCGGATTTAAGGGCAAGACTATGGTGGATCTCTCCTGCGGCTATTGCGATAAAATCACTTCCAGCCGGTGGTGTCGCCTGGCCATCGCGATTGTAGCCCCAGCCGACAATGGACCCATCAGACTTTAGGGCAAGACTATGCCAATAACCTGCGGCTATCGCGATAAAATCATTTCCCGCTGGTGGTGTCGCCTGGCCCTCGTTATTGCTGCCCCAGCCGACAATGGTCCCATCAGATTTAAGGGCAAGACTATGCCCATAAGGGCCATCTGCGGCTATCGCGATAAAATCATTTCCCGCTGGTGGTGTCGCCTGGCCCTCGTTATTGCTGCCCCAGCCGATTATTTCGCCCGATTCTCCTGAAGAAGTTGAAACAAGGCCTGCGAGCAGAATCGCCAAAATTCCGGCGAGCATTATAATTGATTTAGATTTCTTTGGCATGGTTATTTGCTCCTCATTTGGAGATACTTTTTTTGGCAAAAGCCGGTTACGGAGTGCTATTTCACACATTTTAGGCCCTCATAGTAATAACAGGCGAATGTATTGCTTGTCGTGCAACGCAAAGATTTTCAAAATGCGCGTAATCTGCGCCAGAGCCCGACCGTGCCGAATCCGACCATACCGAGCAATAAAGCGCCCGGAACAGGTACTATAGAAACAGCAACGTCATTCGTATAGATCATGCCGTCTGAATTGATCGCCAGCACGTCGCCAAAGCCGGTAAGATCGGGCAACATCGGATCGAATGTGACCGGGTCCAGGATGCTGAAGACGAGTTCATCCCGTCCGAACAGGCCGACGGTATCACTGGCAAACATCTGAAAATCAAATGATAGGCTGGTTGCAGACGATCCTGTGTAATCCCTGTACGTCAATGTGGGAGTAACGAATGGGTCCTCGTCAATCCTCAATACCGAGGCGCCCGAGCCGTTCAGGCTGCCGCCGACAACATTAACGCTGCCGGGATTGAAAGAATCGACGATAAAGCCGCCTATGCCGCTTTCAAAGTCGTCGGATACCGCTCCGAAAACTACGTTGTCAATCAAGGCATAAGAATCGCCGATGACGCCCGAATTATCATACACTGCCACTTCAAGCTCAAAATCACTGCCGACAATACCGGACAGGTCAATTGAGGCTCGGTATGCGTAAGGATCAGCCCGAGACGTTCCTGAAACAATCGATATGACAACGAACGATACAATTAGACTGCGTGAAATACTCTCTTTCATCTTATACTCCTCCAATTTCTTTTGTGAATTCTGCGGACATCTTGCTTATTTCTCTTTTTGCTGTCGCTTATATCCTTGCTTGGCTGGTCGCGTGAGCAATTGAACGCCTTGACCAAAGTAAAGAGGCGTGACCTACTCACGCCCCGTATCAGGCACTGGCATGCCCACACAAGAACGCTTTCGGCACGCCCCAATGGGGGGCGTACCTTAGCGCTGTCTTGTGTGTGAAATTGCCAGTTTCGATACGGACAGCAGCCGAAGCTACGCAACTGTCATGTTATTGAAGTCAATTATCCGTTTTTCTCAAATCCTCCATTTCGTGTTCCACTTTCCTTCTAATGAATCCGAGGATATCTGTCGTAACTAAAACCCACTGCGGCTATTACTGTATGTGCAACAAGCTCCTGCATCTTTTCTCGTCCCGGATATCGCTATGCTATTGGCATCGTATCGTTTTCTTCCATCCTGTGTCAAGTAAAAACTGAGATCTTATGAAAAATACGTATTTACCCCAATACTCAAAGAAAGAGTTATACCAGTCTAAGAGCTAAACGACCCGGCCGAAATCCTGACCATCCTGTCAAATTTTGCCCTTCTATATATAAAGGCGTTTCTCAGGGGCCAAATGTCGATGTCGAATTTCTAATTTTTTAAGAAAAATTTTAGAAACCGCAATCAGGAGCCAAAAAACAGGATACAGAATACAGAATTCAGGAGCCAGAAGGAAAAAATCTTAATCACAGCCTGACCCATTCGACTATGCTTAGAGGTGCCCTGAGCTTGCCGAACGGGGCAGGCAGTGGTGAATAGTAATCGAGCAATTTCCGTTCAAAACTGCGCGTAGCTCAGGGCAAAAATGGAAAGGTGTGAAGTTTTTCTATTCATTGCCGCATAAGGAGTTATAGCGAGAATCCCGCCTACAATTATGTAGAATTTCGTTCAATTCGTGCATGTTGCTCCAAATACAGAGGCGCGCCTCTTGTGCGCCTGAGTAGTGAAAAGCAGGAGACAGAATACAGGAGACCTGAACATTGACTATTGAATATTGACGATTGACTATTATTTTTCCTCTTCTTGATGTCCTAATCAGTGTCAACAATTGTGTTCATTCGTGATAAAAAAAATACGAAACAAAGCCAATCGCCAAGGCACAGCTCTGGCGTCCTGAGCACGGCCGAAGTATCTAATATATATGGATTTTGTAAAACAAACCCAATTTGCCCTTACTGCGTTCTCCGGAAGGAGTCCATAGGACTGCGTAATGCGTTATGCGAAAAGGAGATATGCGAATTGCAAAACGTTTTCCGGGGTCGAAAACAAAGCGAATTCAAACCCAAAATGCTGGATTCCCGCCGTCGCGAGAATGGCAAATGGGCCCGCCTTCGGTGGGAAATTCGAAGCACGAGATCCGAAGCTTGTCCTGAGCAACGTCGAAGGATTCGAAACGAGCGGAGCTTGCACAGGTGATTTCGCAAAACAAAGCCAATTTTAGTGCAGGGTTCGATTGGCGTAAGTGTATTACATAGAAAGGATTAGATGAATATAATCCGGTTTCGAGGGCTAAAAAACAAAGCCAATTTGCTCGCCTTGGGCGAGAAATCCTAAGCACGAAGCACTAAATCCGAAGTTCTGGATTCCCGCCTGCGCGGGAATGACAGGGAGCCTGCGGCGGGAATCTTCAATCTCTAATCACTACCCGCTAAACGCTGGTTCTAGTGGCGGGGTATTGAGAACTCCTTTTTGCGGGTGTTCATCTGGGCCTTTAGCCGGGCTATGATGGATGAGTGCATCTGGGAGACGCGGGATTCGGACAGATCGAGCGTGGCGCCGATCTCCTTCATCGTCATCTCCTCGTAATAGTACAGCACGATAATCAGCCTCTCGGCACGGGTCAGGCCCTTTGTGAGCAGGCTCTTGAGGTCGCGCTTCTGGGCCTCGATGACCGGGTCCTTGCTCCGCTGGTCCTTGATGACATCGATCTCGCGGATGTCCTTCTCGCCCTCGCCGTCGCTGTAATTGTTGCTCAGCGAGACGAGGCTCGCGGCGTTGGCGTCGCGGCGGAGACGGTTGAACTCCTCCATCTCCATATCGAGCTCGTCGGCGATCTCCCTGCCGGTGGGCTTTCGGCCGAGATGGGTTTCGAGCGAATTCGTCGCCTTTGTCAGTTGGTGCGCCCGTGCGCGCACGAGGCGCGGGACCCAGTCCATGCTGCGAAGCTCGTCGAGGATCGAGCCTCTGATACGGGGCGAGCAGTACGTCTCGAACTTGACGCCGACCTCCGGGTTGAACTTGTCGATCGCATCCATCAGCCCGAACGTGCCGGCGCTGATTAGGTCGTCCAGCTCGACTTTATCGGGCAGCTTGCTGTGCAGGCGCTCGGCGCAGTACCGCACCAGCGGCCTGTAGTTTTCCATCAGCGCGTTACGATACTGCTGTTCACGGGTCTTGTGGAATAGTTCCCAAACTTGCTCGATGCTAAGTTCCTGCCTGGTCTCCACTTGCTTTCCTCCTTGAAAAGTATCCCGTCGGTCGGGAGCACAGTTTTCCATACTGATACTAACACGACTTTATCTTTCCGGTTCCGCCGCACAAACGAGCGACGCGAACGTCCCTGTATTTTTATCGTCCGTTTAGCCGATAACTTTAGCGGAACCTCTCAACAGTTGGTTTTTACGGCTCCTTCTTTCTGTCTTAGCAGCTCAGCAGCGACCTTCTGGCTGAGGGAATTTTCCCAGAGCTTCTCCGTCTGCCACTCGATATATTCATCCCGATTTTCTCTCAGGAGCTTCTCGCCGTATTCGTCGACGATCGGCGTGACTTCCATGTCACCGTCGATGCAGAATTTGATATTCTCGGTGTCGCAGAGGACCAGGCGCTGACTCATGATGTGTTCTTCGACAGCGTCATTGACTACGATCGAGAACTCATCGACGTGAAGCTCTTTCGGAACGAAATTCGGTTTGTGGACGTTGATTATGTTTTGGACGAGGATCTTCTGGCGCTTGTGTGTGAATTTGACAATCTTGATCAGTATTTCGGCAATATTGTCGGTTGTCAGCGATGTCAGATTCATGGCGTCCTTTCATTTTGACGTTCCGGCGTTCGTCGTTCGCTGTGAATGGCGCGCGCCGCGACCAAAGGGGAAGGCGGGACGATGCCGGGAAGGCGAGTGACGAAGTGCGAAACCGAGTTGTTCATCCTTGATCCTCAAACCGGCTGCTGCGGCCCTGCCGTGATAACGAATCCGAGAAGGCCGGCGTAACAAGCCGTTACTGTTTCTGCGTTTTCTGCCGTTAATCAATTCGATCCTTCATCAGTCCTGCTTTTCGACCGGCGAGAAGAGCGTTCTTTGCTGCTAAATAATTCTCTTATCTGCGCGAGGGTTTTCGTTTTACGCAAACGGATGATTTCCGAGAGCCTCTCGAACACGGACTCGTCGTAGAGTCGATGCCCGCCTTCGGTCCGGGCGGCCTCGCGAATGAGACCCATTATCGTGTAATTGTGGATAGTCTGCCGCGAGAAGGGGGTGTAATTGACCAGCTCGCCGATGCGATAAAGTTTGGTCGGTATCGGCAACATTTCGTTTTCAAATCCTGATTGAAGCGTCATGATTCCTTCAAAACCTATTTCACAATTTTTACATTCCGACTGCCGGACACCAAAAATCCAGAGGCCGACGACACATTACTATTTCAAAAAACGACTAACGAAAAACCAACCGTCGAATGCTGCTTTCCATGCGGTTAAGTGGACGAATCCAAAACCAATCAACCGCCATTAGGACCCAGTGACATAAAGATTATATTTTGCATTTTGTAAAATATAAAATACGATTTTGGGTACGTCAATTTTTTTTTATAAATTTTAAGAGAAAAACAAGCTGCCTGCTCAAATGTGAGATCAGCGCAGTCCGCCTTGATTCGCAGGGGCGTACAGCAGGTGTTCATAGATAAGCACTGATTTCTCACTGATTTTGAGGTATTTATCGGCCGGTCTGCTCGAAAAAGACGACAGGATAAGCCTTAAAAGTGGCTTCGCTATTATTCTTTTTTCGTTAGCAAACAACTGGTTTCTTTAGAGAGCGGAGAAGTTAATTTTAAATTTGAGCTGTAACTTTTTGCGAAATAAGCAATTGGAATTGTCCGATAGAAAGAGCAGCGGTATGATCGTGTTGTGTGAACTTGCGCTAATTTCAAAGGACGAGTCGCAGTTGAATTATGAATAGCATTGGAAAAAATCTTCCAAGTCCCGGGAAAAAAGCTGATAGCGGCATCTGGCTGCTCGAACAGGTGACGCCGCTGGCCCGGCAGATAAACTGCCTGGATATCGATAAGATCGCCGACGCCTGTATCAGTAGAATTCCTAATCTCGTTAGTGCAAGATTCGCATCGGTTTACGTGTTAGATGAGGCAAGCAATATTCTTCACCTTTACAAGCATAATCATCCTTTTCCGATAAATCAGATCGTATCTCTGAATCAAAAACCTACGCCGTTGATGGTAATGGCGGCCCGAAGCAAAGAGCTGATATTGGTGCCGGACATAGACCTCCACAAGAAACCCATAATCAGAAGATCTCAGCGAGTTTTTGCAGACAACTATCAGACCAATAACTGCGCTATCGTTCCTCTTCTGTGCCAGGACAGGGTGGTGGGCGTGCTGAATCTGGCGGACAGGACGGACGGGGCTTTCTTCGATTCCGGAGATATTGCGCTTATTGAGCTCTTCAGCCAGCTTGT
The DNA here is from genome assembly GCA_964598225.1 of uncultured Pirellulales bacterium. Classification (GTDB taxonomy): domain Bacteria; phylum Planctomycetota; class Phycisphaerae; order Sedimentisphaerales; family Anaerobacaceae; genus SG8-4. Next base: position 6,013 of record CAZRBG010000050.1, read on the forward strand.
CGGCGCTTCGATCGGCAACGTCAGGCTTTTCGAGAAGATTCAGCACCAGGCAACGACCGACGGGCTCACCGGGCTTGTAAACCACAAGACTTTTTACGAGATACTGGAGAAAGAACTCTGGCGGTCGCGGCGGTTCGGCGGGCGGATTTCGCTGATTATGATCGATATCGACAATCTCAAGACCATAAACGACGCTTACGGCCACAGAGCCGGCGACACGGTCATCCGCGAAATCAGCAGAAGAATCAGGGAGTGCATCAGGCAGATAGACACCGCGGCAAGGTACGGCGGGGATGAGTTTGCGGTTATCCTGCTCAACACAGATATTAAAGACGCCACGATTGTCGCCGAGCGTATGGTAAAGGCTGTAGCCAGGTGCCCGGCGTTATGGAACAAGCAGCATATTCAGCTTTCGATCAGCGTCGGGCTCGGTCAATACGACGCCGACAATACGCCTGAGGATATCACGAGCCGGTCGGACAAGGCGCTCTACACGGCAAAACAGGCGGGTAAGAACACGTTCAAGGTATTCGAGTCTGTCGAAAGCAGCCTTTGAGCTTTTTGTTTCGTGGTGCGTTCCGGGTTCTGGTTCTGCGTACTTCGAGGAGCTCTGTGGGCAGCACGCCGCACGGACGGAGTCAGCGTCGCCACTCGGCTTTTCGGACCATCAGTGGGGGTAATTGCTGGGGATTGACCTTTCGTTTGCCCGTACTCACACAGCTTCGGCCGCTCGGATACCACAGAAGCGTGAACAGCTTCGGCTTAAGAGGTATTCGTTGTTTTCTCAATTTAGTCAGTATCATCGTCGGCCTCTTTTTACAAGCAGGACAATAGCGATTACACCCTCCTCCTATCGGTCAATTTACGGGGTGACTTTGCTAATTGGATAAGACATGCAGCATTTTTACAGGAGGATATTATGGAAAATACCGCTTCTCTGCATCCGGACCGAAGAACACCAACTGGGCGCGGCCTTCTTCATGATGAATAAGACCACAGGGGCTCCCTGGGAAAAGGGCGAGCAATTCGCTGTCACTTATACGCCGAATGGGCATGATCTCATTTACAAACAGACTTTCATGCAAAGGCCGGGAAGTCACCTTCCAACCCAATTCCGGACGGGATGAGACCAGCTTGCCGTCCAGAACAGAGGGATCGGTTTTCAGATAAAGGTGCGCATCAAACCCTGTGCGCGACTTTATGAGATAAGCAGGTACCGATTCAGAAGTATCGCTTGGCGTGAGAGGCAACTGGGCAAAATACAGTACACCCACTACCAAAACGGCAGCGGCGCCGGCAACGGTGTATACCCAGATACGATGTCGTCTCTGAGGCCGAAGTTGCTCGAGGCATCGGTTTAGTAGCGCTTCCTTATAGTCTAAGACCTCGTTATCTTCCAGGACCTCGTCCACTAAGGAAGTGTCATTCGAAGAGCGGTTCATGGTTTAATCTCTTAAGCAATAGTATCTTGAGTTTCTTGCGTATCCGCGCCAGACGTGATTCCACGGCTTTGGGTGTCAACCTCCAGGTCTGAGCCAGAGTCCGGTATGTCTGTCTCTTATAATACTTTCCCTCTACCAGCGCTCGATCCTTAGGGTCGAGTTCGTTGAGGCAGTGGCGCAGATGTTCTTCCAGTTCACGGTTGGTATCTTGTTGGAAGGTAGCCTGAATGCATTTGCCGATGCCCGATTGGTGCCTGTTTGGGTTGTGGCGCTGCTCCTTGCGAACCTGGTCGATCAAGGCCGAGCGCGCCACGCAACACACCCAGGCCCACAAGTCGCCGGCCTGCTCAAAGGGTTTCATGGTCCGCATGACCCGTAGCATCGTTTCCTGTATGGCCTCCTGAACCAAGTCTTCCCGGCCCCGGGAACAGACCAGTAAATAACGATATAACTGCGTAAAAACGGCCTGATAAAAGCTCGTGAACGCCATCGCATCGCCCTGCACAATTCCGCGAGTTACGGAAGAAATGTCCAGGGATGCAAGCGAACCGACCTCTTTTTTAACAGAGGTCGATTCACCCGAGGGTGAGACAGCGTTATGTGTTGAGTTGGATTGCACTACTTGCTCATAGGCGGCTCTGGCATGTCCAAGGCCTCTTTTTCCTTCTTGAGTTTATCCATTTCTTTGCTCAATCTTGACAATCGGCTGGCAAGAACCCGCACATTATTCCGAAGTTTGCGTAATTCACGGTTCATATACTGCACATTAGTTAGTGCTTCATCGGGACTTGTTAGGCTGTCAAGCACAGACGCTACTATCTTCTGCTCTGATTCTGTACCTTCCACGATAATCAGGAACGTGTCCTCATGGATCTTCATCTCCGGCATCTGACTGTCGTCATACATCTCCCAGCCCGTTTGGATCGTCGTGGCAATATCTTCCAAAGAATAGCGGAGGTCTTCGTCCTCTTGATCCACCAGGTGTTGAATATTGTAAATTTGGACAGAAGTTGGCTCCTTGCGCCCGTAAAGTCCAATGATATTCTCGCTGGTGTCCATATAAACGCCAGGACAGATTCTTTGCAGAGTATGAGCCAGAGAAAGCATGCTTATGCCGCTAAGATAAAGGCCAGGAACATTCACGGTTTTAACATCATCTCCGATTACGACATTAGTTCTTTTCCGGTTCTGCTCCCAGATAGCCGAAAAAAGCTCCTCCAACGTTCCACCCGCGAATTCTACGTCATAAGCCTCATTAGAAGAAAGTTCTGGCTTCGGATCAACCGGTACTCGTTTTGTCGGTTGTGCTGCCACAGGAAGGGTTGTTGCTACAAGAATCAGCACTGTCAAAATGCGGCGTAACATTATTGTCTCCTTTCGTATTATAAGGCATCGTTTGATTGTACTTACTACATGAATAACGTGGACGTAAAGGAATTCCCTCAAAAATAACGGTAAATCTCAAGCGATTTTTACAATCCCGGGGAAATTGGATGTGTCAGGTACATTTTCCGGCTTGCGAGAAGCCGGGACGAATCATGGTCGATCGTTAAGAAGTAAGTTCTTGAAGAGAATTCGAAAAGCCTGGGGCGTTCTGGTTTGCTGGTCCTATTGTTATGGTTAGACACTCTATCTGACATGGCGCCAGCTAACGGATTGGGTGTCTATTGCTCGCAGTTCGATGCATTCTATTAGCCAGCCGGGGCCGGGGCGCTTTTCGAATGTGACGTCGACTTTTATCTGTACTGATGATTTGAAGTTCTCGGCTACGTAGCTGTTTTCGTCGAAGGTTACGCGAATGAACACGTTTGCCGTTGCGGCGGATTGCGACAAGTCTACAATCCTGACACCTTTTTTCTTCGCGCTGACAACCTGGTGTTCGGCCGCTGCCTGCCTGAAATAGTACAGCAGGCGCCGCTTCGAGCCGTGTGCCGAGTCGCTGTAGTCGGGTGATATGATTGGTGCGAGAGCGGCGACATCCCTCTCGACGGCAGCGGCGATACCTTTGTCGATAACGGCGTTGATCTTTTCGTTGTCCGTCTGGACCATAGCATCCAGGCCGACGCCTGCCCCGGCCACAATCAACGGCAGCAACCACTGCCACCAATGCCGCTTTTCAGGAAGCACGCTGCGAAAAGTGAGCACCCCGAACAAGACCAGAACAGCCGCCCCAATCAACGTGTAGGGTTGCTCATAGAAATCGTACATCTCGTTTTCCTGATGTAAAGCTCGCGACCCGCTTTACAAGAGCGATCTGCGCGCATAGCCCTTCAGCGCGAAGTCGAAGTCTTTCTGTTCATCGTCGGAGGCGGGTGTCCTGAAGAACGAAAAGTTCTGCGGCTCGTACAAGGCACGCAAATTCCACTCGATTAAGCCCTGACCGAGCCACCTGTGTGTACCCACGTGGCCGTCGGCCCAGCCGAGAGTGCTGCTGTTCCTGCGGTGCCAGGTGGCGAAGGGATCAACCCATTGTCTCGATTTCGGATTGATCACCCATGAGTTCATATTATAGCCTCTGGGATCGCACTCTGTAGTAAAGACGTACTTCGTGGCGGGCGACTCGATATCGGAATATTGCATACACGCCCTGATCTCCCAGCCGGTGCCGTCGGTGCCTACTCCATTCAGACCCCCGGCGATTGAGAATGTGCGAAAAGCGTACTTATGCTGCGGATTGTTTTTTCTTTTGTCGGATGGGCATCGGTAAGCATCGATCTGCTTTACATAAGGCCAGAGCACCCCTTTCTTTATGTACTGCTTTTTCTCTTCGACACTGGAGTCGCCGGTATTTGGCGGCATGACGACCCAGTATCCCTGCTCGTTGTTGTTGCCTCCGGGCGTATTGGCGTTGCACAGTTTGGAATCGTTCTCGTCCTTGTACATGAGCCAGGCAAGCGTCAGAGTCTTTACGTTACTGCGACAGACGATACTCCGGCCCTGTTCCCGGGCAATGCGAAGTGACGGCATCAAAATGGCCATCAGCACTGCAATAATCGCAATGACTACCAGCAGTTCTATTAAGGTGAATCCTCTCCTTTTCATTGTAACAACCCCTTTCGTACGATTGTGTGCATTATATGTCTCTACCTTTTTTGTAAATATGCGCATGCCTTAAGGTTCTGTTCTCCAAACTCCACGTCAAGAATGTTCTTTGTACCTACACCAAGATTGTACCAGCAAAGCGTGATCGAGTCAACCAGAACATCTGCATTATCAAGTTGCCTTTCTCATGACGTTACTGTGCCCCTGCGTGCTCATTGTCGGGGTAACCCGCCGGCTAAGCAAAAAAGAGCGAGAATCGAGGAATTTACTTAACAATATCGACGAACTTGTCGGGCCGCGTGTTTCTATAGAATCGCGTAGCTCAAACGTCTCAGCTAAGGAAGTGTTTTTCGTGGTAGTGCAAAGGAGACTTATAATGCGAATGCTGATTCATGTCAAAATACCGCATGAGAGGTTTAATTCTTGCGTCAAAGACGGGTCCGTCGGCGATAAGATGAACCGAATGCTCGATGAAATCAAACCTGAGGCCGTTTACTTCACCGAATACGGCGGTCGTCGCGCGGTAGTCATTATCGCCGACGTCGCCGAGCCGTCGGACGTGCCCAGGATAGCCGAGCCGTGGTTCCTTGCCTTTAACGCCGAGGTTGAGTTCCACGTGGTCATGTCGCCGGCCGAACTCGAAAAAGCCGGCATCGAGGAAATCGCGAAAAAGTGAGCTTAGCCGGGGAGTCATGATGCATGTTATTACGAGCCCGGGAAAGGGAATGGGCGTTTGGCTTTGAAGAGAATCATGAGATATAGCTGGTCGGTCAGTACCGTAATACGTGTATTTCTTTCGGGTTTCTGAAGGACTTCGGAATGAAATTCATACTAAGACTTGTAAAGAATGCCGTCCGGGAGTTTATCGACGACAAGGCGATAAGCCTGGCCGCGGCACAGGCATTCTTTGCGGTTCTGTCGCTGGCGCCGCTGGTGATACTTCTTGTTTCCGGCGCCTCGCTGCTGGGTGCTGATATCCAGCAGCAGTTCATTTCTCAGATCGAGAGCAGTGTTGGGCCGAAGGCGCGCGATGTTGTCGATCAGATCGTAACTCAGGCTCGCAAGCAAAGAGGAATAAGCGGTACGTCTTCGATTGCGGGTCTTGCAGTTCTATTATTCGCGGCCACAGGTGTTTTCGTGCGGATGCAGGATGCTTTGAATGCGATGTGGGGGGTACAGGCCGTGCCGGGGCACATGCTGTGGCGCTGGCTGCGAAAGCGATTCTTTTCGTTTGGCATGATCCTCACGATTGGCTTTCTACTGTTGGTCTCGCTAATACTCAGCGCGGCAATACGTTTGCTGTTCACCGGCACGAGCGGCTTGCTGTGGCGGGCCGGGAGCACCGGGGCGTCGTTGCTGGTCTTTACCATTCTGTTTGCCTTGATCTACAAGTTCCTGCCGGATATGGAGATCGCCTGGAAAGATGTGTGGATCGGCGGGCTTCTGACGGCGATTATGTTCGCAGTCGGCGAATTCGCAGTCAGCGTCTATCTGGGCCGTCGCGCCCTCGGATCGATGTACGGTGCTGCGGGTTCACTGGTTGTCCTGCTCCTGTGGGTCTATTACGTAACGTTGATCTTCTATTTCGGCACCGAATTAACTCAAGTATACGCACGCGATTACGGACGGGGGCTCGAACCGGAAAGCCACGCCCAAAGGATTTCAGACGGCGCGCTGCACAGAGAGAAGGCCGATCGGAACAAATGAGGGGCAGTTCCCGCGTGAAACGGAGCGAGGACACGACAAACTCATAAGGCCGCATTGTGGCAGATCACTTCAAAACCTCCTGCCGGAACGGTTCTTTCTGCTTGGATCAAAAAGCGCTTTCGCGTATGATATGTCCAACGGGTGAAAGTCGCGTCAATTTGGGTTTGGGGTATGAACTATTTCGCAAGCACACTGCTCGGCCTCAGTATCAGTTGCAGCCTGTTAGTTTGTGCAAGCTGCGTTATATACGAATGTCTGGTTATGCCTGCAGAGTGCTTTTCGCCCGAGCAGGGTGAGCCTACGACCGTCAAATTCATGACCTATAATATTCTCAAGCACCAGAATGAGGAGAAGTGGGAAAGCCGCAAGGACGTTGTTTTTGAAACGATCGCGATAACAGAGCCGGATGTATTAGCGATCCAGGAGTTGATGGAACAACAGAAAGATGACTTTGAAGCGGCCTTTCCCGATTATCGAAAGATTTTTGTAAGCAATGAAGACCGAGAAGAGCGAGATCTTTGGAATGCGATCTATGTTAAAAAGGAAAACTTCAAGATTCTGGATTACGGTCACTTCTGGTTTTCGGAGACTCCCGAGGTGCCTTCCAACCAGTGGAACAACGAGACACTGCGAGTATGCCTGTGGAGCCGTATCGAAGACGCCTCGGACCATTATCCTGTTATGGCTGCAGTTCGCTTCCCTACAGGTAAGATCAGGCGGCTGATTGCACATTGATTGCAGAGGCAGGCTGTCGGCGGTCACGCTTGATCTTGCCGGTCTTTCTGGAATTCTTTCTTTGCTTTTTCGTATGCGTCTTTGAGTTCTTCAAGGGCGGCGCTCAATTCCTGCTTGCTTTGCTGCCAGGCTTGGCCGCTCTGTTTCTGTAATTCGTCGAGTTCGGTCTTTACGGCTTGCATTCTTTGCTGGAGACCCGTCTTGGTCTGCTGCCATTTTTCGGAGGTCTCGCCCTCGAGGTCGGAGATCAACTGATTTGTCTGCGTTTCCAGATCGGAGTAGCTTTTCTCGGCTTGTTCCACGAATTCTTCCTTCTGCTGCGACAGAAATTCACCGGTTGCTTCACCTGCTTCTTTCATTTCTTCCTGCGCTTTTTCGGCCGCGGTCTGGCCTTCCTCTCCGGAATCTTCGGATTTCTTACAGCCTGTTAGAAACAAACCCAAAGCTAAACCGGCACACACCAGCGATGTCATGACGATTAGTTTCTTCATTTTGCCGTCCTTTCGATGTTTCATATTCTCAAATGTGTTCATACACAAAGCATTCCGCCTGGTAAGTTTATAAGCCGAGAGGCGGCTGATGAAAATAGGGAGAATGCCTCAATCCGCTAAGGAAAAAGCCTAATGACGCCAAAGGCTGGGTCGCCTGCGACTGCAAGAATTCTATCCATCATTTCTGAACTAACAGGCATGACGAATTTGTGAATGCCGCTTTTTTGGATTCATCCGTAAGAAAAATTGGACTTAAACAGTTGTGGACTTTAAAATGGTATGGTAAGTTCAATACGGTGAATTCCTGGACCGGGGCCGGTGGAGCCCGGTATGAGCACTGGCCTGAGTGGATGAGAAAGTTCAAAGACCACTGAAGGTCGGCCAATCTGTGGAAAATGAAAGGAGCGGGATAATGCGCACGCGAAAAGCCTTTACACTAATAGAGCTTCTTGTGGTAATCGCCATCATCGCCCTGCTGCTGGCGATATTGATGCCATCGCTTCAGCGAGTCAGAGCACAGGCGCGAGCAGTCGCCTGCATGTCCAACGTCAAACAATGGTCGTACTGCTGGCACATGTACCTCGATGAATCGGATGGAAAATTCCCGTCGGGCGCCGGCGCCTCGGGCGACTGGCCCGAGATGCTGCGAACTTACTACAAGGACCGCGGGGCCCTCACGCTGTGCCCGTCGGCGACGAAACCTTACAATGAGGGCGGAAAGGTGCCCTTCGGAGCCTGGCGGTGGCAGCCCCAGGGCGGCGGCTGGACAAACTTCGAGGAAAAGCAGGGCGAGGACTATGGCAGCTACGGCATGGATGAATGGCTCGGCGACCGGCCCGGCGACAATTTCTGGCGGCATCGCGAGCAGAAAAAGGCAAGCACTATACCGTTGTTCTTCGACTGCGTGGTCTGGGACGTGTATGCCAATCACACACAGGGACCGCCCGAGATCGACGGCATTGTTCAAAATGAAATGCACCTGGTGTGTATCAACAGGCACAACGGCTATATAAACACGGTATTTCTGGACCTTAATGTCAGAAAAGTCGGCCTTAAGGAGCTTTGGACGCTGGACTGGCACCGCAACTTCGACACCCAAGGCCCCTGGACCAAAATCGGCGGCGCCCAGCCTGAAGACTGGCCCCAATGGATGAGAAGCTTTAAGGACTACTGATCGCTATGCTCTCCAGGGGCGCTGGCGTGTGATCTTTTTGGAAAAGACGTCCTGTGCGATCAGCGAATCTTCAATTACCTGGAAATCGAACATTCCCACGCAGGCAAAGTCGGCGCCGTTCTCGAAGACCCACTTGAAGCTCTTTCGCGGATGAATCGCGCCCGCGGCAAGAACTTTGAAAGCAATCCACGGCGTTTCCATCGACTGCATATACTTGATCGTTTCCTCAGGCGTTCGCGCCCAGATGTTGTCGTGCTCCGGTTCGATATCGGCCGACCAGTAGTTAGTCGGGTGGAGCGTCTTGACCCAGAAGTCGGGCTTGAGGCCCCCATTGACGCAGGCTTTGACTGTATTGAGCCGATGCGCGCCAAGGCCGCCGGGAACGCCCTGCTCCTTGATGTAGTCGAGAGCCTTGCCGAGCAGGTGCGTCTGGTTCTTACTGACTGCCCTGTCACAAAGACCGCCCTGGATATAGACTGCATGTGCGCCGCTGTCCACCGAGCGTTTGATGCCGGCTTCTATGGTCTTGCCGGAAGCGCAATCTGAAATCCACTGAATCTTGCCGCCCCGCTCGTTCCAATAGCGATTTATCACCCTGTCGGAAACAGGATTGGTCAGAATCGTATTGATCCCATTTTCTTCGGCCAGTTCGAGAGTCTCAAAGACTTTCTCGTCGGTATGGTAGGCCTTGACCAGCGTGGAAACGTATATAAGGTCCCTGCTGTGTGCCCAGCCGCCGATTAGGTTGCCGCCGCAGATTATCCTGCTTATTTCGAGGTCTTTGATCTGGCCGCGAGGCAGCTTATCGGCTCCGGCGGCCGATTTATTTCTCGCCGCCTTGCCGGGCTTTTTGTTTTCCGCTGGCCGCGCTAACAGGTTCTGTTCTTCGAAGCTCTTGAAACCGAGCGAAGCTCCCGCCGAAGCGGCGATTGATTTCATTAGAAAATCGCGACGATCCACATTTTTTTCCGGCATCTTCTATCCCTCTGATTCTGTTGTAAGAAACGTTGAAATTCCTGCCCTAAGCTCTCCAGGGCCGCGTCCGGTTCATTGTACCGGACAAGATATCTTTTGCAATCAATACATCTTCGATGACCTGAAAATCGAACATCCCGACGCACAGGAAGTCCGCCCCGTTCTCGAAGGCAAATTTGAAGCCGTCTCTGGGGTGTATCGCCCCTGCGGCGAGGACTTTGTATGCAATCCAGGGTTTTTCCATCGTTTTCATGAACGCTGCGGTCTTTTCGGGATACTTATCCCAGTAATTGTCGGTGCCGTAGTTGTCGATAACGTCTTTATGCTGATCGGGCCGACGTTTCGACCAATAATTGGTGCTGTGGTGGGTCTTCATGTAGAAATCGGTGTTCAGCCCCGCCTCTTCACAGGCCACGGGTGTCCCGAGATTATGCCCGCCGCAACCGGCGATGATGCCGTTTTGCTTGATGAAATCGACAACCTTACCGATCAGGTCCACTCTTCCTTCGCGCGCCCAAAGGTCGCCGATGTTGCCGATAAGAAAAGCCCCTGTCGCACCAGCATCAATTGCCTTCTTAACGTCACCCGTGAGATCATTGGTTTTTGCATTACATTGCGCCAGCCATTGAATTTTGCCGCCTCTTTCATTCCGGTATTTGTTCAAAAGCGGCGCCGATCTCGTGCCTGTGATGATGGTATTGATGCCGTTTTCTTCGCATATTTGAAGTGTCTCGATTATCTTCTCGTCGGTGAAGTAATGCTTGAGCAGCGAGGACGCATAGAGCAGGTCCCTGCTGTGTGCGAATCCACCTATGAGATTGCCGCCGCAGATTACCCTGCTGATCTTTACCGGCCCGATCGTTCCTGCAGGAAGGCCCTTAACAGACTCAGTGGAAGGCCCCTTCGGTTTGGCCATAGCCGCCATTAGAGCCTGCTCTTCCAGACTCAGCGCAGACGTGACCGCCGCCGAACCTAAAACTGTTTTCTTTAAAAAAGCGCGACGATTCACCTGCTTTCTCATTCCTAACCTTTCCAAAGATGCGCACATTCTCCGGGTACTACTGCTGTTGTGTTCCATCCGGATTCAACAGATCGTACAGTTCCTTTTGTCCCTTCTGCTTGGCAACGTCATACGCAGTCTGTCCTCGCGGATTTTCCGCTGTGATATCCGCCCCCTTTGCGATAAGCAGCTCGACCATTTCAGGATCACCCGAAAGAACCGCATAGTGCAGAGGACTTCCCTGGGTCTGGTCCTGGGCGTTTACGTCCGAGCCGTCATCGATAAGGAATTCGGCCATGAGCTTGCAGGCCTTCATCGCCGCAAAGTGCAGCGGCATAATTCCGTTGGTCATTTTAGCTTTGGTATCGGCGCCGTTGGCGATCAGCAGAGCAGCAACCTCCTCGTACCCCGATATTAGTGCCAGATGCAGGACTGTAAAATCGCCTCTGTCCTTTTCCTTTGCATTGACATCTGCTCCGGCGGCAATGGCTTGCGAGACCGCTTCGAGGTCCCCTTTGGCTACCGCCATTCGCAGGTCTTTCATCGCGTCTTCCGACGCAGCGGGTGTGGGGGTTCGTGCGGCAGGTGTGGGTGCGGGTCTGGATACCTCGGCGCGTTTGACCGGCACAGATTTCTCAACCGGCTTTTCTGTAACCTCAACAGGAGTCTCTGCGGCCGTCTCATCTGGCTCTGCTTCCTCGCCCACGTCCATTTCTTTGGCCTGAGCGGCGGTTGTCAACGTCTGTTTCCTGGCCCCCGCCGATGTTTGCTCAGGCTGTTCAGGTTCTTCTTGTTTACATCCTACAGCAACAAACGTCAGGATAAGTAATGCACAGAATAGTCTCAACAACTTCATAAAGAATTACCCACAATTCTTGGAATACCAAATTCCGGCTCCGGCAAACGCTCCGCTTCACCAATCGTCTCGAACATTCAACAACTTTCGGCACATCCGTGATGCACAATTCCACCTTACCAAATCACAGCCCCCTTGTCAAGCCCGCAAAGGCATCCCGCAAGGCCCGATACCAGAAATAGACAGAGAGTTCTTGCCGGTTCCATTTGCTGCTATCTCTACTTGAGATAATAGCAGAACGGAATCCTCGCGTCAACCACATAGCGTATCTAACCGGCAAACTGTAAAATGTGGAGCCCTCTTTGGCCTACTGGCTCGTAAATCGGATATCTGCCCAATAACCCGCCTCATACCTCCACCCCGTGGGCTGGTTGATCAGTTCGAGCTTGACCTTTTCGCCTGCGAAGTCGCACAGGTCGACTTCGACAACGGTCCAGCCATCGGGAGCGGTTTGCTTGTCGATAGGCTTGCGAAGGACTTCCTTGCCGCCGGCGGTAACTATCAAAAGCCAGTCACCTTCGGGATGACGCCCCACTGTCAGACGCAGGGCGCTCTTTTTTCCCGCAGGCAGCGAGACTTCCTTGAAAAGCTTACAGCCCGTCGTTTGGTCCAGCGGGTGGGTGACGAGCACATTCTTTTTGCCCAATTCGCTGTTTCGCAGGCCGGGATTCATGTCGTCTCCGCAATGTTTTGCTTTCCAGCCGGAGGCGAACTTCGAGACCGCGCTGGAAATATCCTTGCCCGCCATGGCAGTTATCTGCGCCATTTCCGCCTCGGTGAACTTACTGTTTGCGATCGGGCCGGGCTCCCAGCATTGCTCGAGTTTACTCGGCCTGGGCTTCTCTACCGGTATCACGAACACTTGTTCGCCATTATCATTTGTCTCCACACGCCCACCGGCTCGTTGAACCGCCTGTCGAACGAGTTTCTTGCTTACTTCGACCAATGTTGGGAAATTGTAAGGGGTGTGACTGAATTTGCCTTCCGGATTCAGGGCCGACGTGAATTTCTCCGGCAGGTTCTTAAAACCAATCGTGGTGAACAGTATGCCGCCCGCATTCGATGGATTGCAGTCGGAATCCTGGCCGCAACGGGTCGAAATGACGATCGTCTTATCGGGATCGCCCTCGCCATACAGCAAACCCATCACGATATAAGCTCCGTTGATTTTGGCGTCGATGTTGAAGTCGCCCTTGTTGCAGGAAAAGCGGCGATAGTCGGGATTATCCTGGTACTTGTTCTCGATGAGCTGCCATGTCTTTTGCCAATCATCGGGATTCTGCTTATACCAGGCCAGAACGTCGCGAATACACTCGGCATACTGGCTGCCTTCGGGAATACACTCAAGTCCGGCACGGACGATCTTTTCCATATCATTCTCGAAAAAGGCCTCGGCGTACATGCCGCCGACGAATTGGCCACCGTAGAGACCGTCGCCGTAGTTCATGAGGCGCCCGAATTTCTCACCCAATTCGATCGCCACATTCGGCAAGCCAGGGGCTATCAAACCCGAATAGTCCGCCTCGATCTGATAGTCTATATCGTCGGCGTGCGTGTTGAATTCCGGATGGCCGGAGTCCGGGGGAGCAATACCTTTACGCAGATTATCACGGCCGTTTCTGTTCGCGTGCCAGAGCCTGTACCCGCTGTTGGCGAAATCGATCCCAGCCTGCCGGATCGAAACGTCCATGCCGTAAAGCTCAAGAGTCCGCAGAAAGGTCATTTCGACGTAGATGTCGTCCTGCATAAACTGGTTAATCTTCTCCGGCTCCCAGGCGGGCATCTTGTCCTCAGGGATGATTTCGCCCCTGTATCTGAATTCGGTCGGTCCGCCCCATCCGACACCGGCCATCTGCCCGATCCAGCCGCCCTTCATCTTGTCCACGTAATCCTCGACCGTGATGCGGCGAACGGATGCATCTGAAGGGCTACCCGCCTGACAGCCGACCGCGAGCACCGAGCCGAGAGCGACTGCTGCTAATATCAGACTTGTCAACAAATCCTTAGCCATTTCGCACCTCCATAAAGTTTATTAAAAAAGACCGTTAATTCGTCCCGTTCTTATAGCCTCAATAACCTGCAAGAACAAGTTTTTTTCTTCATCGAGATTATAGTATGACCGCCAACCGGTTATATTTTGAACTGCTGATTTGCATTAACCAGGTTAGTGTGTATAATATCCTCTGTTCAGGTGATATCGGTTAAACTGCGAATCGAGATTGCATGTTAATAATATTGGAAATCAGGAAACGACTTATATTGGCGGCGCTGCTCGCGGCGGGTTTAATACCCCAGGTGGTCTTTGCAGACACCTGGCGTCTTGATGCCAACCAGGAGTGGAAGGAGGTCTCAGCCGAACGCAGGGAAAGTTTCCTGCTGGCACTTGCTAACGCCGATAGATTCGTCAATACCGGCCAGGTCAAGCAGGCCGAGACATCGTTCGATGCTATCGGTGAGGATTTCCCGGAAATCACGGGACCTGATTTTGAAATCTTTGCCGAAGCAGAGATATACTACAGCAAAGGTAAACTTGCAAAGACTGTAAAAACCTACGACAAGCTGCTATCCGAGCATCCGCGGAGCAGTTTCAGGGATGCGGCATTGAAGAGGCAGTTTGCGATCGCGACGTCATTTTTGGCGGGCAAGAAGAAGACCGTGCTCGGATTCATTAAGCTGCGAAGATACGGCGAAGGCATCGCTATTATGGAGAAAATCACCGACAGAACAGGTTTCGATACGGTGATGGGGATAGATGCAGCCACGGCGGTAGCTAAAAACTATGAAGAGAGGGGGAAGTGGGAGGAGGCATACCTTAAGTGGTGGGAGATATCTCTCCACTGGCAACGGGGCCCGGTCGGCAGGGATGCACTGCTGGGAATGGCGAGGTCTAAAATGGCTATTTATAGAAGCTATCCCGAGCAGAAAAGATCGCTCTATGACACTTCATGTCTCAAAATCGCGAAGAGTTGTTATGAGAGGCTCGGTCGGTTTTATCCGGAAGAAGCTGCGGAAATCGGGGCTTTCAGGACGATCCGGGAAATAGACGAGCAATTAGCTGAAAAACAACTCGCTGTAGGCAGGTATTATCAGAAAGTCGGCAACATACGGGCGGCCAATCTCTATTATGATATGATTGTGAGCGACTGGGAAAACACCGAAGCAGCAGAAAACGCCCGGGAGTTGCTTGTCGAGAACAGGGAGTTGACGGATGAATCTCAGACATCCGCTGAGAAATGAAGAATGGAATTTCCACAATACGGAAGCTTGGCAAGGGCCTTTCAGCCGCGGCTGTATCTCATGTCGCTTGTTTATGGATTTTGGGGTTTTGCGGCTGCTCCGGCATAGCGGGCTATACTAACGAGTCGCTGTTCCCACAAAATATGGAAAGTGTTCGCCTGGAAATGTTCGACAACCAGACTTTTCGTCGCGGAGTGGAGTACGAGCTTTCGGATGCACTATCCAAAAGGATCGAGACCGATACACCGTATAAAATCGTGTCCGACGCCGACCGTGCCGACACCGTAATAAGCGGCCAAATCGTCTCTATTGATGAACTTGGTCTGAGCACAGACCGCGATGTCGGCACAGTTCTGGAAAGTGAAGTACTGCTGAGAGCGGTTGTAAACTGGAAGAATCTCAAGACGGGCGATTTAATGATTGACCACAAAACGGTCAGCGCATCAGCCAGCTATTCCACATATCAGAAGCAGGACTTTAAATATGCCTCTACTTTGGCGGCAAACAATCTTGCACTAAAGATCGTAGGCCTAATGGAAGGAGGCTGGTAAAATTACCGGGCATATCACCAGTGATTATTACAGTGGAGTGGTTTGCCCATGTTAAAGGAAACAACGAGAACTAATTATGGATGAAAATCGAGACCAGAAGACATCCCCGCAACAACGTGGACAGCAAAAGAAGCCGGGCAAGAAACCCCCGTTTCCGCGGTATAAGCGAACGCCGTTCAGTTACCTCATAATAATTTTAGCTCTGCTGACCTTTCTGATGATGAGCAAACCCTTTTGGAGTGCGGCCGAAAACATCAGATGGGACGAATTCAGGGGTTATGTAAACGAGGGGTACATCAAAAAAATAAACGTCAAAGAAACAGAAATCGAAGGTGAATTCAACGAAGCCGGAATGGCCGCTCGGGATGAGGATGCACCGGAGTCTTTCTCGGTTGATTACAATCCGAACTGGACCGGCGAGGAGTACCTCAGGAGCCTGGAGGACAAAAACATTGAGGTCACTTTTGCCAAGCAGCAGATATGGCTGATTATGCTGATGCAGTGGGTGCTGCCGCTGCTTGTCATAGTCGGTTTCTTTTATTTCTTCTTCGCCCGCAATCTTCGCGGAGGCGCCGGGGGGATGCTCATGTCGTTCGGGCGAAGCAAACACCGCCTCCAGGGCAAGGACCGGGCAAAGGTGACGTTCGAAGATGTTGCCGGTGTAGAGGAAGCAAAGGACGAGGTCGCAGAAATAATCGAATTTCTGAAGAATCCCAAGAAATTTCAACGTCTGGGCGGTCGCATTCCGCGCGGAGTATTGCTGGTCGGCCCGCCCGGCTGCGGCAAGACGCTTCTGGCGAAAGCCATCGCGGGTCAGGCGGACGTGCCGTTCTTCAGCATCTCGGGAAGCGATTTCGTCGAGATGTTCGTCGGCGTCGGAGCGTCACGTGTTCGAGATCTGTTCAAGCAGGCCAAAGAAAACTCGCCGTGCATTATTTTCCTCGACGAAGTCGATGCAATCGGGCGAAAACGCGGCGCGGGATTCGTTGGCGGCGGCCACGACGAACGGGAGCAGACACTCAACGCGATCCTCGTCGAGATGGACGGGTTCGATACGAATGATCAGGTAATCGTGATTGCCGCGACCAACCGCGCAGACATTTTGGATCACGCGCTGACTCGACCGGGGCGTTTCGACAGGCAGATATTTGTGCCGCTGCCCGATTTGAAAGGTCGCATCGAGATTCTCAAAGTCCACGCAAAGAAAGTAACGCTTGGGCCTAACTGCAGCCTGGAGAGATTGGCGAGAGGAACTCCGATGTTCAGTGGAGCGGACCTGGCGGCGATAATCAACGAAGCCGCCCTGGCGGCGACAATGGCAAACAAGGACTATATTGAACTGGCCGATCTGGAGGAGGCCAGGGACAAGGTGCGATGGGGAAGAGAGAAGAGAAGTAGAATTCTGGACAAGAATGAAAAAGAGATTACCGCGTTTCACGAAGCAGGACATACGCTGGTGCAGTCTCTTGTAAAGGATGCGGATCCACTGCACAAAGTGAGCATTATCCCTCGCGGGCCGATGGGCGGCGCAACCTTTGCCTTGCCGGAGAAAGATCGAACCATATTTACGAAAAACTACTGCATGGCGCTCTTGAAGGTGTGCTTTGGTGGAAGAATCGCCGAGGAAATGTTCTGTAATGACATTTCCAGTGGCGCTCAGTCGGATATTCACCAGGCCACCAAAATCGCCAGGCAAATGGTATTGACCTGGGGCATGAGTGATGAGCTTGGTCCCATAAACTACGGACCCGATTTGGCTGTCACGGAGATGGTATACGCCGGCCCGTCCGAGAAAGAGTACTCGGAAAAGACCGCCGAGGCAATTGACAGTGAGGTCAAGCGAATCATGAACGAGGCGTATGCCAGCGCGAAGCAAATAATAGAGAAAAACAAAGAGAAGCTCTCGAACATAGCCAATGCACTGTTGAAATACGAAACCCTCGATGCCGATGAGGTGAAACTGATATTGGAAGGCGGCATTATTGACAAGCCCACTGTCACCGATCTGTTGGCCACCGAACAAGCCAAAAGGGGGCAGCAGGAATCGAAGTCCGAGGAAACTGAGCAGTCGCAGGAACCGCAGGAGCAACCGGCGGACTGATCTCGCTTCGCTCTAATCAGGTTCGGGTTCTTCCGGGAGATAAATCCGATGCCAAGAATCTTACCTCTCGCATGTACAGCAATGCTTGTATGCATTTCTGCGATCGTGCCTGTTGCCGGGAATCAGGACGCCAACGAATCCGGCACAGTTGAGCTTGCCAGTCACGAGGCGGAATCATCTTCTGCACGCATCGAGCCTGCACGGCGGGGTGAAGAAGAAGGTATAGCAGTAATCTTCACTGGAACGCACGATCTCCACTACTACGCCAAGCCGGAAACTGCAACTGCACCTGGTTTCGAATTGCAGGTCTCGGCCGGGTCGGACGGTTTGGATTTCGGCGAGCCTGTTTTTCCAAAATGGGAGATATTCAACGATCCGACGGGCGCCCGCGTTGAAGTTTACGCAGGTGATTTCACCGTCTTTGTGCCGATAACGGGACTCAAAGAAGGCGCTACCGGCAATCAGCACGACGTCGAGGTCACGATCTCGGGACAGGCCTGCACCAGTAAAATCTGTCTCATGCCGTTCGAGAAGACCTTGCAAACAAGAATCGACTGGAACAACCGTGACTCCTGGCGACAGATCACCCTGGAAGATAGCAAAGAAAGCCGTCCCGCCGCCGAGACCTCGCAGGTGCCGGATTATTCGGTATGGCTTGCGCTGGCAATCGCATTCGTTGCCGGGCTGGCCCTTAACATCATGCCGTGTGTCTGGCCGGTCCTGCCTGTAATCATAATGAGGGTCGTTGAGCAGGCAAAACAGGGAAGGAGACAATCCCTCACGATGGGGTTGGTCTTCTGCCTGGGTATACTGCTGTTCTTCGCAGCTTTGGCAACCGCCAATATCATTCTGCAAAGCTTTTACGACCGGAGTCTGAGCTGGGGCGACCACCTTCGCAACCCTATGGTTGTAACCGCACTGTCGCTCCTGATGGTCATACTCGCCCTTTTCATGTTCGGGGTCTTCACGTTCGCTGTTCCATCGTCGATTGCGAGTAAGTCCGGTTCGGGCAAGGGTTATACCGGCTCGGTAGGTATGGGCTTTCTCGCCGCAATACTGAGCACACCGTGCAGTTTCGGGCCTCTTACGTTAGCATTTGTCTGGGCGCAGGGGCAGTCTCTCGCTATGGGAACGTTAGTCATAATGGTCATCGGGCTCGGTATGGCGGCGCCATACGCCGTCCTGACGTCAATGCCCGGCTGGCTCGAAAAACTGCCGCGGGGCGGACGCTGGCTGGAGTTGTTCAAGCAGTCGCTCGGTTTTGTGCTGCTGATCATAGCGGCCAAGCTGTTCAAGGCCGTTCCCGATGAAAATAAGATCGACCTGCTGTACTTTGCCGTAATCCTTAGTTTCGGAATATGGGTGTGGGGCACGTGGACCCCCTACGGCACGAGACTCTCTCGCAAGCTGCTTGTCCGGGGTTTTGCCGTGTTGTTGGTGATTTCGTCTTTCTGGTTCTTCTTCAAGCCCGAACCTATCGACTGGCGGCAATACGATCGTGACCTGATCCAGTCTGCAAAATCCGAAGATACGCCGGTGCTCATGAAGTTCACTGCGGACTGGTGTACGAACTGCGAAGTCGTGGATAAATTCGTTTACGAGCGCAAAGACATCGCCAGATTGATCGAAGAAAAAGGCATCCTCGCGATCAAAGGCGACACAACGCGATCTACGCAGCCGGCAAGAGTCGACCTGGAGAACGTTTATAACGAACCCGGGGTCCCAGTGACAATACTTTGGCTTCCGGACAAAGACGAACTCGTCCGATTCCGTGAGATATTCTTTGGCGATAAGCTCAAAGAACTGCTGGAGGCTCTGCCGGACGAAGATAAGACAAAAGCTGCTGAAGGAGCTGCGTAAGAATTGGCGAAGCGAAAGAAGATAAAGGTCGACAAGGAACAGGCTCGACAACGAGTTAGGAAGATCACGCCGATATTGAAGCGAACGTATCCCGATGCAAAGATCGCGCTTAAATTCGTTAATCCGCTCGAACTGCTCATCTCGACGATCCTCTCGGCACAATGCACCGACGTAAGGGTGAACATGGTCACGAAGGACTTATTCAAGAAGTATAGAAAGGCATCCGACTGGGCTGAGGCGGATATTAAGGAAATGGAAGAAGGCATCCGAAGCACCGGCTTCTACCGCAACAAAGCAACTAGCATCAAGGGCGCCTGCACGAAAATAGTCGAGGATTACGGCGGCAAAGTTCCAAGCAACATGGAAGAGCTTTTGTCCCTGCCCGGCGTCGGCCGCAAGACGGCAAACTGCGTGCTCGGCGACGCCTTCGGAATCCCGGGTATCACTTGTGATACGCACGTTATCAGGCTCTCCCGGCGGCTGCAACTGTCCGAAAACAGCGATGCGGTTAAGTTGGAATTCGATCTGGCCGAAATAGTCCCAAAGGCCAACTGGACCCAATTCAGTCATCTGCTGATCCATCACGGCCGAAATATCTGTAAAGCTCGAAAACCTGATTGCGGGAACTGCCGGATTGCAAAACATTGCCCGGCCGCTAACAAGCCTGAATTGTGGTAGGCCGGAAGTATTGCCCCGGTGAAACGACCTTAGCCGGGTAGATTCGTTATTATGATAGAGACTCTTGATAAACCGGTTAAAGACCTCTGGCGGTTATTCAGAATAATGGCCGAGTTCACCGAAGGCTTCGATGAGCTCGCGTCCGTCGGACCGGCAGTGTCCTTCTTCGGCTCGGCACGGGCTGAGCCGAACGAGCGCTATTACAAGCTCGCCGAGCAAACGGCTTCGGAGGTTGTAAAGGCGGGCTTCGCAGTGATAACCGGCGGCGGAAGCGGAATAATGGAAGCGGCGAACAAGGGCGCCGCAGAAGAGGGAGGAAAAAGCATCGGCCTTAACATCGATTTGCCGATGGAGCAGATTCCAAATGAGTATCAGAATGTCGCTCTGGATTTCAGATATTTTTTCGTGCGCAAAGTGATGTTTCTCAAGTACGCGCATGGCTTCGTGGTCTTGCCCGGCGGCTATGGGACGATGGACGAATTCTTCGAGTCGCTGGTGCTCATTCAGACTCTAAAGCAGGCATCGTTCCCCGTCATTCTAATGGGCAGCGACTACTGGGGCGGCCTGATCGACTGGATCAAGAAAACGATGTTGAAAAAGCACAACTATGTCTCGCCCGAAGACCTGGACGTCTTCACAATGCTTGATGACCCCAAACGCGCCGTCGAAATAATAGCCAATTTCAGAGAATCCGAGAAACCCGTCGGCATAGAACTCCCCGGCGGAATGAAAAAAGCCTAATTTGTATTCCTTGTCATGGGTTTCGCTCTAAGCCGCTTTTCAGACAAAGTATGTCTATTTCAAGCCCAGATACCTCCTTACATGCTTGGCAAGGTTGTTGTCAATCTCGGTATGTCTTGGAACAGGTTATTTCTGGCCTGTGGAGGGATTCAGGTAAATGTCGTGTCTCGCACCGTGTCTAAATAGAACGCAGCCTTGTTTTGTCAATTCACGGATGAGATCTTTTCGCTTCATATCGCGATTTCTTTCACCTGATGTTCGTCTGGAACATCATCCATAGCCATGAGTAGATATGCATCCTTTATATTTTCCTCCAACTCTTCAACCGTTTCCGCTTGCGTCATAATCTCCGGGTGCTCAAGGAGCTTTCCAAGCCAGTATTTGTCCGACTTCCAATAAATCATGGTCATTTTTGTCTTCATAGCCAAGACTCCGGTTATTTTTTAGCTGTTTGTCTCCATCAGTATTCTATCTAATGATCAGACTATTTCAACGTTGTCCTGCTGTATCTGAAGCCATCGTAAGTAATTATCGTTGCCAGCCTTCAATTATGAATAGTCCTTCCGTGAGTTTGCGTTCAGGTCTTCCTGAATTCGGCAGAGGCTGCTGGGGTTCTGATGTCGCTACGTTCTGCGGGATATGGAGATCGTCGGCAAAGCCATCCTCGGAAGGTCCCAAGAGACGGTAGAACGTTATGGCCATAGAGATGACAGGAACAGCAACGATGAGTGCAGCAAGGGCTGCCAGGAAGTTTATCATCCCCTTGTAATACCTCTTCCTGGTAAAGTTCCATGCTGACGTCAAAAAAATTGCGATTGCGCTAAAAGCAAGCAACAAAAACAAAACTATCACCGCGAAATCCGGCACGCTAAAAAACGGAATGAACCTTTCGAGTACTGCCGCTGCCTTGATAGTGAGCAGTACGCACAACATCGTAACGGAGAGCAGCCACCAACTGTTGAAGTACGCCTGAAAGAACTTGCACAAGAGAACCTTAGTCTTTTTAAAATATGCGACAATTCTTTCACACATTGTAGATGTATTCTCTGACATCTCTGTTCACTCTGTGGTGTTTAATTCTACATTGTTAATTCTCAATTCTCAATTTCTTTTTTTGTTTCCTGCAAATGTCTCATAAGGTATTTCTTATCCGGGCCTCCGAGATTTTCCCAGGGGAGAATCTCGCCTAGGGCGAACTGCTTTTGAGCGGCGTTTTCTACTTCTATACCTGATTGCTCGAAGGCTTTGCGCCATAGTTCGTAGTCGAAACATTCATCCCAGAGGTCGAATTTTGCACCGGCTCGCCAGGCGGTCTCGATGACCGCTCCAAGTTTTCTGTCGCCGCGGCCGATTGCCGATTCAAGAATGCTTCGTTCTATGTTGTGAAACTTGAACTGCAGGAATTTTGCGCGGAGTTCGAGCTTCTTGTCGATTATCAGCTTCTTTGCCTGCTCGAAATAGACCTTTGGCCGCTGTCCCAGCCAGCCTAAAGGCGTGTGCGGTTTGGGGACGAACCAGCTTATGGTGATGTTAATCTGCCCCGTCTTGCCATCTACTTTCTTTCGCAATTTGCCCAGCTCGAACGATAAATCGACGATGCGCTCAACATCCTCCAGTGTTTCGCCGGGCAGGCCCACCATGAAATACAGCTTCAGCCGCTGCCAGCCGGCGCGATACGCCTCTTCGACCGCAGCGAACAAATCCTCATCTTTCAGCGGCTTATTGACGATCCGCCGTAAGCGTTCGCCGGCCGCCTCTACTGCGATTGTCAGGCCGCCCTTTCGGACCGAGGTCAACAGCTCTGGCAGCAGTTTCAACTGCTTGTCCACGCGCAGACTCGGCAGCGACAAGCCGACGTGCCTGACGTGGAAATGTTCATCCAGGCCGGCGACCAGCTCTTCGAGCTTCGGATAATCGGCTGTCGAAAGGCTCAGCAGGCTGACGGTATCGAATCCCGTCGCCTCGTAGCAGGTGCTGGCGATTTCTATTATCCTCTCGACGCTGCGATAGCGAATCGGCCTTCGGCAGAAGCTCGCCTGACAGAACCGGCATCGGCCCGGACAGCCCCGCATGATCTCGACGTTGACGCGCTCGTGAACCGCCTGCACGAACGGCACAATCGGCGCCTGCGGCACAGGAGCGTTGTCAAAGTCCCGAATCACGGCATTTTTCAACTCGCGGCCCGAATAGTACTCAGGCACGTAAGCCCAGTCGAACTTGTCCGAAATGGCGGCAAGAATCTCTTTTCGAGCCGCGCCGGCCTTCTTCTGGTCTTTTACCAAATCGGCAAGCTCGACGATGGCCTCCTCCGCCTCACCAAGTATGAAAACATCCGCGAAATCGGCTATCGGCTCGCAGCAATTGGACATTCCCCCGCCGGCAATCACCACCGGATCGCCTTGGCTTCTGCCCCGGCTGCGGATGCCGATGCCGCCGAGATCGAGCATGTTGAGCATATTCGTATAGCAAAGCTCATTGGTAAGGCTAAAGCCCACAACATCGAAACTCTTTAACGAAGCCTTCGATTCAAGGCTGAAAAGCGGGATGTTCTTCTCGCGGAGAACCTCCTCTGCGCCGAGCCACGGCGCAAAGACCCGCTCGGCGGCAACGGACTCCATCTCGTTCAGACAATCGTATATTATCGCAAGGCCGGTGTGAGACATTCCAACTTCGTAGATATCGGGAAAGCACAAGGCAACGGTCAGCTCGCATTGCGTCAGATCCTTCCTGACCTGATTGATCTCGCCGCCGATGTACCTGCCCGGCTTTCGCACAAACGGCAGAAACTCACGCTCAACCTGCTCTTCCAATATCGGTATCTGTTTTTTGCTCATGTTGCCATTATAAGGGTATCAAAGATTATTTCATTAGGAGAAATGCCGTCAATAGGCGCGCGAAACCTCCAATAGGCATGTGGGGTGCGATGAATCGCACCACTCGTGAAAATCCGAATCAATCAATTGGTGCGATACATCGCACCTTACCTACTATTATGGAAAGAGACAGTGGAGCAAAGGCTGCGACGCCGCCTGGGCGGCAATTTTCATTTCGAAAGCCTGCATTTCTTGACGATACTATATCCCGCCGCCGTTTTTTCGCCAGAGGTCTTCATCTACTACCCACATGCCGGGGTGATAGGGTTTTTGCTGGGCGTGCTCGGGGATCCAGACTTTGGTTTTGTGCAGATTTTCGACGTGGCCGTCGTAGAAGGCGAGATTGGCCTTGTCGTTATGGCGATACATTGTCGGTCCGCCGCAACCGACCTGTTTGTACTCATTGACGGTGCCGTCCTGACCGAGAACGTCCCAGCCGTCGATGTAATTCGCGCCCTTCCACTTGCTCCACCAGTCGTGGGCCTCGTTGAATTGCAGCTTCCGCGCCGGCTGCCGGACGCTCGTTATCTTGAACGCCAATATGTCCATATCCATAGTGGCAGTCCATGAGGGCGAGCCCACCGAGGGGTAGAAATCTTCGATATTCAGGCCGTAGCTGGTAAGGGTCCCGCGCTCATTGCCCTCTTCAATGTTATAAGCGTGCAGCCAGGCTTTCTGAGTGTCGGAGGGGCACTTGTACTTCTTGGGAGTCTGTACGCCGGACATATTGGGGCTATCCTCGGCGCCCTCGTAGCCGATGTGCTTGCGGAATTCGTCATTAGTCGTCCATAACGTAGTCCCGCCGTCGGATATATAACGGCAAGGCACGGTCCAGTCGTCGTTGTTGTTTGCGTAAAGCTGGTTGGCCAGGGCGATACTTTTGAGGTTGCTGGCGCATTTCATCTTGCGCCCCTGGTCGCGGGCCAGGTTCAGCGTCGGCATCAGGATCGCCAGCAAAATGGCAATAATGGCGATCACGACGAGTAATTCGATCAATGTAAAGGCCTGGCGTTTCATGGTTCAGTCCCCTTGTGAACAGTGAAGAAATATAAAATTCTCTATGCTATACTGACAATAGTACAGGAATAATCCTAAACTGTCAAGGAATTCCTGCTCCAAACTGCTCGAATCCGCACGGGCTAAAGCCCATCCTACAGCTTCGATACATTAGAAGATGACGGTGACTAATTGGGCGGGTTCGATTCTGAATGCCGAGCCTTTGCCTTCGAAGAAGCCGTGCTCGGCGATCATGTGGATGTTAAGGTCGGACCAGCGGACGGTTGCGCCGGAGTCGAGCCGCTCGGCGGTGGTTACTCTCTTGACGTATCGTCCCGAATGCGGCCAGGGGCAGATCGAGAAACCTCTGGCTTCGGCCACGATTGCCCGGCGGTTGTCGTCTATCTGAACCCAGTTTTCCAGCCCGGCTTTGGCCTTGTCGGTTATCGATTTCATTCTCGTAGCGACCTGTTCGGTGGTGTAACCCAGCTTAGAAAGTTCGGCCGCATCGGAGTCGATTATCTCGGCCGGGCTTCTGGAATCCTCACCCATAAAGCCGCCCGCGGCTAATTTCGACGACCTTAGCATCTGCTCCAGCTTTTTCGATTGTGGTGATTCTTTCATAGATATTACTCGAATTTGTCGTAGAAAATCGATTCCTCGGGCATACCGAGTTCTTTCAGAACCGCGATCGATGCATCGATCATGCCGGGGCTGCCGCAGAGATAGGCCTCTGTTTCGGGTGCATTTTTCACGTTCCGCCGGACGGCGTCGGTAACGAGTCCTTTTTCCCCCTCCCATTTTTCGCCGTCCTCGGAGCCGACCACGACCGGCACAAATTCAAAATTCTCCAATTCCTCTTCGAATTGCTTCATCAGGTCTACCAGGCACAACTCCTCGACTTTGTTGGCGCCGAAGTAATACGTAGTTTTGCGTTTATTGGCGGTGTTCTTCATGTGGTGCAGGATGCACTTGATGGGCGCCATCCCGGATCCGCCGGCGATAAACACTATCGGCGCATCGGTATCGGACAGGTGGAACTCCCCGTAAGGTCCGTTGAACGTAACTTCGTCGCCCTCTTTAAGATATTCGAAACAGTACGTCGTGCAAATCCCGCCGGGGACCAATCTTATGATTAGCTCCACGACACTCTTATCCGCCGGATCGGAAGAGATTGAATAAGCACGGTAGACCTCCTCCTTGCTTTTCTCATAAGGCGGCGTAAGCAGTTGGATATACTGGCCGGGCGTGTACTTAATGGTCTCCGGCTCGATAAGCTCGAAGCGAAACTGCTTCATGTCGTGGGTCAGATCAATAATCTCGGTGCATTTGCTTTTGTATTCACGAACCGCAAGAAGCTCTTCCGGAATCTCAGCCTTGATGTCGTTGCGCACCTTGACCTGGCAGGCCAGTCTGACGTTTGATTCTCTTTCGTCCTTTTCGAGATAAGGCTCTTCGGTCGGCAGCAGCGGCCCGGCGCCTTCGACGACCTTGAGCTTGCAGAGTCCGCAAGTGCCCCTGCCGCCGCAGGCGCTGGGAATGAACAACTTCTCAGCCGTGAGAATCGAGAGCAGGTCTTTGCCGCCCTGGACCGTAAATTCGCGGTCGTCGTTTATGGTTATCTGGCACGGGCCGTAGTTGGCGAAGAATCGCTCCGAAACTACCAGCAGAGCCGCCAGTGCCGCCCCAACCGAGCTAACCACTAATACCGCTATCAATATCGCTAAGACCATCGAAGCCGATTACACCTCATTAGCATCAATCTCCCTGTAATACACCTGCAAAACCTATGAACGCCAGCGCCATGAGCCCGGCTATTATCAGAGTTATGCCCGGTCCCCGCAGCCCGACCGGGATCCGGTCGTTCTTGAGTCTCTGGCGAATACCCGCCATCGCCATGATCGCCAGAAACCATCCTATACTGCTGCCAAGTCCGTAACCGACCGTGGCGATGAAACTATATTCGCGTATGACCATGAACAGCGAAGCGCCGAGGATGGCACAATTTACCGTGATCAACGGCAGAAAAACGCCCAGCCGCTGGTACAAAGTCGGCGAGAGCCGGTCTATCGCCATCTCGACAAACTGAACGAAGGCGGCGATGATGATTATGAACAGGATAAAACGGAAAAAGTGCAGATCCAGCGGATCAAGCACGTACCTGTAGGCCAGCCAGTTCAGCAGGCAGGTGGACGTCATTACGAAGATAACCGCCAGTCCCAGGCCAAACGCCGTCTTGATCTCGCGTGAGACTCCGATGAAAGGACAGAGTCCCAGGAAATAGCTCAAGAGTATATTCTGCGTGAATATCGCTGAAACGAAAACCACCAGAGCATAAGACATTTCAGAAGTTATGTTCATTTCGCTTCGCCCTCCTTTGCCGCTTGAACCGATTTGAATACCCAGACTACAATCCCCAGCATGAAAAATGCGCCGGGCGGCATGACCATTATAATCCACTTATCCCAATACGCTCCGCTGAAATAAGGCATGTCTGCACCCAGAAAAGTACCCATCCCGAAAAGTTCGCGGAAAGTAGCGATAATCATCAGAACGAGCGAATAGCCGAGAGCATTGAAAAAGCCATCGATAAAAGCCCCTGCCGGCGGATTGGAATTGCCGTATGCCTCGCACCGGCCCATGATGATACAATTAGTGATAATCAATCCCACGTAAGGCCCCAGATTGCCGCTCATCTCCGGCCAGTATGCCTTGAGCAGCACATCCACGATTATCACGTAAAACGCAATAATGAGCGTTTCGACCATCATGCGGATATTTCGAGGCGTCAAGGTACGCAGGATCGAGACGGTCATAGCGCTTAGAGACAGGGTGAATACCAGTGCCGCACACATCACGACCGTATTGAGAACGAGATTGGTCACCGCCAGCGTGCTGCATATCCCCAGGACCTGCTTGAAGATCGGGTTGTTATGCCAGAGCCCGTCCAGCATCAGTTTTTGATTTGTAGGGCCGCCGCCGTTCATTGTCCGTCCCCCTGACTCGTTCCCTTCATTTTGTCCTGCCACTCCTTCAGGGCCGAGTTGATGATGCGCTCGACCCGGACGCTTGTCTGCGTAGCCCCGGTGACCGCGTGAAACTCACTTGGCCCCAGTGTCTCGCCGGGACGCTTCATGGTCAGGGGTTTTCCTTCGTCTGAAATCTCCTTGCCTTCGAACTGAGCCTTGAAGGGTTCCTTGGTTATCTCTGCCCCCAGGCCGGGCGTTTCTTTCTGCTCGTAAAAGGCGATTCCGGTAACCGTGGTTTTGTCCGGCTCTATACCTATCACGCCCTTGACAGGCGCCCAGAATCCCTGCCCCGAAAAAGGGAGGGCATAAGCGTCAATTTGCCCGTTCGTCTTAGCCGTGTAAGCCCCGCCCGAGGAAGCATCCGGCTCCTCTATGGTATCCTCGAACTGACGGTGCAGTTCCAATCTGCTCATCTGCTCTTGATCCACGTCTGGCAGGACCGAAAGCACAGCCTTCTCGAAAGCCAGTCTTTCGTTGGCTTCCACTCGTTCGCTCGTCAAGCGGGTCAGACCGATCACAACCGTGCTGAACGCAGCCGTCACAACGAACATATAAAATATCGGAAACCACGGTTTTTCTCGGATCATTTTTCCGCTTTCTTCGTATTGCGAGATTTATAAGACCTCACGCCAACATCAATAATAGGAGCAAACATATTGCCGATCAGGATTGAGAACATCAGGCCGCCGTTAAATATGGAGAAGTTCCTGATCACTACGGTGCAAACGCCGATTATGATGGCGTAGATCACTTTGGCCTGCTCGGTCCTCGGTGCGCTGATCGGATCGGTCGCCATGTAAAACGCGCCGAACAGAAATCCGCCACCAAGAACCGCAGTCAGAGCGCCCGGCACGGGTTCGACGCCGAAAGAGTGCAGAATCTGATTCAATACCGCATAGGTTATGACCAAAGTTAGAATGATCTTCCTGCTGGCCGTCCTGGTCCAGAACAGATACGAGCCCCCGATCAAAATCACAATCGCGCTGGTAACCCCCATGGTCCCGCTGATACGACCGAGGGCCAACTCGCTGAGTAATGCCCCCTTTGTAACAGCAACCACTTCATCCTCTCCGACATCGGGCGGTATTTCGTTCGCTCCGCCTTCTTCGATCACAATCCTGCCTGCCTTGAGATGCGCCATCGGCGTCGCGCCCGTGACGACGTCGGGACTTCTCGCCGTGGTCCACATACCCAGCGCTCCCAGAGGCCCTTCCGCAACCGGCGCCCAGGTTGATGTCAGGGCGATAGGAAAGCAAACGTAGACGAAGCATCTTCCCACCATGGCCGGGTTGAAGATATTGCGTGCGAATCCGCCGAAGACTTCCTTGCCGAACATCAAGGCAAAAGCGACTCCGATCGCAACGACGTGCAGCGGAACGGTAGGCGGCATAATCATAGCGAAAATCGTGGTAGTTACGAACACCGCTTCGCTAACCGGCTCGCCCCGCTTTCGGCAGAAGATATATTCAACGATGAAGCCGATAAACGCCGCCCACAAGGTGATAAACAGACTGCGCCACCCGAAGAAATAGATGCTGGCCGCCAAACAGGGTATCAGCGCCAAGACAACGCGTCTGTTAATAGCTTGTTTTCTGAGGACCTTCTTCATAAATACTAAAGGAAGTTAAGAAGATAAGAAGATATGATGAAACAGAATGATGAATATCGAATGTCCAATGTCCGACTCAGAACTTCGATATTCGATATTCATCCTCTCTTCCCATCTTCTTATCTTCCTATCTTCTCTGCATCACTCAACCGGCATGAACTTGTCCTTGCTCGAGCCGCAAACCGGGCAGACGTCCGGCGCATCTCCGACCACCGTATTGCCGCAAACACCGCAAACGTGTATTACTTCATCCGGCATATCTTCGCCTTTCGCCAGTATCTGGGCGGCATCATCGTAGAGCCTGGCGTGCACCCTTTCGACTGCCATCGCATTCTGAAACGACGTCAGCGCCGCCTTGTTACCCTCGGCCTTGGCCTCCTTGGCAAAATCCGGATACATTTCCTTGAACTCGTAACTCTCGCCTTCGACCGCCGCCTTGAGGTTCTCCGCTGTCGATCTTACCTCGCCCAGTACACGAAGGTGGGCGTGTGCGTGCACGGTTTCTGCCGCCGCGGCGGCACGAAACAGCCTCGCGATCCCCGGTTTACCTTCGGCATCGGCCATCTTCGCAAACGCCAGATAACGACGATTTGCCTGGCTTTCTCCCGCAAAAGCCTCCTTCAAGTTGTCTACACTTGCCATAACCATCTCCTTGAAACTTCTCTTCCCGTGTCAAAAAACACAATTTCTAAAACGGGCATCCCCTTCTGTGCCCTGTATCAATAGGCCAACTATAACAAAACTTTTCAAGACTGCAACTCTTTTTGAAGCGTTTTGAGTCAAACTCAGTCACTCGAACCGAAAGGACCGCCCATTCTCCGAGAAAATGCACAGATTTTTATACCCAAAGGGGAGACTCAACTGTGTTATAAGCGTTGTTTGTCCTAAGCTTGGGAAAGTCAATCGCTCATGATCGAAGATAAATTGTTGATATGGAAGTTCAAATGCGGCAGTAGTGATGCGCTGCGGCGGATCTATGAGAAGTACAAAAAGGATCTACTCAGGCTGGCAACTATGCTCCTTAACAACGTGAGCGATGCTGAGGATATAGTGCACGATGTCTTTGTATCGTTCGTCAAATCGGCTGAGACGTTCAAGCTCAACGGCAATCTCAAAAGCTATTTGCTGACCTGCGTCGCCAATCGCGCCCGAAACAGAAACCGCGCGAATCAGCATCGAAAAGCCACAAGGCTGGATCAGGCAGAACCGTTTGTGTCGGATGGAAAACGCCCGGATCAGTGGCTCATCTACAGCGAAGAACTGAGAAAATGGAGCGATACAATGTCGCGACTTCCATACGAGCAGCGAGAGGTCGTGATCCTGCACCTTCGAGGCGGCATGAAGTTCAGAGAAATAGCCGAATTACAGGGCATTTCGGTCAACACGGTAAAGGGCCGATATCGGTATGGAATTAACAAGCTGCGGTCAATCTTAAATGGTGAGGTGGAAAAGTGAGATCGACAGAGAATATAGAAAAAGTTGTGAGGAATCTGGATCTGGGTATAGATACCGGTTCTCAAAAGGATCAAGCAGTACTTGTTGAATTACTTGAAGCGCAGCAAAAAACCAGGAAAACACGGACGGCGTCAGCCGTACCGAATATAGAGAGAACTATTATGAAAAGTCCAATTACAAAATTAGCCGCTGCGGCGGCAGTCATCGCCGTGGCCGTTCTGGGATTGTTTGAATTCGTCCGCACCGATGGCACGTCCGGCGTGGTCTGGGCCGATGTGGCTCAGAATGTCCAGGCAAGCCGGGGTGTCATCTTCCGCGTCAGGAACACCGCGACGGGTTCGCAGAGCGCCGGTCCCGACTATACTATGAACTACTTGTCCAGCACACACTCACGACGGGCTGACTCATACAAGGGAGACCAGATCACACAGACTATCTATAGCGACTTCAACACAAAGACCGTGATCCTGGTTGACCCCAGTCACAAGTCATACGTCAACATGACCTTCGAAAACATGGGACAGAGGGACTTCCTGACAGACCCGAAAAGGATCGTGCAGATGTTCCTGTCTTGCGAGCACCGGGAAATAGGCCGCAAGACTGTCGAGGGCGTAATCTGTGAAGGTATTGAAACTACTGACCCGACATTCGACGACTCTGAGCCTGGTTATACGACCGACAGTGTCATGGCTCGAATATGGGTCAGCGTGGAAACGGGCTACCCCGTCCAGGTCGAGATCGAAATTGTCAGAAACAATGGCAAGATACGGATTGGGGCCGTCGCGGATCAGTTCCAGTGGGACGTAGAGCTGGACGAGAAAATGTTCGAGCCCAACATCCCGGCGGACTACACCGATATATCGCCTTGAAAGTAGCAACGAGTAGCAGCCTCATCCTGATTGTTTTTTATCAGGATGAGGCTTGTATCGAACGGTAGGACTATTTCGGCGGTTTTTTTGCCTGGACTTCCAGGCCTTCGAGCTTGCCGCCGTTTGGACCGCGAACGGCAAGGCAGAACTGCCACGCGCTGGTGTCCTGCGTGACCTTGAGCATCAATTTGTTCCAGCCTTTCTGCAGAGTTACGGGGACCTTGTGCTCGCCGGGTACGGCGGCGCCGCCGGCTCTGTCGGCGTGGACGAGCTTGCCGTTGAGCCATAGTTTGTTGCCGTCGTCTGTGCCGTACTCGATCCTTGCCGGCTGTTGTGTGTCAGAATGCACCCAGGTTCGGACATAGCCTGCCTTGTGCCGGCCGCCGAGGGCCGCTCCCAGGTCGAACATCCAGGGTCTGTTGCCGGTCTCGCTGATCGGCAGCGGCTTCCAGTTCACCGGCTCCACTCCACCCTCTTCCGGGCCGAATGCCGCATCGAAAGTATCCTCGAAAGGTCTCGAATAGGGGCCGCAGACCTGCCACGCCATGACGTAGTCCCGGAACTTGTCGATGAGATTGACTACGGCGTTTGCCTGCTTTTTGATGGATTGGCTCTGCGACTTTTCGCGTAGAGACACCGCCGCTGCTTTGGCCTGTTCCGGGGCCGATCCCATCACGTTGCGAATAACACCGAGCATGGCAAGCTCGGCCTCGGCTCGCACGCTGCCGTCAGAGAGCAGCGGCTCTACTAATTCTATCGCTGCCGGATCGTCCGACTTTGCCAGGCAGGACAGGACTTGCTTCTTCTCGTCAGCCTGTTCGGCGGCTTTCAGCAGTTCGGAGCATATATCCAGCATTTCGCCGGACGCAACGGAACCGGTGCTTAGTTGGCGCACGCAGCCCCGAAGGGCCACTACCCGATGGGTCCGGTTCGACGTGGTCTTGAATATCTTCAGCAGCGTGCGGGCGGCGGTAGCATCCGGCCAATCGGCAAGGGTCCTCACTGCAGTGTCGCGCACCTCAGCGTTGCCGGCGTCGAGGTTTCCGCTCACGACCTCGAACGCCTGCTCGCCGCCGATGCCGCCAAGAACGCGAAGCAAAGAGCACTTTGCGGCTACCGATGAATCCATTGCCGCAAGTATTGGCTCGGTAGCGGTCTCTTCATCGAGCTTGCGGGAAACTGCGATGACGGCACGCTCGGCTTCGGCTCTGGCCGTGTTACCTTTGAGGTTTACGAGCAGATCAATCACGGCCTTCTGATCCTCAGCGCCCGCCAGGTCCGAGAGCGCCTCGAATGCGGCTTCGCGAACGTCGGCGTTGTTATCCGAAGCGGCTACGAGCAACTCATCAACCGCTTCTGAAGCTTCGCGATCGTGCAGTATTTCGATCAGTTGAGCCTTTGTTTCGCTGTCGCTTTCCTTCATCGATTTGATGATTTGTCCGTTGATGTCTTTGCCGGGCAGCCGCCTCAGACTCGAAGCCGAAAGAGAGCTGTCTTGTTCGTCGCCGTCATCGAGTACATCTACCAGAACCTTCACCGAATCGGCGTCGCCGATGTCGCCCAGGGATTTAATCGCCAATGCGCGCAATTCCGGATTGCGGCTGGAGACGGCATCGGTAATGACGGGCCTCAGGGCTTCTTCTTCACCCCGGGCGACCAGTGCATCGAGCATCAACACCTGCGTCTCGGCGTCGAGTGTATTGAGACCGGCTGCGAAACGCTCGGTGACGCCCTCGCCTTTCAGCGCGACGATCATGTCGATGGCCATGCCTCGAACCTTCCAGTCGTCACTCTTAACCGCTTCCATCAGCAAGTCTGCGGCCTTATCCGGCTGGGCCTCGATAGTCCCTGCGAATGCCCCCATGCGAACGTGCTCGGGAGCGCCCGGACTATTGAGCTGTTTGTAGATCGCAAGCGCTTCGTCGAGTCTGTCCCAGGCCATAAGACGGTCTGCGGCACAAAGCAATCCATCGGCAACTGCGGCCTTCAATTCCGCAGAAGCATCTTCGTAACTTTCGGACAGGGCTCTTACCGCCTGCTGTGAAGCGGTGCGTCCCAGAGCCCAGGCCGCGGCGCCGGCAACCTCTTTGTCTCTGTCTTCGAGCAGCGGCAATAAGGCACTTACGTTCCGGTCTTTAGCCCGTATAGCAAGCGAATGGATGATCCCGACCTTCACCTGGCCACTGGTCCTGCTGAGAGCGTCTCTCAGGGCTTTGTCGGCCTCGGGAAATTTCATAGACTCCAGCGCATAGCGGGCGATATGCGAGTTTTGCGCATCCGTGAGCAACTCGCCGAGCGCCTCGACCGACTCGACCGTCCCGATGACCCGCAGCACTCGGCAGGCGTGATCCTTCTCCATACGTGGCGCATCGCTCTTGATCGTTTTGATCGCCTTTAGCTCCAGATTCTTTACAGCTTCCGGGCCTGCCTCAGTCGCGGCGACCACCTCGGTGTCGACCGTGTCAGTATCCGCCAGGATTGGATTTGCCGCGAACATGCAGCATAATATCAATAAACCAGTAATCAGCCGGTAACGTTTCATTTTGTTCTCCTTGTCATGTACAGCCCATTGGGGTTCTTTATCGTTCAAAATTCCTCACAGCCTCCAGGGTTGACGGTATGCCCTCGACGCAAGACGATTTGCCTGCTCGTCTCCGATGAACTCTTCTTTTACCGGGTCCCACTTTACTGTCCTGTTCAGCCGGCGGCAGATATTCGCGGCATGGCATGCGGTTATCGAACGATGCGCCCCCTCTGCCGGAGCCGCGGGCTGTCTTCGCGACTTGAAGCTGTTGAGAAAATCTCGCACGTGGTCATCCACGGGATAACCTTTGCCGAGCTTGCGTTTGGACCTGAGCGATTTCGGATGGACTTCGAGGTGGCCCGAATCGTCCACTTCCACCCAGCCCTCGGTTCCCTCGAAGCGTACGCCGCAGGAACCGCGACCTATGTTGCCACGCAGGATGAGCTTCAGTCCGTCCTCGTAATATGCCTCCACGTCCTCGCCAATCTTATTATAAACGACCGGAGAAGTGCCGTCTTTCTTTGCCGCCCACTGACAGAGATCGACCGTATGACTGCCCCACTCGGTGTACGAGCCGCCGGCGAAATCCAGATGGCCGCCCCAGAATCTTCGCGAGGGATACCTGGAATTGTAAGGTCTCCAAGATGCCGGGCCGAGCCAGAGGTCCCAGTCGAGAACCTCCCGCGGCGGTTCCGGTTCGGCGGGCAGGATGGTATCGTACGTCTCGTGCCAGTTCGGCGCTTTCTCGGCATGAACCGTCTTCAATTCGCCGAGAAGTCCTTTGTGAACGAGGCTGGTCGCGAACATGAACTGGCTGACGTTGCGACGCTGCGTGCCGCACTGAAAAATCCTGCGATAACGTTTCATCGTATCGGCCACCGCCCTGCCTTCGGTGATCGTCACGCTCATCGGCTTTTCGCAGTACATGTCCTTGCCCGCGCGAGCGGTCAGACACGCCGCCGCGGAATGCCAGTAGTCACCCGTCGCGATCAGAACGGCCTCGATATCTTCTCTTGCCAGCAGCTCCCTCAGGTCGATATAAGCATCGCAATCTTTGTTGCCGTAATGTCGATTGACGGTATCCCGGGCGATTTTGCGCCTATTGCCTTTGACGTCGCACACTGCTACCATCTGCACGTCGTCCTCGCGCATGAACGCGGGCATTACGTGGCTTCCGCGTCCGCCGAATCCTATGGTTCCCATCACGATGCGTTCGCTGGCCGCAGGTTTGCCCTGTGCACCAAGCGCCGTCGAACTGACAATTTCAGGCGCTGCTACAAGCCCGCCCGCCAGAGCGGCCTTTCGTAGGAATCGGCGCCGGCTGATTTGTTTGCTTTGCGTCCGTTTCATGGATGTCCTTTCTTTCCAAAGAATACTGCTTATTATTAGGCCTGTTTCTGTTTCATAGCTTGACCTGACCGGCTGAGATTGTATACGATATGCGCATCTTTGACAAGTCGCCGGCTTATAGCAAAACCTGGATTAATCGCGATTGATAACAAGGTGATTAAAATGAGACCAAGACTTTGTACGCTGAATACACTCAGAAGACTCGCTTTTATATCTCTGCTCGGCACAAGCCTAATAATGGCAATCCCGTGCCGCGGTGATGAAACTGGAAGTAAGAGATACCTCAAAGCGGTCCGAGACTTCGCAGACGTTGTGATCGACAAAGGTCGCGACCAATATGGGAATAGGCACACGCCGCTGTTCGTCGACGGCCTTCATGCGGAGAGTTTGAAGCCTGTGATATGGAAAAAGGACGGGCAGTCCTGGGTGCTGTCAAACTTCGCCAGCCAGCAGCCTTTGATTCGCATGCTCGACGGTCTGAGCGCCGTGACCGGCGATCCGCGATATCGCAAAGCTGCAAAGGACGCCACCTCTTACGCGCTGAAGAATCTACAGTCACCCAATGGTCTATTATACTGGGGGGGCCACCTGGCCTGGGACCTGGAGAAAGAACGGGCGGTCGGTCAGTATTCCGGCATACATGAGGTCAAGGGGCATCGGCCGTATTACAGTTTCATGTGGCAGGTCGATCCCGATTCCACTCGCAAACTGATGGGCGCCATCTGGGCGACACATATCCTGGATTGGAGCAGGCTGGATTATAATAGACATGCGCACACCGAAAGACCCGCCGAGCCTAAGTGGAATCACGACTTCGCGGAAGACATAGAGGTCCCCTTCCCGGCGAAAGGATCAAATCTGTCTTTCGCCAACGTCACGCCCCCTCTGATGCACAGCGGAACTATGCTCGCAGTTCTGGACAACAACAGCGATGCGCTCAAGTGGACGCGACGGCTGGCTTATCGCTGGCAACAGGCAAAGCATCCTGAGACGGGACTCTGCGGCGGACAACTGAGCTATCGCAAACACGACCGGGCACAGGATGCACTCGGACACGTTCACTCTTCGATTAACGAAGCTAAGATTGTCGCTTCATATCACCGGACGTCGCGTTACCATCATATGCCGCTGGCGCAGTTGCAGGCCGCAGAGACACTACTCGAAGCCGGAGGTAAATACGCAGAAACCGGACGGAAATTCATCGAGTGGGCTGTCGAGGATTTAAAAATATACGCCGAGAAAAGTTACGATCCGGATACGGGGGAGTTCGTAGCCCTTATGATCGACGGCACGCCTTTGAAATGGCGCCGAGCTAAGACGGGATACTATGTCCCCGGGTCCTTCGCACCGCGAAGCCCTGATGGAAACCTGCTATGGAGTTATGCGATGGCCTATCGCATTTCCAAAGACAGGGGCTTGCGGACGATTATCCGCAACTTAACCAAAGGCATGGGAATCGGCGACGTCGGAACGCTGGAGGGTGGAGATCAGGATTTGAAATCCAAAATCGGTAGCACAGACTGGAGAGTAATCTACGCCCTGCTTGAGTTGCATCGTGCCACCGGAAACAGTTCGATGCTAACAGCGGCCCGTCAAATCGGCGACAATCTATTGAGGCTGCAAACCGACACGGGACTGTTCCCAAGGCCGGGTCGAGAATATGCAAGGACAGGTGATGAAATCCCGCTTGCGCTGCTTCACCTTACAGCGGCTTTGGAAGGTAAAGGCGACCAAATGCCACCGCCAGCGTTCGACAGTCGGTTCTTCCATTGTGAATACCACGGCCAGCTTCAAAAACATCAACAGAAACGCGCCGACAAACGAACTTACGACAATTACGTCTTCTACGGATCGTCCTGATACCCAACGGCGTTGAATTTTAGTGAATGCGACCGGACCGCGGGCTCCCGTAGTGTCTGTTCTATTTCTTCGACCCTTGCGACCAGAAGCTCTCTCTTGAATCTTCTCAACTCCGCGTTCAGTTGCAGCAATTGCCGTTTAACGGCCTGAACTTCCTGCTCTTTCATTTTTCACCCTCGTCCTTTTCGGGTCAATCCCGGCTTCTTGCCTGCGCCCTTGCGGCCAATATCAGCAACACAAGCGACACAACGAATATCGCCAGCAAAGGCCACCCCGAATCACAATGAAACAGTCTTGAGAGGCATTTACTGAGTTCGTTTGTGATGCTTTCTAAGGTCATTTTCATCACTTCTCCTTACAATACCGGGCGCATCCATCACTAATAAGGATCGTGCACGAAATAACTTCCCGATTTCATGGGGATAGTTCCGTCGGAA
>CAZRBG010000051.1:0-11619 GCA_964598225.1 uncultured Pirellulales bacterium
GCATGACGGGCGGAACCATGGGTGGAATCGGCGGCATGACGGGCGGAACCATGGGCGGAATCGGCGGCATGACGGGTGGACTCGGCGGATTCGGCGGCACGACGGGAGGTTACGGCGGCACGACGGGAGGCTACGGCGGCACGACGGGAGGCTACGGCGGCACGACGGGTGGACTCGGCGGATACGGCGGCACGACGGGAGGCTACGGCGGCACGACGGGAGGCTACGGTGGAATGATGGGCGGTGGCGGCATAATACAGGCCCAGAGCCTCGAACAGCTCATACAGGAGAGCATAGAACCGGAAAGCTGGTACGATCTCAGCGACACCGGTGAAGGTACTGTAACTCCCTATCCTTTGCAACAACCCAAGAAGCTCGCTGTCTACAACACACATGAAGTTCATGAGGAAGTAGAGAAACTGCTCGAAGAGCTCCGTAAGGCACTGGGACATCAAGTCTCTATCGAAGCCAGATTCCTGGTCGTAAGCGAGAGCTTCCTCGAAGACATAGGGCTCGATGTGGATTTCACGGTTAACGCCGGAACCCACTGGGGCCAGGTAACCGTCGAACAGGAGTCCGCTAATTTCACAGATCCGGAGCCGACCTCGGTCCCACTCAGTCTGGGCGGCCTCGGCGCGGCCGCTTCCGTTAGTGGCGGTTACGGTTCGATACTCGACGACTTGCAGGTTTCGTTCCTTCTGCGCGCAACCCAGGCTCACAGAGATGCCAAGTCGTTGAACGCTCCTGTGGCCAGCGTTCTGAGCGGAGAATCCGCCAGCTTCAGCATCAGCCAGCAGATGATATTTGCGCTTCCTCCGATTCAGACACCGGGGGTCACACAAGTGAGC
This sequence comes from uncultured Pirellulales bacterium, assembly GCA_964598225.1. Taxonomy (GTDB): domain Bacteria; phylum Planctomycetota; class Phycisphaerae; order Sedimentisphaerales; family Anaerobacaceae; genus SG8-4. The sequence goes on from CAZRBG010000051.1 coordinate 849, forward strand.
GGCGTCGGCGGTACGGCAACCAATACGGGTCAGGGGAATGTCCCGCAGTACCTACCAATCTCTCCTTCAAACGTGCTGAGCATTACCCCTATCATCACTCACGACAAGAAAAACGTATTGTTGAACATAATCACTACACGAAATGAATTCCTTGGGCTTAGAACCACTACTATCGAGACGCCTATTGTCGGCGGGGCCCAGGGCGGACAGGTCGTGTCATACGACGTCACGCTTCCCGACCAGGAAAATTCTTCGATGATGACGCGCGTCAGCGTGCCCGATCAGGGGACTCTATTATTGGGCGGCCAGAGAGTAACCGAGCAGGTTGAAACGGAGGCCGGTGTCCCGATATTGAGTAAGCTGCCGATTGTTGGCAGGCTGTTCAGAAACCGCAGTACGATTAAAGACAGCAGGATATTGCTGATATTGGTCAAACCGGTCATTATCCTGCAGGAAGAGCGTGAGGCCGAGGCGATCGCCGCAATGGAGGGTGAATTATAGATTCCCGGCAGTTGCAATGGAGTCTCTTGCGTGCGATAACTCCGCATTCTTGCAAAACAAAACCGGTAATGTGCAATCACGTTGGGCCAACACCGAGCGCCAACGATATCGGAAATTGACAAGTTGTATTTGAGAAAAGGGAGTATGAAACGGCAAATTCTGATTAGCTTATTGGCATTGGTCTTTGTTTCCGGTCTTGCGGGAGCGGCCAGCATGCCGTTGTACGGACTCTCCGACCCACTGCTGGAGGCGTCGGATGTCTATAAACAAAACGAGTTGATTGTGCGTTTCGCCGATCCGGACGCGGCGGCGCAAACGGCGACCGGACCGTGGTCCACCCAGACGGTCAGGAGCATGATGTCGTCTTCTATCATCCCCGGAGCAGAGGTGAAGAAGGTCTACGACAACGTCAAGCCCGGCCTGTCGGTCGTGAGGTTGCCGCAGGGCACAAGCGTTTTCAGTGCTGTGACTCAATTCAACGGCTCGGCCGATGTTGTCTACGCCGAGCCTAACTACAAGTACAAGCTGTTCCTTGTTCCCAACGATCCGAACTATCCCGAGCAGTGGGCGCTGGACAACACGGGCCAGACCGGCGGCACTCCGGACGCCGACATCGACGCAAATGAAGCATGGGATATCACTACCGGCGACCCGGAAATCATAATCGCCGTGACCGATACGGGCATCGACTACGAACATCCCGACCTTAAAGACAACATGTGGGTTAACCAAGCCGAGCTGAACGGCACGCCCGATGTGGATGATGACGGCAACGGGTACGTGGATGACATCTACGGCTACGATTTCGCAGGCGCCAGCTCGAGGCAGCTTGGCGATGGTGACAGCGATCCCAACGACAACTGGTTTCACGGCACCAACGTAGCCGGAATAGCCGGCGCGGTCGGTGATAACGAAATTGGTATCGCGGGTCTCTGCTGGAATGTTAAATTGATGGCCCTTAAAGTTATCGCCGACGATTTCGCCATTGACCCGGACATCTTCGCCAGCGACGCCGTTGAAGCTATCAATTACGCCATTGACAACGGTGCTAAAATCATCAACGCTTCCTGGGGCGGCGAGAACTTCTCGCAGGCACTTTACGACGCCATCGAGGAAGCCGGTGACGCCGGGGCGCTGTTTGTAGCAGCGGCGGGAAACGATTTCGGCAATAACAACGATATAAACCCGGTTTATCCGGCCAGTTACGATCTCGACAACATTATCTCCGTTATGTCCACGGATCATAACGACGAACCCGCTCCTTTCTCGAATTTCGGAGCAATTTCGGTTGACATAGCCGAGCCGGGAGAGCAAATCCTGAGCACCACACCGAGGACCGAGACTTTCCCAATGACCGTTTTCGGTGTATCGACCAACTACGCAACTTTGAGCGGCACGTCACAGTCCGCTCCGTATGCTGCCGCAGCTTGCGCCTTGATTTGGACGGAATTCCCCACTCTGCCGAACAGCCTCGTAAAGGGCGTGCTCCTCAAATCGGTCGATCCCATAAATGTCGATCCGCGGTGCTGCGTTTCAAACGGCCGCATCAATATGTACAGCGCCCTGACGCTGATTCCGAAGGGAAAAGCGGGCAAAGTTCTCAACTCCAAACACGATCCCGCGGATCCTGCGAATCTTTACGAAACAATCCAGGACGCGATCGACGACGCCAACGAAGGCGACGTTCTGATTGCCGAGGCAAATTCACTGTTTATCGAAGCCATCGACTTCAAGGGCAAAGCAATAACCCTGCGAAGCGGCGATATAACCGATCCAAACGATGAAACACTCAGCCCTCATAACACATTACTGCTCGGTCTGCTCGATCCCGGCTCGGTGGTGACCTTTGCAAGCGGTGAAGGCCCGGATACTGTTATCCGCGGCATGAACATCAGTTGGGGAAGCGGCGACTACGGCGCCGGCATAAGCTGCTTCGAGTCCTCTCCGACAATCGAAGACTGCATTATTACCAATAACTTTGCCGACTTCTACGGCGCCGGAATCGATTGTTACAAAGCCTCGCCGACTATCAGAAATTGTACGATCACCGGCAACCAGACGCTCGGAAGCGCCGGCATCGGAGCCGGAATAAACTGCGAGCAGGCCTCTCCGGTGATCGCTAACTGCCTTATCAGTAATAATACCACAACAAACGTCGGCGGTGGAATCGCCTGCTTCGAATCAAACCCGACCATCTATAATTGTGTGATTGCAAATAATGGAGCGGCCTTTGGCGGCGGCGGAATCGACTTGGATAATTCATCGCCGGTAATCGCCAACAGCACGATCATCGTCGACGATCCGAATGCGCCCAAGAATGGCGGTATCTCGTCAAAGAATGATTCCTTCCCCGCAGTAGCGAACTGCATCATCTGGGGTAACGGGGACGATCTGCTCAATACATCGGCAACGTATTCCTGTGTCGAAGATAACGATCCGGGTGAAGGCAACATTCACATCGAGCCGACATTTACAACGGGTCCCTTCGGCGACTATTATCTAAGTCAAATCGCAGCCGGCCAGCTAATCGACAGTTCATGCATCGATGTCGGTAACGCCGATGCCAATCCCGATCTCGGGATAAGTACTTATACGACGCGCACCGACGGCGTGCCCGACAGCGACACTCTGGACATGGGCGCGCACTATCCGGCAATACCGGCACCGCCTGTTAACTTGGATATTACGATTGTCGATGCTAATGAGCCGATCGATCCGAATCTTGCCAACGGCACGGTGGAGCCCGAGAGCGGCACGTTCCGGAAGTTCGAGATCGTCAAACTCATAGCACAACCGAAAGAGGGCTACAGAGTCAAAGCATGGACCGGCACGGATGACGATTCATCCACGAGCAATATTAACTATATTACAATGCTTGCCGATGCCGAGGTTACCGTTGAGTTCGAAGAAGTGCCGCTTTACAGGTTGCGCACGGAAGTCATCGGCGGCCACGGAACGGTAAAGCCATACCTCAAGAGAGGTGAACTGTATCCCGACGGCACGGCGGTAACGGTCATAGCGATTGCCGACCGCAATTACATTGTGGATCGCTGGAGCGGGACTGACGACGATACGTCATTTGCCAGCACGAATACGGTCACGATGGATTCCGATAAAGACGTTACCATCCGGTTCCGTCAACCGAAAACCCTGCTCGTGCCCGGCCAATTCGCAAGCATCGACGCTGCGATCGAGGGTGCTCACAGGCACGGCGACACGATAGTCGTATCGCCGGGCGAGTACTCCGGGGGCTATGACTTCCAGGGCAAAGCGATTACTATCGCCAGCGCGCGTCCGGACGATCCCTGCTCCGTGGCTGCCACGGTAATCCGTACATCGCCCGGTTTCCCCGCTTTCATCTTCCAGAGCGGCGAAGGTAATGAGTCTGTCGTTGATGGATTCACAATTGTTGGACAGGGCGATCCCGGCAATGAGTTTTGGCCTTTCTTAATACCCGACGGCGTTGGAACTCCCGGAGACCCGGCGCTCGGCGGAGCAATAAGCTGTCTTAACGGCAGCAGTCCGACGCTGGCGCACTTGGTCTTCAAAGATGTGGTCGCCAGAGGTGACGACGGCGAGAACAATACTGAAACCCTGCCGGCTCCGGATCCCCCGCCGGATCCGCTCGATCCACTCGATCCCAACGATCCTCTGCCGCCTCCGGAGATTCCGGATCCGAACGATCCGAATCATTGGGCGCCGGAAGATCCGAACGAATTTCCACCGGGAGATCCGAACAGGCCGCCACAGCCTGATCCCAATGCGCCCGCACCCGGATTTGACGGTGAGGACGGCGCAGACGGTCTGCCCGGAGAACCGGGCATGGACGGTCTCGACGGTCTTGCAGGCATGCCGGGAGGGGACGGCGGAGCAGGCTTCGGCGGCGCGATGTTCTTCGACGCCAACAGCTCGCCCGTGATCCTGAACTGTACGTTTATCAACTGCATGGCAATCGGCGGTAACGGCGGCTTCGGCGGTCAGGGACAGGACGGCGGTGACGGCCAGGACGGCCAGCCCGGTCAGGACGGCCAGGAAGGCCAGGAAGGCGGAGAAGGCCTCAATGACGGAGAACAGGGCGCCGGCGGCGACGGCGGAAACGGCGGCGACGGCGGTCCCGGCGGTAACGGCGGCAGAGGCGGCGACGGAGGAAAAGGCGGCCAGGGCGGAGAAGCCCTCGGCGGCGCCATATACTTCGGCCCCAATTGCGCGCCTACGATGCAGTTCTGCAAGATTGTAAACTGCTCCACCCGTCAGGGACTCGGCAACCAAGGCGGAAACGCCGGCAACGGCGGAAACGGAGGCGCCGGAGCCGAAGCGGGTGAAGGCGCCGAAGGAGGCGACGGCAATCCCGCGGGCGCAGACGGCGAAGACGGTGCGCCCGGTCCCGGCGGCAACGGCGGAGACGGAGGCACCGGCGGTGACATGGGCGTCAACGGCCTGAATTCCTGGGCGGGCGCTATATACTTCGGCGAGAATTGCCGGCCTAATATGTCGGATATCCTGATAACCGACAACGCAGCCACAACACTTGTTCCGTTCTATACGTTCTCCGGCGGTAACGGCGGAGACGGCGGAGACGGCGGCGATGGCGAAGGGGACGCTCCAGGCGGTAACGGCGGCAACGGCGGTGACGGCGGAGACGGCGGAGACGAATTCCTCTTGGACCCGAATGACGCGAACGACCCTAACTTCGTCACCCCGGGCGCCGGCGGTGAGCCGGGCGAGCCCGGAGAAGGCGGCGAGCCGGGTGTGCCGGGTCTTGACGGTTTCCCAATGGATAGTTTCACGACCGGTTTCGGAGGCGCTACCTACTATGATCTGGGATGTAACCTCCGGATCAACGACTGCGTCTTCCGCAACAATACAACGAACGTAGAACGCGAACGTAGCACCGTCTCTCTGTTCTTCGGCTTCTTCGGAGGCGGCACCGGCGACGGCGGAGCCGAGTACTACCAGAGCGATTGCACGGGTGTGCTTAACCGCGTCGATTTCAGAAGCAACACGACGGGTGCGGCCGGACGCGGCGGGGCCCAGTTCCTCAATCCATTCTGTTCGATTGAGGTAAATGACTGCAACTACGCCGACAATGCGTCAGGCGATAGCGGCGGCGGAATTTATTGCGTGTCCGACTGCGCGCTCGATATTCTTGACAGCAGGCTCACAAACAACGTAAGCGTCGTCAGTGAAGATTCTGTGACCGTCGGCGGTGCGATATTCGCCGGAGGCGTATGGGATCCCAATGAACTCCAATGGCACAACGGCGGCACTATTAACATAGAGGACAGTTTCTTCGGCAGCAACAGGGCCGCATTCGGAGGCGGTTTAGGCTGGCAAGGAGACGCTTCGGCAATATCAATCATCGACTCGACCTTAAGCAACAATACGGCCGAGCACGGCGGAGCCATGTTCTGGACTGGAGGCTCGCCCGTTATAACGGACTGCAGCTTTACCGGTAACCAGGCCAAAGCGCGCTGGTTCCGGCCCGATGACCTTGTTTCGCAGCAGAGACAGTCATCCTTCTTCTTCCTCGCGTCGGTTGAGCCCATTCCCGAAACCGCACGAGGCGGCGGCGGAGCAATCTTCTCCTGGGCGACGGACGCGATGATCGAGAATTCTGTCTTTACCAGCAACTCTTCCGGCGGCTCTGCCGGGGCGGTTTTCCTGGGCGGCGAGCCCGGCACATCAACGCTTCACAACTGCCTGATAAGAAACAACTCGGCGGTCACTGACGGCGGCGGCATAACCTCGTTCTGGTTCGCTGCGCCGACAATCTCCAACTGCACGATTGTTGATAACAATGTAAACGATCCGGGCAACCCCGCAAGGGGCAGAGGCGGAGGTCTGTCCTGCTCTTACGAGAGCGAGACGCTCCTGACCAATAGTATCCTCTGGAATAACAGCGGTACTCACGGCGATCAAATTGCTATCGGAAGCGACGCCGAGCCGATATTCCTGGACAGACCGGCGGCTCTGACGGTTTCGCATTCTATTATCCAGGGCGGACAAGATCCCGAGGCGGTCTTCGTTGAGCCGGGGCGCATATTGAACTGGCTCGAAGGCAATATCGACGCCGACCCGCAGTTTGCAATATCGGCATTCCTCAGCCCCGACAGCCCGGCGATCGACGCCGGAAGCGGTCCGGCTTCGCAGTTCGGTCTCGATGAAATGACAACGAGAACGGACGGCACCCCCGATACCGGCATCGTCGATATAGGCTACCACTATCCGATTAGCACAATACCGGGCGATCGACATCTGTTGACTGTCAGGATCATCGGCGACGGCGGCACAGTAGAGGTCTTCGGCAAAGGCGGTACGCGGACAGCGGACGGCTGGTTGTTCGATAAGTTCACAGTCGTCAAGCTGATCGCCGACGTCGAGACCGGCTACGAGCCGCGATGGATCGGCACCGACAACGACAGCACCGACGCTCTGGTTAATACGGTAACAATGGACTCGGACAGAACCGTGACCCTTGAGTTCACGAGAACCGCCGGCAAAACAGTTACCGTTCCCGACGACTTCGCTAATCTCCAGGAGGCGGTTAACAACGTCAATCCGGGCGATACGATCATACTCGATCCGGGTATACACTTCAGCAGTGGTGACGTTGTGATGCTCACGGTTAATGAGGACGTTACCATAACATCGAGAAATCCCGGCGATCCCAACGTGGTCTCGGCAACGATAATTGACGGCTACATAGGGACTAATCCCGAAACCAACATGGGAATCGTCTTTGAAAGTAACGTCACCTCCAAGACAGTTATTGACGGCATTACGATACAGAACTGCGGCGGAGATCTGGACCCCGGAGACCCCGGTGACAGAGACGACGGCCATCCCAACGGTTTTGACGGCACACCCGGAGAAGGTCCGGCGATACGAATCGAACCCGGCGCCAGCCCCATCATCAGAAACTGCATTATCAGAAACAACGAACTGAACGCAGGCGATGGCGGCGATGGTGTCGATGCTGAATCGGATCCCGCGTTTAATGCCGGTAGAGGCGGCTGGGGAGGCTGGGCGCTCGGAGGCGCTGTATGGTGCGGCCCCGACAGCAGTCCACAGTTCATCAACTGCGTGATCGAGAACAACACCGCCAGAGGCGGCGACGGAGGCAACGGCGGCAGCGGAGGCGATGCCGATGGAGGTTCTGCAAATTACGGAGGCAATTACAGTCGTTCTGACACGTTCTTTTTCGATCCCATTTCCGAAGGCGCTCCCATTGAGTTCGTGGACAACCTCTGGGAGGCTATGCAATGGGACTTCGCATTGTTTTACAGAGATATATATGACAGACCTAATCTGACGTCCTTCTTAGGCGATCACCGCAGGTATACCGCTTATGGCGGCGGCGTGTACTGTGACATCAGAAGTAACGTTTCGTTCGTGGATTGTGAAATCCGCGGCAACCGCACGTTTGGCGGAATGACCGGCGAAGGGGGCGATATTGCCGGCTCGGACAGACCTTTGGAGCCTATTCTCGCCTTCGAGCTGCCGAGTTTCGGTGCAGGCGTGTATTGCGCAACAGACTCTATGGTAACTTTCACAGGTTGTACATTCGAAGACAACATCGCTTCGGAGGTGTCCGCAGGAGCAGACCCCAATCACCGTCTGGATCCGTATGTCGGTTTCGGGGGCGGCGTCGGAGGCCAGGTTGACGCAACCATTGTCTTCGTCGACTGTAATTTCGTTGACAACGAAGCCGATACAGGCGGGGGCGTGTATCTCGACACTGTGGAAACCACGATTATGGACTGCAACTTCGTGGCAAACACGGCGCTGCGAGGCGCCGGCTTAGCCAGCACCGAGAGCCTGATCGACGTATTCAGCTCTGAGTTCATCGGCAACAACGCTACCGTGGACGTCAACGATCCCAACAATGTGTCCGGAGATATTCTCGCCAGCGGGGCCGGACTTTACTGCCTGTTGGGCGGGCTGAACGTCCGCGACTGCAATGTAGCCGGCAACACCGCCGACTTCTCCGGAGGCGGTGCATACCTGCGCGATGTTGACAAAGCATCGTTTATCAATAACCTTATTACTGAAAACCTGGCCGGCAGAGACGGCGGCGGCCTGTCGATAAACTGGTTTGCCGACGCAGTCATAGCCAATTGCACGTTCGCAAACAATGCCACACCCGGAACTCTCGGCCAGCCCGAGAATACGGGTTTCGGCGGCGGACTGTTCACTTCTCACGGCAACAACGCCCTGGTGACCGACAGCATCTTCTGGAATAACTTCGGCCCCAGGGGCAACGCAATGGCCGTGGGCGGCAACTTCGATTCCGATAAACAGCCCTCCACACTCACCGTCACTCACAGTCTTGTCAAGGACGGAAGGAGCGGAGTCTGGGTTGAGCCGGGCTCGACTCTCAACTGGGCTGCCGGCAACATCAGTAACGATCCTCTGTTCGCAACCGGGAGGCAGGATGACTTCTATCTCAGTCAGACCGCCTCCGGACAGGGACGTAACAGTCCGGCCGTCGACGCTGGCAGCGATTACGCAAGCAGAGTAGGCCTGACAGGTTATACAACCCGCACCGATGAAGTGCGCGATACGGGAATCGTGGATATAGGATATCACCATGCGAAGCGGCAACCTTGCAGACTCAGTGATATCGCGTTCGACGGAATTATTGACTTCCGCGATTTCGCCAGAGTTGCCGAGTCGTGGCTCGACCAGTCCTGTTCGCCATCGAATGCATGGTGCCGGGGCGCCGACATCACAGCCGATGAGAGCGTTGATTTCAGAGACGTGCTCTTTTTGGCCGATTGCTGGCTCGTAAGGGATACGCTGCCGCCGACGCCCAATCCGAGCGAATGGGAAACCGAACCTAATGTGGTATCGGCCGGCGCGATAAGGATGACAGCGGAAACCTCTTTGGATGCCTGGGGCTGGACTGTCGAGTACTTCTTCGAGTGCATTGACGGCGACAGTGGTTGCACCGACAGCGGCTGGCGGACGAACCCGACTTATACCGACACTGGTTTGACTTCGGGAGTGCAATACGGCTACCGGGTAAGGGCCAGAGATGGCGCCGGCAATATGACCGAATGGTCGCCGGTGCGCTACGCCGGCGTGGATAGCACGCCGCCCACGCCCGTGCCCGTCATAGAGACAATCTTTGCAACTTCGGAGACTTCAATCACGATGACCGCCTCTACGGTATTCGACGAGAGCGGCGTAGAGTACTTCTTCGAGAACACCACCGTACCGGGACACAACAGCGGCTGGCAGGACGACCCGAATTACACCGATCCCAATTTGACTCCGGATACCGAGTACAGCTACAGAGTCAGGGCCAGAGACAGATCGCCAAGGGCGAATGAGACGAGATGGTCTCAAGAAGTTACCGCGAGGACGCTTCCCGCACCGGACACGGTTCCGCCGACTCCCAATCCTATGGAATGGGACCCGACGGTGGACCCGAACGGCTTCGACGGCAGACCCAGAGAGATACTGGTTGATCCTAACGATCCTACCTTTGGTTGGGGAGCGACGATGACCGCAGTGATAGCCGTAGATGCCGGCGGCGGGCCCGTGGAATACTTCTTCGAGTGCGTCACAAACAGCGGCTTCAACAGCGGCTGGATCACTTCGGAAACGTATACTGTAGCGCTCGGCAGACGCGGACAAGGTCTTGTCTTCCGAGTCAGAGCGCGCGATCAATTCGGCAATATGACCGGGTGGTCGCCTGCAGTGCGAGCTATCCAGCGGGAACCAATAGGACAGGGACAAGGAGCCGGGCAGCAACCGGTGCCGTAAATACAGACGGGATTTAGCCTTGTGAATTCCTCAAAGCTAAATCCCGTTTTTCTACTTACTGTCACGTCAAAGGCATTTTGCTTTATTTCGCCTTCAGCGCCTCGTAGCCGTAATGTGCCATCAGGTGATCGAGTATAGTCATCGCAGTGTAGTTCTCAGCAACGGGCCATATCCGAGCTACAATCGTGGGATCGCGCCTGGTTATTGCGGCCAGTTCCTTGTTCTCCAGCGTATATTTATCGATGGTCTTCTGAGGCTTGTCGATCGTCGGCGTGGGCTTAACCGCCAGTCTGACTACAATGGGTTGCCCCGTAGACAGGCCGCCCGTGATGCCGCCGGCGTTGTTTGATTCGAATACGACTTTCCCGTCTTCGGCACGCATCTGGTCGTTGTTCTCGTAGCCGGTCATGTCCTTGACGGCAAACCCTGCTCCGACCTCGACTCCTTTGACGGCGCCGATGCCCAGCATTTTGCCTAATTCGCCGTCGAGCTTATAGAA
>CAZRBG010000051.1:11719-43209 GCA_964598225.1 uncultured Pirellulales bacterium
CCCGCCGGCACACCGGTTACTACAACCTCGACCGTGCCGCCAGCCGAATCGCCCGTCGCGGCAACACGGTTGCACGCATCTACCATACCCTGGGCGGCGTCTACGTCGGGACAATTCACTACGTCATGGACACCGTATTTGTCCATGATCTCGACGGCCGACATCTGCGGAGCCTTGCCGCGGATCTCATCGATCTGCTGCTCGATTTCGGCAAGAATTCTGGTCTTCTCCAGAAAGCGCATCTCCATGTTTATGCGATCCTTCACATAGACCTCCTGATAAAACGGGTCCATGTCCCAGCGCATACGCTTGTAGCTTTCCGTGTACTCGAACGCCTTGTCCGGATCGACTTCAGGGCATTTCACGCCCGCGATTTCTTTGACGTAGGAAAAGACTTTGACGCCGCACTTTTTCAACACCTGTTTGGCAACGTATCCCGCCCCGACTATCGTCGAAGTGTAACGCCCGCTGAAAATACCGGCCCCGATCGCGTCATCGTCGGGACCGTACTTCATAAACGTCGCATAAGATGCATGTCCCGGCCGAGGCGTGCGATTCGTATCCTGGTACTGCTTGATGTGAATGAAATGCCGGTCCAGATTCGGAATCATAATCACCAGCGGTGTGCCGTTAGTATGGTTCTTGTTTCCGGCGCCTTCGACCGTGTCCGCCGCGTTAACGCCCGAATAGATAATCGGCAGGTCCGGCTCTTTTCTCGGACTGCTTAACTCGTCGGCGCCGGGCTTTCGCAACAACAGATCCCCGTAGATTTCCTGCTCAGTAAGCATCATTCCGGGCGGCACACCGTGTACAATTGATGTCAGGCCTTCCTGATAAGAACCGCCCGCGACGGTTACCTGAAAATTGCGTCCAATATGACAACCTAACATTTTCGCTTACTCTCCAATAAGACACTCTATTGATCGGTCACTTTCATCTTAGCGCCGATTTTTCTCATTAATTCCACATATTCGGGAAACGTAACGCTGATTGCCTCAGCGGTATCAATGTTTACGCGCTCGTCCGACTTCAGTCCTGCAAGCGATAAGGCCATTACGATTCGGTGATCGGCCCAGCCGTGCAACTCGTTTGGTTTGGGTCTGCCGCCTCGTATTATAAGCCCGTCCGGCAATTCTTCAACGTCGATGTGCATCTTTTTCAATTCGCGAGCCATGCAGGCTATCCTATCGGTCTCTTTGCTGCGAGCCTGAGCAACATTAAACAGCTTGGTCGTGCCTTCGGCGAAGGCGGCGGCAACAGCCATTGAAGGCAGAGCATCCGGAGTCGCATTCATGTCAAGCTCGGCGCCATGCAAGGCGGCGGCGCTAATTCGGACCGAGCCGTCCGTCACATCGATTTCAGCCCCCATTTTCCTGAGGTAATCGACAACCGCCTTGTCGGGCTGGCTATCGCCAAAATCCAAACCGAGCAGAGTGACATCATCGCCGGCCAAAGCCGCCCCGCAGAGAAAGAACGTTGCACTCGAAAAATCTGCGGGAACTTGCTCATCGAAAGATTGATACCTTTGATTGCCCTTGATTGAAAATCTCCGCATGCGATCGTTATCGTATTCAATTTGCTGCTTATCGAGCCAATCGAGTGTCATTTGCACGTACCCGGGCTCGTTAAGGAGAGTAACGTCTATCTCCGTATCTTTCGATGCCAGCGGGGTACACAGCAGCAAACTGGACAAGTATTGACTGGTGGTTGCGGCAAGCGTAGTCTCGCCCCCTGTCAGCTTTCCCTTGATTTCGACCGGGATCTTGCCGTTTGCATTGAGGCTGGCGCACTTCGCCCCCAGATCGTTCAATGAGTCCATTAGCGGCCCTATCGGACGAGTTTGTATCTGCTCGTCGCCGGTAAACCTTATGCTCTGGTCCGCTTCCGCTAAGGCAGTCGATCCTATCGCAACTCGGAGTGTCGTGCCTGAATTGCCCACATCGATGATTTCTTCAGGTGTTCTGATCTTGCCGCCCGTGCCGGACACTCTCCAGCATTTGGGATCGGAAGTGTCGATCTCTGCACCAAGAGCCCTGTAGCAGCTCGTAGCCGCCCGTGTGTCGCTCGAATCAAGCGGATCGCGTATCAGACTCTCTCTTTCGGCCAAAGAGGCTATCGCAACCGCACGGATAGTATGCGATTTAGAGCCCGGTATTTTCACGGCCCCTTTTAATCGAGATTTTTCTACAAGAAGCTTCATAAAACCACACTCATGCAGGCTAAACGTACCGAGTGCCGCCCTTTTATCAGAAATGATAATGGATTGGAAGAAGATTTTGCGTTACGTTCAGCCTGCCCCGAGCCGTTTGCCTTGCTTTACTCAGAACATCCGATATTTGAAGTAGTCAATCACACCCTATCGCCGGTTCAATTCATCCAGACGGGCCCGGGCCCAGACGTGACTTACGTTCATCTCAACGGCCTTCTCAAATTCAGATCGGGCCAATTCATCCTGTCCCTCGCCGATATAGCCTAGCCCGAGAGTGTAGTGAGCGGAGGCTTTCCGGGCCTGAGCGGTTTGGCCTTCACCGAACTTGGCGAAGAAATCGGCTTGTTCATCTTCAGAGAGCCGTTGCTTTCCTCTCTTTATCAACTCATCGAAAATTTCGCTTGCCCGTGACCTTTTGCCTAATCGCACAAGCGACATAGCCTGGTAAAACCGCGCCTGCGGCCAATTTCCCGTTCCCTCCTGGCGGGCTGCCTTTTCGTAGTACTCTTCTGCCTTGGCCATATCGCCCAGCGCCGCATAGGCCGTGGCGATATGGTATGCCACCTGTGGGGCGCGTCTGTCATTTTTCGGCCTGCCTACCGACAGGTTCTCAGGGTATTCCGACGCTTTGAGAAAATCAGCAAGAGCTTCTTTCAGTTCGCCGTTCCGGGCGCCGCGCAACCCTCTGAGCAGGTAAGCATCAACATAGACGCCGTGTATATGTCCCCCGCCTTCGCGGACGTGAAAATGGTTGTTGGTGAGATAATCAATGGCTTTGTCATATTTGCCTGCTGCGACCAGAACCATTATCTCGCGCAGAAAGCTGTTGTTACGCTGCGATACGATCTCATGGTTTTTCTCAAGCAGAGCGAGACGCTTGTCGAGCGACACATTGCCGTCTTCGTAAAGTCGATCCAACTCGAAATAAAGACGAGCGTCTTCTTTGTCGCAGGCGACCGCTTTCTCATAGCTGCCGATGGCCTTTGGAATATCCTTTCCCGTGCGATAGTAGGCCCACCCGAGATTGCGATGCACGATGGCAAGCGAGTTATCCTTCTCACGAGACTTCTCCCAAAACTGAATCGCCTTCTCTGGCTGAATATCGTAAAGGAGATTGCCAAGATAGTAGCAGGCACGAGCGTCTTCAGAATTGGCTTCGATAGCATAGTCAAGCACGTCGCCGGACTCCAGCCTGAACGGAAAACAGTAATCCATCGGCATCTCAGCGGCCTGAGACAAGAATCGCAAAGCTCTCGCGGCATCGCCCTTCTGTTGATGCAAATAGCCGAGATAGTAATACACCATCGGATACTTGCCTGCGAATTCCAGCTTCTTTCGCACAGGACGCATGAGAACCTCAATCGCCTCATCCCACAAACCGCAATTTGCATAGTCGATTGCAAGCTCGAGATAAGACTCGACCCGCCCCGCCATTTTTCGTTCGAGATCAGACAACACCTTCTTTGCCCTGCCCTGCCTGCCCAAGCCGGCCTGAGCAAAGTACACTTCGTTCATTGCCAAGAAATCAAGTGGATCGAGTTCAAGAACACCCGACGCAATTTTTCCGGCTTCCCCGGGCCTGCCGAGTTTCCTCAATATCGCGGCCTTTACGTTAAGTGCTTTTGTGTTCAGAGCATTCGTGGACAGTGAACGATTGATTTGTTCGAGCGCCGAGCTGAAATCTCCCTTCCGGCACGAAAGCTCGGCCAACTGATAATAGGCCGCCGCGTGAAAGGCGTAATCCCATGTCGCCCGATAGAAGGCATCGTAAGCTTCATCGGATTTGTCCTGGGCCTCAAGTGCAAGTCCGAGTTGATAGTACGCTTCCGTGTCGCCCGGCCTTGTGTATTCGGCGGAGATTCGCTCGATTGCCTTCCCAAGCTTTTGTTCGGCCTTTTCGTACATGCCGCGTTTGATATCTTTGATGCCGAGAAACGTGTTAGTCCGGGAGTCGCCCGGATCTCTTTTCAGCACCTCCTCGAAGTAGTCGTCGGGGTCCACTCGCGGATTGTGAATCTGCTCCAGGCGAAGTCCTGTAAAGTAGAGTTGCTCGATTCTCTCAATATCTTCCGGCTTTGGCGGCGCTTTGACCACTTCCGGCAAGTCCGGGTCGTATTCTCTCTCAACAGGCTGATATGAAATCAAAGTGTCTCCGGACGACGAGATCAGCGAAGCCTTCAGATCGATCTCTTCGACGCCGCGTGCCACCTTCTGCCGCACGTTGAAAGGCCTGGCGGGACCAATATCAATCGTCCGTTCAAGAATCACTTTCTCGCCGGCAATCAGATGTACTTTGGCGTCCGAATATTGCGACGTTGTACAGAAACCCAGAGTCGCCATGTCCGAATCGAGTTCGAGATTCACCGCGGCCTCCAGATTCGCGTTCTTGAATCCGCCTATCTTACGCACAGGATACCAGTGCTGCTTGAAAGTCTTTGTCTCATAAGGTTTTATCCAGCTATAATCCGGCTGATTGTCTGAAAACGCACCCACCATAAGCTCAGCGTAAGGACCATCTGCGTCGGTGAGAATCTTATCCCACATCCGGCCTCGCGGACCCGGACCCCATTCCCATAGTTTTGCCCCGCAGACGATGTGATGATTGCCGACGTGGACGACACCGGCGTTTTGACCGTGATCGTAGCCGCCCGAGAAATCCTCTTGAAGGTTCCATGCAAAGAACGAGACAGGTTCGGGGTGATTCTTCCACCAGCTCAGGTCGACGCCTTTATAATCGACGCCGCGATAAACCTCATTCGAGATCGGCCAATGGCTGAAATCATTCTTGGCGTGAAAAGTCGCGACACGAACGCTCGGCGGAAAAACCACCTGATAGTGGTCATTTGCGTGGACCGCGACGTTCGCCCAGTAGAGTATCGAATGCGGCATAGGCGTTCGATTGAACATCTTGACCGTTGCTTCTATGTATGATTTGTCCGGATAGAGGGTTATACCGATGATCCATCTCATCCGGTGGCGGCGTTCGGTTTCGCCGAACCAAATGGTTTTGCTGCCATCGGGATTCTCGGCGAGAGTGTAGTCCACAGGCATGAACGTCGTGTTTCTGTGGTGATGAAACACGCACCACTCTATCCCCCCGGAGATCCAGGCGCCGAGCATTCCTATCAGCGCAGGCTTGATGACGTGCTGATGATAGAATATCTCGTAATTGTTTGTTTTGTCGAGAGCCGAGAACAGACGGCCGCCTATCTCAGGCAGAATCGAAAGCTTGATGTATTCGTTCTCAAGATGTAGCGCCTTGTAAGTTTTCTTCTCGTGGGTGTTCGTCACCTTGTCCTGGAAGGGATAAGGATATATCTTTTTCTTCGCCCCCTGATAGGACTCGTTGGTATAAAACATCGGATTGCGCTCCGGCGGATCGAGCCGATACGTTGGAATAGTAAGAGGTTCTTCCCAGACCTTCACCGGAGAGGCTGCTGGACAAATAGTGGCCGAAATACTAGCAAAAAGCACACAGAATACACGTTTAAAATACATAGTCGCTATTATCTCCTAAACGAGTTTTGCATCAGAGCCTAACGTCGCTCCGTGCCATTCGTAGTGACGCCGTAAGGCATTTGACGCCCTTACGGGCACACTACAAGCTGTTCAGCTCCTGTTACACCGCGAAATCCCATAATACTGCTCTCCTTGAGCGGCAATTGCGTAGCTTGTGTGATAGCGTCGCATGCCGCGGGAACCGCCATCCACGAGCCGCCTCGGACAACTCTAAAACCATCCAGACCCGCATGATGTGACGTTGTGTACCAGTCCAGAGTCCACTCGGCCACGTTGCCGGCCAGGTCGCAAATTCCGTAGGGGCTGCTGTGCTCGGCGAAAGTTCCCACCGGCGCCGTATTTTCATAACCGTCGTCGGCGCCATCATAATTGCACCGGAAAACGCCCCCCGCACTCGGCGATTCATCTCCCCAGGGATAGCGCCGCTCCGGCATAGGATTAGGCTTCTTCCTGCTTGCGTCGCCATCGAGGTAAAGTCCCCCGCGCAGAGCCTTCTCCCATTCGGCTTCGGTCGGCAGTCTCAGGCCGCACCATTGGAGGAATTTCGTCGCATCGTACCAAGAGACGTAGTTGATGGGGTATTCGCCCCTGCCGGGCTTAACGCTGTAAGTGTTGTTCTCATGACGAAGAATGCCGCAACGGTCGTTGTTGCTCATGCGCGGATTGAAGCCGAAGCCCTGCCCGCCCACTTCGTTGAGGTAATCCACATACATGGAAATGGTTGTCTCGTACTTTGCCATATAGAACAAGCCCGCGTCGCGAACGTCCCGTCCGCGCGTAGCGAGGGCATCTTGCCCTTGTTCCGTCTCGCAGACGTCCTGTCCGCGTTCCGAGGGCGGGACGCCCTCGCCACTGGGAACACCCTCGGCACGAGAACCGACTTCTTTCGATTCATCCCTACCGGCAGCCGGAAGAGTTTTCCGCTTGAATTTACCTGCGGGCACTCTCACAATCGAAATGCCGCGAATACGAGTATCCACCTGATGTACATCTTCAAAAGTCGTCTCTCCCGTCCCCCACCAGATAACCTGCTTGCGGCCGGGCTTTTCGACAATGCCGAAGCCGTTGCCGCGAAGTGAGTCCATCGGGATCAACTGCCAGGTCTTGCCGAAATCGGCGCTGTAGCGGATGAAGACGTAAACGGGAGTCTCCGGCGAAACGTTGGGATCTTCAATATCATACTCGAATATTATCTTAGAACCCGCCAGCTCCGTCGGATACTGGCTTACCTTTACATTCGAGGTTTCAAACCAACTCGCATAGGAGCAGCAACAGCACAGAAGGACTGTTACCTGAGACAACACAAGTTTGCGTAATTTCATAAGTCAATAGTCAATAGTCGATAATCAATAGTCAATCCTTCAGGCCCACTGAATCCGGCGATCATACTTCGTCAGGCACGACCCAGGGCTTGCGATACTCCCGTCCCAGGTACTGGTTGGCCTGCTCGTTGTTGGCAAAGGTCTCCGTCTTGGGATCAAACTCAAGCTGCTTGTTGCCCACCCTGTACGATATGTTCGCCAGATGACAGAGCAGAACGGACAGATGCCCCACCTCCACATCGGCATTCGCTCTCTTCCGCGTCCGGATGCAGTCGATGAAATTGTCCTTGTGCTCCTTGTCCGCCTGGCGCCCATACTCGGAATGCACCATTTCGTGGTTGGAATTGAACGCCTGCCAGCCGCCGCCGTGCCGGCTATACCGCATGAAGCCTTCGGTTCCGCAAATCTCGACCTTCGTGCTGCTGAACGGAAAGTTCGGGAAGCGGTCCGAATCGCGGATGTCGCCGGGCGTCTTCTTCATGTACGGAGTCCACAAAGCCGCTTCGAACATAAGAGTCAGCGGCCCGTAATCGAACATCGCTAATTGAGTGTCCGGCGTATCCCGGCCGTCTTTCAGTGAGTTTATACCCCCGGCGTGCGAAACGGTCTTAGGATACGGCGTGTCTCCCATTATATAGCGGGCGCAGTCCAGTTGATGAACCGCGTCGCCGGCAATTGGCCCGCAACTGTACGCCCATTGATTGAGCCAGCGCCGGCTCGGATTGTACGGAAGCTTCGGTGCCGGCCCGCACCACATGTCGTAATCGAACCCCTCCGGCACCGGACGGTTCGGGCTGTCGCCCTGCTTGCGGTGCCGCATCATGTTGAATACTCGCACGAGGTACACCTCGCCTAACTTGCCGGACTGAACGTATTCTCTGGCTTTCTCCGTGTAAGGCGCGCTTCGAGTCTGCATGCCGACCTGGATGACCCGCTTATACTTCCGGGCCGCCTCGATCATCTTTCTGCCCTCGCGGATATTATGAGCCATCGGCTTTTCGACGTAGACGTCCTTTTCCGCCTGGCAGGCCATGATGCTACCCAGCGCGTGCCAATGGTCCGGCGTGGCGTTGACAAGAACATCCACATCGCGATCATCCAGAATCTTTCGGAAATCCTGAACGAGTTTCGGCCTTCTGCTCTGGGCTTCCATGACGGCCACCCGCGCCCGGGCATAGCGTCTGGTATCCGCGTCGCAGAGATAGGCGATTTCACAATCATCCCGCTGAGCAAAGCTCTCGGCCAGGTACGTCCCCCTGCCGCCAAGGCCCATTACGCCTATCACGATCTTATCGTTTGCCCCGCGAACTTTCCGTTGCGGCATAACCGCCAGCGCCGCCGCGGCGCCAACGGTGCCTTTCATGAACTCTCGACGATTCAGCGATCTCATAGCTTCTCCTGTAAATTGCTGCACATAGATATAATTTTCCGTACAAGCCGGATTCTCATGGTACATGCGAAGGGGCAATTGTGCAAGAACTTATCGCGTTCAAGCTGTCCCGCTACAGCAAGATTTCTTTGACATTCGAAACGCAATTTGGGTAATATGACAATCTGAGCAACGGGAACTCCGACCGGACAATGGTATTTGCACTAAATTGCAGTAATGTGTTATAATGCGTCTCACGAAATCTATTCGGGTCAGCATCATAAACCTCATACAGAAATGAAGGGAGCCAACGATGGATACGAAGAATTTCAGCAGGCGAGAGTTTTTAGCCACCGCTTCGGCGGGAGCAGCAGTTGCCGCGGCGTCAGGTGCGGTTCCGGTCTTTGCCATGCGAAGAAAGCCCGGTGGCAAATTGGCGATCAAAGGCGGCAAACCAATCAGAACCAAGCCGTTCCACAAGTGGCCGGTCTGGGACAAGTCCGCCGAGGATGACGTCATAGCAATCCTGCGCAGCGGAGACTGGTACCGCGGCAGAGGCGAGACGGTAACAAAGTTCGAGAAAGCCTATGCGGAATTGCTGGGCGCCAAACGGTGTGTATGTCACGTTAACGGCACGAATTCGCTTTTGACGGCTCTGCACGCGCTCGACGTTGGAGTGGGCGACGAGGTCATTGTCTCGCCGTACACATTCATCGCCACGTACAACGTCGTCATAGGCTCGACCGCCCTGCCGGTCTTTGCCGACACCGACCCCGAGACCTTCCAGATCAACCCCGACAAAATCGAAGAGCGAATCACCGAGCGAACCAGGGCAATCCTGCCGGTACATATCCTGGGCATTCCTGCAAACATGGACAGGATCATGGAAATCGCCAGAAAGCACAATCTCGTCGTGATCGAAGACGCCTGCCAGGCCTGGCTGGCCGAGTGGAGAGGCAAGAAGTGCGGCACCATCGGCGACCTCGGGTGCTTTAGCTTCCAGAACTCCAAGCATCTGCCCATCGGCGAAGGCGGCGCCGTGGTCGGTAACGACGAAGAGCTTATGGATAGGGTCATGTCGTTCCACAACTGCGGCAGACCCTTCGGAAGTGTAACCGGAAAGACCAAGTACCCCATAACAGGGACCAACCGCAGGATGACCGAATACCAGGCCGCGGTGGGACTCTCGCAGATCAAGCGTCTTGAAGCCGACACCGAACGCCGCAACAAAAACGCCGAGTACCTGACCTCGAAGATCAAAGATATTCCGGGCATCATCCCAGTCAAGCTGTACGACGGCACAACCAGATGCGCGTACCACCTGTATCCGTTCCGCTACAAGAAGGAGCACTTCAACAACGCACCCAGGCAGAAATTCCTCCATGCTCTGAGCGCCGAGGGCATCCCCTGCTCCGGCGGATACGGCCCGCAGTACAATGACGAGCTGATCGAGGTGGCCCTGCAATCGAAGAACTTCACAAGAAGCTTCCCGAAATCCAGGCTGGATCAATATCGCCGCGAGCTGCGCTACCCCGACAACGACCAGCTATGCAAAGAAGCCGTATGGCTCAGCCAAACCCTGCTGCTCGGCAACAAAAAAGACATGAACGACATAGCCAACGCCATAACAAAAATAGCCCAAAACAAAGACCAACTGGCATAGCCACGGGGAGTATAGATTCCGTTTGTAGTGACGCCGTAAGGCGTTCGTAGCGAGGGCATCTTGCCCTTGTTCCTGAAATAACGAGGCCAAGCCTGTCCCGAGTGCAATCGAGGGGATGGCCTCGCGACACAAGGGCGGGACGCCCTCGCGACGTTCTCGCCCGCGTGTTGCCCAATACAATCGCTACAAACCACCCGAACCCCCCAAATTCAACAAATCTTCAATCACAGTGCCAGGAGCCTGCCCCGTTCGACAAGCTCAGAGCCTGCCCTGAGCGAAGCCGGACGGGGCAGCCTTTGCGCGATGTCAAATGAACAGGAATTCTGATAACTCGATTGCCCAGAATTCTTCGGACCATGCCGTATTGTCTCTTTCGTAAACACATAGCACCGCCGTTTCCTTGTACAATTGCTCATTTCTGTTCTACTTTCGCGCCAACAAGACCATAATGATACGGAGGCAAATCTATGATGCCGTTTTCTACTTCAAAACGCGTCTGCTCGATCCATTTTTGGCAATCGACAGGTCGCGGACGAATGTCCATGGACGGCCCGCGCGGAGTGCCCGGATCATAGTTCCAGTGGATGACCGCCACACGGCCACTAGGTACAAGAATTCGCCATGCTTCGCGCAACAGTAACAAAGGCTTCTCTGCATGAAGAATATTGAACAGCATTGCGTAATCCACTGATTCCGGCGCAAGTCCGGTGCCGTTCTTGACAAAGTCGCGCAAATACAACCTGAGGTTACCGACGCCTTCCTGCCGTGCGCGGCGACTGCATTGCTCAATCATCGTTTCATCAATATCAAAGCCGTAAAGAGTACCCTTTATCCTGCGAGCTGCTGGCAGGACAAATGTGCCGTAGCCGCAGCCGAAATCCACTGCGTCACAAACGCTCTTATCCAGCTTCAGTTCAGTCAGTATTACCTCCGGGTCAAAGAATGACTGCCACATTTTCTTGTCCGGCATGCCGCTTTCTCGTGTTTTCATTGGGTATTTCTCCAAGCCCGTACTACCTGTACGAGTAAATCAATCATCGCCTTGTTGCCGTCCGCATCCCCCTTCTCGAAGTCGTTCTCTACAGTTGCCATCTGGTTGGTCACATGTGCAAAACAGATGACGGATTTGTGCCTTGCCTGTGCGAACGCATAGAGTGCTGCGGCTTCCATTTCCACCGCCAACAATCCCTCGGACCTTGCCAAGTCAATCGCTTCTTCGGTTTCACGAAAAGGCGCATCAGTGGTCCAAGATCCGCCCTGAACTACATGTACAGTGCTCTCTTTCAAAAATTTGTGAAAAGCTAACATATCTTTCGGTATTTGCACATAGGGTTGTGCAGGAAGATAGTGATAGCTGGTTCCTTCATCTCGTAATGCCTTGTCAATCAGCACAAAATAGGGTGGGTTGCTCACAGGTGTGATTTGTCCGGCGGAAGTGATACTCACCAGAATTTGGCAACCCAAGGCAAACATTTGTTCAGCCACCAATACTGCGTAAGGTGCGCCTACCGCAAAACCCACTACACCAATTGTCTCTCCCGTTATTTTCATTTCCATCATCTCTGTGTGATAGCAAGCCCAGTATGGATTGCGCCTTGCTCCTGTGTTTTTCAGATACCCGAACATATCTCCGTCCGGGTCAAGCAGACACATCTTCGGCACATTACCTGCTTGGATAGATTTTTGCCGTCGAGCTTCACGCAATAATCCAGCGGCTGAAAAGACCGAAAGCTTGTCATAATACTTATTCTCAAATAATGGAATCATTCAGCCTCTTTTCAATGAGCGTATTCTATAATCTGAATATCGGGGCCAGCCAAAAAAGTAGCGCCAATGATAGCCATCGCGTGGTGATTTCCTGGGCTTGCGGCGTGTGAGCCGTGCTTGGTATTGCTCCTGCTGCTGTTCGAGGTGTTTGTAGAACGATTCGGCGTCGGGATACTGCCGTTCTATCTCTTTGCGTACAGACCGCACTTGCTCTACTATCGGGTCCTTACGCATATCAAACCGCCATCAATTCTTCGGGCGTGCATATAACCGGTGATTCTATGCCCCGTTCTACATTGATTCTCTGCACAATCCATTTTACTTTTCCGCCGGCAACGTGGGTGCAGTTCCACGTAACCAGGTAATCCATGCCGTGGCGGAGCTTACTACCACCACTCGGCCGTCAATTGCTGGTGAGCGGCAACAACCAAATCTCGATTCATCTTCGCAGTCAGATAACTGACAACGGATGTTTCAATATAGACTGTCGGTTTCATAATTATAGAGTAACACATGGGCTATCCGAAGGGAATGGAAATATAGCCAAAATTGCTATGTCGCGGCGGGAGGAACTGTTATAATGTCCGGGTCTCAGATTTGGAATGGCAATCTTAAGCTTACTATAAGGAGTCTTGCAATGGATGGTTCTTATTCACGTCGTAGATTTCTGAAGACCGCTGCGGCCGGCAGTGCTACGTTGGCGCTGTCGGCCTCGAGTTATTCCCGTGTTATCGGCGCTAACGAGCGGATATCTATCGCTCAGATCGGCTGTGGCGGTCGTGGGATCGGCGCGCACATGGCCGGGGTGCACAAGCACCAGGATACGCAGAATTTCGAGATTACCGCCGTATGCGATCCGTGGCGGCTGCGTCAGGAAGCGGCGGCGGCCAAGACGAAGGAATGGTACGGGCGCGAGGCGCGGAAGTTCTCGTCTTATCGCGACGTCATGGCGCTCGAAGACGTGGACGCTGTAATGATCGCCTCGCCCGATCACGCGCACACGACACATCTCAAGGCGGCGGCCGAGGCCGGCAAGGACACCTACTGCGAGAAGCCGCTGGCGATGCGGCTCGACAGGCTCAAAGACGCCTGCGACGCGGTAAAGAAGGCCAAGACCGTCGTGCAGATCGGCACGCAGTTGCGAAGCTACCCGACTTTCACCGGCTGCCGCAAGCTCTATAAGACAGGCGTTCTCGGCAAGGTCGGGCGTATCGAGCAATGTCGCAACAGTGCTCAGCCCTATTGGTACAGATACGTCAAGAATGTTAAGGCCGAAGACGTGGACTGGGATGAATTCGTGATGGACAAACCGGTGAAGAAGTTCGATCCGGTGCTCTACTCGGGCTGGTACGGCTACCGGATGTTCTCAGACGGCCCGGTCCCGGGCCTGGGCAGCCACTTCATCGACCTCGTACACTACATCACGGGCGCGAAGTTCCCAACGAACTGCGTCTGCCTGGGCGGGACGTTCACCTGGAAGGACGAGCATAACTTCACATGCCCGGACCACGTTCAGGCGTTGTGGACGTACCCGGAAGGCTTCATGGTGAGCTACTCGACCAACTTCGGCAATGGCAGCGGCAACAGCTTCAAGATCTTCGGCGACGCCGGCGTTCTGGACATGGTGAAATGGCACGAGCCCGTTCTGACGGCCCAAGGGGCTAACCCTAAAAAGAAGGGCCCGATCCGCGGCAAAAACCCCGTCGAAGAAGTGCAGCGGCCCGATCACTTCCTCGATTGGCTCCAGTGCATGCGGACACGCAACACGCCGAACGCGCCAATCGATGCCGGTTATCAGCACGGCGTAGCCGTGATCATGGCGATGCAGGCATTTGACGCGGGCAAACGAATGGTCTACGATGCGGCGAAACGGGAAATCTATCCCGCATAGCAACTCTTTCTCGAAACAGTTAGGAGAAGACGAACATGAGTTCTCTCGATGAGATGTCTCGCAGGGATTTTTTGGACCGAACATTGAAAGTCGGAGCGACGGGTGTTGCCGCTTGCTACACAACCGGTTTGGCCAATGCAGACCAAAGTGGCGAGCGCTGGCAATTAGGATGTTACACGCGCCCTTGGGCCAAGTACGACTATCGCGTGGCGCTCGATGAGATAGCCGAGGCGGGCTTCAAATATGCCGGTCTGATGACCACCAACTCAAAGAGCAGACTCGTGATTTCCGTTTCCACCACACTCGAAGAAGCTCAGAAGGTGGGCGAAGAAGTTCGCAAACGCGGGTTGAAGGTTCCATCGGTTTACGGCGGCGGCATCCCGGTCAATAAATCTCTCAGAGCCGGCATCGAGGGTCTCAGGAAGTTGATCGATAACTGTGCTGCATGCGGTGCTGCGAATCTACTCATGGGCGGAATCGGCAACGAGAAGCTCTATAACGCCTACTACAAAGCCATCGCCGAGTGTTGTGATTATGCCGCAGCCAAAGGCATCGGTATAAGCGTCAAGCCCCACGGCGGTCTCAACGCCACGGGGCCGCAGTGCCGAAAGACAGTGGAGATGGTCGGGCACAAGAACTTTCGCATCTGGTACGATCCCGGAAATATTTATTATTATTCGAACGCCAAGCTCGATCCTGTGACCGACGCCGCCACTGTCGATGGACTCGTCGCAGGCATGTGCGTCAAGGATTACAAGCACCCCAAAAACGTCGCGGTGACGCCGGGAACCGGCATGGTCGATTTCCCGGCGGTTTTGGCCCGTCTGAAGCAGGGAGGCTTCACCGAAGGGGCGTTGGTCGTGGAATGCCTCGATCCCGGAGACCTGAAGCAAACGCGGGCGGAAGCTAAGAAGGCCCGCGAGTTTCTGGAAGAGCTGACGGGCCAGAAAACAGCAAGGTCGGGCGAGGCTTCTGTTAGCACGTCTCAGCTAACGGCAGGTGCCGCCGTTACCGACATCACACCGCCGGTCGGTTATCGAATGAGCGGCTACTTCCGCGAACGGCTGAGCACCGGGACGCAGAATCCCCTGCGCGCAAAAGCAGTTGTTCTGCGGCAGGGCGATGAATCCGTAGCCATAGTGTCGTGTGATATCATCGGCTTATCAGTCGAGGTTTCATCGCAAGCTCGCAAACGAGCCTCGCAGGAAACCGGCATCCCTGCCCAGAACATCCTTCTGGCGGCAACGCACTCGCATACGGGGCCGCTATACTTCGGCGCCTTGAGGAAATACTTGCATGATAAAGCCGTGGCCGAACATGGCAGCGACCCTTGCGAGAAGGTGGACTACCCCGCCAGGCTCGCAAATGAGATCACGGAGGCTATCATAAAAGCCAATGCGGCGGTAAAACCCGTGCAAATCGAAGCCGGATCAGCCGAACAGTATGGTCTGTCCTTCAACCGGCGTTTCCACATGAAAAACGGCACGGTTCGCTTCAACCCCGGCGTGATGAATCCCGACATTGTCCGCGTCGCGGGCCCGATTGATCCCGAGGTTGGGATTGTCTTGCTCCGCCGGGCCGAAACAGGCAATAACATAGCGGCGTTGATAAACTTTGCCTTGCATTTGGACACCGTCGGCGGAACCGAGTATGCGGCCGATTACCCTTACTACCTGGAACAATCCCTGCAGGCGAAATGCGGCAAGGAAATAGTGCTGTTTTTCGGTACCGGCACATGCGGCGACATAAACCATATCGACGTCACGACCAAAGAGCGTTTGAAGACGGACTATATCGGCAAGACGCTTGCCGAAACCGTGGCTGCGAGGGCCGGCGCGCTGAGCATCGCACAACCTTCACTGGCCGTCCGCAGCGAAGTTGTGGAAGTGCCGCTTCAGCATTACGGTCCCGAAGAGGTCGCATGGGCGCGCGAGAATATCAAAAAGGTCGGCACGAGAGAGTTGTCGTTTCTGGAACAGGTCAAGGCGTATAAGATACTTGCGATCGAGATGCGGCACAGCCGGACGATACCGCTCGAGGTCCAGGTCTTCCGCCTGAGCCGGGATGTAGCCGTGGTCGGTCTGCCCGGCGAGGTCTTCGTAGACCTCGGACTCGCCATTAAAAAGGCCAGTCCCTTCGAACACACACTGGTGATTGAGCTGTGTCAAGATGCTCCGGGGTACATCCCCACGAAAAAGGCATTCGCTGAGGGAAGCTACGAAACAGTCAATTCACGGATCGCTCCGGGCGGCGGCGAAAAAATGGCCGAGGCGGCGATTCGACTACTAAAGGAATTGGGTTAGTAAGATGCCAAGACCAAATCGGGGGAATTCTTATCGCGAGCGAAGCAGACGAGCCTCGTATGTAATTTGAAATCGTGATGCTTCCGGATTCCCGCTTCCGCGGGAGTGACAAATTGTAAGAAAGGTGTTGATGAAATTCACAAAGATGCACGGCATAGGCAATGACTACGTTTATGTCAATTGCTTCGAGGAGAAGGTCGATAATCCCGCCGAGCTGGCTAAGGTCGTCAGCGACCGGCATAAAGGGATAGGCGGTGACGGTCTGATTCTGATTGCACCTTCGCAGAAGGCCGACGTACGGATGCGCATCTTCAATGCCGACGGCTCGGAAGCAGAGATGTGCGGCAACGGACTAAGGTGCGTAGCAAAATATACATACGAACACAAATTGGCGCCGGCCGGAGACACATTTGCCGTGCCGGGCGGCAACAATTTCCCCGCTTCACTGAAGATAGAAACCGGCAACGGTGTTCTAACTGTCGGGTTGATGATCGACGAGAACGATAATGTGTCCAGCGTCTGTGTGAACATGGGTTCGCCGATTCTTACGCCGAGTGAAATACCGGTAAACCTGTCCGGCGACAAGATTGTAGAACAGCCAATAGAAATCCTCGGGCAGAACCTGAACATGACTTGTGTCTCGATGGGCAATCCGCACGCTGTCTTCTTCTGTGAGGATGTCCAGTCAATTAACCTGGAAAAGCTCGGTCCGGCGATTGAACATGACGCTGTTTTCCCAAACCGAATTAATGTCCATTTCGTCCGGATCGACGGGCCGAACGAACTTACAATGCAAACCTGGGAGCGAGGCAGCGGAATAACGATGGCATGCGGAACCGGCGCCTGCGCCACGGCCGTCGCGGCGGTGCTCGCCGGCAAAGCAGAACGGACGTGCACGACACATCTGCCCGGCGGCGATCTTGATCTCAACTGGTCCGAAAATGACAACTGCGTGTACATGACCGGACCAGCGACGGAAGTTTTCTCCGGCGTCTGGCCGTCAAAGTAGTCCAGGCACTTCAAACTTGTTGGCAGAAATAAACGTTTCTGCTAAACAGACACACCTTTCGGTCCGAAAAAGGAACAGTGGCGTTGCTTTTGGTAAACGCTCATTGCTTTTCCAAGTGTGATTGGTTGGTCAATATAAGTATGCAGGAAAAGGCGAAAAAACGAAAGGATAACCCAGATTCTAACAGAACACCTGCTAAGAATCGCGATGTTGAAAGGTTGGCGGCAGTCGGCATGCATGCATCCAGGGTCGCGCATGAGCTGAACAATCAGCTTGACGGCATCATGCGATACATGAATCTTGCGATGAGAATTGTCGAGCGGGAGAACCTCGATAAGCCCAGGGAGTACCTGACACAGTGCCGGAAAACGCTGAGGCACATGGCTCGAGTACTCAGCGAACTGCTGGAATTCTCTCGCGCGCCCGATGCCCCGGCCGAGTACGTCAAGATCGAGCAATTGATCGAGGACGCAATCAAAGCCATAGAGCGGCGAGCTATTAGTTCGAACGTGAGGATATCGCGAAGTTACACCGCCGATTTGCCCACCGTACGAAATGGAAATCTAATCCAGATATTCGTCAACCTTGCCGGAAACGCCCTGGATGCAATGCCCGACGGCGGAGAGTTAACAATTACAACCCGGCGGGCCAAAAACGACACCATAGCCGTGGAGTTTCGAGACACCGGTCAGGGCCTTCCGCAGGGCGATCCGGAGGCGATATTCGAGCCTTTTTTTACAACTAAAGCTATGGGCGAGGGAACAGGATTGGGGTTGGCAATTTCCAGGGACATTATTGAGAGCTGCCACGGGCGCATAACTGCGGAAAATGCCCCGGAGGGAGGCAGTGTCTTCACGGTCTGCCTGCCGATTACAAATCAAGACGGGAGTTCACAAACATAGATTGGGAATACCCCATGAGAGAGAAAAGCATTCTTGTTATAGACGACGACAGAATAATATTGGATTCGCTATGCGAGTTTCTTTCTTTGGAGGGCTTTCGAGCCGACGGCGTCGAGACGCTTAACGGTGCGCTGGCCATGATGGAAAAAGGGGATTACTCGCTGGTGCTGACTGATGTCAACCTGCCCGACGGAGACGGCCTCGAATTGCTGGATATCATCGGCAAGGACTATCCGCAGACGGTGGCCGTCGTAATCACCGGTTACGGCACAATCGAAAGTGCGGTCAAGGCAATCAAAAAAGGCGCCCACGACTATCTGACCAAGCCCATCATCGATGACGAATTGCGTCTGGCCGTGGACCGGGCCATGCGGCAGCAATCTCTGATGAGCGAGAACGAAAATCTCAAATTACAACTCGATCGAAAGCATCGTCTGGAAAATATTATCAGTCATAACTACAAGATGGCAAAGATATTCGATCTCGTGGAGGCGGTTGCCGAGAGCAAGATAACCATACTGATGACCGGGCCTTCCGGCACGGGCAAAAGCATGCTGGCTCGTGCTATACATCATCGATCCGGCAGACATGACAAACCGTTCGTGGAAGTAAGCTGCGGCGCGCTGCCGGAAACGCTGCTCGAAAGCGAGTTGTTCGGCCACGCCAAAGGAGCCTTCACCGGCGCCGTTGCCAGCAAAGAAGGCAAGTTCCTTGCCGCCGACGGCGGGACAATCTTTCTCGACGAAATCGCTAATGCCTCGCCCGGCCTGCAGGCCAAGCTTCTCCGTGTACTTGAGGATAGGCAGTTCGAGCCTGTGGGCAGTAACAAGACTATGGTCGTAGACACGCGGATCCTCCTGGCTTCGAATAGAAATCTCGATGATGAAGTCCGAAAAGGCCGGTTTCGCGAAGACTTGTATTACCGCATCAACGTTGTGACGATTGAATTGCCGCCCCTGCGTGAAAGAGTCGGAGACGTCAGGCTGCTTGCCGAGCATTTCCTGCGAATGTACTCGGTTCAGCACAACAGAGAAAAGCTCGGTTTTACCGAAGAGGCGATGGAGTGCCTTGAGCGGTATTCATGGCCCGGCAATATCCGTGAGATAGAAAACGTCATCGAGCGGGCAACGCTGCTTAGCAAGAGCAAGTTCGTCAGCCCCGATGATCTTCCGGGCGCTATCAGAGAAGGACCCGCCCAAAAAGTCTCCGATTACAAACCCACAAGTCTTAAAGCAGCCCTTGCCGGTCCCGAAAAGGAAATCATACGTCGAGCCCTCGAAGCGAATCACTGGAACAGACAGGAAACAGCCAGAGCGCTTCAGATAAACCGCACGACGCTGTTCAAGAAGATGAAGCACTACGGCCTGTACACTGAGGCCGAGCGACTGGGCCTTATCTGAGTATTGACTATTGAGGAAATCGGGATATCAGATTATCAATGTGCAGGGTGCCTCAATATTCAATAGTCAATTTAAAAAACCCCTGCTTTTTTGCGGAGGGAGGGGAGAAGGAAGAGAAAAGCAGGGGCAAAAAATGAAAAAGCTATTTTGATTATAGCAATATCCACGGAAAGATCAACCCAAAAAACAAAATTCCAAAATTTCTTAAGCAAAAAACCGCACTTTTTGACATAAAAATCCCACCATCAACCGCTGGTGCCCAACTCTGCTTTACCGCCGCGTACGTAACGGACAAAGTTGTAGATTCGGATCACGTCGCCCTGCGGGCCGCGGTCGCGCGGAAATCTCGACGGATCACCCGATTTGGGATCGCTACGCTGCGCCCCGGCGCCGTGGACGGCCATCGGTTGACATTGACCTGACCACCTGTTCGAGCCTGTATTCAGGTCCGTAACGGTGGCGTCGCCGTTGTCATTGTAGGCAGGCTCATTGCCGACATACTGCGCATCCTGACCGAAGAAGTTCCGGCCGGCTTTCGGGCATTCGATTTCGGTGCGATTGTTGCAACACCTGACTTGCCCAGTATCGACGATCATATAAGTCTGGGCGGCAAACGTATCACCGGAAAGGCAAATCATGAATATCGTGATTAATTGTTTGTTCCAACTCATTTTCAATGCTCCGTTGTATTACAGCACGTCATAAAACTGAGATCTATGTTCAGAACAGGGTATTCGGGCCACATCGACGTCGTCACAGGCATATTTACTCGCGAAGAAGAAGCAGTGCAAGATACTCATGTGATGCCAATTTTAAAAATTTCTGCCTAAAACAGCCATGATCAGGTGTCGATGAATAGTTTCAAGATAATTATTGACGGAACGTCGGCAGTTCTGGTACAATAAATATGCTGAAGGAAGCAGGCAGAAATGGATTATCCTAAAACATACTGGATGAGTCAGTCAGCATCACACATAGTTATCGGTCGTTCCGATACGAACTTTCAACTTTTTCCCAACTTTCTCTCTTTAAAGGTAGGAGGACTCCGTCATGTGTAAGAAAATGATTAATCTTGTTTTTTTGGCTCTGGTGCTGAGCCTGGCAAGCGTAGCCTCGGCGGATCTGGTCGCGCACTGGAAGTTCGACGAGGGCAGCGGCGATATAGCCTTCGACTCTTCCGGCAACGGCTACGATGCCACCCTCATTAACAACCCGGTGTGGGTGCCCGGCAAGTTAGGCCCCTTTGCGCTCGACACCCAGGCCGGGGGCTACGGAGCGATTCAGGGATTGTCTTACGAGGGCACCGGTTTTCCCGAAGTAAGCGTCTGCGCCTGGATTCGCACCAGCAACGGGGGCAACCAGTTTATCGCCTCGTTCGACCGCAATGAGTACTGGCGTTTATCGATAGCCACCAGTGACGGTGTGGACACAGGCGAAGTCGGTTGGCACCTGCAGACCGACGCAGGCGGTATCCTCGACTACGCCAGCGAGACGCAAGTGGACGACGGCGAGTGGCACCACGTTTGCGGTGTCTTTGACAACGGACTCGCCACGATTTACATCGACGCTGAACCGGAGCCTTCGGTGGAATCCGGCTCGACATACGGAAGCGGCAACCTGCGTTACGGATTTATCGGCAGAAACTCCGAAGCGACTGAATTCAACGGAAGCAACAGCGGCAACCCGGTCGACGGCGATATCGACGATTTGCGCATTTACGATCACGCCCTGTCCAGAGGCGAGATTCTGGCGGCTATGGCCGGTATGTTCGAATGGCCTTTCACTCTAGACCCCGAACCGGCGGATGGCGCTCTCGTTGAGGCCACGTGGGCAAACCTTGCCTGGGAACCCGGAGCTCTTGCGGTTTCGCACGATGTGTATTTCGGTACGAGCTTCGACGACGTGAACGAAGGTCTTGAGGAGACTTTTGCGGGCAATGTAGCGTCGAATGAGCAGATAGTGGGCTTCGCCGGCTTTCCCGCTCCTGAGGGACTCATACCGGGTACAACGTATTACTGGCGAGTTGACGAAGTAAATGAAGCCAATCCGGAAAGTCCTTGGAAGGGTGATGTGTGGAGCTTCACTGTTCCTCCAAGGATCGCCTACAATCCCGATCCGGCGGACGGCATGCAATTTATTCTCACGGACGCGACCCTCAGTTGGGCGCCGGGCTTTGAGGCAAAACTGCACAATGTCTTTTTCGGCGATAACTTCGACGACGTAAACAGTGCTATCGACGCCGTCGCCTCGGTGCAATCTACTTTTACTCCGGGAACGCTCGAACTCGGCAAGACCTATTATTGGCGCGTCGATGAGTTTGACGGTTCCGCAACGAACAAGGGCGACGTCTGGAGCTTTACCACTATGCCCGAGGTCGAGGTTACGAATCCGAATCTTAAATTGTGGTGGAACCTTGACGAAGGCATGGGCGGAAACGTCGTCGACCGCTCCGGCCACGGCAATCATGGCGTTATTAACGGCGAAGCTGCGTGGGTCGGCGGATATCTGGGAACTGCGTTATTATTCGGCGAAGACGTTTATGTAGAATCCGAGTACGAAGGCATAACCGGCACGGCCCCGCGAACCTGTTCCGCCTGGGTCAGGACCGCGAATACGGGCAACCACAACATTATGTCCTGGGGACAGAACCAGACCGGTCAGAAGTGGAGAATGCGCGTTAACGGCGCAAATGGTGTTCTGCGCGTCGAGGTCAACGGAGGATACCACTACGGCGTTACGCCCATCGCAGACGGGCTGTGGCATCACGTAGCCGTGACTTTCGAGGATGACGGAACGCCGGATGTGGTGGATACACTTCTTTATGTGGACGGCCAGCGCGACGCCACGGACGTTTCGCAGGCTACGGAGATTAATACAGGTAACGGACCGGTGCGAATCGGCGAATCCCCCTGGCACAATGCGCCTTTCCTGGACATTATCGACGACGCTCGTATCTACGATAAGGTCCTGACGGCGGAAGAAATCCGGCTTGCGATGAGAATTGATCCGCAACTCGCCTGGGATCCGGTCCCGGCAAACGAAACGCTGGCGCCGATGAACTTTGCCGACCAGCCGAGTTGGTCCGCCGGTGACGGCGTATCTCAGTATGACGTCTACCTGGGTTCGGATCAGGCCGCCGTCGAAGCGGCCGACGCCTCCGATACTACGGGCATCTACCGGGGTCGCCAGATCGCGACTTCTTACGCTCTGCCCGAAGGTGTCGATCCCAACACAGGGCCCTTCTACTGGCGAGTCGACAGCGTCACCAGTGACGGAACGATTGTCACGGGCCGGCTCTGGAGCTTCACGGTAGCTGATTACGCGAGGATCGACGATTTCGAGACCTACAACGACGTTCCCGCCGGCGAGCCGGGCAGCAATCTCGTGTATGTGGCGTGGGTGGACGGTTTCGACAATCCGAACGCAAACGGATCGACGATGGGCTACGTTACCGGAGTTTCTATGGAGAGAGACACGGTTCTTGGCGGCAATCAGGCCGTGCCGCTGCAGTACAACAACACCACCGCGGGTGTCTCGGAGGTGGTGCGAACCTTTGCGCCCGCTCAGGACTGGATGGCCAACGATATGCAGACGCTGTCCCTGTCGTTCGTCGGTTCCGGCACCAACGTGCCCGGACAACTTTACGTCAAGGTCAACGGCGTTCAGGTCAATTATCGCGGCGACAGAAGCAACCTGACGCTGGCGGGCTGGCAGACCTGGAATATCCCGCTGGATACGATAAATGCGAATGTGAGCAACGTTACAAGCATGTCTATCGGTATTCAGGGAGCCGGCGCTACGGGCACGCTGATCCTTGACAATATCAGGCTCTACCCGTATCCGGCCGAGACGATCACGCCGGTTCAGCCCGACCCGGCCGGTTTGGCGTTGCACTACGCATTCGAAGGCAACACCAACGACAGCGCCGGCGCCAATCAGGGCACGGCCTTCGGCAGCCCCACATACGTGATGGGTAAAGTCGGCCAGGCCATAATGCTCGACGGTCTCGACGATTACGTGGCTATTGACAACTTCAGCTACGCCGACAGGGGCCTCACGGAGGTCAGCGTCTGTGCCTGGATACGCACAAACGTGGAAGACAATCAGATAATTGTTTCGTTCGACCGCAACGAGTACTGGCGGCTCGAGATCAACGGTGACGGCGCCGGTCCCGGTGAGGCCGCCTGGGACGTGATGACGGATACCGGCCAAGTGGACTACGAGTCGAGCGGCGGCAGCACTACTCGTGTCGATGACGATCAGTGGCATCACGTTGCCGGAGTATTCGACAACGGCAAGGTAACACTGTATAT
Source organism: uncultured Pirellulales bacterium (assembly GCA_964598225.1). Taxonomy (GTDB): domain Bacteria; phylum Planctomycetota; class Phycisphaerae; order Sedimentisphaerales; family Anaerobacaceae; genus SG8-4. The sequence continues at coordinate 35,387 of CAZRBG010000051.1, forward strand.
CGACGGCAATCCGCAAACACCTGCTTTCGGAGGTCCGACCTTTGGATCCGGAACTCCGCGTTTTGGTTATGTAGGCCTTGGTTCGGAATCGACTGAATTCAACCTCGAGCCCAGAACCCCGGCCAGCTTCTTCAACGGCTCGGTGGATGATGTTCGCATATACGAACGTGCTTTGAGCGATGGCGAAGTCGCGGGCCTTGCGGGCCGAACAACTGCGTTCGATAAACCGTTCTAAGACTGATTGAGACGATGTAGCTTATGCCGCGCTGCTATCGGCATGGGAATTTGTTTACAACAGGGCCTGCACCCATTAACTCGGTGCGGGCCCTGTTTTTTCCAAGTAGCGCAATTCATCGACAGGTCAACCAGCCGGACGGCTTCATCGACGTATTCTTCACGCATCGGCTCGATATCAATTCGCGGCATCTGCTATGGACTTCCTTAAATCTAAGCCGGAAACAGGATGAGTTTAATGCCGATAAGGAACAAGAAGGCGGCAATAACTCTCCGGAAATGCTCTTGTGGTATCTTGTTGACAACAGACTTGGCCGATCTCGCCCCCAGAAACGAAGCGGGAATGAACACTATCAATCCCGATAACAGCAACTGCTCGAGTTGCGTTCCTTCCCGGAGATACGTGGTCAGCCTTGTCGTATCGATTATCAGGGCGATAGCTCCCGCTGTGGTTATGTAGACTTCCTTGGGCAGATCAAACACTGTCAGGAACATGCCGCGGACTGCTCCTCCGATGCCGAAGAGGCCGGCAAAGAAACCTGAAAGTGCGCCTCCACATGCACCTGTAAACAGGCTCGGCTTGATACGGAATGTTCCTTTCACGAATAGATATACTACGTAGCCAATCAGAAACGCTCCCAGAATTCTCGACAGAAGCGCGCTGGAGATATCGAACACGAGCGAAGCTCCAAGATAAGTCGCGGCGATACCGGGGATGCCGAAGCTCAAAATCAGCTTCCATCGAAATCCTCTCTTGAAAAGGATCAGCTTCCATAGATTGCCGAACCAATGGATGATCCCCACGAAAAGAAGTGTCTCGGCCAAAGGGTATTCCAATGACAGCATCACGGGAACCATGATCGTCGAGGTCCCGAATCCCGTCATTGTCCCGACGCTGCTGGCGACGATTACCACCACTAATATCAGAAGTGCTTCCAAAGACGTTCTCCCTGGGTGTATATTGTTACAGGAGTTTTGCAAGATGGAGATTAGGCATACTTGCTACCACAAGAAACTCATGCTGTGATCTTGCGGGTGCATCGCCGCCATGGATTTCAGCAGGTTTCTCAGGTTTTCATCTTTAAAGTTCAATCCTTCCAGGCGAATAACCCTTGCCAGCCGTTCAGTCCCGGTATCCACCTCGATAATGAGGTTGCCGCGGTAGTCGCCGGTCGATGACATACTTCCGTAGGAAGGTCTGTAGGAGCCAATATCTCTTGCGACTACACTTTCCCATAAGCGCCTGAAAGAGGTAAAAGGAACGCCTGCCGTCAGATAATAACCATTCGGCAGGCTGCCGTGTTGGAGCGTGTACGTCACCGTTTGGCCTTGCTGGTCGATTATCAACTTATGTGGTACGGGCGTTGTCCTATGGACTCCTTGCGGAGAGCTGCCGTGATACAGATCGAGCGTAAAAGTCGAGCTTCGCGGGTAGGCACCGTTCAGGTTCCAGGGGCCCTGCCGCAGATTTGTGGGCGGCGCCGGCGCCGCGCTTGTCCGGTAGGCATTCTCTTTCGGAGCGGCCATAGAGGCATCGCCGCTTCTGTGGGCTTCAAGAAGACGCAAAACTTCGATTCGATGCCGTGCGTACCTCACACGCGGGTCCTGCGGGTTGGTCCTGATGAACTCTTCATACGCTTCGATGGTATCGGCCTTTCTTGCCTTGCTGAAGGGTGTAAGCTGCCTGGCACAGCCGCTCAAGAGCAGGTACATCAAGAGCAGCAGTAACAGGCTTTGGCCTGATAATATGTCTGCTCGATTACCGCGCTGCCGAAAGTGTCCGCCGCCAGTGGTTATCAGAACAGCCTTTTTTGTTTTCCAACTTTCAGACATTTAGCAAATCCTAATATTTATGCGCCGAAGGACATTGTACTCTCTGTCAAACCAAACTGCAATCCGCACAACGGCTATCAATTCAACTTCTCACAAAACAAGTCGTGCTCGGGCCAGTTCTTGACGGATTTTGCAGTCTTGGAGAGCAGAGGATCTATGTCAGAGAAACCATCCGCTCTCTTATTGAACAGCACGACACAATCAACGCCGTTGCGCCAGCGGGCCATAAACGTATATGTGCCCGGCAGGCTGCCGGTGTGCCATGCATTGCGCTCGCCGTTACCATAGCCTCTAACGTTCCACCCGCAGGCGTAATATCTCTCACCCGGCTCGTACTCATCCGGATGTATCGTCACGGGAGGCGCAAACATTGTCGCGATGGATTCCGACGAAAGAATAGGACAACTGCATGGATTGTCGAAAGCCGCAGCAAATCGCACCAGCTCCGGCGCAGAAGCCAGCCAGCCGCCGTGCGAGTCCATGTTCTCTAGGTTAAATCCTCCGTACGCCCCATCCTGTTTCGCTTCATAGATTACCTCCCCCGGCGCGCGGTCTTGGCGTTCGGATCGGCCCAGTCGCATCTCTGTGATTCCGAGCGGCAATAGAATCTCCTGCCTGACAAACCCTTCGTACGTCATTGCGCTTCTCTTCTCGATAACGCGACCGAGTAGACAATACCCATAGTTGCTGTATGCGTACTCTGTTCCGGGCTTGCGCTGAAGCGGCTGGCCGTTCATGAACTTGATAATGTGCGCACGTGAAATCGGCAGCGGCACGTATAGAGCTCGGCTTATTCGTTTATCCTGAAACATCGGGTCAAATGCCTCATCTCGGTCCCAGCCGCCGAGGTGCTGGAGCAGGTGTAAAACCGTAACGTCTTTGAGATTGGGATCCGGATACTTATCCGCTGCGCAAGCCAGGGACAGTACATCCCCGACCTTTTCGTCCAGCTTGAGCTCTCCGTCTTCGACCAGCCTAAAGACTGCCGCCGACGTTATCGGTTTGGACAGACTCGCTATCCGAAATAACGATTCGGCACAAATCACAGGTTCGTCTTTTCTCGCCCAAGTATAGCCCTTCGCAAAAACGAGTCGGCTATCGTAAGTAATTGCCAAAGCTCCCGCCGAGACCTCCCGCGAAACCATGAAATCCTTCATTGTCGTATCGAATGCGGACAACTCAGGAACTTCCGGGCCTGATTCTCGCCAGAGGCGCGGACCTTGCAGGATCGAACAGCCCGTAATCAACGGGCACAGAATCAGCGACACGATAAATCCAATAACGCCCTTGCCGTCTAAACGTATGATATCCATAATTGTATTGGTTATCTCCGAAAATTTTCGGTCATTCTATCCTATGTCACAATCAGGTCAAGTCTTATGAAAAACAAGAAATCAGCGGATTGGCGAAAGATCACCGTGCCTCCATGCCGATATACTAAAAATGAAGGGATGAGAAAACAGCGGTCGATTCGACTTACAGCTTCGGCCGGAACCCGCAACGGACTGCGCGATTGACCATCAGGACTTACAGCCGATAACCATGACGGACTGATGTATGAAGTCAGGCCGCAGATTAGGAGTTTAGTAATGGCTTCAGAGGCAAAAATCGGATTATTGCTGGGTTTGGGAATCATTTTCGTAGTCGCATTTGTACTCAACGGGCTGCCGCGATTCGGCGACGCTACGGATGGTGAGCCGTCCAAGGACCCCATCCCCACAGTTGAGGAACCCTCGCCAACGGGAGATAACGAGCGCGACCACCAGGATACGAGCATGCCAACCGAGCCGGTTGCCGTCAGACAGGTCGAGAACAGCCCAACCCGGCAAGACAATGAAGAAACTCCCGCCTACGGTTCGCTTCCGTCAGAGACGGCAATCCCTGCCGAGCCGAACGACAAGCCTTCTTCGTCCGAAGAAAAATCGATAAAGAAAACTATATCGGAACTCTACTACGTTGTTTCCGAGGGAGACAATCTCGCTGATATAGCCAAAAAATTCTACGGGCCGGTCGAAGGCAACAAAAGGGTAAATGTCCTGCGGATATTCCTGGCAAATCGCAACGTGCTCGAATCTCCGCACCTGGTTCGCGTCGGGCAGAAACTTGCCATCCCCAGACTCACGTCCGATTCAGACGAAATCACAATCGGCAGCCTGTTACCGGAGTCTTTGTTCGAGAAAGTCGAATCTATCGGCATGAGACACCTTTCGGATGAGAAGCCCGAGCCAAAGCAAATCACGGAATATGTCGTTCGCGAAGGCGACAACCTGTGGAGCGTTGCCGCCGCTAAGCTTGGAGACCCAACAAGGTACAAGGAAATAAGCAGGTTGAATGCCGGAAGACTCGAAGACGAAGATACCCTTTCAGTAGGCACGCGCTTGTACCTGCCGGCTCAATAGGACAAACTCACAGCGTATCATTTCTCGGTGGCATTAGGCTCTTTCGGACCGGGCGCCCCCGGCCGAAATTCCCGGTGATCGGGCCTGTTCGGACCGGGAACTCCATTCGGGCCCGGCCCGGGGCGACCGTATCTGCCACCCGATCTGCGCTTGCCCTTCCAGCCACCCGGGTCGTGTTCACCGGGACCCGGCCCGCCTCTGCGACCCGGCCTGCGCGGACCGAATCTGCCCGGACGGCGTCGCCTGCGGGCTTTGATGTCATCCTCCCATTTTCTGAACTGTTCGCCCGTGAGAATCTGTTTCATATCCGCACTGAGATTCTTGAACTCAGCGTCCATTTTCTCCCGGTTTTCCTGGAAAATAGTGCGCATCCTCTCCCAGCTATCTCTTATCGCTATACTGATTTTTTCGGCTTGTTCATCGGTCAAATCATATCTGGCCCGCATGTCATCAACGACGTCTTTGGGCGGCGGTACACGATTAGGCACGATGTTAGGCTTGAAATGCTGCAAGGCCCCGCCGAAACCTATTATTATGCCGCAGATCAGGATCACCGCTGCCGCTAATATCTGCATGAATATCTGCCGGCGGCTGCGTATGAAGCGCTTCTTTGTTACCGGAGGAATCGAAGCTCCCGTGTCGCGGGCGTCTTGTCCGCGATCCGAGGGTGTTTTATTTTCTACGTTCTCGTCTACCATATCCGCGCCTCCTGCAAGGGCGTGAGGAACTGCATCAGGGGGCTGGTAACGGACCTCAGGGCCCCGATGGAGATATATCCCACCACCGAAGCGGCTACAGCCGATATGCTTGCAAACAGGTCAAATGCCACGAAGCCGAACGAGTCGGCTTCTTCGGCTCGGATCTGCCGCATGACCTTCGCGGAAACGTCAAAGGACGGCACCTTCTCCCCATTAGCCTGCTGCGCCAGTTTCTCAATAGCTTTTATTGTATCCATCCCAATTTCTCCAAAAGGTTTTCCCTTTCAGCAATCGTCTTTAATTTTCTTCGGGCCCTGAAGGCCCTCATCTTTACCATCGCCCTTGTCCAGCCCATTTGCTCGGCAATTTCCCTCGTGCTGTACTGCTCGAAGTACATCAGCGTCAAAACCAGCCTCTCAGCCCGAGGGAGCCGGGCCAGTAACGAATGTAATACGTCAGCAGCCGCGGAAGGATCGATATTATCGGTATCATCCATCTCCACGGCATCGAACTCTTCCAGCGGCACAGTGGATTTCTCTTTAGCCTGTTCCTTCCAGAACCTGTAACCCACTCGCGAGCCGATTCTTCGAAGCCAGTGAAGAAAAGGGGCTTCGCCGCGAAAACTTTTCAAACTCAAATATGCCTCTACAAACACTTCCTGCACCAATTCCTCACAAACGCCGGGATTTCTGCTGAAACGCCACATAAGCCGTGTAATCTGTTTCTCATATCGCCGGACCAGATTTTCATACGAATCCTTATCGCCGCTCAAGCAAGCCGCTATGTCCTTCCGATCGGCACTTTCCACTCTACCGCCTTCTTGTAAACGTGTCAGATCACAGGCAAGAACGGACCACGGATGATCCTCTTTCTTAGCCGCAACACGACCATCATACCGCTTCAGGATTATAGCAGCAAAAGCCATTAGCTCAACCAAATGTTGCCTGTCGAATACGCCCGCTCGGAGGCTTCCGCTCACACGTTTTCACCTTTCAAATTCATTATAACAGATGACTTCACCTGATTAGTGGATAAAAACAAGCACCGGTAACACAAAAAATCCCCCATCCCGAATCTCTCTGCCTTTGTCATTCCCATTGCAGAGAGGATTCAAGAAAAATTGGGTTCGTTTGGCTTTGTTTTTCGCCCTCGAGATTACGCTTGTTTGTGCATAATCCTCTCTAATAAAAACATTTACGCTGATTTGCTTCCACCGTAAATTGGCTTTGTTTCGCATTTTTTATTAGCCGCCGAGATCGCCCTCTGTCATTCCCGCGGAAGCGGGAATCCAGAGCGATTGGATTCGTTTGGCTTTGTTTTTGCGTCCTGCAATAGGTCTGTTTTTCTCGTATACTCCTTCTGATAAGGGACTTATCTTTATTTGTCGCTGCCCACGATTGGGTTTGTTTCGCAAAATTACTCATTTGGGATCCATTCGGCATTGCTCTGAGCCTATCGAACGGGGCATGTTTAGACATTAGTTTTTGAGATTTCCGGGTGATGCAGAGCTGCCTTAAGCAGACGGATTCGTTCCCACTAAAGGTCATTAAAAGCATAGACGTAAGCTACATGACAAAGATCTTCTATCTTGCTTATTGGCAATTCACCCAATGCCAAGTCTTTTCTGGCTCGATCGTATGCGGCCTGAATTATGTCAGTAAAGAGAATATCAGACATTGGTTGCTCCAAACTTTATGTTATTATAGATGATTCTATACAAAAAATGTACCGGACACCTTTTATTCTCCCTAATGTGTGAGGCCAATCTGAGCATTAGAGAATCCATAATGCTTGAGAATCTCATTGAGCTTACGGCTGGATGAGGATGGAAGTTCGGCATAAGTGGGGTTATCTAGATCATCTATGTATGTTAGGTGGCCGTGATCATACTTGAACTTCCCTATCCGGCCATCCATGTGGAACTCTATTGATAGATGTCCCCTGCAGGCATGCACGAAATCGAATTGTAGGTGGAAGGTCGAGACCTTGAGGTAATTCGCAATCTTACGTATCTCCGACCGGTCCTTGATGGTAACGGACTTCTGATCGAGTGGGCCGTCGGGCACTGTAGAGATGAGAACATAGGCGCATTCCTTCGCCGCACTCTCGAGACGCCCATTGTGCCTTCTGTAACGTGCTCCAAAAGTATAGGAGTAGACAGTGGCAATCAGCACCAGAACGCCCAATACCAGTAGTAGAATCCGCAGGTATCGTTTTCCTGATGGAGACATGTCCTTGCTCTCCTAAAAACGTATATACGGTTCCGTAGAACAGGCTAACCGAATCTCAAAAAGGCTCATGCCGTTATTCTTAGCATAGTCCCTTCTTCTGTTCAATCTTATGTGAGAACAAAATTCAATATTGCTAATAATCCCGGCATGACCCCTTTAGATTCCTCTATAGATCGCCTTGCAGACGCTTTTTTTTGGCTTTCGCCTCTTCTCGGACGGCATCGAAAAATAGACAGGGGTGACGGTATAAAATAGTCAAGTTGGCATTCAAAGGAGATATTTGAAGCGATACGTGTACATCAATTATTTTACCATCGACCATAACAACGTACATAACGTTTGTATCCTTGTCGCTAACTCTCTGTATTATTTTGTATTTTGACTCCAGTACACGGGTGATGTCGGTAAAGGCGTCAAATGTTGCTTCT
>CAZRBG010000052.1:0-42982 GCA_964598225.1 uncultured Pirellulales bacterium
CCGACAATTATTCCTTCCGGACCACATCGCAATTCTCGTGCCGAACAGGATTGGGCCACCCCCCGGTTGGGTACTGCGCTTCGAGAATATGATCGAGACCCTTGAGAAACGCACGTTTGTAGCGTGGTTCGTCTGTCGCGCGGAATGCCCGAGCCAGAAACCTCAGTTCGCCGGTGGTGGCGCCGTTATCGAACGTTCCGTCAATATCCTTGCTCTTGCCTTCAAACGGGACCGAGGCGGTATCGCGATTTTTGGGCCAACTGCCGTGCGGCGTCTGCCACGTAAGTACATTGTCGGCAATCCGGCGGCCTTGCTCGCTCCTGAGCCATTCGGCGGATTGCTTCGCGTATCGAGAAGGGACGGTTGCATTAGCCGATGACAAGGCCACGGGCAATGAAATGCAGATAAGAATGATTCTTGGCTTCATAGCAATAAACCTCCTTTTTGTTCCAAAGCGTTCATGGCTCTGGTGACTATTTCCTTGATCTCAATTTCGATGTTTTCCGTGAACGGCGCCGGCAGGAAGTAGGCGTGCTGCGAGGTCAGCCCTTCGTAGCCGCCCTCCCGCACGATTCGGTTGTCCGGGATATACGAGCCGGTTCCGTTGGCGTAACCGATCACCATTGCCTGCCTGGTAGGGGCCATCTCGCGCAGCATCGGTCCCCAGGGGCTGCATATCTCACCTTCCATAGCGAAGATCATCAGCCGATCTCCGAGCTTCCAGACCTGCACGTCGTATCTGAAACTCTCGCGTTGATCCGGCATCGCCAGCGATTGCCGTGCAACCCAGGTCAGCCAACTGTGCTTTTTTCGGCCCTCGGTCGGCTCCGGAAATGCCAATTTCTCGATTTTTTCCGGCGACCAGCTTCTGCCGTAGCTGAGCTCTCCCGAAGCAAGCGAACAGGCTAACCGCCCGTCAAGCGGCATCATCCGATCTCTCTTGAGATGTTCCATAACCGCGCTGCCGAGCTTCTCGCCGGCTTCTTTAGCTCGCTCCGGAGCGCTGGAAAAAACAAGCTTGCCGGTGTTCGGATCCTTATGAACGATCTTGGCGTCGCCGCCGCAACCCTGGACGAACACCGCTTTCGTATCGGGCAGCTCCGCCGCCAGGTAATCGCGCATCGCGCCGGGGTAGTCCGGACTCCATTTCTGGATTACGCCCGAGCTTGTCGGGTGACAGGCGTGACCGACCACTATCAGTTGCTTTGGACGGGAGCTTCGCGTAATCCTGAAGATCGGCGTATGTCCGTCGAAAGAACCTTCCGGGTACGGTCCCCATGTGATCCTGCCGTCCGCCGGGCGCCGGCGATTGCAGCCGATACCACGAAAATCCATCCAGCCATATTCGATCTTTGCCGAAGCACAATCCTGAATGGCCGCATCAACAGCAGCGAGTATCTTCCTTTCCAGTTCGTCCATATACCACACATTCGGCGCGCCGAGACTGAAACCCATGCGGAATCTGACCGCCGGGCCCCAATGGGTATGAGAGGCGACGAACATGATGTTTTCCGCCGGAATGCCGTGCTTACGCCCTATAGCGCGACGAAACGCTTCGACCATAACGTGATCGAGGTCAAGAACGTCCGCGGTGATGAGTACGCCTGTGTTGCCGTCGACATCCCGCAAAGCCACTGCTTGTGTCAGCAGCGGCACAAGCGTGCCGCTCGCGTAACGCTCGCGGCCGAATCCGGACATCTGGACCTGTCCGGGCGCCGGGGTAATATCCGCTTCGCCGTAGCCGACAGACCACACCTGTTCGTTCGCCTCCGCGCGACTCGTGAGGACGGCAACTATTACTGTAAGAAACAATATCTTTCTCATGATCATCTCACCAAAATTATCAGTCTAATTGTATTACCGCGACGTCCTCGCCTTCGAGATTCAGGCTCGTCCGCCGATTTTGCCACGTAACTTTCCGGCCGTTCACCAGCTCGCGCGCCGACTCCGGAGTATTCCCTTCCAATTCTATTTGAACGGTCCGACGCTCAGGGCTGTCGTTGAAAACGGTGAAAAGCCTGTCGCCAAACCGCTCCACGTAAACGCGGCTGTCGCTTGAGCGAGCCAGTGTAATCGGCTCCCAGCCGGCCTCGGCCACCAATTTGCACAGAGGAACGTACTTCTTGAACAGCGGCCGATCCCGCTCATAAAGCTCCGGTCTTGTGAAGTAGTGCCCCTGCGAGGCGTTGTGGCTGAAAAATCCCGGGAACATGCCATAAGCAAGCGCCCTCTTCATGTACTTTTCGACGAGAGCATGTGAAAACTCCTCGAAGCGCGTGTTCATAAGAAAGCAAAAAGGCTTGCCTCTGCACAGCGCCCGGCGATACAGCAAGTCGCTGTCCGACATTGGCCGCCAATTCCCGCCGGGGTTCCAGTTGGTCTCCGTACCCATGACATCGAGCTGCGGCGCCAGCCAGCACAAACGAATTGGAGTGGAATTCGCCATCATCAGCCTGCCCATTGCGTGGACGTCCTCAGCCAGCGCGCGTGCATATTCAAACGAAATGAGGCCGCGAAAGATCGCGACTTTTCTGCCGTCGAGCGAAAATGTCAGAGGCGTCTCAGCAGCGGCGAAGTGATCCCGCCTGAAGTCAAGCTCGGCCGTGACGTAACCTTCGCTCGAATCGATGTACTCGCCGTCGAGGCGGCCTTTTGCATTGGCCCCATAGAGTTTCTCCCGCAGTTCCGGACTCCACTTGTTCTTGAAATCCGTAACTTCACCTTTGATATTGGGCATGGAATTGATGCTCCAGACCGCACCATCGCACCAAGGCGTGTCCCTCAGGCGGGCGGAAAAATTGCCTTTTTCATCGTGAAAACCGCTCGCGAGAAAGGCCCTGGCCCGTCTATCGGCCTTTTCTTCGGCAAGACGCTTTGCTTCGGTCAGCGCATTTTCCAGAGTCCGCGGCATACCTTTCGGCATCGACATCCACCAGGTCATCGGCTCGGTGTACCGGAGGGTGGTTATGTCGTGTTTGTCATCCCAAGCGGTTTCGTTCGTGCCTTCTTTAAATTTGAAACCGAAGTCTTGCCAGTCGTTGACGTCGCTTATCCTGGCAAATGGCATCCACAGCCCCTGCTCCGGCGTCCGGCAGCGAAAATGATCGGGGAAAATCTCATAATATCGAGCTAAGGCGGCACGAAAACCCCACTTCGGCTCGAATGTGAACTTGCAGAACCGCAGCCGAGCCACAGGCTTCTCAGGCGCCAGACCGATATCGTAAGCAAGGAAAAGCTCTTCGGTTCCTGCATTGTAGCCGGCCCGGAAGAATGCCGGTCGGGCCATGTCAATCCCAAGCCCTACGCTGCTATCAGCATTTACCACAGCAGCAAAAGGATAGCGGGACAATCGGCCGTTCGCGCCTGCCGAGAAACCCCCGGCGGTGACGTATTCCTGCCCTTCTTCGACATTCAGGCTTCGGCGCGGGTCTTGAAGCCATCGACATTCTTCAGCAGAAACCGGAACGGCGTAAACCAAGGTAATTGCCCGATCCTTGCCGGTTTTGTCGCAGATTGTAACGTCGAAGAAGGTAGCATCGTTGCTTCGCTGCTGTTCGCATGTAAGCTCCAATCCCAGAGCACGGCGTTCGAGCCGCACAAAGTCGGATTTAGCAGCTACGTCGCGAACCTGGAAACCTTCCTCCGCCGAGCCGGACAGCGAAACAGCGACGCCGTCAAACAGACAGGCGCCAACCGGCGGTTTCAAAATTCGCAATTCTGGATCTCGGAACCACGCCCTGCCGGAATGCCGCCTAAAGAGAATATGAAAGGATACCGATCTTATCGGTTTTTCCGGGAACACAACTACCTTCGCCTTCTCCCAGTTGTGCGTGCCGACGCTGAATGTATCGACCTGTCCCCAGAGAGGAGTTCCATCGGCGTAGACAAGGTCGAGATAAAGGGCATAGTCGCTGTTACGGCCGCCGCCCGCTGCCTCGGCTTTGCTCCAGGCCGTAGCGATGATCGGTTCGGGCCTGGTTTGATTCAGAGTGACGGTTTGTGAGACACCTCTCTGTGCCGATGTTTCAGACCCGTTATCGCAGAAGAAGACTCCGTCTTTCCCCTCATATCCCTTTTGCCAGGGTCTCCATGCGCCCGGTTCAAGCAGATTCGGCCCCGCCGCTTCGGAATCGATAAGCTCCTTGGGCGGCTCGCCATCCGCCGCTTTCGCAAGAACCGGTAACAAACTCGCCGAGAGAAAGACACAAATGCTCAAGACAATTCGAATATTCACAGCTTTGAACCTCTCTTGCTTTTTTTTGTTCATGAAAGAGACCGCCGGAAGTGCGTTTCCGGAAAAACGCCTTAAGGCGTCACTACTCACAGGCAATCGCCAGCTTCACTGCTTGATATGCTCCGGCCGATCGGCTCTCCGAGCGGGCCAAAGCCATCGCGGCCGCTCCCGCGACGCCTGCTTTTAAGAGACTGCGACGAGTTTTTTTATGCTCCATTACTCTCTCCTTACAATCTTCAACACCCAAGTATAAGGATTCGCCAGCAGATAACAATGTTTTTCGCGCCTGAAAATGGCTTTGAAAGTGCTCACCGACAGGAAATGGCCAACGAAAGAGCTTATCGACTCTGTGTCGCCGGATAACCCGGTGGTTCTGACTCGCGCGGACGGTCATTCTGTTCTGGTCAACAGCATAGATTTCGGTTATTGTGTCGCTTATATGAATGAACATCAGATATCTCGTCGCAGTTTTGTCAAAGGAACTCTGACCGCCGGTGCGGCGATGGCAACCGGAAGTATAACAAATGCTCTGGCGACCAATACGCACCAGAAACCCAACATTCTCCTGATATTCTCAGACCAGCAGCATTGGCGTGCAATGGGATTCATGGATTCTTTCTTCGACACGCCGCATCTCGATGCACTGGCTCGTGAAAGCTTCGTATTCGAGAATTCTTTTTGCACAACACCGCAATGTTCGCCCAGCCGATCGTCACTGCTGACAGGATTCTATCCCAGCAAGACAAAGGTGTTCGGGAATATCGGCGCCGCCGGTGGCGAGCAACTCGATCAGGAGACCATCGGAGGTGAGCTTCAATCGGCCGACTACCATACGGGGTATTTCGGAAAATGGCACTTGGGCAATCGCAACATTGCCAAAAAAGGATGGGACCGGAGCAACTTAAAGACCAACGATAAACTTGCCGAATCTAATGCCGTCGCATTCCTGAAAAAATCAGCCGATTCAAGACAGCCCTTTGCATTGTTTGTGTCGATCCTCAACCCGCATGATATTTATCACTACCGGCAACACCGCATGGATCCACCCGACAAGAGCATCGAATTGCCGCTTTCCTGGAAGCGTGAGACACTGGAGAATAAGCCTTCTGTGCAGAAACAGTTCATGCTCGAAGATCAGGGCAAAGTCATCTGGGGCGGGGAGCGCAGAGTCTGGGAGAAGTACCGCGACTGCTACCGCGCGAAAACCGCCCTCTATGATAGCAATGTCGGGGCCATTCTTGACGAATTGAAGAGGCTGGGTCTTTGGGACAACACCATCGTCATCGTCACGTCCGATCATGGAGATATGGATACCAATCACAAGCTGATCTACAAGGGACCGTTCATGTACGAACACATGGTGCGGATTCCTCTAATAGTTCACGTTCCAAAGAAATTCAGAAAAACAGAGCAACGCCAAGTTGCCGACGTCGACGTCGTCAACGTTGACATCGCTCCCACAATTCGTGATTTATGCGGTCTTTCCCCGGTCAGTTGCGATGGAATTTCAATAGCGCCGCTTCTGACCGGAATGGGACGACAGAAAAGGAGGGAATTCGTCATTGGACAGTATTACAGCAAGCAGAAATGGATTAACCCGATACGTATGATCCGCACGAAAGACTACAAGTATAATCGTTACATTCGGCACGACGAAGAACTCTACGACCTGAAAGATGATCCGCACGAATTGAACAATCTTGCGGATGATTCCAGGTACGCTGACGTGAAGAAGGAGTTATCCCGCAAGCTCGATCGATGGATCAGGGATAACAATGACCCTTTCTATTCGCTCCGGGCCACGACCAGATCGGGCGAACCCATACTTTGACATGCACATTCTGAGTTTATTAGACCACAATCGAAGGAGTATCCAAATGAAAGGGACGATCACTCGGTCGAGGAGATTTACATGCGCTCTATGGATTTTGTGCGCCCTGCCAATCGCAGCAGTTCAGGCTGCTGATTACGAGCAGCAGGCCGCACAGATTTTGGAAGATACCAACATCAAAGGAGGGTTGGTAGTCCATCTTGGCTGCGACGACGGCAGGCTGACAACCGCACTGCGAGCCAACGACAGGTACATCGTTCATGGCCTGGATACCGATGCAAGAGTGGTTGCGCGCGCACGCGATTATATTAGATCGCTCGGATTATATGGAAAAGTATCGGTCAATGAACTCGACGGCCGGAACCTTCCCTACATCGACAATCTCGTCAACCTGATTGTCGTCGAGGACGATTGTTCTGTTCCAGAGAAGGAATTGGATCGAGCGCTGTGCCCCAATGGCGTTGCATACATCGCCGAACAAGGACGATGGACCAAGAGAGTAAAGTCTCGGCCGGCGGACATTGACGAATGGACGCATTACCTCCACGGGCCCGACAACAATGCCGTCGCAGCCGACGACGTCGTCGGCCCGCCCCGCCACCTGCAGTGGCTCGCCGGCCCGAAGCACCTTAGAGCCCACGAGTACCTTAACAGCGTTTCGGCTCTGGTTTCCGCCGGAGGGAGGATTTTCTACATAATCGATGAAGGCTCAACCGCCGCGGTTACAGCACCACCGCAATGGCGATTGGTCGCGCGCGACGCCTTTAACGGCACATTGCTATGGAAACGCGACATAGGCCCCTGGGAAGGACATTTTCGACTGTTTCGCAGCGGCCCGCCGGATATAGCCCGAAGGCTTGTCGCTGTCGGCAATAGGGTCTACTCGAGTCTGGGTTACGGCAAGCCGGTCGCGGCGTTTGACGCTGCGACGGGATTAACCGAACGCATTTATCACGAGACAAAAGGCGCTTCGGAAATAATCTACAGCGGCGGCCGGCTGTTCGCGGTGGTCGGCAGCATTGACGAGCAGGCATATCGCAAAACTATTGAAGATTATCTGCCCTCGCCAGCGCCTCGTAAAAAAGGAATCGTGGCTGTTGAAGTGGATTCGGGGCGGCTTCTGTGGCGTCAGCAGGACCGGGACACGAGCGAGATTTTGCCAACGGCGATGGCTGTAAAGGGCGAGCGGCTGTTCTTTCAGAACACCAGGCAATTGATTTGCCTCGATGCCCGCTCAGGTGATGAACAGTGGCGCTCCGACCGCCCAATATACACGACGCGATTGTCATGGTCGACGCCGACTCTAGTGACTTGTGACGACGTTGTACTCTCGGCCGACGGCTCGACGGGCGGCTTGCCGAGCGAAACAAGCAAAGGTGAGTCGCGTGTGAAATGGATACACAGCGATAGAGACATACGAAAGCATCCCGTCGGAGACATATATGCTTTCAACGCCCACACGGGTGAACGACTCTGGACAAGCGAGAGCCTTCAGGGATTCTGCGCGCCTGGCGACGTGTTCGTTATAGACGACCTCGTATGGGCCGGCGCCCTCGTCGCTTCGCGTCAAAAGACACTTGATGTTGCGCTCGATTTGAAAACCGGCCAGGTGAGAAAGAAACGCTCGGGCGATGCACCGCCTGTAGCAGGCCACGCGCGATGCTATCGCAATAAGGCAACCGAGCGGTTCCTTGTGCTCGGCAGCACGGGAATTGAACTGGTCGACACAAGCGACTTTAGCTGGACCGCCGATATGTGGGTGCGGGGAACGTGCCAATACGGCGTAATGCCATGCAACGGCATGATCTACGTTCCACCGGATTCATGCGCTTGCAGGCCCAATACGAGGCTTCACGGCTTCGCCGCAATGGCGCCCAAGCGAAAAACGAGTCGAAATGCTACACAAACGGAATCCCTGCGGCACGGTCCCGCATACAACAATCGTAAATCTCAAATCTCGAATTTGAAGATCGATGCCGATTGGCCAACCTATCGAAAAGACGGCAAACGCAGCGGCTGGACAAAGTCAAAGGTCCCCGCCAATCTGCAACCCCAATGGCGAAAGAAAATCGCCGGCAAGCCCATAAGGGGCAAGCTTACGAGCCTGACGGTTAGCTCCGGCAGAGTATTCGTATCGCACGTTGACGCCCACAGTGTTTGTGCACTCGATGCGGCATCAGGAGAACAACTTTGGAGCCGTACTGTCGGAGGACCTGTTGATTCACCGCCGACAATCCAAAACGGTCTGGTTGTCTTTGGCTGTCGGGACGGGCACGTCTATTGCCTTCGCGCACGTGACGGAGAACTCGTGTGGCGGTTCCGTGCGGCCCCGGCGGCCCGGCTCCTGATGGCTCCCGAAGGACTCGAATCGGTCTGGCCCGTACACGGCAGCGTTTTGGTTCGAGATAACAAGGTATGGTTCGCCGCGGGACGGTCTTCTTACCTGGACGGCGGCATATATCTCTACGCTCTCGGTCTGCAATCGGGCAATCCCGTATTCGTCAGACAGCTTGACGGGCGCGATCCCGAATGCTGGGCGAGTCGCAGGACCGGACGTCCTCGCGGAACGCGCAATCGTCTACCCGGCACGCTGCCGGATATACTATCGACTTCAGGCGACCACATATTCATGGGTTGGACGTGTTTCGATACAAAGGGACGGCTTCTCGACGTTCTCGATCCGCATATCTTCAGCACAACCGGCTTTCTTGACGATTCGTGGTGGCACAGAACGTACTGGCAATTCGGTTCCTGGATGCGGGGTGGCTTTGGCGGATGGCCGCGAGCGGCCAGGCAAAAACCCGCGGGCAGACTTCTCGTCGCAAACAACGATTATATCTTCGGTTTCGGCAGATCGCAGTACGACGTGGGCAATCCCAAGGACGTCCATGCCGGGCACGTAGGCGTGGTAAAGGACGGCTATCAGGATATAGGGCGTATCGATTACTCTCGCAATCCCTACAGGCTCTTCTGCGCAGTCAAGCCGCAGGCCGGCAAATCCGCTAATAAGCCGGGAATCGATTACAAATGGCAAGAGACAGTCCCAATAGTCGTCAGGGCCATGCTCCTGGCTGATGAGATTCTGTTCATAGCCGGCCCCTCTGCCGGAAGAAACCTCAGCGGGCTGGCGAATCTGGACAAATTGCAGCGAGGTTCGTTATCCTGTGTCTCTGCTAAAGATGGCAACATCCTGACAACCCGCGAACTAACCTCGGCACCCGTGTTGGACGGCATGGCCGCTGCTTATGGACGCCTTTATATCGCGACAACAGGCGGTGACGTCCTCTGTTTTGGTAAAGAGTAAGCAACAAACGATCAGGCAATCAAGAAGGAGAAGTCGTCATGAATGCAGCGTCTCGGTTACTCATGAAACGCACATTCGTTCTTATTATTTTGTGTGTGCTACTTATTGCTACGGCCCGATTAGATGGCGGCGCCGGGACGGCGAAACAAATTCTCGACGGTGGAGACATCGAAGGTGGTCTGATCGTCCACGTCGGCTGCGGCAACGGCAAGCTGACTGCGGCACTGCACGGGCAGACCAATTGTCTCGTTCACGGGCTGGACAATGATCCCGATAAAGTCTCGCAAGCACGCAGGTATATTAAGTCTCTCGGCGTATATGGGAACGTATCGGTAGATACTTTCGACGGCAGGACGCTGCCCTACGCTGACAATCTTGTCAACCTTGTCGTATCCGAAAATATCGGTGACGTGCCATCGGCTGAGATTATGCGAGTTCTGTCGCCGAACGGCGCAGCTTACGTAAAGCGAGGTGGCAAATGGGCCAAGACCGTCAAACAGTGGCCCGAAGAGATCGACGAATGGACACATTATCTTCACGGTCCTGATGGAAACGCGGTTGCACACGATTCACGTGTCGGCCCGCCCCGCCACCTTCAGTGGGTTGCCAAACCCTTGTGGGCCAGGCATCATAACATGACGCAGTCTTTCAGCGCGATGGTCACATCGAACGGCAGAATTTTCTATATCCAGGACGAAGCCCTGCCGGGAATCGCCGGCCTGCCGGGCAAGTGGTCGCTGTTTGCACGAAATGCTTTTAACGGCACACTGCTCTGGAAGCGGCCGATTGAGAACTGGGGCTGGTCCGCGTGGGGACCTTCGTCCAGCCGCAGTTCCTCGCGGTTCGATCAACCCGTCGACGTAACAAGAAGGCTCGTTGCCGCCGGTGATTATCTTTATGCCGCTCTCGGTTTCAATGCGCCGCTCAGCAAGATCGATGCCGCAACGGGTCAGACCATCCAAACTTATCCCGGCTCCGAGGGGGTAAGCGAAGTGCTCTATTACGAGGGAAAGCTGATCGTCTCGACCAACGCCAAGCGGCAACATAAGAATAATGATACGCCACCGGGCAAAAGCATTCTTGTGTTTGATGGCGACACCGGTGGGCTGTTGTGGAAGAAAGACAGACTTGCCGGAATCGTGACCAAAAGCGGCCCTTTGCAGCAGTTTACGACCCTTTTTGTGGCCGCTGGTTCGAGTTCAATCGTTTTTGCCGATAAAGAGAGCATTGTCTGCCTCGAGTTGGAGAACGGCCGTCAGCGCTGGCGGCAGCCTCGACCAGAGCCGGAACAAATCGTCTCATCTTATTTCAAGTCATACATCGGCAATTTGTCCACGCTTATCGTCCACCGGGACACAGTGCTGTTCAGTCAGATTGTGCCGAAGAAAGATTATCACAGGAGCCTGCCCTGGTACGATGCCCTGGAGAGTCGGCTTGTCGCATATGCCGTCAAGACAGGCAAGGAGCTCTGGCACTACGACTGCGGCGCTTGGGACTATGACGCTCCCGCCAGTGTCTTCGTGATCGACGGTCTCGCGTGGACGATGACTAAGGACGATTACGGCATGGTCGCGCTTGATCCCGAAACGGGCGAGGTGAAAAGGCAATTTTCAGCCGAACCGGCGCTGAAGACCGAACACCACCATCGGTGTTACGGCAACAAAGCGACGAGCAGTTACATTCTCACGGGGCGACGCGGCGTAGAGTTTCTGGACGTTCGTACAGGCGAAAATACACTCAACCACTGGACTCGAGGCGCATGTCGATACGGCATTATGCCGGCTAACGGTTTGCTCTACGTTCCGCCTAATCCGTGCATCTGCTATCAGACCGCCAAAGTTAACGGCATGCTGGCCTTCGCCGCTGCACAGCGAACGAAATCGACCCGACCAAATAGGGCCCGCCTTGAGAAAGGACCGGCATACGGCACTAAGCTATCGAGCCGTCAGCAGGAAAGCGAAGATTGGACCACGTATCGACATGACGACAGCCGCAGCGGCTCGACCGAGAACCTCGTGCCGGAGGAACTAAATGAATTATGGAAGACAAACATTGGCGGCAGGCTCTCGTCCATAACTGTCTCCGGCGGGCATGTTTTCGTCGTTTCCGTGGATCGTCACACGCTTCACGTCCTGAACCAAGAAACGGGAGCGAAGGTCTGGAGCTACACGCTGCCGGCGCGTGCCGATACGCCCCCAACCATCTATCGAGGTATGGCGTTGCTGGGTTGCGCTGACGGTCGCGTTTATGCTATCAGATCGCGAGACGGAGAGTTGATCTGGCGTTTCCAGGCGGCTCCTTCTGACAGGCGGATCATCGCTTTCGGACAGCTCGAATCGGCCTGGCCGGTTCACGGCAGCGTGCTGGTTCGAGATGGAGTCGCGTATGTAGCGGCCGGGCGCTCATCATTTCTGGACGGCGGGATTTACGTTTACGCAATCGATCCGACGGCCGGAGAAATGCTGCAGGAAAGAAGAATAAACTCAGTAAACCCGAAGACAGGCAAGGGAGTATACAGCGACAAACTAAGATACGACATGCCGCCCGACCATCCCGGAGCGCTTTCTGACATTCTGGTCAGCCACGGCTCGCATATATACATGAGGCATATAAAGATGGACCCGGCGAACATCAAGCATAATTATGAAATCGAGATCTCACAGGCGAAAAAGAAAAAGTTCTACGCGGGAAAAACACAAGTCGGCAAGGTTTACAGCCCCGGCCCGCAGGTTGCTTCGAGCGCCGGCCTGCTCGACGACAGTTGGTTCAATCAGACGTTCTGGACTTACGAGAATTCCTCTCATTGTCGCCTGCTCGTCTGCGATAACGGGTTCACTTACGGCGTTTCGGCTTATCGCGGGAGACCCTCGCGTCATTCCCGAAGGAAGTTCGATGCAGTCAAGGGCAAATACCGCATCTTCGCCGACGACCGGCGGACCGACATAAAACGATCGTGGACTTGCGAGGTTCCCATACGAGTTACGGCGATGATCGCCACAAAGAATACACTCTTCGTAGCCGGCACACCGCACGAATACGATCCGGACGATCCATGGGCCGCTTACGAGGGAAGACGCGGTGGCCGCCTTCGGGCGGTATCCAAAGAAACCGGTCGGACAATCAAAGACTATCAACTCGATTCCCCACCGGTATGGAACGGCATGGCCGCAGCAAACGGCCAACTGTACCTGGCAACCAAAAATGGCAGCGTATCGTGCCTGGCGGCAGATCAATAGCTTATTGCAGATCAAGACGACACACCTTGCAACCTGGGGGATGTTTGGTAATATTATGACATGAACACACAAAATTCTAAGTTTACGCGTCGTGATTTTCTGAGTAAGACAACTACAACTGCCGGGATGCTGGCTCTGCCCTTGTGTCGCGGGCATTCCCTCGACTCCGGCTCTCCCTTGGGAACGCCTCTCGGCGGGGACAGGCTTGCCCGCGATTCGAGGGCGGGACGCCCTCGACACGAGGCAATCCCGGCTAAAGCTCCGGTCGAACCCCACAAACCGAGGAAACTGCTGATCTTCACTCTGAATGTCGGCTACGGAGGCCACAACTCGATTCCGACGGCCAATCAGGCCTTCATGCTGATGGAAAAAAAAACGGGCGCCTTCGAGACGGTCATAAGCAAAGACCCGGCGGTCTTCAAAGCCGAGAATCTGAAGCAGTTCGACGCAGTTTTTCTCAACAACACGGTGGGCAATCTGTTTACGGATCCGGTGCTGCGGCAGAGCCTGATCGAATTTGTTTACGGCGGCGGCGGGCTGATGGGCGTCCACGGCACAACCGTGGCTTTCACCAAATGGCCCGGCGCTATCGAGGATTGGCCGGAATTCGGCGTTATGCTCGGCGCACGGGGGGCCAATCATCGCAACAGCGATGAACATGTTGTGATCAAACTCGACGATCCCGACCATCCTATCAACCGGCCGTTTGATAGCAAGAGTTATAACTACCGCGACGAGTTCTTCCGTGTTCACGGGCCCTATTCAAGGGACAGGGTCCGTGTAATTCAAAGCATCGACACCGAAAAGACCGACATGAACCAGGGAACGGCACGCGGCAACTGCACTCGCGCCGACAATGATTACGCCGTTGCCTGGGTCCGCAATTATGGCCGGGGGCGGGTATTCTACTGCACCATCGCGCACAATCCCTATGTCTTTCGGGACCCGAAGATGCTGGAGTTTTATCTGGCCGCTACCCAGTTTGTCCTCGGCGACTTGCCGGCGCCGACGATTCCGAGCGACAAACTGACACCGGCTGTTCGCGCCCAGGAAAAGTTAGGCTGGCGACTCGGTATCGAGGCTTACACCTTTCATAAGTACACGCTCTTCGAGGCTATCGAACGGACCGCCAGGTTTGGCCTGCCATTCATGGGTGGCCTGAGTTTTCAGAAAGTGAGCGATGATATTCCCAGGAATTTCGAACCGGGATTGACTGATGATGAGTTGAAACAGATCAGACTAAAGCTGGACGCGGCAGGCGTTCGTATGCTGACGTACTATTTCCACGACATTCCGGGCGATCCGGCCGGCTGCCGCAGGATATTCGAATTCGGACGGAAAATCGGCATCGAGACCTTCATGACTGAGCCCCCGCCGGAGGCGCTTGATACTATCGAGAGATTCTGCGACGAATATGGGATCAATGTCGCCCTTCATAATCACGACAAGAAAGCCTCGCCGCATTATTGGCATCCGAAGAACATCACGAAGCTGTGCCGGGAGCGTAGCAAACGAATCGGCGCCTGCGGCGATCTCGGCTATTGGATGCGTTCCGGCATAGACCCGATCGAAGCCGTCAACATTCTCAAAGATCGTTTGATCACAGTTCAGATGCACGATCTGCACGAGCTGAGCGGCGAAGGTCACGATGTGCCGTGGGGGACAGGTGCGGGCAAAACCGAGCAATTCATTAAGGAAATCCATCGCCTCGGTATCAAACCCACAATGTTC
The DNA here is from genome assembly GCA_964598225.1 of uncultured Pirellulales bacterium. GTDB lineage: Bacteria > Planctomycetota > Phycisphaerae > Sedimentisphaerales > Anaerobacaceae > SG8-4. The sequence continues at coordinate 14,337 of CAZRBG010000052.1, forward strand.
GGCCTGGAATATTCATACAACTGGTTCGAGTCGATGCCGGACATCGAGAAATGTATAGAGTTCTTTGACAACGTGAGTCTACAGTTGAATCGAAAAAAGTAGATTATGCTTAAGAGAATACTTATCTCTGCTATTATTATAATTCTGCCGTCTGCGCAAATCCAAGGCGTGGCAGGGATCTCCAATTCAGAACCGCATGTGCTTACATCGAATGGCAAGACTATACACGTTGAAGCCAAGGCATTTAAGGGCTTGCAGGTCATCGACCATTGGAATCTGCGGTATTATAGAGAATATGATGAGTTTTCTCTGGATGAACAAGTTGCCCAGATTAAGCGCAATATGGATATTGCAGCGCAACTTGGTTTTACAGGCTACTTGCTGTTTCAAAAGGATGCTTTTCCGGAACTATTGACATGGGGCGGCAGGCACGAGCCGGATCGGGAGCTTCGCAGAGCGATTCGGGAGGTGCTCGACTACGCGACAGTATGCAGGCTGAAGCTATATCTGCATTGCAACGAGTTCATGTGGCCGGACAATGTTGACGTGCCGTATGGCGACGTACCGCAGGCATGGCAAACTTATAGCAATGCAATAAGAGAACTGGTTGCGCTCTATCCCGATATCGCCGGCTTCGAGGTCACAGCAGATGAAACATCCGGCGCACTCGATACAAAAGAGGGTGTACTCAAGTTTCATAACGAGACCGCACGCGCGTTGAACTCCGATGGCCGCCTGCGATTTGCCCTCATGCGCACCTGGCAGCGAGTGGATGCGCTCGGTTCGCCTACTACACTGGGACAAGGCGATGATCCTAATGTCCTTTTTTCGATTAAAAACACCTCCGGCGACTTCAAAATCGCTCATGAAATGGACGAAGACTTCTTCAGCATTGCCGGGCAAGCCGACCGCCTGCTCGTGGAATTTGACGCGTGGCGCGAATACGAAACCCACAACATTTTTCCGGTATATCTCGGCGATTACTGGGCGCCGCGCTTTCGGGCACTGACCAAAATGGGCGCTCAGCGCATCGGGGTGCGCTTTAACTGGAACTCAGGACAATTCGCGATCACCGAACGTCTCTGGGCCAACTGGGTCAATATATTTACATTCGTTCGTCTCGCCGAGCACCCCCAGGACGATCCTGATGATATCCTTAGAGAATTTGTAAAGCTCTACTATCCTCACCAAGCACGTCAAACCGCCTTCGACATCTACAAGATGTCTTTTTCTTTCGCAAAAAATTTGTATTACTCCGAAGGCGAAAACATTACCGATCACGGTCGCGTCAATCGCCGGAGAAAAATCGGAGATAAGCAAGTCCCCACCGACTGGTTCGAACACGTCGACGCACATACCAAGAAAATGCTCTCGAAGATCGAAGATTTGCCGGACAAAGGAGCGTACAAGGAACGTCTGAGACAGGGCGCAGTGGTAATTTCATATCTGTCAAAGGCTTGTGGACTACAACTCGACGCTGAGGGTGACGCAGGCTTTCTGGATGATTGGAAGCGAATTGATCCGTTGAGCTTCGATGAGCTGCGCGCCGAGAATGCCATGGAGACGGTTCGAGATGAGAAATAGCACAATCCGTAAAGCAAAGTTGGTTATGACACAATCTGACAAACCTTCAATAGCAGAAAGCCGGATAATTGCGCGGCGTCGGTTTTTAGGGCGAGCGGCTGCGTTTTCCGGAACAGTCGTTGTGCCGTGGGTTATCCCTTCACTGGGACGAGGGACAACCGGCAAATTGGCACCGAGCGAGCGAATCACCGTGGGGCTGATCGGCAAAGGAATTATGGGCAGCGGCCATCTCCGTCGGCTTGTAGGTGATCGACAAATTCAGGTGTTGGCTGTGTGCGACGTTGATCGCGTGCGGAGAGGAGACGGCAGAAAACTCGTGAACGAAACATATTCGCAGCGCTCGGGCAAGACCTATCGCGGCTGTGCCGCATATAACAACTATCGAGATTTACTGGCTCGCGAAGATATCGACGCCGTAGTTATCGTAACGCCCGACCATTGGCACAGCTCAATAGCCATTGACGCCGCAGAGGCCGGTAAGGACGTTTACTGTGAAAAGCCCATCTCTATAACAGTCCGGGAAGGCCGCGAGCTTGTTGAGACGGTACGGCGGTACGGACGAATATTCCAGACCGGGACTCAATATCGCTCTATACCCACAATAAGAGAAGTTTGCAATTTCGTCCGCGCCGGCGGGCTGGGCAAGGTCAAACAGGTCTTTACCTTATGGAACCGCCTCGGCGGATTCTTCGGAGCTGAGCGCTTCAAGCCTTATCGTCACCTGATGGACATCGAGCATTCCGGTAGATCTTACGCACCTTTGGATATTACGCTTCCGGCCGAACCTGTGCCGGACGGGCTCGATTGGGACTTGTGGGTTGGGCCGGCACTGTGGCGCCCTTACAATCCGGGATACCATTTGAATCCTTCTCCCGGCGTTGTGCCCTGGGCCTTCTGCGAAGCCTTCGGCGCCGCTTCGGTTACGTGGCATCATTCGCACAGCGCCGATGTGATTCAGTACGCTCTCGGCTTCGAAAACAGCGGCCCGGTCGAGTTCATTCACCCCAACGATGGAAAATTCCCGACGCTGACATACAGGTACGCAAACGGCACGCTCCTCCATTTGGTTGATAACTGGAATATGGTCAAAAACGTCTACAAAGCAGTGCCGGCAGACGCACGGCTGGCGGGAAATTTCGGAGGTGTGTTCGTCGGCGAAAACGGCTGGGTCACTTCAATGACAACCGGCGGCCAAATCGAGGGCGGACCCAAGGGAATATTCGAGAAAATGAAGCTGAAGACACGGCAGGTAAACATCGGAGAGAACAACCACCACGCGAACTTCTTTGATTGCATCAAAACCCGCCGCAAGCCAAGCTGCCCGGAGGAAATAGGCCATCGCTCGGCGTCGACGGGACATCTGACGATAATAGCACACACATTAAAGCGATCCCTCAAATGGGATCCCAAAAACGAGGAATTCATCGGCGACGAGGCTGCAAGCCGCCTGCTGCTGCGGTCAAAACGCTCGCCGTGGCATGTTTGATACACTGGTACGCCCGATTTTGCTTGCTTAGCTCGGCATTCGCCGTTATACTGATTTCTATTGCTTGAGTATTGTCTCTCAAGATATTCAAGTGATTGACCGATAGTGTCTTTTGAGACTTTTGGGTGGGTTTCGGCTCTAAGAGCCTTATAAATGCTCTCTTTGCTGTTCGCATTAACAGGCGGGGAAATGAGCAGGATTTGCATAAGAAGCCATATAAGCAACCTGAACTGCAAGATGTGCCAGGTATTCTGCTGTTTTGTTCTTGGGCTCACAGCGGCTGAATCACAACCTTCATGCCAAAACGAAGAATCACCATCGGCAGGCCGTTTTGAAAAAGCGATCATATTAACGCAGGTTCCCGCGGATCGTTCGTGGCGAGGGCATTCCGTGTCGCGGGCGTCCCGCCCGCGCTGCGAGGGCGGCCTCGGGACTCAAGGGCGAGACGCCCTCGCCACGACAAGGCTCGTCGATCAAGAAGTCGGGACCGGTTCTCTTGGGTTGTCCGAATACGGAGAAGGAGCCCGATTGATTGCCTTATACCCGGATTTGTCTATCTCGGTGTTGAGCGAGAACTTCGACAGCGCGGCCGATCCGGATGTTTCGTTCGATGCTTCACACGTCCTTTTTGCCGCGAAAAGAACGCCCGCTGATACCTGGAACATCTATGAAATGAGAACCGACGGCACGGAGGTCAGGAGCATAACCGATGGCAAAACCGACCGTCGGCATCCGGGCTATCAGCCAGCACTCTATACCATTGTTTCGCCCAAGCCGTGGTATCAGATAACTTTCGCAAGCTCTGAAATCGGAGTTTTGAATGAGTCTGGCGCCGGCAAGGCCACTAATCTGTATTCCTGCAAACTTGACGGTACGACCGTACGTCGTCTTACATATAATCTCTCCAACGATACGCATCCCTGTATAATGCCGGACGGACGGATTCTCTTTGCGAGCCGGCAGCGTTCCACGCTCGCCTGTGGAGTTTTCGGCCGGATTTCTCTATTTGGAATTAACATAGATGGCACGGACTGTGCCGCATTCTGCACGGATGAGGGCAAGCGAATGAAGCACATGCCCTGCGTCACAACGAAAGGTCTGGCTGTGTTCGTCGAGGCCGATAAGCTCGCGCCGGACGGTTCGGGCGACCTCGGATGCGTGAAGCTCAGAAGACCACTCCACTCGTATCGACCGATAACAAAAGAAAAGGACGGCCTCTTTCACTCGCCTTCGCCGCTGCCGGACGGGTCTATACTGGTCTCCCGACGAGCACGGGACGGGTCGGACACATACGCCGTTTACCGGCTCGATCCTTCCACGGGCCGGCGAGAATTGATATTTGATGATCCCAAATATCACGATATACAAGCCAAAATGGTCTATTCTCGCCCCGAACCTGATGGGCGGTCGAGCGTGGTCAAGGACAATGATCCCAACGGCAAGCTGTTTTGCCTCGATGTTTATATATCCGATTTGGAGAAGCGTCAGTGGCTGGGTCGCGGTGCGGTGAAAAGACTTCGCGTTCTCGAAGGCATTCCACCGACAGATGAATCGGTCGGCACCGACACTTCGCCAACGGCTCTGCGTCTTGCTCAAAGGCGGATTCTTGGAGAAATAGACATCAAGGACGACGGCTCATTTAATGTAGAGATTCCCGCGGGCACTCCTATCGAGCTTCAGACAGTGGACGCAAACGGCATGGCTCTGCGAACGTGCAGTTGGATTTGGGCCATGAACCATGAGCCGAGAGGCTGCATCGGCTGTCACGAAGACGGCGAACTTACACCGGAAAATATTCTGGTCGAAGCAGTTGCTCAGGAATCGATCCAGCTTACCCTGCCGCCGAAGCAAAGGCGAAGCGTTGATTTCCGGCGCGACGTCATGCCGATAATAGCAAGTAAATGCGTCGAATGCCACAACGAGGGCGGTTCAGCCCCGAATCTTAATGATACGCCGGCGAATAACGCCGACGCAAACGCAAGGCCCAGTCGCAGCTACGAAAGCCTGCTGGCCCCCGGCGACGAGCCCGGCCGGGGCAAATACGTACATCCGGGCAGGGCCAGGACCAGCCCGCTTATATGGCACATATTCGGCAAGAACACCTCAAGACCATGGGATGAAGAGTTCTCAAAGGGAAAAGCCGTTCCAATGCCGACGGACCAAAGTCAGGAATTAACGCAAGACGAAAAACGAACGTTTGTGGAATGGATCGACATGGGTGCGCTCTGGGACGGCATCCCACAACATGACGATAGCAATAGAGGAACCGACGAGTGAATTTGTTGAGATATCTAATACCGTTACTGGCGTTACAGATCGCCGCAACCTGTGGAGCAGAGCGGAAATTGCCGGTCTTTACTGATGTTACCAAGCAGGCCGGTATCACAGTAAAGCACAGCTACGGGGACTTCGACCTTAGCAACATCGTTGAAGGTACGGGCGCCGGAGCAATGTTCTTCGACTATGACAGCGACGGACTGCTGGACATCTACTTCACCAACGGCTGCTGGCTCAGAACCGTCAATGACAACCGAGGCCGGAAATTAAGAGGCAAACTCACCAACTCCTTATACAAGAACATGGGCGATGGAACGTTTAAGGACGTCACGAAAAAAGCCGGCGTCGGCGACAAGGGCTTCGGGGTCGGCTGTTCGGCTGCGGACTTTGACAATGACGGCGACCTTGACCTGTACGTGCTGAACTATGGGCCGAATGCATTCTACCGAAACAACGGAGACGGGACCTTCACCGACATATCCAAAGCCTCCGGACTTGCCGATTCCAACTGGAGTCTTTCGGGGCCGTGGTTCGATTATGACGGTGACGGCGACCTCGACGTTTACGTGGCGAATTATCTCAAATACGACAGCGGCAAATTCCGCTCATACTATGCCGCCGCGGGATATCCAGGCCCGCTGAGCTACAGGGGGCAGTCGGATGCATTATATCGCAACAATGGAGACGGTACTTTCAGTGATGTTACAAAGGAAGCGGGCCTGTTCGAGCCGAACGGTCGAGCGATGAGCGCCACAGTAGCCGACCTCAACAATGATGGTTTTCTTGACCTTTATGTCCCCAATGACGCGATGGAGAATTATTTCTTCAGAAATACAGGGAAAGGGACGTTCGAGAACGAAGCTTTGATGATGGGACTTGCGTTCGGCGAAGGAGGCCAGGGTGTTTCTTCCATGGGGCCGGCTGTGGGCGATGTGGATCGCAACGGCTGGCTCGACATTTACATTCCCGACATGGGATACGGCTGTCTTCTGATAAACAGAAAAGATTACTTTGAAGACCGCACCGAGCCGGCTAACCTCGCCGTCGTCTGCGGGCAATACACCGGCTGGGGCGGCATCCTGCTGGACTATGACTGCGACGGGTGGCTGGATATTTTCGTGGCCAACGGCAACGCCCACCACGAATACACCGAAGAGGACGTCATAATGCGAAATGACGGCAAAGGCGACTTCGTGGACATCGCGAATAAGTCCGGCCCTTACTTCCGGGAAAAATACGTCGGTCGCGGTGCTACCTACGGCGACTACGACAATGACGGCGATCTCGACATTCTGGTCGTCAACCTTAACGATAAGCCGCGACTGCTGCGAAACGACGGGGGCAACACGAACAATTGGCTCATCGTTGAGGCCCGACTGTCGAACGGCGGAAGGGATGCCGTAGGCGCCCGCGTCATGGTGACCGCCGGCTCGCTAGTTCAAGTGCGCGACCTTATCCCGGTGACCGGCTACCTTTCGCAGGCCGATCCGAGATGCCACTTCGGCCTGGGCGATGCGGGCAAGGCAGATATTGTAGAAATACGCTGGCCCGACAAAAAGGTCATCAAACTCACAAACGTAGATGCAAACCAAATTCTGAAAGTGATCCGGGAACCCTGATATGAGCGGCAAAGAAAAGACATGCGTTGACCGCCTGCTTGTTTTAGTGATTTCTGTGGCTGGCAGTCTTGCCGCTATGGCTCAGGAAATCGGCGATAGACATCCAGTATACGTCGGAGGAGGAGTCTGCGCTTCCTGCCACCAGGGCGCCGGGATGGGCCATCAGTTCAGTCTTTGGCTGAACTCCGCCCATGCCCGCGCATTTGCGGTTCTGGCCAAGCCCGAAGCAAAGAAAATCGCCGAACTGAGCGGCATCACACAGGAACCGCAGGAGTCGCCGATGTGCCTGGGCTGCCATGCAACCGGCGCACATGTCGAACAATGGGAAAAAGACGAGACATTCTCCACCCTTGACGGCGTTCAGTGCGAGAAGTGTCACGGTCCGGGCAACGAGTACATGGATCAGGACATTATGATGGATCCTGAGGACTCGAAAAAGGCGGGATTGGTCATGCCGACGGTCCGGGACTGTATGGGTTGTCATCAGGTCAAGGGGTCGCACGTCGCCGTACACAACCTGCCCGCTCTCGACATGACCAAAGCAATGGCGCAGATTGCCCATCCTACTCCGGCGAATTTCCGTTTTGATTCCATTATCGAATTGCCCGATACAGAAACAGCAGAACAAGCAAAACACAAATATATCGGGACTCTGACGTGCGCGGAGTGCCACAAAGGTTCCAAAATGGGTTATCAGTTCAGCAAATGGCGGTTGAGCGCACACGCAAACGCTTATGCTGTGCTGGCGGGTGAACGAGCGCGGAAAATCGCGAAAGAGGAGGGTTTGAAGGCGGACCCGCAGAAAAGCCCCGAGTGCCTCAAATGTCATACCACTGCATATTATCAACCGGCAAAGGGGCCGGCGGAACTCGGCTCTCTGTACGAAGGCGTCGGGTGCGAGGCCTGTCACGGGGCCGGCGGCGATTATTATCCCGAAGCAATAATGCGAGACCCGCGCGCCGCAAAAGCCGCCGGGCTCGCTCAAGTGACACGGCAAACATGCGTCGGATGCCACGAAGACGCTCACGATAAGCCGTTCGACTATGACCTCGCCCTCAAGAAGATCGCCCATCCGACCGTCTTGCCCGAGGTTTCCAAAGCCCCGCGGTACAAGACGCCCGTCAATGTAGCTATAAGCCCTAACGGCGAAGAAATCTATGTTGCTTGCGAAGCTTCCGATTCTGTCATTGTAGTGGATATCGATAAACTTCAAAAGACCGAAGAAATCAAGGTCGGCCGACAGCCCTCTGACGTAACATTCAATCCGGACGGCAGCAGAGCATACGCGAGCAATCGGCTCGACGACAGCGTATCGGTTATCGATGTATCCGCGCGCAAAGTCATTGCAACAATCGCTGTAGGAGACGATCCGCATGGAGTGCTCACAGATGCTTCGGGAAGCAGGCTGTACGTGCTCAATACCTCCGGCGACAGTATTTCCGTCATTGATACGAGTACACTCAAAGAAGTAAAGCGCCTTACCGCCAGCCGCAATCCCTGGTCCCTTTCACGCTCGCCGGATGGGTCTCTGATCTACGTGACCAACAATCTCTCGCGTTTTGTGGAGTTCCGAACTCCTTCGATGTCCGAGGTCACCGTAATTGACACTGCTCGCGCCGTAGTGCGGGATCGCGCTGTTGTTTCGGCCGCGAATCTAGTGCAGGGAGTTGACTGGCATCCGGAGGGGGAATTCGCCCTGGTTACTCTCAATCGCACGAAGAACCTCGTTCCGATGACCCGATTGCTTCAGGGATGGACCATAACCAACGGGCTCGGAATTATCTGGACCGACGGTAACATCGATCAGGTGCTTCTCGACGAGCCGAGTATTTGCTTTCCCGATCCGGCCGATCTGGCGATCACGCCTGATGGAACCAGGGCGCTGGTTACAAGCTCGGGTTCCAATCGCGTAGCCGTCGTCGACGTCCCAAAGCTCATTTCGATGCTCGAAGCGGCAACAGATTATGAACGCCGTAAAGTCTTTCCAAATCATCTGGGAAAGCCGACGGAATTCGTCTTGGCACACATCCGGACTGAGGACAGCCCTCGTGGGATCGCCATTACACAGGACGGCAAAATGGCCTTTGCAGCAAACGCCCTGGACGACTCGCTGACGGCAATAGATATCGATAAGCTCGAAGCAGTAGCAAGGATCGACCTCGGAGGCCCCAAGAAACTTACGAAAGCGCGAGTAGGCGAGCGGCTCTTCCACAGCGCCAACATCACCTTTCATCGTCAGTTTTCATGCCATTCGTGCCATCCCGACGGGCACATCGACGGCCTGACCTACGACATCGAGCCGGACGGCATCGGAATCAGCCCGGTGGACAATCGAACCCTCAGAGGGATCCTGGACACCGCTCCGTTCAAATGGGAAGGCACCAACCCAAGCCTTCAAAGACAATGCGGACCGCGGCTGGCCGTCTTCTTCACGCGAATACAACCTTTTACACCGGAGGAGCTTGCCGCTCTGGACTATTACATTTGCACAATCCCCCGGCCGCCCAACAGGCATCGGCCGCTCGGAGCGGAGCTGACGGATACACAAAGACGGGGCAAAGCGATGTTCGAGCGCACGATGACGAACGACGGGCGCCATATTCCCAAACAAGAACGGTGTGTAACCTGCCATTTTCCGCCGCTCTATACGGACCGACAGCGGCACGATGTCGGGACGAAGCTGCAATTTGACCGGGAGTCGGATTTTGACACACCGCATCTGAGCAACATTTACAACTCGGCGCCCTATCTGCACAACGGAATCGCTGAAACGCTCGAAGAAATCTGGACGAAGTACAACCCTAATGACGAACATGGGGTCACTAATGACATGACGAAAGACCAGCTCAACGACTTGATCGAATACCTCAAGACGTTGTAGCCGGTCGCTTAAAAGAACAAGGTATGCCGATGAAGAATCTTTCTCTTGCTATTTGGTTGTTGATATCGGCCCTGGGGGCCGTAGAAACTGCGCCCTGCGGAGATCAGCGTGGGGTCGGACTTCCATACGTCTATACGAAATGGAAGCACTTCACAAGCAAAGACGGACTGCCGAACGACCACGTCTTTGCGATCCAGAACGACGGCTCTAAAGTCTGGGTCGGCACCGAAGACGGGCTGGCCCGCATCGACAAGGTAACCGGCGAGATCCAAAGCTGGAACGAAGACGACGGTCTGCCCTGGCGCGTTATCTCGGCCCTTGACATTAATCCGAAAACCGGAGAGCTCTGGATAGGCCTGTTCGGGGGCGGCCTTGCCCGATTGAGCGGCGGCAGGTTCGACCACTGGAACCAGCTCAACAGCGGACTGGTAAACGATGTTGTTTACGGTGTAGCCGTGGAAAACGACAACGTCTGGGCTGCGACTACCGCAGGCGCCAGCCGCTACAACACCATAACGGGCGAGTGGACCATTTATACCGAAAAGAACGCCCCGATGGAGGAGATATGGAATTACGGCGTCTGCTACAACAACGGCAAAGTCTACCTCGGCGTCTGGGGCAGCGGTGTGCTGGAGTTCGACGTGGCGACCGAGAGATGGAAGGACTACCTCGACCCGGACGGCGAGATGGAGATCGACCTCTACCGGGACGACGGCATTGTGCACGTTATTACGACCGGCACGAGCTATATCGAGGAAATTCTGTGGGTCTCGACATACTTCGGCATGAGCCGCTACGACGGCCGGCGCTGGCGCGGTTATTACGCCGACGAAACCGGCCTGCCGAGCGATTTCGGCAACGCGGTGAAAGGCCGCAGCGCTGATGAAGCCTGGTTTGCAACCGATAAGGGCGTGGGTGTTGTGACCGAGTTTCGCACGGATACCTGGGTCACTTACACGATGGATCCGAACACTCATAAAGGCAAGGCGGTTGTCAGTCGCGGCGGCGAAGTGGTCGAAACAGTGGGCATGCCCCGGTGCATCCCGCACAACTACGCTCTGTGGGTCGATTTCGATGGCGATGATGTCTGGGTGGGAACCTCGAAGGGAGTCGGCTGGGCAATCGGCTCCGGCTATTATGAGGGACTGAAAAAAAGACTGGTGAATGGTGAATGACCGGCGGCGGGCTATTACCAATCACCAATTATCAATATAGCATTTAGATTTTAGATATTGGGGTTTGTTTATCATCAGGAGACTGAAAAGTGAAACAGTATACAATTTTTATCTTCGCGGCGTGTCTGACGTGCCTGCTTTTCGGGGCCGAGGGCGAGGAAAAAAACGCAGAGAAGCCAAAAACCGAGATCTCTGTTGGCCCGGAGATACAGGAAGTCCTCCACAAGATCAACTCGGTCAGCGCCTACGAAGTCCCCAACCTGAGGCTGCGGGAGGAACGGAACTACGCAAACACTGCTCAGGATTATGAGCCGTTTCGCCATGTCCAGCCGTACAAGCAGCATTTCCTTCAACAGATGGAGTACACCGGCCCCGGCCGGGCAACTCCCGAACCGAATGATGTGGAGAACGTCAAGATCGGTTTTATAGGCCCGATCATGTCCACCGTTTCGGTTGCAACGGGCGGCAAAAGCCACGAGGAACCGCTGGGAATCAAAATGCTTCAGGGCGCCCGGTTTGCCATCGAGCAAGCCAACGCTGCCGGAGGCTATCTGAAGCGGAATATCCCATTTGAGCTCGTGGTCAAAAATGACAATGGCCTCTGGGGCGCATCGGGCAATGAGATAATCGACATGGCGTACCGTGACAAAGTCTGGGCGATCTTGGGCACTATTGACGGGGCCAACAGCCACATTGCCATCCGCGTTGCGCTCAAGGCCGAGATCGCTATGATGAACTCGGGCGACACCGATCCGACCTTCATCGAAACGAACATCCCCTGGGTATTTCGCTGTATCAGCGACGACCGACAGCAGGGTTACCTTCTCGTCGATTACATGTACCGAAAGCTCAAATTCGAGCGAGTCGGAATTATCCGCTCCAATAATCGTTACGGCCGGTTCGGCGTACGCGAGATTCGCGACGGCAGCCGTCGCTTGGGAAAGCCGATCGTCCTAGAGATGTCGTACAAGCTGGGAATCGAGGATTTCTCTCTGCAATTAGAGCGTCTGAAAGCCGAGAATCTTGACGCGATAGTCCACTGGGGTGATGCCGTTGAAGGAGCAAAGATTCTAAATCAGATGCGCGCGATGGGAATGGAACAACCGTACTTTGCCTGCGACCGCTGTCTTTCCGACGAATTTGTCGAGATAGCCGGCGACAACAGCGAAGGAGTCGTCTGCTCTTACCCTTGGAATCCGACGAGAAAGAGCAAAAGGCTCAAAGATTTCCGCGACGCCTTCAGGCAGCGTTTCGGAGAAGAGGCTGAGACGTTTGCCGCTCATGCTTACGACGGCATGAACATGCTTATCTGGGCAGTGCAGGTTGCAGGATTGAACCGGGCAAAAATCCGTGATGTGCTTGCTCACAGAACGAAGCCGTGGAAGGGAGTGACGGGAGACATAGAATTAAGTGCGGCTCTGGACGACACCGGTAAGGTATACCTGTCAAAAAGAGAAAATGGAAAATGGAACTTCTATTCGAGAGACGATCTGAAAATTCCATAAGGTTGTCTTGTGACCATGGAAGCCGGAATGCGTAAGAAAGCCAAATTAACGGTAATGCTCGCAGTAATATTTGCTATCACCGCCGCCGACGGCGGCACTGCCAACAAAGAAGCGTCTAACCGTTCACTTTGCGACGTAAATGAAGTACTGATAGGATATTTCGGTCCCGCAACGCCTTCCAATTCGCGGGGCTATGGCATGTACTCTGCGGCATCTCTGGCAATCCAACAGGCAAACAAGGAAGGTGGATACAAAGGTCTGCCGTTTCGACTGGTTCCAGGCTGGTCGGCCAATCCATGGAAATCAGGGGCTGCGCAAATCGTGCGCATGGCCTACGTTCACAAAGTCCGGGCGATCATCGGCGGCGTTGACGGACCTTCGACACATTTGGCCGAACAGGTGGCCGCCAAAGCTCGTCTCACCCTGATCAGCCCTGCGAGCACCGACAGATCGGTGAACGCGGCAAATGTGCCCTGGATGTTCTCGTGCCTGCCCGGCGACCATTTGCAGGCTCCCGTTCTGGTTGATGCGATTGCCGCGCTCGCAGAAGGCGATCCGTTCATTCTGGTCTCGGCAGTTAACCATGATTCACATCTTTTGACCGTCGAATTGAAAAAAAGCCTGGCGCGGAATCGGCTGGTGCCTCACTATCACTTCGATTTCGAGCCCGGTCGTAAGGATTACACTCTGCTTGTCCGAAAGATCGTGCAAGCGAAGCCTCGTGTTCTCGTTCTAATCGCCGCCGCGGATGAAAGTGCCCGTCTGATCCACGCCCTTCGAAAGAGGAAATTTCAGCGGACGATCGTTGGCGGCCCCGCCATGGGATGTCGAAGTTTTCTGGAAAACACAGGTAATGCCGCCGACGGCGTCGTCTTGCCATTGTTGTACTCGTGCGGTGAAGAACTGAACGAGTTTGAAAGGAAAATGGTTTCCCGCTGCGGCAATCGTCCTGACTACCTTGCCGCACATACTTACGATGCTGTGAATATCCTGATCGAGGCTATACGCAAAGCCGGGCTGGATCGCGAGCAAATTCGCGATGCGATCAGGGAGCTTTCGCCTCGGCACGGAGTGACGGGACGGCTCGAGTGGGATTCCATAGGAGGCAACGTACGACCAGTCAGCCTCGGCATTATAAGGAATGGATCAATACTCGCTTTTTCGGTCGAATCGTCTCACGTCGAAAGACCTACTTCAGGCTATCCTGCAAACACAAGCAATTCCGTGTCAGCTTTCTTTCAATCTCCCGATACACCTATCTTTCGAGTGTTAAGAAGTTCGCGGTACTGGCGGTGTTTTGCGCCATCGGGGTATTTCTCGCCGGGGCCGTAGGGATAGCCGCTCATGGAATGGAATGGTAAAGGCTCGACGGAGTCGGGATGTGCGGAATAAAGATCCATGTCCTTGCAGAAACTGTCGGTCTTTAGAATGAACGAACGACGGCAGCCTTCAGGCACGGGCCCGAAGGCATCCTGCGAGAAACGCAATGTCAACTCTTCGCCGCGGGCCATAATGACGTAACAGTCGTCAGTCTCTCCCAGCAGTTCGGTCACGTCTCCGTAGCGGGTGTAACTGCCCTTCATAAGCTTCCAGGGTACGGCGCGGTCGGCATTGTCGTAATCGAAAAGATTGGGCTTGCGTCCATCCGGCGAATACTCCCGCGGATAGCCGAAGAAGTGAATATCCGCATTCTTAACCGGTGCTTCGGTCACAGTCAGTTCGGCGTCGACGAGTATCGGAGCGAGGAAGATACGATCCCAGTAAAGCTCCATATTGCTGGAGACGCGAATCTTCTCGTCGTCGGGCAGCAGCTTGCCCGTCATATCCAGGGTCATCATGTGACGGATGCCGGCCGGGTATCCGACCTCATGAAACAGCTCTATCCATGCTCCGTCGCGGAGCACGTGGATGCTGGGAGCGCGCAGGCGCAGGTTCGCCTGACTTGCGGCGAAATTCGTCGAGGAGTAGGCATATTCGACCGATCCGTAAAGAAACAGAACCAGCCGCGATTCCGGCAGAATGCTCTTTAGCTGATCGCCAAAATCGAGTTCCACGAAATGATCTTTGGCAAAGCCGGTGAACCGTGCATCCAGCTCGGTTGCCCCGGCATAGTTTCTGTCGACCAGACGCAGGTTGTGCGTCACGTCGGCGCCGCGATGGTCAACGGCCCGGCCCGGCTCGATTTTATCACTGAAACAAAAGAGTTCGAAAGACGGAGGCTCAACGCCAATCGCCATCATTTCATTCGGGTAGACTTCCGTGCCTCCGGGGTGATCGACCGCGATCAGTTTCGCGTGATCGAAATAAACGACTTCTTCGGTTGGCTCTAATACCTGAAAAATATATTCGCCCTCCCGAGGCTCGAGAGCGGGTATCGGCAGGTATTCCGTCGGGTCGGGTTTGCCGTACACTCCCGGCGCGACCATGTAGCCGATCCCTCCCATCCCGCCGAAATCGGATATGAACTCAAAATGCCCGCCGTCCCACGCGAACAGATGCGGGCAGGAGGATACTTTTCGCTGCAGCTCGGCAATGGTCATCACTTGGTTGCCGGGCAACTCCAGCTCGGCCTGCAGGACCGCATCCGGCCATGTTATGCGGAGCCAGTCCACCTTGTTATGGTCTCCCAGTCCGGCGTGTATCCTTCGAGGCGGCATTGCGACTTGCCCCGATGGCGCTCCGACAATGTATTGCTGAATGATAGCACCCGTCTTTATCTCCGCGCGAGCGCCGATAGCTGAATTATTCGAGCGGGTCTTCCTGTCCTTTCCACGGGTCCCGCGCAGATCGATCCCGATCCAGTTGCCTCCCGGCGTGATATTCTCGAGGAAAATGGGTCTGGCGCCCATCGGTGCCAAAAAAAGATCACATTTGCCGTTGCTGGTGAAATCAGCGACCACACAGCTTGCGTTGCTTTCGAATTTTATCGCCGAAAGGAGGCTTCTCTGGTCCGTTTCAAACGCATTTATAAAACGCCGTTGCGGCCAATTGTTAATCAGCACGGCAGGGCCTCTGCCGCCGTCGCTTTTGTACGCATCGGCAACAATAATATCCAGGTCTCCGTCATTGTCCATGTCGGCGAACTGGCCGCCGGTGCCGCCGAGTCTGCCGCAGCGAATAGAGAAGTCTTCATCGCGAGTAAAGCGGAACCCGCCCTCATTGACGAAGAGCCGGATTCCCTCGGCGGTGAACACAAGGAGATCGCTATCACCGTCCTTGTCGGGATCGCCTGAAGTCGCACTAAGAACCCCCCAGGCGAGAAGCCCGGTTTGGTCCGATCCGATTTCTCGATGCATCCAGGCTCTGTCGTTCACCCAGGCAATCGCTTCTTTCTGATTTGCTGGAAAGATTACAAAATCGGTATCGCGATCATTGTCGAAATCATCGTATACTACAGCGGCAACGGGCGTTTCTTTCAGAGTAAGGTCGAGTTTTTCGGCAATATCCTTGAAAGAACCATCTCTGTTATTGTTGTAAACACTGTTTGAGGCCGATCCGAGCCCGCCGGGAGGCGGGTCGGCGGGAATCGAACCCTTTGAAATACGGAACGCCAGAAGATCCAGATCGCCGTCGCTGTCAACGTCGAGTACTCTGGCACAATGAGTTACGGACCCGGTTCCATCCTCACTCGCTATTATACGTTTTTGAAAATTGCCGCTTCCGTCATTTTCGAGATAGGTGTCCGCCCCGGCCCCGCCGAGCCACAGATCGAGATCGCCGTCGTTATCGACGTCTCCCAGGCAGGGAGAGACAGCCTGATGGCCCAGAGCCGGGCCGCCGGAAAAGTTACCCTTGCCGTCATTGCGCCACAGCCGCACATCGCTGTTAAACGCCGTGATACAAAGGTCGAGATCGCCGTCGTCGTCGATGTCGCCGGCCGCTACGCCCGGAAGGTCGACCGACGTTCCGGAATAGCTCCAGGCCGAAGTTTCGGCGCCGAGGCGCTTCACTTCCGGTGAGAACACAGTTCGCCTGAAAGAAGGCGGTTCCGCCGGCTTCAGAGGCAGATCATCGGAATCGAGCGCCATGTAGTACTTGCCTATGGTGCCGTAGGTTTTGAGTACGGTAAAAGACCCGCCCGCCAGCTCTTTATCCTTAAGTTCCTTGAAGCGATTGAAAAGGGACCTTGCCTCGTCACGTTTTCCCATGCGCTGATACTGGATTGCCAGTCTGTAGACAGCCGAAATAAATCCCGGATCAGCCGCAACGACCTTCTTCAGCAACTTGACAGCGTCGTCCGCTCGCTCCAGTGTAATGAGCGTCTCGGCATACTTGTACAAAACGTGCGCGTCGTCGGGATCAGCCTTGTGAACCGCTTTGAAGCATTCCAGCGCAGCGCCGTTTTCTCCCACGTATTGGTGATACAGCCCGAGGCAAAATCGGGCGTGCAAATGATTGGGGTCGGTTTGCAAAACGGATTCCCAAGCAGCTCGAGCAGATTCGAGGTAACTTTTGGCGCCGGGTTTCACCTGCATATTAAAATAGGCCAGTCCCAGATTAAACCGTGCGGCCGTCCAGTCGGGGTAGACGTCCAAGACCGACTTGAAAATCTGTGCGGCCTCAGCGTATTTGTACTGTTCCAGAAGAGCCGCCCCTCGGTTGAAGTCCGTTAGTACTGGTCCGGCGGCATCAGTTCGGCTTTGTTTCGGTTCTGTCGATACGTTGTTGACTCTCGGCTCACCCTCACGGTCCCGCCGGATCCCGCAGCCGGTAAGAAGCAACCCGAAAAGAAGAATACATCCAAGTCTGTGTGTTTTCATTGACGTCGCCGGTACCTCCCTGTTACCAATTCGATTTCAATAATCCAGGGTCAAATTCGAGCGGTAGGGTGTGCGCCGCACACCATTCGTATCTTCGGTGTGCGGTGCATGCCCTACCGTGTTTGAATAGTCATTTTCCGCCAGCCTTTGGCTGTCCTTTTTCTTCTACTAACGTCACGAGCTTATCCACCTCTATTTCTTTAAATACTTCTGTTTCCCCTCCGATCCATCGGACTTCGACCCGGTCGGCACTTTTGTTTTCACCGAGACCAAAATAGAGGCGCGTACCGTAATGGCTCTGGTAACTGCGGCCGCTGTGTACTTCATCGATCAGCTCCAGGTCGCCGGCGGCGACGGTGACTTTGGCACCTATTCCGTCGCGATTTGTTTTGGCGCCCCGCAGTCTAACCTGAAGCCAGTGTCCTTGTTTTGGAGAATCATTTCGCAGCAGGGTCGGCTCCCGCCGTGAATTGAGCAGAACAACGTCCACGTCGCCGTCGTTATCCAGATCATCGAAGGCCGCCCCGCGGGTGCTCAGTTTTACCTTCATGCCGTCTCCGGAAGAGTTGGAAACGTTGACGAATTTTCCGTTTCCTTTGTTCATAAACAGAATATTCTTCGCCAGATAGGCGCTGCGTTTATCCCATTTCTCAATGTTGTCTTCGAGATGTCCCAGCGCCAGAAAAATATCACGGTCGCCGTCGTTGTCAAAATCGACAAATTCGTTGCCCCAGGTGACGGTATGTATGGTGCCCGCCCCCGTCCCCGCTACAAAGGTAACATCCTCGAACATTCCGTCGCCGAGATTCTTGTACAGCGAGGGAAATTGGTCCTGATAGGCAGTAACGTAAAAATCCAGAAGCCCGTCATTGTTATAATCGCCGCAACCTATCCCCATACTGCCCATAGCGTCGCCGTTCATATCGTATCCAACTCCGGCAAGCAGACCGAACTCCTCGAATTTACCCGTCCCGTCATTCTGCCAGAGGAAGTTCTGCATCATGTCGTTGGCTACGAAAATATCGGTGTCGCCGTCATTATCGTAGTCGGCGCAAACTGTGCCCATGCCGGTGCCCTTTTCCGCCGATATGCCTGATTCTTCGCTAATATCCGTAAACGTCCCGTCTCCGTTGTTGCGATACAGTGCATCCGGCGTAGGCTTATAGGCTCTCGGGCCGACGTAGATCGGATATCCGCTGGCTGTCGCAGGCACATTGTTTTCATAAGTGAAATCCACGTAGCTCGATACGAACAGGTCCAGATCGCCGTCTTTGTCCGCGTCGAGGAAGTTAGCGCCGGCTCCTACTTTATGGCCGTTTACTACGCCGGCCTTTTTCGTCACATCTTCGAAAGTGCCGTCTCCCTTATTCCGAAACAAGACGTTCGGGCCGAAATTAGTCACGTAGACATCCTGATTCCCGTCGTTATCGTAATCACCGACGGCTACTCCCAGTGCATGACCGGAATCGCCCAATCCGCTGCCTCTTGTGACCTCCGTAAACTTCCAGTTCCCATCATTGCGATAAAGGGCGTTCCGCGGCGGGTCCTTGAACTTCGCTCCCTTCAAAGCACCGCCGCTCAGAAAATAGATGTCAACGTCGCCGTCGTTGTCATAGTCGAAGAGAGCCAGTCCCGCACAGACGGTTTCCACAATATAATATCTGCCTGAGGAGCCGTCGGTATGCTTGAAGTCAATGCCGGTGTCGCCGGTAACGTCGGTTAGCACAATTGCACCCTTCGCCTTTGCACGAACGACGCTGTACGAAAGAAGCAGAACGACTACCATCCATTTGCCGATAACGGGACGCTGTTGTATGAGGCGCCGATAGCCTATCATCTGTACGCTTCCCTCCTGTTGATCGCCTGATAGGCCTGTCTGTACCGCTTGTTATCAGGATCGAGTTCTATGGCCTTTCTCAAGGCCGAAATTGCGCTTTCGGAGTCGCCGTTGACATCGCAGGCCCAGCCGAGAACGAAGAAATTATCCGCGATCGGACTAAGTTTCACTGCGCGCATGGCGAGTTCTTTCGCGCACCTCGGTTTGTGGTTTGTTCTCAGATAAAGCCGTGCCAGGTTCTTGTAGCCGCCATAATGACCCGGACTCAAAGCAATTGCCTTCTCGAACGCTTTCTCGGCCTCGTTTAACCGGCCCTTGCGATGCAGCAATTCTCCCAGATTAAGCTGGCATGTGTAATTTTCGGGATCGACCCTCTCTATTTTGCGGCACAAATCGATAGCTTCGGAGACTCGGTTGTTTGCCCCGTAAAAAGCCACCAGCTTTTCCATGTGCAAGATGTTCTCAGGATCGAGCCTGATGGCTGCCTTGAGCAAAGCTTCCACTTGCGCGCCGTCCCCGCTTTGTTGGTAGAGGTCGTGGGCCTTTGCACATAACCGACCGAGCCCTCTGGAGAAAATGTTGACGTCGGACATTGTCTGATCGTGGCGGCGAATCGTCTTTTTGCGCGTTTCTTCAAGTCTCTTGAATTTCTCCAAATATTCTTTGGCCTCGTCCATCTGTTTTAGTCTCGCGCATACGTTGTACAGGCCGTAATACGCGTTAATGTGGTCCGGATTCAGCCCGATGGTCTTTTCATAGTTTGCCTTCGCCTGCTCATAATCTCGAAGTTGCTGGTAGGCTCTACCGAGCAGAAAGTAGCTTAAGGTTGTTTCGCCCGAGATCTCTATCTCTTCCTTGATTGCTTTGATACCTTCCTGATATTTGCCCAGCCTCACAAGACAGCGAGCAATACTGTTGTTGGCGCCCGGAAAAGCTGGATCCCGCTTCAAAGCCTCCTGCCATTTTGAGATCGCCTCTTCGAATTCATCGGTTTCAAAAGCTACGTTTGCCATCCTGTCATAAACATCCGCTCGCTTCGGGTTGATTTCGAGAGCCTTTTCCCATGCATCAACCGCCAGAGGTATTTGCCCCCTTCGCAGTCTCACTTCCCCCATCAGAACCCAAGGTTCTTCGCTGTCCGGAAATTTCTCGATGAGATGCTCGACAAGGCGCAGCTCTTTCGCTTTAAGGAATTTAACCTTCTGCTCCGTTGCGCGCTCGTCCTTCGGCACAATTTCGTCAAGGACTTTGTCGATCGGCGCGGCCTGAGACTCGCGCTGCGGCGTCAATTCCTCGTCGGGACCGATCCCCACTGCTAAGACCAAGCAGAAAACGAGCCCGGACGCAAACACAGCGGCTACAAGTTTCCATCTCCTGGAACCCGTCTTCTTGTGCGAAGAGGGTCTTTTGGAGTGCTCGCGCCTCCGTTTTGATTTTGTCTTTGATTTGCGACTTTTCGCCATCTCAAAAGTCCCCGGTTTCGGTTCGGTGGGGCTTTTGTGCCAAAACAACTTCACCAACTCTTTTATACCAAACAACTGGACTTTCAGTCAAAGGAATTATCTTGTTTCCCCGAATGACCGTAATAATCGTTGCATAAAGCCTTTGATTTGTCCAAAATACAAGGGCAAAGAGAAGAAAGATTAATATGTAAGAAGAAAGGTTTGCTTGATGTCTCTGGATGCTCTTTTGACGGATTTGTCGTCTCCCCATGACCCACACGCCAAAACTCTTGCTATCATCCTCGCGGCCGGCCACGGGAAACGAATAAAAAGTGAAAAATCCAAGATGCTTCACGAGATCTGGGGCGTCCCGACGGTGGAACGAGTCCATCGGGCCGTCATAAAGGGTCTTCCCGGGTGCAGTTCGTCAGTTGTGGTGGGAGTCAAGGCCGGAGAGGTGGCAAAGGCCGTAGGAAGAAAAAGGAACACCCATTATGTGTGGCAAGAACAGCAGAACGGCACCGGTCATGCGGTTCGAGTCGCCCTGCAAGGCAAGATACCCAAAACAGCACAATACTGCTATGTGCTGCCCGGCGATATGGGATTGCTTGATGCCGGGGAAGTGCGCTCGTTTCACAAAGCCTTTGTCCGCTCAGGACACGACATGGTGGTCCTGACGGGCAACTATGATGGAGACCCGTCACGGAACTACTATGGCCGCATCATCCGGGCAAAACAGAAAAACAGCGACGGTCAGGAAAGCAAACATGCCGGGATGGTCATCGAAATCATGGAGCACAGAGATATTCTGGCCATAAAGAAGAATTATACTGTTTCATACGGCGATGAGTCGTTCACTTTTACTCGAGATGAACTGCTGGCCATTGCGGAGTTTAACTCCGGCGTCTATGGCTTCAAAATGAAACCTTTGCTTAAACATATCAATCGCATCGGCAGCGATAACGTCCAGGGCGAAATCTATCTCACAGATCTCATCGCCATGTTCAACAAAAACAAGCTTAAGGTAGGCGCCCGGAGCGCCTCCGATACGACAATAGTACTCGGTTTCAACAATAAGAGTGTACTTAAGGAGATGGACAACATCGCCCGGCAGCGCACTTACGAATTGCTGAAGGACATACTCACGTTTGAAGATCCGGAACACTTCTTCCTGGCGGATCAGGTTGTTGACCGGATTCTCCGTCTTGACAAGAAAGGCGAACCGCTCGACATAGTCATTGGTGAGGGAGTACATGTGGGGCCTGAAGTACGGATCAATACAGGTTTGAAACTCGCAAGAAACGCCACGATTAAAGGAAGAATAAAATTCGGTAAAAACGTGTCGGTGGGAGAGGCAAGCACACTCAATACTTATCCGGGACAGGAAATTGTTTTAGGAGACAATGTGGAAATCATGGTGGGCGATCAGTTGAATGGAAATATTAGGATCGACCGAAATACACGCATTGAAGGCGGCGTTCGTATCACCGGTTCGGACGACCACCCCGTACGTGTCGGCAGCAATGTGAGAATAAAGGGATCAACTTATATTTACGGTTGTACCATTGAACAAGGTGTGCAGATGGAACATTGCTTTATAAAACAAAAACGCATACGTGCAGTCCGACGTGAGGACGGTTCCATACAGCCAGTGCGGTTCTACCGTCCCATGCCGGAAGGGATGGATTCAGTGGTTTAAGTATATGGACTAATCGAGGTGTAATGCATGATATCCTTGAGCCGACAGGGGGCAATGCTTGTCTGGTGCTTGAGTATATCCCAGGCGAGACGCTGGCCGAACGGATGGCGCGAGGACCCTTAGGACTGAATGAAGCATTTTCGATTGCACTTCAGATCGCCGAGGCGGTTCCCGTTAGTATGGCCACGCTTGAGGAAACAGGTCCTCGTGTACCGATTATTGAGAAGGTTCTATCAGACTCCGTGTACGGCTCCGCACAGTTCGCCTTCTCAAACGAAGGTACGCTCGTCTATGTCCCCGGAGGTGACACAGGCGTAAGTACACCTATCTGGGTTGATCGCCAGGAAAAGGCTCAGCCTCAGGAGCTTAGAATGCCTGCACAAATCTACGGAACTCCTAACTTTCACCCGACGGACAACAGCTGGCAATCCGTGTTAGTGAACTTCGATCCAGCGTATATGTCTATGATATCGCTACGGGGTGCCAAGCAGGTTAACCCTGGCAGGAGACGAGGCCGGGTACATCTGGGCACCGGACGGCAGCAAGATCGTGTTCTCTTGTGCCATAGAGGAAGAGAAAGAATGGAATCTTCTCTGGCGCAAGCCGATGGCAGTGGAAAGCCCGAATTGCTTTATTCCGGGCTAAGCGGGTTGTCACCTCGTTCATGGTATCCTGACGGCAAGCGGCTGATGATTGGTAGCAGTGATCGAAATCTCTCTGTCCTGTCCGTCGATGAACCTCGTGTACTCGAACCTGTTTTCACGGCAGATTTGGAGGTGTTGTCGCCGGATGGAGAACACATTGCCTATGCTTCAAATAAAGAAGGAGATTTCAATGTTTATGTCAGCACGTATCCCAAGTTTGATCGGACGACGCGCATTTCGCCGGAATTTGGCGAAGAGCCTGTGTGGTCGCACAACGCCTGCTTTGGTCCAGGGGCCGGTTTTGTCAAAACAACCATTCCAACTCAAAGTCCATAACTGCTTCAAGCCGATTTTTCGCACAGAACCATCCATGAAAAGTATGTTTATGCCCCCATTGTGACGATCTGTGCAGACTCCACAGGCTCTCGTATCCTTGTAGGTTGGAATCCCACGAGGCATATCATCGTGTTTGGGTGGAGGATCATCACTTTCTGCTAATCCAGTCAGGCGAAAGGTGCAGTCAAACAATATGGGTACTTCTGAAGGTCTCTCTTCTGAAATCACATTCTTCTTTAGTCTGCTTTCACGTGCGGTGTTTACGCTATAACTTGCAATAAATAGTTGCCCCATGAATTTATAAGCCCATGTATGCGATTTACCGCCGTCCCACGCCTGCAAATTCAGATATTCAGGTGCTAACGAAGGAACGGGCCTGCCGATTCGTTTGGCGGAGGGGCACAAATATATGTCATCAGCATCCGTTCTGAGAGAATTTTCATCCATATTATTATAGTCAACATAAGCTTTCAGAAACGGCTGACATCTATCCAGGTACCTTTCCTGCTCGTCGTCAACAGTGAACGCAATACCCCATTGACGTTGGTTCGATTGACAAGCCAGTGTCTTTGCCTGCTTTCTTACGCGTTGTATTGACGGCAACAATATGGCCATTAATTCCCCGATGATAGATATCGTCAACAGAAGCTCCGGTAACGTAAATCCATTTTGCCTGTTCGTCCGTTCGCCAAGAATGAATTCTCCATGCAAAACATCAACAATCGAACCAAACGCAGAAAGAAATGCTGATGGACCTTTTACTTCCATGATCAGGTTCTCCCTCATTGTCTTGTTTCTCGGTTTGCGGTATCATTTGAGCAGCCTTGACTCGGGCGCGCAAACAGTCCGCCCGGTTTGGGCCGGGCCGGTGAGTCCTGTGTTTGGCGGCATGCGCTCACCGGCCGCTTTCTCAGGCAAAACTGCTTTTGAAATTTTCCCTATATAAGCTGATTGCTCATGGACAGCCGCATAGGCTTTGGAATCTTGTGGAAATGGCCTTTCTTCTAATAAACTCGAATGACGATTCCCAGGCTCTGGTGAAGACCGAACCGTCGATCCCTATACATTTCCGAGAAAAATTTCGCTGCGCGCAGTAGTACCTCCTAATTCTTCAAACTTTTTTGAAAACCTGCCATTTCATCCCTGAATGGGACGATAAAAGCTGTTTTTGAGTTCGACCTGCCGCTATAATGGTATTGGGGATCATCGTATTCTATTGAGAGATTGCGTATGGCCTACCAGGATTGGACAGAAATGGGGGGATAAGAGACAAGTTCCTCAGCACCCATTGGTCTCTGGTCGAGGGCGTCAAGCAGCAGGGAGATAAAGATCAGGCATTGATGGATTTGCTTATTAAGCGATATTGGAAGCCTGTTTACTGCTACCTCCGCCGTAAGGGATATCCAAACGAACGATCAAAAGACCTCACACGGGGTTTCTTCCATGAGGTCGTGCTGAATCGCCATCTGATCGAACGGGCGGATTCCGCATTGGGCAGTTTCCGGTCACTATTGCTCCATGCACTCGGCCAGTACCTGATTGATGAACGGCGAAAAGAAGGAACTCAAAGAAGTATCCCGAGAGACAAACTGATCCCGCTGGATATCAAAGACACGGAACGGCTGACAGAGAGCGTGCAGGCATTCGATCCCGAGGAAAGCTTCAACTATGCCTGGAGAGTGGACCTGCTTGGCCGCGCCATGAACGAGGTCGGGGAGAGCTACACAGCCCAGGGGATGGAGGTGCACTGGCGTCTTTTCCATGATTATGTATTGGCCCCCATCGTGCAGGGACGAGAGCCCCCACCCTTGAAGGATTCATTATCAGAATATGGCTTAGAGAATACAGCGGCGGCTTCTCATATGTTGACGACTGTAAAACAGCGCTTGCAGAATGTAATCAAGAGGCAAGTCAGGCAAATGGCTCTCACCAGCGAGGCTATGGAGGATGAATTGCAGGAAATCCAGAAATTTTTTTCAAAAAGACGGCGGGCAACAGAGATTTTCTACGAATATACATTATGGATTCGGTCGGATAATGCGATCCGTCTTCGATCACTTTAGGTTGGGCACTACCGGCCTACCTGAGCATAACGTTATATTTGGATCATAACTTAGCAGGTCTCCGCCATGGCAGACGAACCATCGATATTTGAATCAAAACCCGAAGATGTGAAACGACTCTTTCAGTATGTTTTTGCACCACCAGAAGCCGAGGACCATGAGTCAGTAGCAACGTCAGTTGACACCGTTGCAGAAAGGCCAGGAGGGCGGATTGATCGCTACCTGCTTCAAAGCGTACTTGGAGAAGGCGGCATGGGAATCGTCTTTTTGGCAGAGCAGGAAGAGCCTGTGAAACGTCAAGTCGCTCTCAAAGTAGTCAAGCCGGGCATGGATTCACGCCGTGTGATCTCCCGCTTCAAGGCCGAATAGCAGACCCTGGCCCTGATGGACCATCCCCATATCGCGCATGTGTACGATGCCGGTCTGACATTGAGCGGACGGCCTTACTTTGTAATGGAATACGTACAAGGTCTGCCGATCACTGACTACTGTGATCAAAACCGTTTAACTATCGAGCAGCGGCTCAGACTGTTCCAGCAGGTCTGCCAGGCCGTTCAACACGCCCACCAAAAAGGGATCATTCATCGGGATATCAAGCCGTCGAATATCCTGGTTTCCGTAGAAAACGACCGGGCCATTCCTAAGATCATCGACTTCGGGCTGGCCAAGGCTATGGGTAAACCACTCACCGACCAGACCGTCTCCACTTTGGATAGTCAGTTACTCGGTACACCTGAATACATGAGTCCTGAACAGGCGGATACAGCCACTGAAGATATCTACACCCGTTCGGATATGACGAAGCGGAAAAGTTCCTTACGGAGGCGTTGAAGGCTATTCGTCTGCAACTGGGTATCGAACATCCGCAAGTAATACATTATATGTTGTATCTTGCTTAGCTCCATATAGACCAAGAGCGTTACGGCGATGCGGAAGACTTGTTGCAAGAGGCGCTGTCCATCGCTCGTGAGAAACTGGGTCCGGAACAACGATCGACGCTTAATATTATGAATACTTATGCCGGGCTCCTCACAAGACAAGGTCAATACGACCAGGCCGAGAAACTATTTGATGAGGTATTGAGGTGGAGGCAACGCGAGTTAGGTGACGATCATCCGCACACGCTGGTAACCCTTAACGACTTCGGCGTCCTCCGTCGCGAGCAGGAGCGCTACGATGAAGCCGAATCTTTGCTCCGACAGGCTCTGAAAGATCAAATCAAGCTTGACTCAATCCGTCCGGCATACTTTGGAACCATGCACGAATTAGCCATATTGTATAAAGAACAAGCGCGATATGAAGATACCACATACCACCAGCCGTAACCCGGGATATGAACGTATGTTACGTCCATGTGCCACAGTTCGTTCGGTCCCTTGGGTAACAGCTCATAGAGCTTGGCCGACTGGTGGAGTGCGGCCGCCGAGGGGCGGCGTTTCTGCAGAAGCCCATGATCGTGCATCACCCGATACGCATGGCGATTCTTCACCTTGTGGCCGGCACGACGACAGATTACTGCGATCTTCTTGTAGCCGTACCACGGATACAACTCGGCGGTCAGTATCACGATGCGAACGATCTGATCGTCGATGGGCCTGGCCGCTGGACCCGGACGCTTACGCTCGGACTCAGGCACCGGCTTGCGATACCAGCTTGAATGAGCGATGCCCAACGCATCCAGGACGCCTGTAATTCGCACTATAGACTCTTGATTAACCATCTGCTTGAGTTGCTCGCGAAAAGGCTCGGTTAGGACGATGGGTCCGCCGTTTTTTTTAGAAGACGATTTGCAATGGTCAGTTCACCAACGATCTGGTCCCGTTCGCCAAGCTTTTTCTTCAACTCGGCAATCTGTCTGTCGCGAGGATCGGATTTGCCTTTGCCGTTGGCCAGGGCAGCTTCACCGCCGGCTAAAAAAGCCTCACGCCAGCGACACAACGTGTTCTGCGAGATGCCATGACGTCTGGCCAGAACCTTGGCCGGTTCTTCTCGCCTTAACAGTGACAAAATGATCTCACGATGCTCAGTTATACCCAAATGTGACTGTGCTCCCATGTTTCTGCTCCTTTCGATTTAAATAAATACAACAATCTAAGCAAAAGGAACCTCTAACTCACGAAGTTTCCAATTAACCCCGTTCTATACAGTGCAACCGATGGTCTTTTTATGGAAAATGTGCGTCTGTCAAGAGACAATACAATTATTGTACAGGCCGAAAATGAAGGAACTAAAAAGGTGATCGTTCGATCTTTTGAAGTCTTGTACTGATCGGTGGAACGGATATGAGTAAGTATTTAAAGGCTTTGGTTGTTGCCTGGGTGGTGATAATCTTGTTCGTAAATATGGACACCCTTAACGGTGAGCAAGAAACGGCACCGAAATGGCCGTCGCACATACAATGCGTGCTTGATGAAACCGAGCCTTTGAAATATGACAGGGGTAATCGCCTCCCGTTATATCTCTGGCAGGCTACGGACCCGGGAACACTTAGCGAGCAAGCTGCCGCTGAACTCGTAAGGACTCTGAATGAGCGAGGTATCGGCCTTGTCGCTTCCTGGGATCCCAGGAAGCGCGAGAAGAGTCTGACTGACGCACTGAAAATTGCTAAAGCACAGAAGGAACTGGGATTGCGCGTAAACATCAACGGCACAAAATGTCTTTATTCTTTCTTTAATGGGGATAGTCGCACGGCCCACGTCGATGATGACGGCAATTTTTTCTGGGATGAATCATTCGGTAAAAAGAAGATGGGATGCCCGTTTGCGATAGACTTTCGTCGAGCATTTATCCCGGAGCAGATCGAGTATTTTATCAAGGGTTTCAAAAAAGCGAATCTGGAAGTCGACTTCATTTTTGCCGACTGGGAAATCGACGGTCCCATCGAATTTAACGAAGCGCACGCGGCTTCCAGGCGATGTAAACGATGCCGTCAGAACATTAAGAATATCGATGATTTCGGCGAGTTTCAAAAGGTTCTGCGGAAGCTTCGCAGCGAATTACAGAGCGAGGTGTATGCAAAACCTATGAAAGACAGTTTTCCGGATGTATTGGTAGGCAATTATGGCGTCTACCCACACAACGGCCACCGTTATTGGTACGACTACTACGAACACTATGTCGATGGACAGCCGTGCCAAACAGATCGTAGGGCGAAGTATAGATGTTGGTATCACGAATTTCCGGAGACCGGCTACACTTTCGCGATGCCGGTAGTGTACACCTGGCGCAGAATCTTCGCTTGGTATGACTTTCCGGATACGGACTATCGCTGGTTCTACAATATGCTCTTAGGATCGTGCACGAAATAACTTCCCGATTTCATGGGGATAGTTCCGTCG
>CAZRBG010000053.1:0-40734 GCA_964598225.1 uncultured Pirellulales bacterium
CACGCTACATTTGTTTCTGGATTTTTCATTGCTGTCTCCTTTCTTTTTTGCCCTATTCATACCAGAGCAAACGGCTGGAGACAGCCTTTCATGAGATTACGGCCTTCCCGTGACGTCCTCGATGGCCAGCAAAATGCACTGCGTTTGCTCGTCTTTTTGAACGATTCGACGGGCGTTGAGGATCATCTTCCTTCTGCCGATGTCGGGGAAATCATGCTCGACCTCGAAATCCTCGAAGGACGTGTTTTCCGGCAGGATCTCCTCTAAGAGCTTTCGCAGCTTGGGGATGTCCCACTGCTTGTTTCCGAGATCATAGATAAATTTCCCCTGTGTTTCGTCGGGCGATGACTGAAAGCTCCGGTAAAACGCCGCATTGGCGGAAGTTACCTTCAGGCTCTTGTCCAGGACGAGCAAAGGCTCCCTGACAGTATCGACGATACTTTCGGCATAGTGCTGAGCGCTTTTTTCTCTACTGATGTCGGAGGCGGTAATGACGACCCCGTCGATAACGTTGTCGGTTGTCCTGTACGGGGAAATCTTTACCTGCAACCAGGTCCCGTTGGCGGCCCTGACCTCGCGGTCCACCGTATGCAGAGTGTCAAGCACTTTCCGAGCGTCTTTCTTAATATCTGGGTATTCGAGATTATTGGCAATATCGTCAAGGGGCCGGCCCACGTCGGTTTCTATGAACTTAAAGAGATTCTTGGATTCGGGCGTGAAACGCTTGATCTTGAGGTCGGTATCCAGAAAAATCGTCGCAATTTTGGTGCTGGCCAGCAGGTTGTTCAGGTCGTCGTTGGCCTGGGCCAGATCGTCGATCTTGGACTGGTGCTCGGCGTTGACGGTATTGAGTTCCTCATTGGTGGATTGCAGTTCCTCCCGGCTGGTTTCCAATTCCTCGTTAGTGCTCTGAAGCTCCTCGTTGGTAGATTGCAGCTCTTCGTTGCTGGTCTTGAGTTCTTCGTTGCTGGTCTCCAGCTCCTCGATGGTTGTCTGTAGATACTCCTTAGTCGAGGCCAGCTCCTGTTCGATCGCCTTTACACGAGGCTCGGTATCCTTGTCGTCCTCGTGCTTTTTATTCTCTTCTTTGGAAGGTTTTCCGATTTTTGACTTCGTATCGAAAATCACCATTAACAGCTTTTCGTCGATATCCTGCCGCCTGACCGGCCTGACGATCAGATCAAACTGCTGCGCCTCATTGTCCATTCCGATCTGCATGGTGTCGCTGGTGACGGTCCGCCCTTCGCGCTCCGCCTTTCGCAGAAAGACACTGAGCGTATAGTGCAGCTCGGGCTTTGCCATTTTAAGAATATTCGTTGTCGGCTCGCCGCCCGGCTGGCTGAGAAACGGCCCGGTATCTCCATTGAAATAGATGATATCGTACCTGTCGTTTACCAGTACACATGGCAGAGAGTATTCCCGGAGAATCATATGTTCCATTAGCCGGCTGATGTCTGTCTCACGGTCTTGTTTGCCTTGCCGGCTCGACTGCTGACCCGTCGGTTCCTGCGCCAGCGGAATGGTCGGATGCTCGTAGCGCTCGATGGAATGGGGTTTTCGTTTGAAGATTCGCTGCTTGCTGTCGACAGTCGTGAACAAATCCGCGAATTGCCCTACGGTCTCGCTGGTTCCGAGGAACAGATACCCGCTCGGGTTGAGCGTGTAATGGAACAACGGGATAAGCTTCTTCTGCAAATTGGGCCCCATATAAATCAGCACGTTTCTGCAGCAGATCAGATCGAGCCTGGAAAACGGCGGGTCTCTGATCACATCCTGCTCGCTAAAGACCAGCATGTCCCGGATATGGTCTTGGATCTTGTAGCTGCTGTCGGACTGAGTGAAGAACTTCTTGAGCCGTTTGTCGGAAACGTCGGCGGCGATACTGTCGGGATAAATCCCTAACCGCGCCTTGCCTATAGTCTCCTCATCGATGTCGGTGGCGAAGATTTGAATCTGGAGCCGCTTATTCAGCTCCTCCATGACCTCGGCAAAGATTATGGCGATCGAATAGGCCTCCTCGCCTGTCGCGCAGCCGGGGACCCAGATGCGGATAGAGGAGTTGAGCGTCGTATTCTGGATTATGTCAGCTACGGCCCCGGCCTTAAGGGCCTTGAACGCTTCCGGATCGCGGAAGAAATTCGTGACCGTGATGATCATATCCCTGAACAGCGTTCTGACCTCGGAGGAATCTTCCTGGAGCAGTTTGATATAGGTGCTGATCTCAGGTATCTGGTGTACGGCCATCCGGCGTTCGATGCGGCGGCGGATCGTATTTCGCTTGTAATTCGAGAAATCGTGACCCGTTTCGGCCCGGATCAGGCGGAATATCTGGCGCAGCGCACTCTCGAATTTCTCCTCGGCGGCGAGAGGCTTTTCCGGCCGTTCGAGATAAGGATGCTTGACGTACTTCGTCAGCTCGTTCGCCATTTTCTCCACCGGCAGGACAAAATCGACAAGGCCGGTGTCGATGGCGTTTCTGGGCATGTCGGAGTACTTGGCCTGGCTCTCTTCCTGCACCATAGTCATGCCTCCGGCGGCCTTTATGTCCTTGAGGCCCAGGGTTCCGTCGTTGCCGGTTCCCGACAGGATGATGCAGATGGACCGCTCGCCCTGGTCTTTGGCGAGCGAGCGGAAGAAAAAGTCAATAGGCAGGTGCACGCCGAAACCGGCGCCCGGCTCCTCGCTGAAAAGCGTGCCGTTGGCAATAGTTATGTCTTTGTGAGGCGGATTGATATAAATGCAGTTCGGGCGAAGCTCGGTTTCCTGTCTGATTTCCGTCACTTCGAGGTCGGTGTGCTTTTCCAGCAACGATACCATTACGCTCTTGCTCTCGGTGGCCCGGTGCTGAATTATGACAAAGGCCATATTACAGTCGGACCTGACGTTGCTAAGAAAGCCCTGGATCGCTTCCAGTCCGCCCGCCGAAGCGCCGATACCGACGATAGCAAAATCTTTCGATGCAGTTCCTTCGGAACCGGACGAGCCGGTCTTTTCGGCCGATTCGGTCTCGACGGGCGTTTTTTGGCGCTCTTGCTCGGGCCCTTGCATTTTGTCTGCTTTTTTCTTTTCGGCAGCCATTTTTCGCTCCCTTGAGCCCGGTTAAGGCAATAATGCGATTCTTACTCCACCCTTCTCTTCTCCTGCTGCTTGACTTTTTTCTAAACTCCACTGTATAGACTCATACCAATTGTTACAAGACAATTAACCGCTATTGCGGCAATAATATGATTGTAGCAGGAATTCTATGAGGATCATTAAGGATTTTCCTGATTGCTGAGGTCGAGAATGCATTTATAAAGGGCTGATATGATCGTTGAGATGCATTGCCATACGTCGGAACACTCGGCCTGCAGTCACGTGGCGGCGGCGGAGCTTGTGCGACGCGCACACGAAATGGGCATCCATGCGATTGTGTTGACTGATCACCATTACCAATGGAGACCCGAGGAACTGGAGGATCTCAGGCATCGCGCGTGTCTGCCGGAGATCTGTCATCTTATGACCGGACAGGAGGTCGACACGCGTGATTTCGGGCACGTTCTTGTCTACGGGGCGCCCGAAACGATTGAACGGCAGGATATAACGGTACAGCAAATTCGCGAACGATTTAACGGCGTTGCAATCGTCTGGGCGCATCCTTATCGCGATGGCCGCGAGCCGCAGCCCGACCGCTTGCTCAGCCCGCTGATCGACGCTGTGGAAATATTCAGCTCCAACCATTCGGTCTCGGAAGCTATGCAGGCTTTGCGTGATTACCATACGCACAAGTTCGTCGCCATCGGGGGGACGGACGCCCACGCCTACAGTTATGCCGGAACGTATCCCACTTTGTTCGATCATCCGTTCGACTCAATCGAAGGGCTGGTGACCGAGCTGAAAGCAGGCCGCTGCCGCCCTTACTTCAAAGAAGTCCCTCGCACCGGCACGAGCCATACGACCGTCAAGGAAGTAACCGTCGGCCCGAAAGCTGCCGAAATGAGAGAGAAGATGGTCGTAAAGACGTTTGACAATGAGCAGGCATGGCAGGCCGGAGAGCGGACGCACTACATCGTCGACAAGCTCCGCGAGCACGGTTTCGACAAAGGACCTTATCGCGCTCCGAGGCCGCTTGACGGAAGCGCGCAGACGTTATCCCTGATGGAAGAGCGAATCAGCGGCAAATCCCTTTTCGACACGCTCGTACAGGCGGACGCAAACGAAGCCCCGAAATACCTCGAAAAGGCCGCAATATGGCTGGCCGGGATGCACAACGCACGTCTTGAACTGACGCCGAAAGACGAATACCCGGAATTGGAGCCGGACCGCCTTAATAATTACGTTAGGCCGTTGATCGAGAACCGGCACCGGCATCTCGATCGTGTGCAGCAAATTCGGGAGCACGTTATTACCCGAGAGACAGACTTGCTTAGCCGCCGTCCTGAAATCATGGTGCAGGGTCACGGGGACTATCACCCCAAGAACATTCTCGTGGCTCAGGAAACGCACGACGATGGTGAGTACGTGGCTGCTATCGACTTTCACAGCTCCTATCAGTTGCCGCGGGCTTTCGACGTGGGGACGTTTCTGGCCCAGTACATCAATATGTTTTTCGACTACCGCGACGTTCAGCGGCACGCCCCGGCGGAGATATTCCTCCGAGCCTATTACACTCACGCCGAAGAACTGGAGGAGGATTTCACGGCACAGATGGAGTTGTACAAGGCTCGAAC
Source organism: uncultured Pirellulales bacterium (assembly GCA_964598225.1). Classification (GTDB taxonomy): domain Bacteria; phylum Planctomycetota; class Phycisphaerae; order Sedimentisphaerales; family Anaerobacaceae; genus SG8-4. Next base: position 4,710 of record CAZRBG010000053.1, read on the forward strand.
CTGCCTGAGCATTCTGTACTACCTGACCAAAGTCGGAATGGGTGACAGCGAGAACTTCTGGCGGGTCATGGTGGAGGCGGAAAAATGTCTGGCTTCTTTCGAGGCAAGAGGAGTCAGCTAAGCCGTAGGGTGGGTGGGGCTTGCCCCACCCTACTACCGCATCATTGTTATAAATAGGTCCCTCGACAAGCTCGGGATGACACCGTCACGCTGCCAAAAGAGTAACGTATCGGTGTGAACCGTCATTCCGAGCTTGCCGAGGAATCTGGTAAGCGAAAAGTTCGGCGAAACCGCTCAATTATGATCGTGTCCACAAAAGTTGGCTTTCAATCGTGAATAGAGTCAGAATATCTTTCTGTAAACGTGACAGTAAGGCGTCTTGCCGGTCTTCTGGTAATAATCCTGATGGTATTTCTCGGCCGGCCAGAACTTGCTTGCCTCGGTGACTTCCGTCTTGACGTCGAACCCCTTGTTCTTGAGTGTCTCGATCAGGTCCAGTGCGACCTTTTTCTGCTCGTCGTTCAGGTAGAAAACCGCGGATCGATACTGCTCGCCTACGTCGGGCCCCTGCCGATTCAACTGCGTGAAGTCATGTGTCTCGAAAAACAGACGGGCCAGCTTTTCGTAAGTGGTTTCGTTCGGATCGTAGATCACTTCCACCGCTTCGGCGTGGCCGGTGGTATCGGTGCAGACCTGTTTATAGGTCGGGTTCGGCACATGGCCTCCTGTATAGCCGACCGTGGTGGATTTCACGCCGGGGGCTCTTTTCAGGTGATATTCGGTTCCCCAGAAACAGCCCGAGGCGAAGATCGCCCGCCTTGTCTTTATCTCTTGGGCGGGAATGAAATCGAGAGATGTGGAATTGACACAATGGCGAACGTTCTTTTCGGTCAGGTGCTCGCCGGTAAAGACGTGGCCGAGGTGTCCGCCGCAATTGGCGCAGATGATCTCGGTACGCATTCCGTCTCTGTCGGGTTGTCTTTTGACCGCTCCGGGTATCTCGTCGTCAAAGGACGGCCAGCCGCAGCCGGACTTAAACTTCGACGATGATTCGTAAAGCTTCGCGCCGCACCGCTTGCAGGTGTAGACACCCTGCTCGTAATGTTTGTCATACTTTCCCGTGAAGGGCCGCTCCGTTCCCTTGTGGATGATGACACGTTCTTCCTCGGGTGTCAACTTCTTGTACATATTCTTATCTCCATAGAAGGCAATTTCGTCAACAAGGATATCGGCTTCGAGGTCTGTCCCCGAAGCTGCAATCGCAATACTTCGTATCGAGGTAATATCAAGCGGCTTTTTCAGGGAGGTGGACCGGAACTTCGCAAAGGGGACCGTGACATCCTGCCATTTTCCGTTTGTCGTAAAGGCCGCCTCGTAGTGCTGCCACCGCAGCCGCGCATCGCTGGTCTGTAACAGAACGGCGTACGGCTGTCCGTTGCCTTTCACACTTAACTTTACGCCTTTGAACCTGCCGGCATCAAAGGCTCTGCGTCCTGAGAGCAGGCTGAGTCTGGCCCTGATGAATCCGCCGTTCTTGGTACCGGGCGTCGATCCGGTAATATGCAGACATTTCCTGCCGTCATAGTCGCCGAATTCTATCCGCCCTTTCGAGGCCCTGCCCAAAGCCCGGTCGTTTACCAGTCTCCACCTCGCTCGCTGCTTTTTGTCGCCGCCGACGTACGAAAAATCATCAATAACCCTGGTCCGGAATTTCTGCTCGGACACTTCTTCGCCGCGCTCTTTATCATTTTGTGCGGCGGCGTCCAGAATCACGGCAACGGTAATAGAAAGCAGCAGAACACCGGCAAGTATTTTCAATTTTACATGTTTCATCCTTATACCCCCTGATAATTTTCCATTTTTATTTTAAGTTACTACTGGCGACACATGCAATTTGTTTGCTACAGAGAACGTACATTTATACGTTTCCCATTCCTGAGAAACCGTCAGAATACAAAAAAAACCAGATAATATTTTATTTATTTTTGTTGTGTTGCCGAAGTCCCTGCCATTATTATATGATCTTATTAGTAGCGTATAGTCTTTCGTCTCTCAGGATTATACACGTGGGAATTCAAGAAGGGAGAGACAATATTTTATGGCCCGAATGTGGGCCGGGAGAAGTTTAAGTGGCTACAGGTACAGTAAAGTGGTTCAATTCAAGTAAGGGTTTCGGATTCATAGTCCCGGATGACGGCGGCGAGGATTTGTTTGTCCATCATTCCGAAATCAAGATGACAGGCTATGCTACGCTCGACGAAGGCCAGAAGGTTGAGTTCGAGATCGGAGAAGGGAAGAAAGGTCCTTGCGCGACTAACGTAGTTCCGGCTTGACTTAAAAAACAAGACTTCAGAAGGCCCGATCGGTCTTTCAGAATCGGGCCTGTCCACTTGAGACTGTTTGTTTCGTCTCGGTTAGTAAAGGGAGGGATAAGATATTTTCCTCCCCCTTGCCACGCTATCTAACGAGCAGACAAAGTTGCGGTCACTTCAACGCGTGTGCCTCTTCCGGGAGCCGATTCCGTGCAAAGCGAAGCGCCGAAATGCTCAGGCAGATAATATTTTGCTTGAAACGGCAATGCTTTTGTGCTAAAATCATTCATTGATAAGAGAATGTATACCTAAAAAATTATCGAGAATTGCCCGGATGAATACACCGTAGAAAGTGAAGATACAGGGTTGATGAAATGAAAAGCACTGTCATGCCCCTGCCAAAAACACGCAGGGATGACAATATTGGATCGGGCAGGCTACTGCGGCTGTTACGGTCGACGATCCTGATATCAGCAGCCGTCATGATCACGGGATGCGCAACTGCCGGCATCGACCGGCCGAGTACCCCATCGCCTCGGAAAAGGGCGCCTTTCCGGTTCGAACGCATGTCCTCGGAGAGCGTTCTGCTGTGTGAAATGCACGCTACCAGGGATGGACATTGATATGAAGATAGCCAGTTTCAATGTGAATTCGCTGCGCGTTCGTCTGCCGATCGTGGTCCAATGGCTGAAAGACCATGAAGTAGACGTTCTTTGCGTGCAGGAGACTAAGGTCCAGGATGTGCATTTCCCGACCGAGCCGTTCGATGAGATAGGATACAACTACGCTTTCAAAGGCGAGAAGTCCTATAACGGCGTCGCAATATTAACCAAGCATCCGATTGAGAATGTGATGTGCGGCTTCGCTGACGAACCGGCAGATGAAGCGCGCCTGATCAGAGCCCGGGTCGACGGGGTCATTGTAGTCAATGCCTACGTGCCGCAAGGCTACATGGCCGATTCCGCAAAGTTTCAATACAAGCTCAACTGGTTCGAGCGACTGCTGGATTATTTCCGGCGGAACTTCAGTCCCGACGACAACATCCTCTGGGTAGGCGATTTGAACATCGCGCCCGATCCCATTGATGTCTACGATCCCGATGCGCTGGGAGGACACGTTTGCTTCCATCCGGACGTTCGCGCCGCCCTTAAAGAAGTCATGGCCTGGGGATTCACCGATTTATTCAGAAAATACTGCGCCGAAGCGGGGCAATACACATTCTGGGATTACCGAATGAGAAACCCGCTGAAGCGCAACCTCGGCTGGCGAATCGACCATATGATGGCAACCGCTCCGCTGGCCGAGAAATGTACCGCCTGCTACATCGACAAAGAACCCCGCACGTTGAAGCGACCCAGCGACCACACACCTATTATCGCCGAATTTGACCTTGATTAAACCATTTGCCTTGTTACCAGACCCGAAGCTCGGTCTCGTCTTTCAGACCATTTCCGCAGCCCGGTAAGCATTTTCGATTTTCGTTACAATACCAGAATCAGATATTCAGCCAGAAAAGTACCAGCCCTATCTCGATAAACCGCAATCGCAACGACCCGGCCGCCTGTTTCCCATGCTGTCAATACTAATCCGCAACGACAGGTGCGGTTTCCTCCGGCATCGTAATTCCCGGCGGCAATTCCATGATCTTGATGTTGCGGAAATGTATCTCGGCGCCTTCGGATTCCAGGCAGATGTAGCCTTTCTTTACCGATGCCTCACTTATGCCGTTGACGAACTTGCCGTTGACCGACAGCTTGACGACACCGTCAACCGCTACAACTACGTAGGTATTCCACTGGCCTTTGCCTTTACAGCGGTTCTCGATAGATTTGCTGCGACTACCGCGAGGGTTGTCAGGAACCGTCTTCAAACCATTCGCACCGAAGACCTCGCCGTGCACGTATGCGATGGGAGGCAGCGTGCCGTCTTTTCGTTTGTGCTGGTTGACCCAGTCGAGTTCGAGCATTTGAACTTCGAGGCCTTTGGGAAGCCGCTTGCCTTCCGGGACTGTTCCTTCGCTCCAGATAAAGGTGCCGGAATTACCGCCTGCTTCCATGTGCCGCCACTCGATGTGCAGTATAAAGTTCTCGTACTGCTTCTCGGTTCGCATTACGCCAATGGGATGACCGGTACACACCAACAGGCCGTCTCGCACTGACCACGTGTCCTCGGCCGTATTGACATTGACCCAGCCCGAAAGGTCCTTGCCGTTAAACAGATCGCGAAATTCCATCGGTGCGGCTGCCGATGACCAACAATTAGCGCACACTAAGACTGCTGTGAGACATATCAATATCTTTGGTCGGTTTTTCATAATTTTCTCCATTTTGTAGGGTGGGGCTCGCCCCACCAGGACCATGCGAACGCCCAAAGTATACCAAACCATGTTTCCTATTGCACTAATATTTTGTCAAAGCTCAAATTAAGGAGATTGTCATTGCCGGGAGCTTGTCCCTTGCCGAACAACTCATAGCAGATCTCGACGACTACAAATCGTACGGCGTCAATACGGTCACCGTATTCCTCCAGGGCAGCAGCGGCGGGTTCAGCGATCCGTTCTCACCCGACGGCACGGCAGGAGGCAGCAGGCGGTAGTCTTTATTAAACAGGTCTCGCGACTTCGCTCGGGATGACGGAATAATGGAGCTAATCTCCCTGATTCGTACGCAGGAGCTTGCCGGTTTCTTTGTCCCAGATGACCGTGCGGACTTTCATGCGATGTTGGCCGTGACAGTCAGTGCAGACTGTCTTCGTCGGATCACTCTTTTCGATATCCAGCTCTTTCCATCGCGCCACCACCTTTTCCGGCGGAACGTCGTCTTCCTTATGGCAGCCTTCACATTTGACATCAGGCTTTTTTTCCTTCTGCTTCATCCACGTGGCAATGATCTTCTTCGGCGGGATGTCATGGGCGTCGTGACAGTCCCGACAGAAAGGATCGATTTCGTCAGAAGCATACATAATATCGGGAGGCGTCGTATTATTCTCGTCGTTGCGATGCGCAAATGAATCTCCGTGGCAATTGACACAGCCGATATTGGCTTTCGCATGGCGCTCGGCGAGGAATTCGTCCATATAGTTCGCATGGCATACGAAACAGGCCATGTTCCCGGCGGCTGCCTCCGTTTCGACTGCCTGTTCTTCGTCCGAGTCTTCAAGCAGCAACGGCTCGCTCGTATCGACAACAAGTGGAGGAGGACCTTTCGATTCCTGCGATTCATTCTCGGCGGGCGCTTCTACATTCATCTCATTAGCTTGGAACTCGCCGGCGGGCTTGCAACCAACGAATATCACGGCCCAGGCTACAAGAAGCATAAACACCGCTACACAAAGGTTCTTACATCCGTACATCTATAGTCCTTATTCGAGAGTTCGAAGCTGTAGGGTGTGCGCCGCACACCTTTTCGCTACTGCACACTTTGACCCAAGGGTGTCATTGTTGCGAAAGCAGGAATGACAAAGACAGTGATATGGTGTGCAATGCACACCTACCTTTACACGTATTCCCAGTTCTTGAGCCATTGGTAGTTCGCCGGCAGCGATGCCCAGGCTCGCGTGGCGGCTTCCTCAAGTTCCGCCTTCTCTTTAACGTCAAGGGCGCGGCGTTCTGCCACTGCAAGAGCGGCATTATCCACCTGCTGGACGCTGATCAGGCCGGGGATCGGCGCGGTTATCGCCGGATTGCAGAGGATATACCTCAGAGCAAGACGCGCGATCCTGTTGTCCTGCGCAAAGTGCGGACTTTCGGGCGAACTGTCGCCCTTGAACAGAGAATTGCTTGCAAATGGTTTAATGCCGAACCAGCCGACGTCGTATTTCTTGAGCGTAGCCCAGAGGCCGGATTCATCGGTCACAAGCTTGCTGTTAGCTGTGTATGGAGTCAGGATAACCTCGATCTGACCCGAGTACTTCTCAATGGTCTTCTTCAGATGCGGCCTGTCATGCGATGAGAAACCGATAAAGCGTGCACGTCCCGTCTTCTTTGCCCATTCGAGGGCTCTGACGGCCTCTTCGACTTCCGCCTCTGTATGGCGACTGCTGTCGGTAAGCAGGCTTATTCGCCAGAGATCGACATAGTCAAGACCGGCTTCCTTCATTCCGTCGTCAAAGCCTTCCTTCAGCTTCTTCGTCGGGCGCCACTCGTCGAAGCGGCTTTCCACAATGTGCCAGGAGTAGCCGAAGAACATCTTATCCCGGCGACCCTTGAGCGCCTTGGCGTAGGCGAGGATCTCCTCCCGGCAACAGGCATCCACGTAATTGATGCCGCGATCTATACAGCGGCTGACTACCTCGTGGCGGTTCTTCTGGAATTCCGGATTATCGATAGCGGTGGTCATCCAGCCTTTAGGCTCGGTGCCGCCGATAATCTTGACCAGTCGTTTCCAGTGGCCGCCGAGAGAAACGGCCGAAACCATCATTTCCGTTCTGCCGCACCGGCGGTATTCCATGTCGGCATTATAATTCAGAATCTTGCTTGTATCTGCCGCTTTGGCTGTTGCGGATAATCCGATCCCGGCACCGATAGCTGCCCCTGCGATGGCACCGTCCCGCATGAACTGACGACGTGTGACTTTCTCGGCCATCTCAATAACCTCCCAACTGCTCTGGATGCGTATGTAGGGTGGGGCTCGCCCCACCATCACTAATTCGAATACTCATAATCTTTTATAATAGTGAGCATTTGCCTGAATTTCAAGACAATGTATAATACCGGCAAGAGAATTCTATAAAGAAAAGTCAACCGCACCAAAATAATGTAGATAGAGGAGATGGATCATGACGGACAAGCAACACCTCAATCGACGTGAGTTCCTGAGAGCGGCGGTCATCGGCGCCGGAGCGACATTAGTGCCCGACATAGGTGGGGCCAGTCAAAAAGGTAAACCTAATATTGTATTCATCGTCGCAGATGATATGGGCTGGGCGGATATCGGTTATCATAACAGTAAAGTTCTTACGCCTACTCTCGATAAGCTGGCAAAACAGAGCGTCCTGATGGAGAGGCACTACGTTATGCCAACGTGCACACCGACTCGAATCGGCCTGATGACCGGCCGTTACCCGAGCCGTCTCGGCGTGCTCTCACCGGCATACGGCCAGGTCTTCGACAAGGACTCGGTCACTCTGGCACAGGCTCTGCGGGATGCCGGTTACACGACCAGCATCAGCGGCAAGTGGCACATGGGATCGCCGCCGGAGTGCACACCACTGAAGTACGGATTCGACACGTCTTACGGCTACTTTCACGGGCAGATCGATCCTTATACGCATCACTACAAGAACGGCGCACGCTCTTGGCACAGGAACGATCAATACCTGGACGAAGAAGGCCACGCTACGGATTTAATAACCGATGAGGCCGTCAGAATAGTCGAATCGGACCATGACAAACCGTTCTTCCTCTACGTCGCCTACAGTGTGCCGCACTATCCTCTGGACGAACCGGATCAGTGGACTTCCAAATATAAGGGCAAGATTGAGAACAAGTCGAGACGCTGGGACCTGGCGAGCATCACTCACATGGATACCGGGATCGGGCGGATCGTCGACGCCGTGGATCGCAAGGGAATTCGCGAGAACACTTTGATCCTATTCGTCAGCGACAATGGCGGCCAGAAGAGATGGCACAGTAACACGCAATACAAGGGCAGGTACGCCGACAAGCCGCACGACATGCTGGGCGACAACCGACCCCTGCGGGGCTGGAAGGGCGACGTCTACGAAGGCGGTATTCGTGTTCCGGCTATGGCCAACTGGCCCGGCGTGCTTGAGCCCGGAACCATGTTGGCGCCGGTACACATTGTTGACTGGATGCCCACCTTCTGCAAACTGGCGGGGCATTCGCCCAAAAAAGATTTAGAGTGGGACGGAAAAGACATCTGGCCTCTGATTAAGAAGAGGGCCGTTCATGCAAAGCCCCGGACACTGTACTGGAAGACACCCGGCGCACAGGCGATCCGCCACGGCGACTGGAAGCTCATCGTCAACAAACAAGACAAAGTGGTCGGACTCTTCGACGTGATCGCCGACCCGTACGAAGAAAACAACATGGCGAAGCGTCATCCCGAGCGTGTCAAGGATTTGGAGCAACTTCTGATTAAGGTAGCCGCCGATGATCGATAGAGTAAGACAAAATGTAATCATTGCGTTGGCCACAGTAGTCGTGCTATACAACTGCTCGTCAGGCGAAGAGTTTCTCAAGCCGTCTGATTTCAAAGTCCTCGAGAAGCCGGCAAAGACTATGATGCGCGATTACCTGACGGCTATCGTCGATCGGCAGTTCGCCGAAAGGGCCGCGCTGCTCGGCGGCTTGAAGACAGCCGAGGACTGGAATCGCCACGCCGAATTTATCAAAGAATCAATGGCCGAGTGGACAGGCCCTTTGCCGAAGCGAACGCCTTTGCGCGCACGTATCACCGGGAGAATCGAGCGCGACAAGTATGCGATGGAAAAAATACTGTTCGAAAGCAGGCCAAATTTCTTCGTTAGTGCCAATCTCTATCTTCCCAGGGATTATGATGGCCCGCGACCGGCCGTTTTGAACGTAATAGGTCATTCTTCTGCAGGGAAGGCAACGGACAAGGTCCAAAGGCGAGCCATCGCTCAGGCGGGGAAAGGATTTATCGCATTGGTGATAGACTGCGTCGGCCAGGGCGAGCGACAGGTGGAAGATTACGCCCGCTTCGGCAGGCCGCCCGGTAACGCTCATCAAATTGTCGGAACGCAGGCTTTCTTGGCCGGGACGCATGTTTTCAATATCATGGTGTGGGACGTTATCAGAGCGGTGGATTACCTTGTCTCAAGGCCGGAGGTCGATCCGAAGCGCATCGCCTGCACGGGCTGTTCGGGCGGCGGCATGATGACCACGTATTTACTTGCGTTCGAGCCGCGTATTGCCGTTGCCGTGCCGGCGTGCAATCCGTGCACCTGGTCGCACCGCGTTCACGCAAATCTCGCTACCGACCACGAGCAGGTCTTCTTCGGCGCTTTTGCAGCCGGAATCGACCCTCGCGGCGATCCGTTATTCTGCCACGTGCCGAAACCGTTATTAATCAACGCCACAACCGACGACAATCTGAATCCCCCGGCAGGCGTATGGGAGCTGAGCACGTGGCTCTACAAAGCCTACTCGGCCCACGGCGAGCCGCACAAGTTCCAGACAACAATGGTCGAGTCCCGTCACGGCTATAACAAGGAGCAGCGGGAAGTCGCCTACGCCTGGATGCTGCAATGGGCCGAAGGCGACGCCTCGGACTTCCGGGAAGATGATTTTGCCATCGAGAAAGAGGAGGATACGTGGTGTACCAGTGAAGGAAACGTATATCGAGAGCCCGATAGCCGAGAGCCTCACGATATAGTGCTGGATCACCTCGAAAGTCATCGTCCCCCACAGGCAATAACGAGAAAGGAACTGAAAGTCTCTATCAAAAAGGTCCTCGGCCTGCAAGACTCAACCTGGAAACTTCAAGTGGACGCTGGTGAAACCCATAGGGTTGCCTTTAGCCCACCAATCGATAACGGTGGGGCAAGCCCCACCCTACGTGTAACACCTGTAACTATTCAGCCGGAGAATAGTATTGTGTTACCTGCCGTTATGATTGAGTCAATGGAAAAAAACTCCGATGGACCGTTGATAATCTACCTGAACGACAAAGGAAAGAGTGAGTTGATTAAGGAAGAAGCTGTCCTGCAACAATTGCTCAAAAAAGGAGCGAGAATATTCGCCGTAGATCTTCGCGGCACCGGCGAAACTGCGCCGAGTCCGGAGGGAAAATTCTGGGACTTCCTGGCGGGCCGTCCAATTTTCGGACAAAGAGTCGACGACATCAGGAGCGTCATTAAGTATTTATCGAGTTCGGAGGCCGACGGAAAAGATATTTACGTCTGGGCCAAAGGGATGAGCGCTGTATACGCCGCATTGGCGGCTACTCTTGAGGACGACATAACAGGCCTGGTGTTGGAAGAGCCGCTGCTCACGTTTGAGCAGGTTGTCATGACTAAAGCCCCGGCATATCGATATGAAGTCATCCTGCCCGGTGTATTGCAGGAATTCGATCTTCCCCAGGTATATCAGACGCTATGTCCGAGGGAAGTGACAATAATCAATCCATTAGCCGGCGACAAATCTCCTGCTTCGCAAAAGCAAGTCGAACAGACGTATAGACAGATTGCTCAAATGTACATCGGCAAGGGGAACGCCAGAAACTGGTCGGTCCACGCAGACATAGACGAAAAAGCCCGATCACAGGCGATATCGTCCGCTCTTCGGTAGAGTGTGCACCGCACACCAAAATCTGGATTGGTGGGCAAAGCCCACCCTACCTTCTACAGACTGCCTCGTGTCAAAGTCTCACTTTCCGAAGCAGGCGATCTTGCCCTTCTGCATCGCAACGTAAAGCCTGCCGTTTGCTGCGATCAATCCGTTGAAAACCGGCGGCATGGGAAGCTCGTCCTTCCACATTGTCTGACCGCTTGCCGGGTCGATGGCGCAGAGCACGCCGCCCTTTCTACCTTCGAAAGCGCCGAGCGGATCGTCCGGATCGACAACGTCCGGCGGGCCGGCGACAAAGAGCACGTCGTCGGTAATTACCATGGTATTGATCCGAACGCGTATCTTTTGAGACCATGTCTGCCTGCCGCCGGCTCTGTCGACTGCGAACAGCAGGTATCCCTTCTTGCCCGGGACGAAATAAACGTCGGGATTGAGGCCCTGAAGCGAGTCGAACATTCGCACAAAATAAGCTGTTTTCTCATCATGCACGACAAGCCGTGAATGGGCATTTCGTCCGAACTGCCAGGGAATTCGCTTGAAATACGAATCGTCGAGCAATCCGCCTTTCGACGAGACCCTCGTGCTTGTCCGTTTCGCGGGCACAGTCTTTTGCTTAAGACCCGCATCGAATGTCAAATCTCGCATGTAGATGTATCGACCATCTCCCTGAAGTATATCCGGCAAAGAACCCATCGGAAGCTTGTAGTTTTGCGAGATATCGTCAACGTCGTAATGGGGTCCCTGCAATTTAGTCTGGTGGCGCAGCTCACCCGTACCCGCATCAAGACCGTACATGTAAATGCCTCCGTCCAGGTGTGAGGATCGGCCTGCTGCGAAATAGACTGTGCCGTTCTGCACCAGCGCGCTGCCGTGAACGGGCCATGCCGACTCAAGCCGGCCGAAGGCGCCGATGCGTCTACCCTGCGGCGCAGCGGCGAAACGCCACACTAATGCGCCGTCGGAAGCGCGCAAACAGTATACCCAGCCGTCGGCACAGCCGAATATCACGGTGCCTTTATAGCAGGTCGGCGGCGAATCGACCCGTGCGCCTGCAACGTATTCCCAAATTTTCTCACCATTGTCAGCATTCAGCGCCGCAACATGATGTTCATCGACAAGCGGAACAAAGATGCGCCCATCTGCGTGAACGGGCGCGGTGATTTTCCTGCCGATAGTCTCTTGCCAGAGTAATCGCAATTTGGCGGATACATCGGTATCGGCAGCGCCGCTCCGCAGCGAATCATGCCGCCAGGCAGGCCAGTCCTCGGGACCAGCCGCCCTGCCGCTTGCCTGCCCATACGCCGGGCCTCGTTCGAGGCGGTTGGACCTCTCGCCACCGGTTCGACGATACTGACGCGGAATCTCCGGCGCCAGCGCGTTCATGCCGTTGATCTTCTCATCTATATAACATACGCACGGATGAGGCGGAGCGTATTGAAGGCCGTTGGCCGGCATCATACCGACGTGACACGTGCCGCGAACCCAGTTGTGGATGGAATGGTTGCCGTCGTGGAGATCGACGAATTCGCTGCCCCGACGGCTCGCGATGATATAACGCAGCGTTGCCTTATTCCGGTAGCAGCGATGGTGGTGGTGGGTTTTGAAAATCTTGCCGAGCGGGACCTTCTTCGCAAGCTTGCCGGTATGGAGGTCGCAGCCGTTGACGCTCACCGGAAATTTGCTGCCGCGCTTCGACGGCTTGCCTCCGACTTGGAGTCTTTCTCGCGCAAGCTCGGCGCTCCACGTCCAGACCAGCCCGTCAATCACGAAAACGTCCTTCCACTCGTACCACAAGTGCTGCAAGTATTTCTTCGGCTGTTTCCAGAGAATCTCTCCGGATGAGGCCGAGAACGCCGCAAGCTGATTGGGACTGGCATGAACAACGACTCCGTCGGTGACGATCAGCGTGCCCACCCAGACCTTGTGCGCCGCATCGATTCTGCCTGCATTATAGTCCGCTTCAACCAGCGGGAACTCAGTACGCCATCTTTCCTCGCCGGTTCTGTAATCCAGAACTACTACGTCTTCGCCATCGAGAAGCGCAACGACTTTGCCGTCTGTTGCGATGTTCAAGGTGGGATCGACCTTGGCGGCCGGCACGCTGCCGTGCATCGCTCTGAATCGGTAGTAGTCCGTGGTCGTTCCGCTGTAAGAATTCTTCGACGTCCACAGCGTCTTGCCGCTCTCGGCGTCTACTACCTTTACCCTCGCGCGGTCCTCTTCGAGCACGGTCAGAATCAATAAGCCGTCGCGGTACAGAATCTCAGCAGTCCGCGCTGTCCCACCGTACGTCTTGAGTATTTCTCCGGTCCTGGCATCGAGTTCGGTCACCGGCGGGCGGTAGCCGAGCGTGACGTAGACTTTGTCGTTTACGGCAACGAGTCGTTTTGCGATGTTCAGCGGGATCACGCCCGGTCGCGGCGTGAACCACGAGGGCTTCCACGCCCGCCAGCCCCAGTCCTCAATCGGCACCTTCCAGAGCGGTACGCCGTTAAAGGCGTCTCTGGCAATCAGGAACCACTTGTCGGGCAGATCATGGTCGCCGAGTAGGCTGATCGGCGCCTCGTCGGCGATATAAAACAACCGGCCGCGAGAGGTCACAATCGTCCGCACGCTCGAATCGCTCTCATGCGAGCGCAGCCACATCGGGCCGGAAATCCACTGATAATGTTTCGGCGGAGCGACAACCGTGTCATTAGCCACAGGATTACCGTCGGCATCGTGAAGGTAGTGCGTCCATTCGTCTATCTCTTTAGGCCAGGGCTTGACTGCCTTTATCCATGTGCCTGTCCGGCTAACCTCGAAACCCACTTCCGCCAACTTCTCAGTCAGATTCTCTGCGCTTTTGAAATAGGCTGCCCCAAGCGGCGCGAGCACTCTGAAAACTTCACCGACGGACAGTCCCTTTACGGCAGCTTTGGAGTAATTATCCACAACAACCAGGTTGATCAGATTCTCTGCGTACGGCAAATAATCGTACGCCGAGTAGTCCGCCGAGACGGGGCCGTATTTCCCGCTCGATCTAATAGCCGAACGGGTCGCGGCAAGTTTCTCCTCGTTCGAGACAAGAGCCTGAACAACGAAATTCCCCCGGCGAGAAATAGCAACAGCCAGCTCGCTCACGTCATCACCGAGAACGACACAGATTCCGCCCGCGCAGTCATCCGACGCCGCTGTAATGAGCTTTGCATCGGAGACCGCGTCAGCAAGAGCGGGTGAAACGCCGAGGTAAATGCCAAGGGCAGTGACAGTCAACACAGATAGTAGCCTGGGTTTCAGCCCGCCGATCCACTTTGGTGGGGCAAGCCCCACCCTATAGGTCTTCATGCTACACCTCCATTATCGTCGGAAAGGGCCTTACATTCGTTGAAGGCGCTATGGTGCTTATTCGAATTCCTTTTCAATAGCTTCGAGCACCTCATCCGACATTGCATAGCAGTTTTCCTCGCTCGGAAAGGCGCCTGCTCGCACTTCTTCGGCGTACTGTGTAAAGGCCTGCTGCATCAGCTTGTTAAACTCCTGATAGCGTTTCGCGAACTTGGGAGTAAATTTGTCATACATTCCGAGCACATCCGGCGTGACCAGCAATTGTCCCGAACAGTCCGGTCCGCCGCCGATACTCATAGTTGGTACGCGCAGCTTCTTTGTAATATACGCAGAGAGTTTAGCGGGAACGGCTTCGATGATAATCATAAATGCTCCGGCTTCCTGCAGGGCGATCGCTTCGGCCACTACCTTTCGTGCCGTTTCCACGTCCTTTCCCTGGACCTTCATCCCGCCGAGAGCGCCTATCGCCTGAGGGTGCAGCCCGACGTGGCCGACCACGGCGATACCCATCTCCACAATCGCACGGGTCTTTTCAATGTGGTTCGGCGTGGCTTCGAACTTGACGCCATCAACCTTCGCTTCCGTCACAAAGCGGGCGGCGTTACGCATGGTATCTTCCACGCTGTATTGGAAAGAGCCGAACGGCATATCGGCGATAACCATCGTTCGGTCGCACGCCCGTGCAACAGCGGCACAGTGCAGTATCATCATGTCCATTGTTGCATTGAGGGTGTTCGGATGTCCGTGCACCACCATTGCGCATGAATCGCCGACCAAAATCATGTCGATACCCGCGTCGTTGACCTGCCTGGCGGTGGGATAGTCATACGCCGTCAGCATCGTGATAATTTCATTATTGTCCTTCATTTCCTGAATGGTTCTAACCGTATGTTTCTTATCGCTCATGATCTGCTCCTGTTGAAAATATCATTAATCCTTCGTCAATGATTATGGTTCGTTTACGTCCTGCTGCAATGTGTTTTTCAATTCATTGGGGTCTGCCTGGTTCGCATCTGCCGCAGGTTCCGGCTCTTTCCGGACCGATTTGGAGATATTGTAGCCGACCGTGGCGAGCGTAAGCAGAACCAGCGCACTGAGCATTGCGATGAATCTGTCCCGAATCTGTGCCGGCGAAAGCTTGCGATCCGAAGTCCGGTTAGGATTCATGAAGCACCAGATAACAATAGCCGCGAGATTCAGACCTGCCGCAAATCCGAAGAACAAATTAGCACTGCCCGTCTCTTTGTTGAGCAGAAGCGGGAATAAGATAGCGCTCAGCGCCGCCCCGATATTGCCTACCATGTTCATCGAGCCGGATACCGCACCGGAATTAGCGCCGCCGATATCGTTGCAGAAGGCCCAGCTCGGACTAAGCGTCATGTCTACGCCGAACGTTGCAATCGCGAAACAGAAGATAAACCAGTAGAGCTGCGACTGCCCGGTAGAAAGAAAGTCCAGGTTCTTGGCCTGCATCGCCAGCACCAAGCCGATGACTCCCAGAGAGAACCCGACAATCGCCGTGGCCCGCCTCGACCCGACGTGATAGCCTTTCTTGTACAAACCCGTCACCATCGAGCCTGCGATCCAGTTCGCAAAAGCGGCGAAAATAAGCGGCAGGGCCGAGAAATAGACGGCCCTCGGATTGTCGGGCCACTGGTTTCGCAGATACGAAGGCAGCCAGGAGAGACTGATGAAGAAAGTCACGTTACTGGCAAAGTACTGGAGCATAGCCAGCGACATGTTGAGCGAAGTGAACACCTCGGCGAAAGAGGCCCTCAAGGTTGCTGTGAAATCGCTGACTCTGCCTTTTTCGATGTATTGGAGTTCTTGTTCATTCACCCTGCGGTTATCTTTCGGGTTATCGCGGAACCAGATCAGCCAGGCGACAGCCCAGATAACACCTATCAGGCCGTTGACGCCAAAGGTCCAGCGCCAGCCGATCTTCATGATCAGCCACGGCATCAGAAACAGCGAGAAAGCCGCACCCAGCCGGCTGCCTGAAAAGTTAATGCCGTGCGCCAGGCCGCGATCCTTCACCGGCAACCACCTGAAGAAAGCCTGCGCGGCGCCCGGAAACGCCCCTGCTTCGCCGGAGCCGAACAAGAATCTCAGGATCAACATCTGGATGGCGTTCCGAGCCGCCCCTGTTAGAGCCGTGAACACACTCCAAACGGAGACCACCAGAGTCAGCGCCTTACGAGGTCCCAACTTGTCGGCTATCCACCCGGCGGGAACCTGGAACAGCGCGTATCCGATGGCGAATATGCCCAAGACCAATCCCATGGTCTCGCCGGAGATCGACAGGTCTTTTTTGATATGTTCGACTGCCGAGGCTATACAGGCGCGATCCATGTACGTGTTGACGCTGTGGAAGAACAGGATGCCGATCAGAATGAATCGCTGGCGGCTCATACGTCCGTTGGGCTGTGTCATGTTGCAATCCTATATTAAGCCTTTTTGCGTCGCTCTTCGATCAACTCAAGGGCGTTCTTCCAGGCGCTGATAAAGGAATTTCGGAAGTACATAACCGGCCCGTATTCTTCGTATTCCTCGACCTTAAGGCCGTCCTCCATATACGCCTGTCGGAACGGGGGCACTTTGGACAGCAGTTCGTCCAAAACGTGATCCTGAACCGGATTGAACAGGCGCGAGACCACGGGTTGATCCAGTTCCAGCAGTTTATCTGCGGTCCCTCGCCAGTTCATGGTGATGCAGACTTCGCCGCCGACCATTTCGGTAAAGTGGTGGAGGCCGCGGACTCCCCCGCCGATGAATCCGAGCTGGTAACCGCGGTCGTGCATGAATCTATACACCTTCTTGGCGATAACCATGCCGGCCTGATAGAGAATGTCCGGCGATATCTTGATGCCCAGCTTGTCCACCTCCTTACCGAGCCACTCATCATAGATACCGGTTATAAGGGAACAGTAAGAGACCGGTTTGGTCTTGGTCTTTGCAGTTATCTTGTGGTACATCTCGCAAACGTCGATGATCTGGCTAAGGCCCATGATCTCCGTTGCATTGAGCGGCGTGTTTTCCTCGATCAGGACACCCATTGCCTCAAGACCGGCCTCGGTCGCCGGAATCTTAATCATGATGTTCGGGCTCATCGCCCGGTTTTTCCGCCCTTCGTCGATGATAACCTGCGGATCCTCCTCATTGATAGGATCGCCCTGGATGCTGACGTAGCCATGCTCGCCGTTGGTTTTCTCATAGACGGTCATGAACTTCTCGGCGACTCTTTTGACTAACTTGCGCTGAAGGATACACTCGACCTCGTTGTCATCGTCGCTTTCTTTCAGAGTTTCATCCAACAGAGCAATCGCCTGCTCTTTGTGCTCGGGATGGGTCAGCATTTTCCAGGTGTAAGAGGGATTCTGCGTACAACCCATTGCTCCGGCTTCGATGGCCCATTCCGCCTCCTGCGGCGTAACGTTGTTAATCCACATCTTCGTGGGACTCAGGGCCGCCACGCGATGAAAATAATCATTTCTCATGACTCAAATCCTTTCCTGATTGTTCCTTTCCAAAGATGGGTGGGCACCGCCCGCCAATCAACTACGGTTTAATACTTACGCTTGTGGTTTTTTCCACCTTACGAACAAATCAGTAGACAGTAAATCATAAATCATAATTCTAAAGGTTTCTAATAACGGCATCAGCCACCTGCGAGGTCTTTGCAGAACCGCCGAGGTCAATAGGCAGCACGCCCCGCGCAATGGTCCTTTCAATCGCTCGAACGATACTGCCCGCGGCCTGCTCGGCGCCTAAATGATCGAGCATAATCGCTCCGGACCAGATAGCGCCGAGGGGATTTGCGATTCCCCGGCCGGCGATATCCGCCGCAGGATCGTGAATCGGCTCGAACATCGAGGGGTAGATTTTCTCAGGATTAATGTTGCCGCTCGGCCCCAAACCGACGCTGCCCGTTATCGCGCCGCCGAGATCGCTGAGAATGTCGCCGATGAAATTGGTCGTCACGATGACATCGAATTGCTCGGGCCGCAAAACGAAACTCGCCGAGGCGTCATCAACGTACATCTTGCGATACTCGACATCGGAAAAATCTTCACTCACCTGCTCGATAATCCGATCCCAGTAAGCAAGGCTGTGAATAAGGGTGTCTGATTTGGTAACGTTTGTCACACGCTTGCGGCGGCGCCGGGCCAGCTCGAAAGAATAACGGCCGATCCGCTCTATTCCCTGTCGGGTGAATACGCTCAAGTCGGTCGCCATGCCGTCGAGAAAGTCAGCCCTGATAAAACCGCCTGACTGAACGAATTCACCTTCGGTGTTCTCGCGGACGACAACAAAGTCGATATCCTCAGGTCCCTTGTTTCGAAGCGGCCCTTCGATCCCCGGCAAGAGCCTCACGGGACGATAGTTGACATATTGATCGAAACCTGTCCGGACTTTAAATGTGAAAAGTTTTGCCGGCAACGTATCATCCACATCCGGCAGTCCGACCGCGCCTAAATAGATCGCATCGAATTCTCCGAGCATATCCAGGGCGTCTTCAGGCATGAATTCACCGGTATCGGTGTAGTATCCGGCCCCGTAGGGAAACTCTTGGTATTCGAGTGCGAAGCCGAATCGCTCGGCAGCGGCGTCCAGAACCTTTATCCCCGCCGGAATAATCTCCGGTCCCACGCCGTCGCCGGCAATGGAGGCGATCCTGTATTTTCTGTCTTTACTCATCCTGGCAGAGAATTATAGGCGGTTATGCGAAATGTACAAGATAAAAACCGCCGAGCATCAGCACCTGCGGGGCCAGGAACCATATTTGTTCTCCAACAAAAGAATGAGCATTCGCAATATTGGAAGATGCCGGGAGAGTAATCAATAAGTCTTTGTGACTTGCTTGCGCACAATCTTTAAAAAAGAATAATAAAAATTTGAAAAGTGTAATTGTTTATAACAGCTATTCAGCGCAAAGCTTACGAGTTCGTTTGCGTCGAACAGCCGATAATTCTTACCGTGACATCTCTTTTTTTCTTGACGGTGTGCGACGATTTGGATAAAAGAGGATGTATGGATGGTTTGGGTGGTGAATAAGTAACCGTATGAGAGAAACACGGTGACATAGCGAAAGTTTTAATCGTTATGGGTTTTCACCATTTTGTTTCCTGCTCTGAAATAGAATTGATGTATCATTTGCGAGCGAGGATTCGCAAGGAAGGAATGAAAAGGCAGTGAAAGGAATGAGATACCCCACTTTGTATTGTCGTTTGTTGGTTTTCTTGCGCCTTGTGGCGCCTGCGTTGTGTCGAGTAACACGACGCTGTGTAGTCCTCGATCAGAGGAAGTGGAACCGACTGGAACAGTTCGAGCGCAGCGGCTATTATAAAGCCGGTGCTCCGAAACATTTCTTTTGAGTATTCACGGAAGGCCTGTCCGTAAGGGATTACGAAACAAAGGGGCAATCCGACCGGTTAGCCGGATGGATTGCCCCGGTTTTTTTAGTCGCTAATAGTCTTTGAAACTCCTCATCCATTCGGACCAGTCCATGAACAGGCCGTTCACGAAGCCGTCGTGACGATTCATGCAGAATCGCCGGCATCAATATCGCCAATAACAGTGCTATTATCGGGATCACTACAAGAAGCTCGATTAGCGTGAATCCTCTTGAATTACCCATCACAGACACCTCACCACTCTTTCTTGTCGGCAACTATTATATCAAAAATCCGATTTCCATACAAGTAACTGTTCATGCCGAAAGACGAGCAATTCTCTTTGTAGAAAATGTAATGAGGCCGGTCGTATGGCTGAGATCCTCCCCGCCCCAGTCCTCGCCGAAATCGTCGATAAACACGATACGCCGAGCAGGATGCTTGATCTCGCGCAGGTTCCTGACAACGGGGCCGCCGTCGAAGCTCCCGCCGTTCATCGAGTGCGAGCAACTGTAGGTTCGCATCTCGTAGCTCTTGGCTACCGGACAGCGGCACACCTGCACTTTCTTGATATTCCCGACACACTGTCGCCTGAGATCATCATAACAGAATCAGGGCATGCGGTCCAACGTTCGTGAGTGGGAATTCGAGGAAGAAATCAAAAAAGTTCTTACATTCTGATTAGCATCTTCTATAATAATTCATTATAAGTGAAAACATTGTCAAGGAGTTGTAAAATGGATACTCACCTTTATCTTCTCGTGTTTCCGGAGTCTCTGGTCGTATCGATGCTGGGTCCGGCGGAATTCGGCGCTTACCTTGCCACCGGAACGAAGAAGCGCGCAAGAGAGCAGGCCATGTACTTCGAGTTGGATAGTGGATTCGAGAGCGACTACTTTGACCTGGAAAAGGCCAAGAAAGCTTGCGTCCCACACGAAGACGGCCGGCCGAAACACTCCGTCTATGTCTCGACGTATCGGGTATTGGAGCACGTTCCTTTGAGCACCATGGGAGACCTCTGGCTCACTACCCGCGACGGCCGCGGGCTGGCGTTACGGCAATCACAGCCGCCGGAACAATATGAAGGCCAGTACCATCTGTACCAGGAGCTATGCCCGGTCCATCCGTTGATAGCAAGCCGCATGGACGCAAGAGATTTCTGTCTTTCCATCACCAATCCTGAGGTGACGGTGTCCGTGCCCAGAATTTGCTTCGTTGAGTTGGACCTGGCCGACCTGGCCGATGATCCTTCGACCGGAAATGCGAGAAATCTGCCCTACAGTAACGTCCAGCATATCAGAGATTGCCTCGTTGAGCTTGCGACAAGAGACAAAACGACAAAGACGGTTAACCGCATCCAGAACGAATACATTCCATACCGATGCGTGAAAGAAGGATTCTTTGTAGGCGATCAGACAGGCCTGCTCCACTATCCCTTCCCTTCCGCCGAGGAGATGGAAAAAGACCATCATTACTGGTGGCGATCGGCAGAGCTTAGCTGAGAAGCTGAACGGGACAGAATGCTCCGAGGGCTAAGGCCGAGCAAGCGCTGCTCCGGACGTCAGATTAACGCTGTTATCTACTGCGGCGAGGCGTGTACAGTTGATTGTATGTGTTTAGCAAAGCCTTTAATTTACGACCAGCCCATTTAACTCTTCATCGACAGACTTATTCGCTTCCTCGCAATATCAACGTCGAGAACCGTGACCATCACCTTCTGTTGTACCTTCACAATTTCGCCCGGGTCCTTGACGTAGCGGTCCGCCAATTGGCTGATGTGGACGAGGCCGTCCTGGTGAACGCCGACGTCCACGAACGCCCCGAATGCGGCAACGTTAGTGACGATACCCGGCAATCTCATGCCGACTTCGACGTCTTCAATCTTCTCGACACCGTCGGCGAAGCTAAAGACCTCGAATTGCTTTCGCGGATCCCTTCCCGGCTTGGCCAGTTCCTGCATTATGTCTTTCAGCGTAGGTAAACCCACGGCCTCGGTGACGTAGTCTTCCAGCCTGATTTTCGCTCGCAGTGATCCGTCGCTCATCAACTGCGATACTGAGCCGCCTGCGTCGGCGGCCATCGAATCGACAATGTGGTAACTTTCCGGATGAACTGCGCTGGCGTCGAGTGGATTTGAGGCATCGCGTATTCTCAGAAAACCCGCCGCCTGCTCGAAGGCTTTTGCCCCCAGTCGCGGCACCTTCTTCAACTGCTGCCGCGATTCGAAGGGGCCGTTTTCACTTCGGTACTTCACTATGTTCTGAGCCAATTGCGGCCCAAGCCCGGAAACATACGTCAGCAACTGCTTGCTGGCAGTGTTGACTTCGACTCCTACACTATTTACACAACTGGTCACGACGTCGTCGAGACTCTGCTTGAGCATAGACTGGTCCACATCGTGTTGATACTGACCGACGCCGATCGACTTGGGATCGATCTTCACCAGTTCGGCCAGCGGATCCATGAGCCTGCGACCGATGGAAACTGCGCCGCGAACAGTCACATCCTGATCGGGAAACTCCTCTCGGGCCACTTTCGATGCCGAGTAAACCGAGGCGCCGCTCTCATTTACCATCACCACGGGGATTTTCCCATCAAGCTTGATGCTCCTGATAAACGACTCGGTCTCGCGGCTTGCGGTGCCGTTGCCTATCGCTACTGCTTCGATGCCGTACTGCTCGCACAGAGATTCTATCTTCAAAGCGCCGGATGCAGCCATCCTATCACCCTGATGCGGATAGACAACGTCCGAACATTTCAACTGCCCCTGCCGGTCGAGGCAGACGACCTTGCAGCCCGTACGAAATCCGGGATCGATCGCCAACACGTTCTTGCCACCCAGCGGCGGGGCAAGCAACAATTCTCGCAGATTATCGGCGAAGACTTTGATAGCTTCCCCGTCGGCCCGTTCTTTAGTCGCGGCGAGAACTTCCGTTTCCATCGAGGGTGACAGAAGCCTCTTGTACCCGTCGTGAACGGCTTCTTTCACCTGTTTCGAGCAGGCCGAGTGTCCTTTGACGAACAATTCCTCGAGTATTCGCAAAGCCTGCTCTTCAGGCGCATTTACCTGTAATTTCAGAAAACCTTCCTTAGCACCTCTGCGCATAGCGAGAATCCTGTGCGACGGCGCTTTGGCAACCGGTTCGGTCCAGTCGAAGTAGTCCTGATACTTGCTGCCTTCCTCCTGCTTGCCCTTGACCACGCTGGTCCGGAACGCCCCTTGCTGGAAAAACAAACGGCGCATTCTGCCGCGAGTCTTCTGATCCTCGTTGATCCACTCGGCGATGATATCCCTGGCGCCGGCCAGCGCTTCTTCAACAGACCCCACTCCCTTGCTTTCATAGATGAAAGCAAGGGCCTCTGCCGCCGGATCGGCAGCTCGATCCTGAGCAAGAATCAATTCGGCCAGAGGTTCGAGCCCCTTCTCTTTTGCAATCGTCGCCCGCGTTCTCCTTTTCGGCCTGAACGGCAGATAGATATCCTCCAGGACGGTCATCGTCTCAGCCTGCGTGATCCGCTTTTTGAGTTCGTCGGTGAGCAGCTCGCGCTCTTCGAGAGATTTGATTATCGCTTCGCGCCTGTCGTCAAGCTCCTTCAACTGGTTCAATCTATCCCGGACTGCCGTGACCGCAACCTCGTCCAGGCTTCCGGTCGCCTCCTTGCGATAACGAGAGATGAACGGCACGGTCGCCCCGCCATCGAGCAGTTCTGCCGTCGCGGCCACCTGGTTCGGTTTCAGCGACAACTCCGAGGAAATCTTTGCGATGTGTGTCTGATTCAATACGATGAGCTCCGTCCCACTTCGATTCCAATAACGTGGTTAATAACTCTGTAATCGTGCTGCGTTCTGCGTGCTTCGCGGTCCTATAGACGCTTGACGGAGAACGCAGAACGCAGCACGAGATTAGTAATCTTTGAACTGTCTCATCCACTCCGGCCAATCTTCGGGCAGCACACCGCCGGCTTTCGTCCGGGGGCCCGCGGTGTTGTACTTGCGATGCCACTTGAAAACCCACAATTCTTTGAGGCCGATTTTCCTGCCGGAAAAGTCCATAAGGATCCCGTTGACAAAGCCGTCGTGCCGGTTCAGGCAGTAACGCAGCATCCGCCCGCCACCGCCCTCGGCCCAGCCCTGGCCGTCATATTCCGGAGGAGGATCCATCGAGTCCACGACGCCATTATAGCGCTGGGACCCCAGAAACAAGGGCACGTACGCGGCGCCGGAAACGTTCGGCCCTCGCCAGTACCAGCTTGCCTCGCCTCGCGGTTCCCGTCCCGCCGGCGCATCGACAATATAACCGTTGCTGCCGTAACTGCCTTTTATCTGCTTCTCCCAGTGAGGCTGGTTCATGTAGCCCCAGGCCATAGTCACACCGACATCAGTTCCCTCGGTTCCGGAATTGACTCCATACTCGTCAATCCACGGCTTGGTCGCATTAGGACAACACGTGAATTCATCATCCCACTTGTAGTAATCGCCCAGCGCGCTTACCCAGCGATTGGGAGGCTGGGCCGTGTGTCCCTGCATGAATCGGCCGTCGTAGTCTTCGGCGTACATCGCGAAGTACAAACCCCATTGATTGAGCCTGCTAAGACATGCAACACTTCTTCCCTGTCTCCTCACCCGCTGCAGCGCCGGCATCAATATCGCCAGCAGCAACGCTATAATCGCGATAACCACAAGAAGCTCTATTAGGGTAAAACCCTTTTGCCTGCACATAACAATACCTCACATTGGTTATTAGTGATTGGTGACTAGGTCGCCGTCCCTACCGATGGCCTAGCCGCTACCATTAACCAATCACCAGTTACCAGTAATCAGTTACCAGACCTATTTATACATCTTCTTAAGCCGCAAATCAACGAAAATCCGCGAGTTTTGCTTGACGATGGAGAGGCGAGCTTTGTCAAGCAAAACCTACGGAACAAAAAGCGTTGCCGCGTCGTCTAAGCACGGCTATAATATGCATCAATTACGACTGTATATCATCAGCTTCTTTAGGAACACAAACATGAAAAGTTACAGACAAACCGATGATTCGAATACTGCAAACCTTTCCCGTCGCGATTTTCTCGGCGGTGCTGTTGCGGCTACAGCCGCATTTACAGTGATCCCACGCCACGTACTCGGACGGGCGGGGCATACTCCGCCGAGCGAAATGGTAAACGTTGCTGTCATAGGCACCGGCGGGCAGGGCACGCACAACATAAAGGCGCTTTTCGGTCAGTCGGACGCCAGGATAATCGCGATTTGCGACGTGAACGAAGAATCCGATTACAGCCGATTCTACTATGGCGGCACGGCGGGCCGAGGCCCGGCCCTGAAGCTGATCGAAAAACGCTATGCCGACCGCACCGCCGGTAATTACAAAGGCTGCGCATCATACATCGACTTTCGCAGGATGTTCGACAAAGAAAAAGCCATCGACGCAGTACTGGTGGCCACTCCCGATCACGTACACGCGGTCGCGACGATGGCGGCGATCGAACGCGGCAAGCACGTCTACTGCGAAAAACCCCTGACGCACTCGATCCATGAAGCACGCAGGGTAACCGAAGCGGCTCGCGAGGCGAAAGTCGCAACACAAATGGGTAACCATGGCCACAGCGGAGAGGGTATCCGCCTTACCGTCGAATGGATAAGGGACGGTGCAATCGGCGACGTTCGAGAGGTGCATTCCTGGAGCCACACGGGCCGTGGCTGGGCCGGCGGCAGAACTTCCAGACCCAAAGAAACGCCGCCCGTACCGGCAGGACTGGATTGGGACCTCTGGCTCGGGCCGGCTAAGCACAGGCCCTACCACCCGGCTTATGCGCCGTACAACTGGCGGGGCTGGTGGGACTTCGGAACCGGGGCGAACGGCGACATGGCGTGTCACAATATGGACCCGGCCTTCTGGGCGCTGGACCTGGGCCACCCGCTCGCCGTCGAAGCCACTTCATCGGGGATAAACCCAGAAACTACCCCGCTTCAATCAACCATTCGCTATCATTACGGCCCTCGCGGCAATATGCCGCCGGTCGACGTCGTCTGGTATGGAGGCGGACTGATGCCGCCCCCACCGGAGGAACTGGAGCCGGGCCGGAAACTGACCGGCGGCGGAAACGGAATCCTCTTCGTGGGTGACAAGGGCAAGATCATGTGTCCCGGCTGGGGCGGAAATCCGCGCATAATCCCGGAGAGTAAGATGAGGGCTTATGAAACGCCGCCCCGGACACTTCCCAGATCCAACGGCCATCACAGGGACTGGCTTGACGCATGCAAAGGAGGCAAGCCGGCAAGCTCGAACTTCGATTACGCCGGGCTTATGACCGAGGTGGTCCTGCTGGGCAACGTAGCATTGCGGACAGGCAAGAAGCTGGCATGGGACGGAGCAAACATGAAAGCGACCAACGCTCCCGAAGCAGATCAATACATCAGCCCGGAATATCATAACGGCTGGACGCTATGACGAATGGGTCCCAGGTTATCAGGAGATCACCGATGAGAATTGCTATTTCTTTTGTTATCGCAGCGTGCTGCAGCACCATCATTCTTCAAATGGGCTGCTTGCGAATCTCGCCGAAATCAAGTGCTCTGCCCCCGCTGGAAAACCGCGAAGATTTTCAATGGCCCGAGGGAAAACGTGCCGCGATCAGTCTGACGTTCGACGACGCCCGGCACACACAGATCACCAACGGCATACCGCTGCTGAACGAATACGGCGTCAAGGCCACTTTCTATGTTTCACCCGGCAGATTGACCGGTTTAGCCGGCTCGCAACCGGCCGTTCAGGGCGCGGAAGCCCTCGACACCCTGGCCGCGTGGAGAGCCGCCGTGGCTAACGGCCACGAGATCGGCAACCACACGCTGAACCACCCGTGTTCCGGCAATTTCTCCTTCATACATGAAGACAGGGCATTGGAAAATTATACGCTCGAGAGAATGCGCGACGAGTTTCTCGAATCGAACGCCGCGATCAAAAGCATGCTCGGCGTCACGCCCGTCTCGTTTGCTTATCCCTGCGGGCAAAAATACGTCGGACGCGGCACAAGCCTCAGGAGCTACGTGCCATTAGTGGCCGAGCACTTTCTCTCCGGGCGCGGCTGGATGGATGAGTGGGCCAATGACCCGGCTTATTGCGATACGGCGCAACTGATGGGGATGGAGCTGGACGGCAAGAGCTTCGAGCAGGTCAAACAGATTATCGACAGAACTCTCGCCGACGGCGGCTGGCTCGTCTTCGCCGGTCACGAGATAGCCGAAGAAGGCCGACAGACAACGCGAATGGCGACTCTCAGGGCACTTTGCGAATACGCTCAGGACCCCGCCAACGGCATCTGGCTCGACACCGTCGAGGCCGTCACGCACCACATCCGAAAACAACGCGCCGGCAGTTCGTAGTGTGCCCGTAAGGGCTTGGCCATCCTGCGGGGGGCATTAGTAAAGACGCGTTACGGCGTCACTACGAACGCGAAGAGGAAATAAACTTCTGCGTCCAGGGGCACGCGTGTATGCAAATCCCGCAGATAGTTGCGCCGATGGCCTGTGGTTCCGCTAGACTTTTCGCCATAGCGCAGCAGGC
Organism: uncultured Pirellulales bacterium; assembly: GCA_964598225.1. Lineage (GTDB taxonomy): Bacteria > Planctomycetota > Phycisphaerae > Sedimentisphaerales > Anaerobacaceae > SG8-4. The sequence continues at coordinate 31,579 of CAZRBG010000053.1, forward strand.
ATGGGCGTCATATATCGATTGCCTCTCCGTACCCCTGCGCCAGTTTTCACCTACTATTGCTCCGGCGGGGCAGCGATCGACACATTTCATACAGTCGCCGCATTGCGATTCATCCACTGGCTCTCCGGCTTCGAGAGGAGCGTCGGTGAGCACGGTCGCAAAGCGCACCGCCGGGCCGTAGGTTTTCGTTATCAGAAGCGCCGACTTACCTATCCATCCCACGCCCGCACGGGTAGCAGCGGTCTTATGCGGAAGCGGAGTAGTCAGAGTCTCCTTGGCTGGTCCCTCGATGCGGATGGTTGGATTTATAGCCGCCGCGTCGTGGCCGCGTTTATTGAGTGATTCAACCGTCATCGCACATAATTGCATCAGGAATTCGTTCACCCTCGCGTACTCTTGATAATAACGTTGAGTCGGACCTTCCGATATTTCGCTGATAATCGACGGATCGAGAGCAACCGCTATCGAGATCGCCGAAGGCAGCCCTCTCCTTGCCGCGGCGGGAAGTTCGCTGATATCGGCAAACCCTACGAGAGAAGCCCCCGCCGCGAACAGTTTGGACTCGATTTCCTGGTTCAATTCGGACATGCCACAAACATACCAAATCCGACGGTCGACTTCAATGACGTCAAGAGATTTGCCATTGTCCCCGGACCAATGTATAATCTCAAGAGCATTATCTACATTTGAACAATTATTAATGGAGAGCCACAATGACAAATCAGAGCAAACAACTTGCCCCTATCGTTCTGCTTTTAGCCACACTTTTCGCCGGATCAGTCAAGGCGGCGACAACTAACGGCCCCCTTCGGGTATGCCAAGACAATTCAAGATACTTCGCCGACGCAGACGGCAAAGCGGCCCTGCTCGTCGGGTCGCACGTCTGGTACAACCTCGTCGATATGGGACCGGCGGACCCGCCGGAGCCGTTCGATTACGATAAGTATCTCGACTGGATGAGCCAGTACGGCCACAACTTCATGCGCATGTGGGCCTGGGAAATGGTCAAATGGGACACGAGCGGCAACAGTTCGAGATATCGCAATGAGACTACGACGTTCTATGTCCGGCCGCACCCGTGGGCACGGACCGGGCCGGGCAAGGCTCTCGACGGCAAGCCGAAATTCGACCTCACGAAATACGATCCGGAATATTTCGACAGGCTGACAACGCGCATCGAAAAGGCCCGCAAACGCGGCATCTACGTCTCGGTCATGCTGTTCGAGGGCTGGGCGATGCAGCGGATCGAGGGCGGCTGGAAGTGGCATCCGTTCCACCCTGACAACAACATCAACGGCATAAACGGCGACGCGAACGGCGACGGCAAGGGCCTGGAAGTACACGAACTGGCCGTCGACGCCGTGACCGATATTCAGAAAGCGTACATCCGCAAGCTGATTGACACCTTGAACAGCTTCGACAACGTCCTCTACGAGATTTCCAACGAGAATCACGGCGAATCGACACAGTGGCAATACGCGATGATCAGGTACATCAAGGAATACGAAAAGAGCAAACCAACCCAGCACCCGGTTGGGATGACATACCAGTTCAGAGGCGGCACGAATGAGAACCTGTTCGACAGCCCGGCCGACTGGGTCTCGCCGAACCCCCAGGGCGGCTACAGGGACAACCCGCCAGCGGACAACCACGGCAAGGTAGTCATCACCGACACCGACCACCTCTGGGGAATCGGCGGCGACCAGGCCTGGGTCTGGAAGAGCTTCACCCGCGGCCTGAACCCGATCTTCATGGACCCCTACGACGGCGTCGTCCTCGGCGAAAAGCTAACGGCATCATACGAGCCGATCCGCAAAAGCATGGGTTACGCCCTGAATTTCGCAAATCGAATGGACCTCAACCACTGCGAGCCAAGCTCAGAAGGCTACTGCCTCGCCAACCCCGGCAAACAGTACTTGGCCTTCCAGCCAAAAAAAGGCGAGCCAATCAAGCTGAACTTAGAACCCGGCAACTACCGCTACGAATGGTTCAACCCCGCCACAGGCAAAACAGTCTCCAAAGGAAAAACCCGCGCAAAGAAAACCGAAACAACCATCAAAAACCCAATAAACGGAGAAGCCGTTCTATACATATACTCCCGCCAAATAAAGTGATTGACAACCATTCGTAGCAAGGGCATCTTGCCCTTGTCCTTTACCATAACGAGGCCGAGACGGCCTCGCGACGCAAGGGCGGGACGCCCTCGCCACGATACACCTTCGACAGGCTCAGGGAAAGCTCTTACGGTCACACTACAAACAGTACCCGCTTCACAGACATTCTGCTTGCCCTTCCGCCTGCTCAAATATACAATACGACTATGGATTCTCATGCAAACACAAACGCACCGATTGATCCTCTCCCGAACGAGTTCAGCTCGGAACAAGAAGCAGCGGAATTCTGGGATATTCACAGCATCACTGATTACGAGCAATTCATGGAGCCTGTCGATCTCGACGCGAACATTCAGCGACGCCACTTCGAGATTGAAGTGGACGAAGAGAGTTTCCTGGACCAGCGTGAAACCAGCAAGAAAAAACAAGAACCAGCAGAATAACTTGTAGGCGAAATTCGTAAACAAAGACTCCTCTCCGTCTGAGTGTGTGGAAAACGACTGGGTACAGTCTTGTTTCTTCGGTTCTTTCAGCTTTCAGAAATGATCTGTATAGCTGTGCCATCTACTTATTTCTTGAGAAAGAGCGCCCTTTTTGTTCTTATTGTGGTAAAGACAAACTTTTTTTGTGCCGACAAATAATCTTTAAGACACTAAAAAGCGATATGTTAGCTGATTACAGAGTGGAAGAACTCCAGCAATGAATGGCTTCAGACAGTTGAATGAACAATTGTGGGGTGGCTTACCGTGGCATTTCAAACAATATGAACTTCCTGTGCAGTTAAAAAAGGCAAATGGAGACTCCTATGGGATTGTGGAAAATAACAGAACAGGGTCCTAAGCAAGTTCGTGAGACGAAATTCAAGCAGGAAAAATTGCTAGAAGAGAACTTAGAGGACTGGCTTTGCTCGGACGCGTCTATATTAGGTGAGCCATTATTCATCATTGGCAGACAGGTCTTGATTCCTGATGTAAAAGATCGCCTCGATGTCCTTGCTATCGATCCTCAAGGCAATGCTGTGATTATTGAACTTAAGCGTGGAAAACTAAAGGATCCAGTAGATATGCAAGCGCTAAGATATGCCAGTTACATTTCCAAATGGCGGTTTTCCGACTTTGAGAATGTTGCTAGACACCACTTTAATCAAATCGGCGATCCGGAATTCAATTTTAACTCGATGTACGAAGCATTCTGCGAAAATGCTAATGTAGATGAAATCCCGGACATTAACACGGATCAGCGCGTTATCATTGTCGGAAGTTCGGTAAGGGATAAGCTTGGGAGTGTCGCTCTATGGCTCTATGACCACAGCATAGACATTAAGGTAGTCGAAGTGAGGGCATTCAAGGATGGAGGCAATGTTTTCATAGAGCCAAACACAGTAGTGCCGCTCCAAGTAAGCAAGTTTTCAGATACTGGCAAGGTCAAGCCTGATGGTTCGCCTTGGTTGGCTGAAGGAAGAACTTGGCATCTTGAGAAGCGTTGTAGTCCAGCCACAAAAGAAGTCTTTCTGAGGCTCGACCAGATTATCCAGGACAACTTGGAAGTCGATGGCCCCCGATGGAACCAGAAACATTTCGTTTCATACCGGCTAAGTAATGTCAATTGGCTCTCAGTAGTAACGAGTTCCAAGCTTCTCAGGCTTGACTTTTCTGTCAAGAAAGGTTCATTTCGGAGCGATGAAATCGCCGCCAGACTACATGTTAAGAAGTTCGACAAAGAAGAATCCATGTCAGAAAAATTGAACCTGCCGAGTTCGGTCGTAGTCATAAATAGAAATGACAAGACGGATCGAATCTACCTCCGAATTAAAGATGACTTCAACATCGCCACAGACGATTTCTTGACATTCTTAAATGATGCTTATAAAGCACTTGGCAAGTAAATTGATTCAGGGCAAGAAGAAAAGGGGACATTCTACTTTTTGGCTTTTGAGGTGGAAGTGTCTTTTTTTCTTGCCTGCGCTTGGAGCTTTTTTAATTCTTCGGTTCCTTTGCGCCAGTATTCGAGTTGTTCGTCGAATGATTTTCCCTCCAGTTGCTTGCGGACCAATTCCGCTCCCTGCCTTTTCATCTCAACGCAGTTGAAAGTCTTAGCCTTCATACTCAATCACATCCAAGGGCGAATAAATCGCAATTTCCTTGTAAACACTAAAAACGGATGTGTCCACGTATATTTTTATGGTTTCCTGCTCTACCATGTTGATTACCATGATACCTGATAAGGCGAGATCGGACAACATAAAAAGGCTCGATATTGCACGCCAGAATCCGGCTCATACAACCATGTCGAAGGGATGGCGAAAATTCAGCAGGGGATCGATCTGAGCGATGAACGAAGCTTACAAGAAGGATGCATTGTAGGGCGGGGCTCCCTTGGGGATAGCTGCAGTAAGGCATCCCTCCGGCATTATGGTATTGCCCCACGGCTCTGGCTCGTGAGATTACAGTTCGGTTATCCCAGCGCCGGTCTCAGGCCTCCGGTGTTGAGTTCCAGTTGTTCGGTTTCGGCTTTGCCGCGGCAGGTTCGGCATCCGCAGGCGCCCGTGCATCTGAGATGCGACACTCCGGCGAGGTCTTTGGTCTTTATCAGTTTCGCCCCTTTGGCCTTTATTTTGCGAAGGGCCAGCTTTCCCCTGCGCTTGCTGTGTGAGCCGAGGGCATCGACTACGAGCCTGACGTTCTTGCCGCGGTGCAGCAATCCCAAAGCAGTCGCCTCGACGGCATCCTCGGCGCCGGCGCCGATCAGGATGAACTCGTTTGCCAGCATTTCGGTGAGTAATCTTTCTATCCGCGGCTCTTCGAAGGGATCGGTTATCCGCTTGTGGAGGACGACCTGCCTGTATCGCAGCATCAAATCCGCTGGCAGGGGGTTCAGCGCATCGGCCGGAAGGCTGATCCGATTGCTCAGGAGAGTGTAACGTATCTTCCTCTGTCCCCACGTGCCATCAATACAGTGTTTGATCAGACTGCTGCCGTTATTGTTGGGGTGGACTTCAGCGGTCGAGATTATGGAAATGTCATTGTGTCTGGCCCAGGCCATCATCCTGCGAATGTTGGCCAGAACCTCTGCGTGATCGCGTATGCAGGCGTTGCCGCCGGCGAGCAGGAAATCTCTTTGCGTGTCGATGTCGACCAGAACGTGCTTCCTTTTGTTCTTAAGCAATTGAAGTATCATTTTTCACGGTTTCCCTTCCAGTAAATCTGACATCACCGAATTCGCCCCCGAAAAATGCCCATTATTATTTGCCTGCCTGCAGGCTTCTACGTTAAAGTGCCATCCTGCACGTTGTGCGTAACGGTCTTTTTGTATTTCAGTGTTTGCCGGGAAATAGATTGAGAACGCTCGCATGGTTGCGTATACTTGAAGTGAAGAAAGGCAATAGAGGTAAAGTGGGTATTGCCCAGTAATGCTGTGGCGTGCAGTGTGTAGTCTGCATTGTATCAAAGGAGAAAATATGATAGTCCACAAATCACACATCATTATGAGTCGAGCATACGGCGGCCTGCTTATTTTGTTCGTTTTACTGTTCTCGGATCTCTACGGCGCATCGGTTACTGTGCTGGTGGACGGCGATAGCCCTCAGGCCATTTTCGCTGCCGAAGACATCGAGCACGCCCTGCGAACAAGAGGCCACGTCGCAAAACGATCCGGTCTTGCCGAGCCGACAGTAGTCGGCGAAGACGCAGGTATTGTGCTTTGCAGGCTCTCTGATGCAAAAGCAGTCAATGTGATGAAGTCACAAAATGCCGAGCCCCCGGCTTCGCTTAAGAGTGAAGGTTACGGCATTCGCACTGGCTCAAACGGCGGCGAAACCGTGTATTGGGTCGTCGGGGCCGATGAGGCCGGCGTAATGTACGGCGGATTAGAGTTGGCCGAGGTGGTTCGAATCGACGGCCTTGCCGGGATCAAAGACGTTGACCATAATCCCTATATGGCGATGCGCGGCACGAAATTCAACTGTCCGCTCGATGTCCGCACACCGAGCTATTCCGATGTCAGCGATGCGGCGCAGAACAATATCATCGAGATGTGGAACTTCGATTTCTGGAAGGAATATATCGACAATCTCGCGCGTTACAGATATAACTTCGTCTCGCTGTGGTCCCTGCACCCGTTTCCTTCTCTGGTCAGGGTCCCCGACTATCCCGATGTGGCGCTCGACGACGTCAAACGCTCTACGGTGGAGTGGAAGGAGTTCTATTCTCTGAACGGCAGAGGCTTCGATGCTCCCGAGATTGTGAACAATGTTGAAACGCTGAAGAAGATGACCATCGAAGAGAAGATCCATTTCTGGCGCAAGGTCATGCGCTACGGCAAGCAGCGCAACGTCGATTTCTACTTTGTTACCTGGAATATCTTCGTCAACGGCACCAACGGCAAGTACGGCATTACCGACAGTATCGACAACCAAACCACCATCGATTATTTCCGCAAGAGCATTAAGCAGATGTTCCTGACGTATCCCGATCTGGCGGGTGTGGGGCTGACGACGGGCGAGAACATGCCGAAAGCCTCGTTCGAGCAGAAGGAAGATTGGGCGTTCAAGACGTACGCTCAGGGCGTGCTCGATGCCGCGAAAGAACAGCCCGGCCGCAAAATGACCCTCATTCACCGACAGCACCAGACCGGAGCAAAGGACATCGCCCGCAAATTCAAACCCGTGATCGACCACGAGGACGTCGAGTTTATCTTCAGTTTCAAATACGCCAAGGCGCACGTATTCAGTTCGACCACCCAACCGTACCATCCGGGATTCGTCAGGGATATCAAGGAGGATGGCGGCCTTAAGACAATTTGGACTCTTCGCAATGACGATGCCTACCACTTCCGCTGGGGTGCTCCCGACTTCGTGCGCGAGTTCGTACGGAACATCCCATACGACGTGTCACGAGGTTTTTATTACGGATCGGATCAGTATATATGGGGCCGCGAATTCCTTAGTACCGAACCGGACTCACCCCGGCAGATCGAGATCGTCAAGCACTGGTATCACTGGATGATGTGGGGCAGGCTCGGCTACGATCCGAATATCGGCAACAAACGCTTCATCAAGATACTCCGCCAGCGATATCCCAGCGTGTCAGGTGAAAAGCTGTTCGAAGCCTGGCAGCATGCGTCGATGATCTATCCGGTCACGACGGGATTCCACTGGGGCTCGCTGGACTTTCAATGGTACATCGAGGCCTGCAAGAGCCACCCCGGATACGCCAGAACCGAGACCGGATTTCACGACATCAACCGCTTTATCACACTTGGGCCGCACGCGACCACGGGCAATATTTCCATCCCCGATTACGTTAAGGCTTTGGCCGAGGGTAAGACACCCGACGGAACCACTCCGATTGAGGTATCGAAGAAGCTTCACGCCCACGCCGACAAAGCCTTGAATACTCTCTCCGGGCTCGATTATGGGAGAAGCAAAGAGTTGAGATTGACCCTCGGAGATATCGAGGCAATTGCTCTTTTGGGAAAGTACTATGCCCACAAAATTCGCGGCGCAACCGAACACCTGCTGTACAAGAACACCGGGGAACAGGAGCATCAGGATGCTGCCGTCAGCGAGCTGAACAAAGCCGCCGAATACTGGCGACGCTATACCGCCGTGGCTCTGGGACAATACAAGAAGCCCTTATGGATGAACAGGGTGGGCATAATGGATTGGAGTGCCCTGTTTGACGAGGTCCTAAAGGATGTCAAAATCGCCGGCGGAACTCCCAGGCTGACGTCGATGGCTCCGACACCCGGAGGAATCATTGTTGAGGCTGAGGACGCCGTTTCCAATATCGGCCGAAAGCTCGCTGAAGTCGGCGGGTATACGGGAACCGGGTATGTTGATTTCAGCGGGGCTTCATTCAGGAACTGGGTCGAATGGACTTTCGACGTGCCGCAGGCCGGGCCGTATGTTCTCGAAGTACGTTATGCTCTGGAAGGAAACGGCGAACATCCAGCTCGCGTGAGAATAAACGGCAAAGAGGCGGGCGAGATGATCCTCTGGACAACGGGTGGCGAATCCACCTGGGCCTGGGACAGAAAACCGGTGGTTTTAAGTAAGGGAAAGAATACCATCAGACTCACAATCACGGTTCCGACAAAGATCGATCACTTAAATGTTATTCAATAATATTACGTAACGGTACTTTTTTTTCGGACTTGCATGAGTATGCCAAAAGGTTTATAATATTGTCCCTGCTGCTGTCTGAAGTGATTGTAGCAGACAGCACACGAGTGGTTTGACGGTTTGAGGATAAATCAATGGAGTAAAAACATGTCCCGCAAAAGAAACACGAAAGGCTTCACGCTTATTGAGTTGTTGGTTGTTATTGCGATAATTGCTCTTCTGCTTGCGATCCTAATGCCCGCCTTGCAGAGGGTAAAGGAGCAGGCCAAGGCTACGCGGTGTCTGGCTAATCTCAAACAGATAGGCCTGGCGATGCACGCCTACGCCCCGGATTACGACTATAAGGTGCCACGCGCCGAGGTTCGCCCGAATATTCCAGGCTGGACTACTAAGTACAAAGAGCAAGAAATGAGATGGCCCATTCTGTTCATGCCGTATTTAGGTTCGGTAGCCCGCGACGTGGATGACTATTACGAGATCAAGATATATGATTGCCCGAGCTACCCGATAAAAGAGCAGACGGTGGACTACTGCACCAACGCATTCAACCTAAAGGGAACTGGTAAGGAGTTCTTCGGTTTTTCCAGACTTGATGAATTCCCACGTCATGCGAAAACGATTTACATGGCTGACTATGAGTACATTCCCGATACAGACAACATAAAAGTCGTAACGAAGGATGATCCTCCCGATATTATGACTGGACTTTTGCAAAGTTGAAAATTTGTAACCGTTCACGGGAAAAAGAGCCGTTATTCGCTTAGAAATAGGATTTTGATCTAATGTCACCAACTTTTTCCAAGTGACAACTTGATAAAAGCTGTATTCTTGCCTGATTAACAGCGTTTTTTACCTGTGAACGGTTACGTAATGGGCAATTTGACGACAAATATTGACAATCACGTTGGTAAAAATATCATG
>CAZRBG010000054.1:0-5674 GCA_964598225.1 uncultured Pirellulales bacterium
CCAGTCAGCGTTGTGGAAATAATCCGACGACAGGCCCGGCCCGCGCGGATGAAATGTCATCAGATGCCTGCCGCCGTCACCTGCGTGCAGGCCGGCGGCCATCGCCTCGACGATCTTGCGCTCTTTTTCCACGTGAATGTTGTGGTCGCCGCCTAAAATCCAGATGATCGGATAGTTTTTATAGCGCTCACCGAGAAATCTGCCGTAAGCCCGGGCGTTCTTCTCGGTAAAAATTGCCTGCCGGGGATTGTTCATGCTCCAGTACTTACCCCAGGTTGGCAGCATTCCTATCACCAGGCCCAACTCTTCCGCTCGACGGACGATGTAATCGACGTGCTCGAAGTATGCCTCGTTCGGTTTCTGAGGATCCTTATCTTTCAGCGGCAGCGCGCCGTAGGGATTCGGCTTATTCAGGCCGTTTCTTTCAGCGAGCACTACCGCCTGAATGACCGTGAAACCTTTCTTCGCCCGGTCGGTAAGATAGGTGTCCGCCTCCTCGCGATTGAGCCGGTGGAACAGCTCCCAAGCCGTATCTCCCAGGTAGAAAAAGGGCTTGCCGTCGTCGTATTGAAGAAAACGCCTGTTCTCACTGACTTCGAGAGATCGCGGCCAGGCAACACCAGATGAGGCAATTGGCAGAATTACGATGCATAAAAGAAGATAAGAAGATAGGAAGACAGGAAACCTCATCTTCCAAACTTCTTATCTTCCTATCTTCTATCTTCCATCTACCACTGTTTCTCATTACGCGGCTGTAACATTGAAGTACCGGCACAGATGCAGGAAGGTCTCCCAAGCCCCCTCGTGGCGCCAGTAGGCAGCCAGGAACGAGCGATCGGCTTCCGGCAAACGACAAAACTCGAGGTACATCGCGCTTTCAGTCTGGAACGTGTCCTGGAACCGGCAGAGTATGTACCGTACGCGCTTCGCGGCTTCGGCCCTCCAGTACAGACCGGGAGCGTCCAGTCCCGGTAGGGTGAGCTGGTCTTGAGACCCGTCCGAGTTGAGGGTTATGATGCCCATGATACTCTCCTTTCGACTACCTTGACGTTGGCTTTGTTGATTCGCAGTGATATGACTCTCTCCAGCGGAATAGCTCTGTAACCTTTCCGCCAAACATCGTACACTATGTACAGATTATGATCGGCGGGACCGTAAGATCTAGGTCCGCCCCTCAGGAATTTGTGTACTCCGATTCTACAATTCATGGTCCTGAGCGAGCCGTCGGAGCGTTTGGAGAAGGCGACGCGGAATATCCGCCCGGCCGTAGAGTCGAGCAGCGGGCCGAGTCCGTCCCTCAAAACCACCCGCGGATAGTTCAACGCACAATACGGGCTCAGGTGATCTCTCCGAATCGCGTCGGCAAATACCGACGCAACAACGGCGGATCTCCACGTGCCGAAATAGCCCCTGCTGGTGCCCCGGGCGCATTGCACTTGCCACTTAGACCGGAACCGTACGACTGAGAGGAACCCGCTCGCACCGCGCGGCTTGTGATGGCGGTTCCGACTGTTTTCGCCCGGCGATACAATCCGCAGATTCGCGGCTCTGCTGTCTAACTTGTCACCGTTGATGTGATCCACGATCTGGCCGGGGCACGCATGCATTACGACGCGGTGAAGGCGCCTGCTGTGACGGCGCTGGCCCGGAAGCGGGGAAACCTCAGGATAGCCATCGGCCCCCAGCCAAATACGAGCTGTTCGTAGCCGATCAGCCACCCCGGGATCCACGAGAACGTGTTTGTCGCAGTTTGACAGTTTGATGATCGTTGCGCTCATGACTGACTCCTTTCAAGCGCCGTAATTGAGCTCTTTCTTCAGAAGCGACATGAAGACGGCTCTGGGATTTCGGCACTCTGGCCGGCTTGCTTCCAGCGCGTGATCAATGACGCGTTTCATGAGCTCATCAGGCGTATAAAGCCCGCTCTCGCAATTTGAGAGCACCCATCGTCGAAAATTTCGAAGACAGGTGCGGTCGCTGATCGTTCGCGGGCGGATGCACAATTTCACGGCCTCGATGCAATCATCGACGCGCTCTTGAAGCGTACCTTCGCGAATGGTTAGTCCTTGCGACTGCATTTGCTTGATCAAGTCTCTGGCTTCCATGCGAAATCTCCTTTGTACAGCAAGTTTCAAAATCGAGATCGAGATCGAATTCGAAAAGTCGAGGCGCGCTCCTTCGAACTCGAATTCGAAGATGCGCAGTTCAAACTTTCGATTTCGAGAGTAACGTAACACACAGTATCAACTACCTTACGAATTCGAAATAGCAAACGGCGTGCCACCTTGCCCGGGAGACGCCATACCAAGCTCGAAGAATACCGCCGATTCCACGTCGGAAAGCGCCGCATCCAGTGACGTTCCTGGTTGATTTTCTCTAAGAAAGCGCGTTAGAAGTATCAGCCACCGGTCGGCAACGTGACTGCGTATGCTCTGCTTTGAAGCCTGCTCGGCAACGATCTGGATATCTACGCGAAACGACTCTCTGACACGCTCACTCACAGATCTCATGAGCTGATGTTCAAGGGCAACTTCAACCGGATAATCCGGCTTGACAGACAGCGCACCGTCTTTGCAGGGATGGTAAGACGCCATAAAAACTCCTTTCCGATGTTTGTAGGGTGGGGCTTGCCCCACCGAAATAGCTATGGTGGGGCAAGCCCCACCCTACATTATATATTGGGTTTTAGTAAGGTCGGGACCCTGTTTTTCCTTTCGTGAAATAGTTGACAAAGAAATATCTCAGCGCATCGATCGGATGATCGTAAACGCCGTCTTTAACCGGCAATTCGCCGGGTTGATCGGGGTAGTGATAGCACTCGAGCGCCTCGATAAGGCGAGGGCAATTGTTCGAGATGATCAGCCTTAACAGCCCGTCTCCGGACACCAGATGACGTCTGATCAATTCGATACCCTCATGAATGGAGCTTTTGCGGTACTTCACGCGGATACCTGCGCTTCGCAGCTCTTTTACGGCACTGGATCCGTCAATATCGTTTCTAGCCGCTCCTGACGGGTCACAGAAGGTGGCGGATACGCGCTCCTCCATTACGCGTGTCCGCTCTATGACTTTTTCTGCGTTGGTCGACACCGTTGTCTTTCTTTCAACGTATTCATCGACAACGCGAATGATTCCGAAATTGTCCACCTGTATGAACAGGCAGACAAACGGATTGACGTAGCCAAAATCAATTGCTCGGTACAAAGGCAGATTAGGGTCGTAATCGAAACTCTTAACGTGGACGTTGACGTCGAAATCGCTGAAAACCACGTTCTCCCTGGATGGCCTCAGGCATAGCATTTCGCACTCCCAGGCCGATCTGCTCGCACGCCTTCTGAAGTCGATACAATCTTCTATGGACAGGTAGCCGGTGGCTTTTTTTGCCTTGCCGACGCAATCGACCCACAGGGCACATGAAGAACAACTTCGACCCTTACATCGCTCGAGGACCTCCCACACGCACCATTTGAAAACCGGCACGTTACCCTGTTTTGCATTAGCCACTTGGTCCTGCATGAGCCCGTAAGGCCGGTGCATCGTGCTGAGCAGCTCCATTCGGCCTCGATGGATTCGGTTGGACTGAGTAATGAACTTAGCGGCGTTAAAGACGTCGCGATCGAACAAGTCCAGCTCGTCGCAGCGCAGTCGCTGCACGTGCTGGCCGCGAACATTGCGCTCGGACTGCGTGAGGATTTGTACGCCGGACCCGTTCGAGAAGTTACACGACGTCTTTCTGACATGACCGGCGATCCTGCCGGAGAAGCCAGGGTGCAGCAAGGAAAGGAAATGGCTGTACATCATAGACGACTGATCTTTCGAGCCGCCAAGAATACGGATGTGAAATTCTTCGCGGAAGATGCAATCGAGCAACGTCGCCAGCGCGGCCAGATAAGTCTTGCCGCCCGCCCGGTTCGCCCAGACAATACAGTCCGACGTCGCGCCCGAAAACGCATGCCAGAGGTAGTCCATAGGCGAACTGTGCCCCTCACACAGCCGACGGTTCGGTACGCGCACGCCCATGCTGGACCGAACGTAGCGGCGCAGGTCCGTCCGGTTCGCCGGCGGTGTTGCGGCTGTCGGTGCGTCCGAGCTCATATCATGGCGCCTCCCTCCTCGCGGCCAGATCGAAATACTTGTCCTGCCAATGGCACATTCGCTCCAGGCACCATTGATCGTAGCAGTCCGTCGGGATCCTGACTATCTCTGCGCCGGGATATACCGCAAGCTCTTCCGAGCAGAAAGTCTCCATGAACGTGTCGTTTGTATACAGGCAGCACCCGCAGATTGCTCGCCCGCATTGAGCGCAGTAGAAAATGTGGCTCTCTTCGACCATCCGTTCGCAAGTCCGGCATTTCGTCATTATGGGATCCGGATCCGGCATCCCGTGAGCCTCGGTGTTCAGAATGTCTGGATGGGTCATGTTCATGTCACTGCTCCTTGTCTCGAGGACGCACACCGGTACAGCGCAAGCTGGGCTTGTGCCTAAATGGGTCAGCCGTCATCGGGCTGCTCGCTCAGCTCGTCCGCCTGCACCACAGCGCAGAGGATATCCGCGAGCAAGTCATCCCATTGATTGGGCGTCGCCTGGGCGCTCACTCGCAATTCACGGGCGAAGTCGCGCAGCGACGTAACAATGGCGGGGCTTGCCAGCTTCAGCGCTCTGACGAGGACTGTGAGAAATATCGATTGCCATGCGTTTTTGAATTTGATCATCGTTACTGTCTCCTGTTTACGGACCATGTTCCCGTTTCGCAAGCATGCGGCATCAGCTACCGGCCGATGCCTTGCGTTCGGTACCTACTTATATTATACTATCGACCGTTAGTATACACAAGCATTAGGGGATTTTCAGCAAAAAATGAAAATTTTTATGGGATGTTACAACGTGGTGAAAGCGCCGCCGGCCTCGAAGACGGCCACGATCAGCTTGGTTTTGCTGTTGACGCCCAACTTGGCGTACAGGACATGCAGGTACTGTTTCGCCGTGCCCGGCTGTATGCCCAGTCTCTCGCCCAACTCGGCGTTCGAGTCCACGCCCTCGAGGATCAGGTCGACCAGTTGGGCCTCTCGCGGCGACAGGCGGTATTCACGGGTCAGTTCTTTGCGTGATTCCTCGGTCAGCTTCATAGTCGAGGAGACTCAGTTACGCTACGGTATCGGCAGGAGAGCGTCCGGCGCAAATCTCATTGGGCTGTAGGTGTACCACCAGTACGCATAGGCAACTGCGTAGCCAATAATCAGCCATGCGACGATGTGCCTTACAGTCTCGCGGAAGCCTTCATTTGCCAGTAGTCGTCGTAGCTTGTCCATAGTCAAGGAGAAAAAGTTATGTTTTTATCGTTTTTTCGAAAAATTACCGTCTACATTTCGCGGTTTCATTCGCTTTTAGTAAGGGGCGGTGTCTCCACTGCCCGGTCGCGCCCGATACGGACGTTTGTGGTTCAGGGCCGCCTGGCGTGTTCTATAACAAGGGACGAAATCTCTGAACCTTCGGTGAGGATTCTACACGCCATGTGCCTTCACTGTCAACAGTGCAAATGCGTCTTTTATTTGCTGGTTGACTCCGAGAAAGATGAAAACCAGATCAGCGCCGCTGTCTGCCCCGACTGCGCCTCGCCCGAGCTGACCAGTTTCGAGTTGCTCTGACCCGTGCTACGAACGAGTTCCGGTATTG
>CAZRBG010000054.1:5774-39841 GCA_964598225.1 uncultured Pirellulales bacterium
AAGTTGAGCAGCGTCTCACCCAGGTCGAACAGGACCGCCTTGATTCTTGGCTTAGTTTTATCCACAAGCTTTGAAATTCACATCCCTCGACTTTACTCGGGACATGCTTTGATATTTGATTTTTGCTTCGGCAAGGCGCTGCCGAAGGCCTCGCGGACCCACTCGAACATTTCCTCGTCCGAGACGGCTGAAACCCTGTCGGCTTCGTACTCGGCGTCGATTCTGTCTTTCACCTTCGCTATGCAGGGATCGTGCTTGGGTATTGTCGTCTCGAACCTGGCCTCGATCCAGTGCTTGATGCCCGCCGCTCCGGCCTTGTCGGTAATGGCTACGTCGATCGGGCGGTTCAGCAACTTCCCCGTATCGAAGCAGTTATAGATTTCCTCGTTCTTTAGCAGACCGTCGGCGTGTATGCCGGCTCTGGTGACGTTAAAGTCCTTTCCGACCAGTGGATAGTTCTTCGGAATCTCCACTGCCAGTTCCTTTACGGCATACTCGGCCAGTTCGGTGATAGCCGCGTAGTTGACGTCTTTGGACATTCCTTTCAACTGAGCGTGTTCGATAACCATCGCTTCCAGCGGCGGATTGCCCGTTCGCTCACCGTTGCCGAATATCGCGCAGTTTGCGGCGCAGCAGCCGTAGAGCCATGCCGTCGCGGCATCAACCTGAACCTTGTGGAAATCGTTATGGCCGTGCCATTCGAGCCATTCGGACGGCACGCCTATCTTCCGCAGACCGCTGATGAGCTTCGGGATGCTCCGCGGCAGGGCAACTCCGGCCCAGGGAACTCCGAACCCGAGCGTATCGCAAAGACGGATCTTGACAGGCTTGTCGTATTCTTCGGACAGTTTCATAAGTTCAGCGGCAAACGGCAGCACGAAGCCGTCGTAGTCCGCCCGGGTAATGTCCTCGAAGTGGCAGCGGGGGATGACGCCGTTGTCCAGGGCGGCTCGGGCGACATTGAGATACCCGTTCATCGCCTGAGATCGCGTTTTCTTGAGCTTTAGGAATATGTGATAGTCGCTTGCCGAAGTCAAAATGCCGGTTTCTCCCAATCCCATTTGCGTTACCAGCTTGAAATCAGCCGGCACGGCCCTTATCCAGCCGGTAATCTCCGGATATTTATAATTTCTGGCTTTGCATAGCTCAACGGCCTCGCGGTCGCGGTCGGAGTACAGGAAGAACTCGCACTGGCGAATCAGGCCGGTTTCGCCGTTTATCTCGTGCAGAAGATCGTAGATTCTAAGGATTTGCTCGGGCGTATAGGGCGGCCGGGCCTGCTGGCCGTCGCGGAACGTCGTATCGGTTATCCAGATATTCTCCGGTATTTCGTACTCGAGCCTTTCATCGTCGAAAACCACGGCCGGGAAGCCCGAATATGGGAATATCCGACGGAATAATTCAGGTTTTCCGACGTCATTGAGCTTTAGATTTTTATTTGCCATCATAGACCTCCAAAAAAAACATCTTCGGAATATAACATTCACAATCAAACCGAGGCCGCCTTGGGACCGTCGATTTTATATACAGAACATCTGTGTCATGTGTTCTGTCGTGCTTATACCACCCAATAGCCGAGGTGGGAGTCGAACCCACACGCCCTAACGGGCAGGGGATTTTAAGTCCCCAGCGTCTGCCATTCCGCCACTCGGCCGGAATTTCGTATTAAGCTCTGCGTAGTGCGTATTGCCTCTTGATACACACTCGCCGGGATACACATGACGTGTGAAACGCCACGAACCTTTGTAGTATATGCAGAAATACACCATTTAGCAAAGAAAAAACGCTTTGCGAGAATGGGTTTGTCATGTCTAATGTTGTGTATGAGATCATTCAGATTGTGCCAATTCTTGTTATTGAGCGGCTTATTTCTGAGCATTTCGCTGTCGTTGTACGGTTCGATGATAAACTCAGTATCAGCCGCGGCCGGGGCCGTCGAGGAGTCCGAGCCGAACGATGCCTTCGGCGTATTGGAATTCTGTATTGCTCCGCAAGACCCCCGATACAGCCGCGGGTCAAGTCCGCTCACGCAGCAGGAAACTGCCCAATACAGGAAGGATTTGGCTGATAACGGTCCGTCGGCCTCTGTCAAGAGGGATGACAAGTTCATCTGGATGACGGTCATGGAAGGCGTGAAGTTGCCGCCGAATCTGATAATCGCACAGTACGATGGGAGTGAATATCTGCTCGTGCACAATCGGCCCCCATTTGTGATGTCATCAGCAACCGGCTGGGGATTGCAAAGTGTGACAAAAGACACAATAGACAATATGGGAAGACCAGCCATCGGATTTCAGTTCGATTGGGACGGGGCGGATCCTTTTTATTATCTTACCTCTGCCAACACTGGCCGGTCGCTAGCGATCATCATCGAGAGCAAGGTGGTTTCGGCACCAAGTATCCAATCGGCAATTCGAAGCCACGCTGTCATAGCCGGCGATTTCACCACCGAACAAATCGACGACATGACGCGGGCGCTGCAAAAGATCACTCGGCCCGTCTCGACCACGGTGGCGGTGCCTGTTGTCCGGAGAGAATTGAGCACATTCCTGATCCCCATCCTGATCCTCGTGTTGGCCGTCTCGGTAATTGCCTTCTTGATATACAGATGATTCACGCAATACAGGATGACCTTACCTTGGCTACCTCTGCGGCTAATTTAGAATAGGAGTTTCGAGCAGCAGAATGCAGAAAACGTAAATGCTACCACCAGTGAAATGGTGGGGAGACGCGGACTGCCATCTCGTTGAAGGGGCGCCAATCGAGGTGGCCGTCTACGTATAGGATGTTGCCGCCTTCGGGTTTTTCTCCCTGGCGGAGGTGGTTGGTGCGGTCGTAGATTTGCCATCGGCTGTACGTACCGCCGGGGACCTGGGTGAAGCTGGCGGTCTCCGGGTCGGCGCCGGTGCTGAGAGTCGCGTCGGTGACAAGCTCGGTCGCCGCGGGTTGTTTGGAGTTCAGCGTTGTGACCCAGTCTTTTTCGGGGATTCCTTCGGGATGGTAATTCCTGCCGTTTTGGGTGTCCATCATCCAGAAGTAACCGGTGACCCGGAACTGCTCTTCCCGGTCGGTGTCGGGCTCTTTAAATCTATCGGGATCGGCCGATATCGGAGCATTCTGGCTGAACTGCCACAGGTTCGCCATATCCGCCGTCTTGGTCGGGTCGCAGGGGCAGTAGAAAGTGTGTTTGTCGCCGCCGGTTGCGATTATGTAGTCGGTGGTGGCGTAGGATACATCCCACATCCAGTGGCCGGCGGCGTTTAGCGGCAGCTTGCCGTCGTTCTCCGAGCCGTACATGGTCAGGCTGATGCCGATCTGCTTGAGGTTGTTCTTGCAGACGATCGTTCTTGCCTTGCTCCCTGGCCTTTCGCAGCGCCGGCATCAGTATCGCCATCAGTAAGGCGATGACGGCGATAACCACCAGCAATTCTATCAAGGTAAAACCTCGCTGCTTGTGCATAGCCTTACTTAGCCTTTCCTGCTGGATTATTGTAAAAGCCAGTTCACAAGCATCTTACACTCTCTCGGCCAGAATGTCAATGAGAAAAATCAGTACGTGCGTGAGAAACAAGGGCGAGACGCCCTCGCTACGAACGGATCTTTATTTCGGTTATTAAAGGGCGGTGATCAGAGGCCACTCTGGCCAGGTGGGTGTCGCCGATCTCTATTGAGGTCACTTCAAAATCGGGCCTGACAAATACGTAATCGACACAAGCAAATGGAAAACGTCCGAACCAGGTGCTGCGATGTCTTTTTCTTCCTGCCTTTTCCTCGGCGCTAACCAATGAGCCCCGCAACACGTTCAGCACCTTCGAGCCGGGAAGAGCGTTGAAGTCACCGCACAGAATCACGGGATTTTTGCATTGCGAGTGTTTGAGCCAGTCTTCACCAAGTAACTCTTCGGCATGGAGCTGACGCTCTTTATGATGCAAGCCAAGATGGGTATTGATGATCTGTACAAATGTGCCGTGGAAATCGATTTCCACCCATAATGCTCCTCTGGGCTCCAAGGCGGAAAAACGCGTTTCCTTTAAGAATTTTTCTTTCTTTATCAGCCGCATCGGATAAGTGCTCAAAATAGCGTCGCCGAATCGTTCCTCAGCCACCTGCATCGCTGCGTGGAAGTGATGGTCCATGTTGAGATTATCAGCGATCATCATGGCCTGGTCATGTCCGCCGGATCGTGCTCTTCCGACGTCAAGCTCCTGAAGCGCAACTACATCCGGCTCATACTGCGATATGACCCTGGCGATTCGGCGAGGCGAGAGTCTGCCGTCCATCCCCACACACCCATGCACGTTGTAGGTCATAATACGAAGTGTATCGGCGGCAGAAACAGGCAGGTGCTCCGAAGCTGATGGGCGAAGAGACGATGAACGATGGATGGCTCGAACCTCGTCTATAGTCCCTCGTTCCTCGTCCTTCATCGAGCCCTCCAGGAGTTCGAAGGCGCGGGCCCTAAGATCCAGAGGACGTGCGTATCCCTTTTCAGGATTAACCAACGCCGCTTCTTTCGGGGCAAGCACAAATCCCTCGGTTTCTTCGCGGGTGATCCCTCCGTGCGAGCCGTTCTCCATAGCGAAAGTACAATATTCCTTCATATCACGCCGGCGGCCGTAAATTATTATGTCCCCGGCATCGTATTGGTGGCAGGCGGCGATTAAATCTTTTGTCATTTCCTCAAAATAAGGCGAAGTTGAGTCAAGGATTTCATGTGCCTGCTCGGGAAGATCGAACTGATTTTGAAGCGTTCGGACCTTTATGCCGCGACCTCCATTCGGCAGAACAACCATAGGGACGTGAGCATCTTGAAGGAGACTATCAACGAAGCGGTCCTTTGTGTCAGAATCGATTTCTTCGCTGAAGTAAACGTGGCCGGCGGGACCTAAGGCTCTAACCAGAGGTATCTTGATATCCTCGGTTAAATGGGAAGGGAAAATCTTGGAGAAAAACTTCGATCTGCGTAAGCCGAGACGGGCCAGAAAGCCGATAGACTTTGTCCGATGGTGTTTTTCGGAGAGAGACAAGGAACCGTCGAATACTTCGGCTACAGCCTGTTGGATACCCTTGCCAAATTTCCTTTCGTATGGGATCGTTTCTACCTGGCCATGGTCGGAGTAGAGCCATACATCATAATCTCTCATGACCGACCTGTGTGCTGCTTTCCAAATCCGCTTGACGGCGTCGTCGATACCTCTAAGCGTCCAATGCGCAAAGCGCGAGCTCGATCCTCGCCGGTGTGACTGCTCATGATAGCCCATGAGATTCAGGTGAATAATCGGCATCCCTCTTGCAACATCAATTTTGGCGCCGATAGTGATTAATTCCCTTAGCAAAATGCACATAGCGACTCTTGACGGCACAAACTTAAGTTCTTTCCAGAGATTCTTGCCGCTGATGAGTCCTCTCATGCAGTCAATAACGGCCAGCACGGCCTCGAAGATCAGAAGAAATCCGGTTCGGATCAGGCTGTAAAAATGTAAAGTCAGCAGTATCACAAAACCGAGGGGATACCGATTCTTAGTAATGCCGCCAAGACCGAGGTTGGATATGCAAAAGTGTGCTTCCTGTGCGCCGCCGGAGTAGATGTTGGAATAGGAACTGCCGCCGGTCAGAAGCGGTCTTCCTTGTTTTTCCAGCCTATTCTCGATTTCCAGAGCATCTTCCGGGTTGAACATTGTAAAGACACGATTGGTTTTTCGGTCGAAGAAAGTGAAAGCCGGGACACCGGATTTGACGCCATAAAACAATTCCGCCTGAACGGATGCGGTGCTGCAGGGCATCCCGCTGTAATGCGATTGTAGTTCGTAGCCCTGCGCGTCGATAAGATTCTTTAGAAATGGCATGCGTCCGGCCGAAAGGGCTTTCTCCAACTCTTTTTTCGAAAGTGCATCAATTTGGATAAGTACCAGGCCTCTTTCATCGGTGGAAGAATCGGCCTTGGAAAGACCGAGCAGTTTGATATGCAATCGGGAACGGCTGAGATATCTTCTCAATCGCCTTATGTAAATCTCTGCGCGCTCAATCATAATTCCTCATGATGTTCCGCTCTTGCCGTTTTGCAAAGCTTCTCCTACAGCGCTTGTCCAATTGGATATTAGTTCCCACTCTGCTTTGATCTGATCTATTGAATTCTGCCACACGGACTCATCTCTATCGACGTGTTCTGCAGACTCTTTCAGTATTCTCCGGTAAATTCGGACGATTTGGGATGCACAATTTCTCATGGAGAGATTCTCGGCCGTACGTCTTGCCTCGGCAACAAAGCTGCGTTTCTTCTCCTGCGGGAGCCGGTGTATTTCCTTCAATGCCCGAACAAAGCCGGCTACTTCATCCTCGCTCAATAAATAGCCGTTTTTTCGGTCTTCAAGAACATCGCGAACTCCCGATGCGTCCAGAGCTACAGCCGGAACGCCGGCGGCCATCGCCTCTATCAAGACTAATCCCTGTGTTTCGCTTTTTGAAGAAAAAGCAAATACGTCGATGGCATGATATGCATCTACGAGACTTTGCCCGCTGTGCTTGCCGAGAAAGTGCACCCGGTCCTGTAAACGCCGCTTGGCGAAAAAGTCTTCCATCTTCTTCTCGGATGGACCGTAACCTACAACAAGGAAATGTGCCTCGGATTCGTCCTCGAGAAACCGGGCCACAGCTTCCGAGAGAAATTCGAGATTCTTCTCGGGCGCCAACCGACCCACGTGACCGACCACAAAAGCCCCGCCGGGGATATTTTCGGAGGCTCTGACGGCCTGGCCATCGCCATGTTCAAACTCGTCGATGAACACTCCGGTCGGTACAGTTTCAATGGGCTTTCTGACTCCACGGTCTCTTAGAATCCGAGCTATGCTCTGACTCGGAGCGATTACCTGTTCGGCCATATTGGCATAGCCCGTACAAAGGCTCACTACGAATTGTTTCATCTTAGGCAGATCGAGCGGGACGTAATGCGTGTACTGCTCGAACATGGTGTGCTGGGTATACACAAGCGGGGCTTTATACCTGCTCGCGACGCGAACAGCAGTGCTTCCTACCAGAAACGGATGATGCGAGTGGACGACATCGGGCTTAAAGTCCTTCAAATGCTTTTCGAGGAATCCGGGTATGGGAAGGACCGCGGAAAAGTCGCTGCCGTTGAAATGTTGAATCGCCGGAATCCTGATGGTGTCTTTATCGTCCTCGACTTGTTCTTCGTATTCCGGACATACAACCACAACGCGGTGCCCCGATCGCCGCAACTCCTTGGTAAAGGCCGCCACCGAACGAGAGACGCCGCCGACATGAGGCACATACGTATTTGTCATCATTAAAATATTCATCTTAGCCTTTACGTTCTATTTTGATACTTGTTTTACCTTCCTCCGCCGATATTGGGCGAAGACCCGGGATTTGAACTTCGATTTCAGGTTCTTGCGAATACCAATGCCCTTTCCATTCGACAGTAACTTGTGAACCGTCGGACGTAACATTAATTTCGAGCGGTCCCCAGACAGTATACACGGGTCCGGCAGAAATTCGACCCTCATTTTCAAACCATTCCGGCATAAGCCCCGCGCCGATGACCAATCGGCCGTCTCGCTCCAGCACAAAGCTGTTTGTCATCATCATTATCCATTCGGCCGAAGCCCACACGTGCTGTCCGTCTCCCATACATCCGGTGCCGGTCCGGGGATTGATTGCTTCAGGCCACTGTCCCGTAGGAGACGCCAGCTCCGCTATGCGTTTGGTAAGATCGACAAACCGCATATCCCGCATCCGCATCAGCACCTGGGCCAGATGCAGACTGAGATACGGATTTATCCCGGAATGGCTTATATCATGGAAGAACGCCCCTTCGTTCATACACTCATCAAGGAGAAAATTGCCCAAATCCCGTACGCGCTCATCCTCCGGCTCGAACAGGTCCAAGGGATAGCACGCGGCCAGAGATCCGATTGCCCCGGAATCGAGGCGTCGATAAGGCGATGCCGGCATGGCCTGCCGGCCGAGTCTCTCCTCGCAGATTTCGAGACTTCGCTCAATTGTCTGTAACAGGTCATCACCCTGGCGCCTGAATCTACGACTCATCGAGGCCCGTTTTGTTTCTTTGAGCATCTCGGCAGCGGCATAAAGGCCGGTGACCGACCAGAAATCGTCCCAGTAGTAATAATCGTTCGGGCCGAAGTGTTCTGCGCTGAAACCAACCGGCAGCAATCCCGCGTGGGGCAATGCCGATTTCTTTGAAAGCCGCTTGTTAACAATCCACCGGGCCGCCTTGATGATCGGTCTGATCCACTCATCTTTTGGCGGGGTCCCGGCGCACTGACAAAACCTGTTCATTATCCACAACACCTGACCGTTGGAATCCCATTCTCCCTGCTGTGAGCGAAAATATCCGCGCGATGTTTGTCTGGAGAAGAATCTGTCGATCAGATTTTCCGCTCGTTTCAGCATCCCGATGCTGATTATTGCATTTATGATAAGAGCTGCATCCCGGAACCAAAATCTTTTGTAAGTAAAAGGACCCGGATATACATCGTCCGGCGAATGAAGTACTACGGATCTGACCGCCGCCTCATAGAGAAACGTAAAATCGGTTCGTGGTACGTCAAGCCGGCAATACGAATTCAGCGCTTTCGACCATCTTCTTTGCCCCGTCGTCTCATTGGAATAGTCTTGGCGCGAGACCTGAATTTCTTCGCTGTCAAGCGGAATCATTACCTGGACTTGTCGCTCCCGGCCGGGCTTCAATCTGTACATGGCGGCTGCTGTTGCCATCCCAACTTTACATACAATATGGTTCGCCTCATTTTTTATGTGCCGACTGTTTAACAATACATCGCCCTGCTTATAGTCGGATACGACGTGTGTGTCCGGCATGTCGCTTAGAAACGCGCGTTTGTCCTCATTGATTGTCCATGCGCGTTCTTTTTCGCTGAACGCTATTTCATGGATAAAGCTGACGCCTTCGGGATTGTGCGGCCTCAGCGTCACTATGAGCCAGCCGGGAGAATCCGAACGTCCGGCCAGTCCCAAGTGGCAACAATGCCTGTTGTCTTTCAAATCGACCCAGGCCCGGCTTTGCAGCGTTAACCCATCCGATCCGGATCGCGTTGTTACACAGAGGTTGTCTCGCATGTCCAGTCTCTGCGCGACGTCCCGGAGTCTGGACGGGGCCAGCAATTTTCCCTCGTCGGACAAAATCCAGGCGTCGAGGGACCAGCTATCCCAAAATGGCATAACCGCTCCTCGTGGATCGACGACCGGAAGTACGCCAAAGCCCGGCAGCCCGACGGCTGTCCAGTTCCGCCCGCTAAGGTTTATATGTGTCAGAGAGATCGCCCGTGGAAGAAAGGTCTCACGGTTCGGATCAAATTGCTCATTCACCCAGTACGGCCAGACCCAATCCAGATTATGCTGGATAACCCGGCTGTTAATCAGCCCGCGCGCATGAAACACAACTCCTGCGCGCAGCAGCTCGATCGGCTCATTCACGTCGGAAGGCTGTGAGAAGCGACGAATATGAGAAAGGATCGCTATGGGATCCGCAAAGCCGTGCGAACGGGCAAGACGTCCGACGATGTATTTCCATGGCAACCATTTCAACCACATTCGATCACCTCATTAAATGTATTCAGGCCAGAGAATTTCAGTTTTTCCTTCTTCTTAGTATCCATCGGGCAAAAACCGCCGACGCGACAAATACCGCCAGGAGCACAAACGCCATAACAACTTCAAATGAAAGAATTTGATCCACCGATTCGATGGTCAGAAGCTGTCTTCCTCCATAGCAAAAAATCAGGATGCCCGGCAGCGAACCTACCGCCGTGGTCCAGGCAAAGGTGATCAGTCGGACTCTCGTCAACCCTCCAAGAAAATTGATCAAGAAGTACGGCATAACCGGAATCATCCTCACAAGGACGAGATATTCACGTCCGTACTTAGAGACAGCTTGATTGAAGCCCTCCAATTGTTGGCTCCATCTATGCTGTATCCTGTTGCCTGCAACGTTTCGACTTACTTCGAAAGCTATCACCGCTCCGAGAGTTGCCGCCGCGTCTACATAAATAGCGCCGAGGATAGTGCCAAAAAGAAATCCCGACAAAAGCGTCATAACAGCAGCAGCGGGAAACCACAGGTTAACCACAATATAAACGAAAACAAAGACCACCACCGCAGAGACATAGTGCGTCTCGACGTGTTTTTTAAGAGCGATAGCACCATTTTGAATACGCAACAGAGATAAATCTTCCCCGAAGTCGGTGGCAATCATAGAGAATAATATTAGTGCCGCCAGGATCAGCAACATCAGTATTTTTCTGTATGAGCCACCCACGTATCGTTGCCGTGTCAGAAGCACTTTTTCCTTCTCGACCCCGTTTGACGCTAATCCACCTAACGCCTGCAGACTAACATACGGAATTCGGCTTGTCTATTTAACTTTGATTTCCTTGCTCGATTCCCAAAGCCCGTGGATGTTGCAATATACCATAGCGTGCAGAACTCCGCCCTTCGCTATTTTCAGATTTGTTATAACTTCATGGTGCGTATGAACCGGGCCTTTATCGGGACCGTCTGCGGATTCGCCGTGGGCCGTGAATTCTGCATGTATTACCTGATGGGGAAATTTGCCGCCCTCATCGTGATAATAAAGGCTGACCCAGCGAATATGATGTTCCGTTTTATTCGGATGGGCGACCTCCTTGCCCAAAGTTACCTTCACCTGGAAAACCTCATCGGCTTTGACTGTGTCGGAGCATTCGATCACCGGAACATGCTTTTCGCTCTTCCAGTCGGCCTGTCTAATGTGTTCACTCAATTCTGGCATAACAATAGTCTCCTAATTTAATCTTACGGCGGTCTTTACTTATTATTCTTACAATTTCCTTTTCCCTGGTACGAGCAGGTGCGGCCCGGTGCTGCTACGCTTACCCTGCCGGCGAGATACCACCTTTCAAATGAACTCTGCAACAGCAAAGACGGCAACTTAGCTGTTACACCCAGTATTTAGGCCGACCGTAAAAGTCGTACAAGCGGGTCTCATATTCCTGGTTCACCGGAGCCGAAGGATCGTAACTGGGGCTGTCTTTTATTTGTTCCTTTGGCAGATCAATCCAGACCTTCGATTCGGCCCAGTCGATCTTTTCGATCCACTCGGTGGAGATCAACACACTCCTGCCCGGGAGCCAATTCCTGGTGTCAACCACCAAGTAACGGATATTCCATGTTTCGTCATCGAGGATCAGGTCCTCGGCATGGCCCATGTCCCCGTCGGTAGCGTGGATGCGGTAGCCGACGACCTCTTGTGTGCTTCGAAGCGTTAAGTCCGCCTTTTGTTTGGCTGCGACTGCCGCTTCTTCCTTTTCCTCCTTTGTCGGCTCTACTGCTGAAGGTTCCATTGCGGGGGCGTTGATTCCCGTCCCGATCCAATATGGCGTCCAGTCGTAATATTCATGAAGCTCCTGCTCGGCCTGGCGGGAAATCGGCTCATCTACGCCGAGATCGGGGCTGTTCTCGACCTGATCCTTTGTCAAATTCACCGGAAGCATCCTTACGTCCGCGACCGGCTGTTCGATTGATGCCGGCGATATCAGCACTCTGCGACCCGGCAGCCAATTGCCTGTATCGGCTACGAGGTATCGTACAATCCATGAAAAGTCATGAAATAAAAAGGTATCCACTTTTCCTAATTCACCATCGGTGGCCCCTATTTTATACCCTTTTAAGCTTTTTACACTACGCAACATGCTTATCATCTCCTTTCTGAGCAATTCGCCTTTTTTCGTACGGTTTGTGTACGGCTTACCTAAGTAATTTACGACAGCTTTTTAATTGTTAAAATCGGGGATTTCCTTATTTAGTCATTCGCTATTACTTAGTTTAGCCCGGCTACACCTGACAGATCAAACCCGCCAGAGCAGGCTGCTCAGTATGAAAGCTCGCAAAGTTACTCTCAAAACTTTGCTGTTTCTGTCGCTAATCGGGCTATTTGTCGCGTTGATATAAGCCCATTAGTTCGGTTTTTTCGAGAACATGGCCCTGCATGGCGGATTCCACATCCTTTCTTGATGCCCCCTCCTGGAGGTTAAGTTCGCTATCGAGGGCATAGAGGCGGAAAAAGTATCGATGCCGGCCCGAAGGCGGACAGGGACCGCCGTAGTCTTTTTTCCCAAAGTCGTTCATGCCTTGCTTTCCCGGCACATCGCCTTGCTCTATCCGAGATAATGGTGGAGAGATGTCGTAAACCAGCCAATGAAGCCATGTTTTCCCCGGAGCATCGGGATCATCTACGATAAGGGCAAGCGTGTTCGTATTGTCGGGCAAGTTGCTAATTTCAAGTGTTGGGCTTACGTCATTGCCGTCGCAGGTAAACTTTGACGGAATGTCGCCGCCCGCTTCAAATTCAGGGCTTTTCAATTCCATTTTGCTGTCTCCGTGAAATAGTTAGCTCTTGTCAATTTATTAGACTATGTGTAGATCGTATCGACGAGTTGATGTCCTGTGCTCAGAGCATCGACAGCTTCAATATCTTCGGTTGACAACTCCCAGCCATCCAGGTCCATATTCTCCCTTAAGTGCTCTCGGGAGCCGGACTTGGGTATGATGATCGCACCTTTTTGCAGCAGCCACTGGAGGCTCACCAGTGCGGGCGATTTGCCGTACTTGCGTCCTATCTCATTAAGAGTCGGATCCTTAAGAACTTTTCCACGCGCCAGCGGGCAGTAGGCGGTCAATGTGATGCCATTTTCTTCACAGAACCGGGGGATTTCCCGTCGGGCCCGATACGGATGATATTCCACCTGGTTGTTGGAAATGGGCTGCTCGGAAACCGACATGGCCTCTTTCATGAGTTTCACGTTGAAATTACTCAGTCCGATACTTCTGACTTTCCCGTCGGCGACAAGATTATTCATCACCTCCATAGTATGCTCGATGGGAATTTTGTCGTTCGGCCAATGAACCAAGTAAAGGTCCAGATACTCGGTCCCGAGGCGATCCAGCGAGCCTTCACAGGCCTGGGCCAGATTTCCGGGCCGCAAGTTCGAGTTACTCACCTTCGAGGTAATGAAAAGTTGGGATCTATCCGTATCTTTAATGGCTCTTCCTATCTCAGCCTCGTTGCCGTACAATTCGGCAGTGTCGATATGACGGTAGCCCATCTTGATTGCCTCTCGCACCGTTCGCTCGCACTTCTCGCCGGTCAGTTCCCATGTACCCAAACCCAGAGCGGGCATATTGTACCCGCTCCGGAGTTCGTACGTTCTTTCGATAATATCCGACATTGGTATTTCACCTTTGTTTTCTGTAAGTGTACATTTTGAAACACATTCTGAATTATAGGCGTGCAAGATCTAAATCGCCCGCGAGTCTTTTGGTCATGAGCTGAGATATTTCATAAAGACCTCTTTTTTCCACGCTAATTGCGTCCCGGCTCCTTCTACTGCTGCTATCAACAGTGCTTCGGTGACTTCCTCTTTCGAGGCCCCGGCATCCAGAGCGCCTTGAATGTGCTCTTCGACGCAGTGCGGGCAGCGGAACACGCAGGCCAGGGCCGCCATGAGCAGTTCCTTGGTCTTTTTGTCCAGGACTCCCTTTTCTTTGCAGCCCTCGTAGAATTCTGCGAATAATTTGCCGATCTCCGGCGAGGTCTCCACAAACCATGGAGTTTTCGTTGCAGTTGTCATGATAATTCTCCTTTCGTTGATTGCTCGGTACGTTAACCCTGTTCATTTAGATTCTTGACGATCTGGCTGAGAATAACGTTTGCTTTGTCTTTGTCGCCGACCTTGCCAATTCTAATGACCATTAGCGTTCTGGACCGAGGCAGAGATTCAAGTCTGATTTCGACAATTTCCTTCATTTCCAGAACTTCTATCACTTTTTTAGTCTCCTGATAGGCTGCCTCGACAGGATAATTAAGCTGTGCTTCCAGCGTTTGTCCTACGTATTTAGTCCGGACATCAGCTTCTAATTGCGGAAAACACCAACGGTAACTCTGAAACAGAAGAAAGCTCCCAAACATAAGCACCAGAAACTTCGCAGGATTCCGTTTCGCGGTCATAAGGCGATAACCGAAAACTCCTTTTTTCGTCGCATACATTTTTAGTCACAATCGTTTGATTTCGATGATCCTTACTAATACGCCCCACAAATTAAATAACGATTTGTCCCACAGTTCTCTCATGTTGAACTTCACACGAAGTCCGTCCTGCTTGAAACGATCAGGCAGGTTTACCGGATCAAACCTGTTTCCCCGATCATCTATGATTCCCCAAAACTCGCCTTGCAGCCTGACGCGTCGTATCGTCCCAATAATCCAATTATTGCGACTTTGATCTCCGGGCATTGTTTTGTGGGACCGGGCTACAACGGCCAGTTCCTTATAAGTTAGAATTATATCAGTCTTCACTTCCATACAATCCTTATAAAAGGCAACCAAATACGTCTGCTAATATCGGGCGTTCCGTTTTTTGGGACAATCGGGAAAATACTGATTCGTAGTGCGAAATTTCCTGACTCAATAATAACGCGACGACCTTTGGCGCCGACGAAAGTATTTTTCCTTCGACAAATACACTGGCAGTCATTCGGAACAGAGTAGGCAAATTTCGAACGGTGATTAAGCAAATCCCCTATTTCACTGAGAGTAGCTTTGTCGTAGTTTTGACTTTGGTGTTGGTTTTGATGAAGCCGACGCGAAGATATTTGTGGAGTTAGTCAATCAAGTAAGGAGATTAAAAATGAGAGCAACAGTCGACGAAGATCTCTGCACCGGCTGCGGACCCTGTGAGGATATTTGTCCTGAGGTTTTTAAGATCGAAGACGGTCTTTCTCAGGTAAAAACCGATCCCGTCCCGCCGGATGCGGAAGATAGTTGCCGAGAGGCCATGGAAGAATGCCCGACGGAGGCCATTTCTGTAGAGGAATAGTGCCTCATGTTTCTTTGGTGGCTACATGGTTATATCACGTTGAACCAACAAAGAAGTGAAAGGAGACAAAAATGCAGGTTAAGGAAATTATGACAAAAGACTTTGAGATGATCAATTCATCGGAAACACTAATTGACGCCGCCGGCAAGATGAAATCGCTTAATGTCGGCGTGCTGCCCGTCAGGGAAGGCAACAAAATCGTCGGATTACTCACCGACAGGGATATTGTTATAAGGGCCCTGGCGGAGAATCGTGACGCGAGAACCACAACAGTCAAAGACGTGATGACTTCGGAGATCGCCCGTTGCACAACCGAGGACAGCGTCGATGATGCTTCCAACATCATGCGAGAGAACAAGGTGCGGCGGCTCCTCGTTGTTGACAATGACGGCACTCCGGTGGGAATCGTATCACTCGGAGACCTTGCGGCAAAAACCCAAGCCGAACAACTTGCCGGGCAGACGTTAGAAGATGTGTCACAGCCTTCCACCCCTGCCCGCTAAAAAACGCACGCGAGCGACAACAGGAAGGGTAAAGGCTTACAAAAGGTAGAATTGTTTAAGAACGAAAAAGCGAACGAAGAACTGAATCAATACCTACAGGAGGTTATTATGCCAGTGGCAACAAGAACTGATGAAGAAATTAAAAAAGACGTAGTTGACCAATTGTATTGGGACGGCCGGGTCGATGCTTCCGACGTAAGAGTGGAAGTAACCGAAGGAACGGTCACGTTGTCTGGTACGGTCCCGAATTATACGGCTTATGACGGCGCCGACGAAGATGCGTGGGCCATGGCGGGCGTAAAATATGTCCGCAACGAGCTGACAATCAAATTTCCGCCCGGTACGGAAGTGCCGACGGATATTGATATAAGAGCAAATATTGAAAATGTATTGCTCTGGCAGCCGGATATCGATTCTACGAATATCGATGTTGCCGTAGAAAACGGATGGGTAACATTGAAAGGATCGGTCCACGCTTTCTGGCAGAAAGTGCGAGCGGAAGAACTGATTCTGAGCCTCAGCGGCGTTCTTGGCTTAACCAATGAATTGGCAGTGGTACCTACGGAGAAATTTGTTGATAAGGCTATCGCCGATAGTATCGAGGCTGCGTTGGATCGGGACTTCAATGTTGATGCGGATTTGATCGACGTCAGAGTCGAGAACGGCAAAGTTACACTTACCGGCAGCGTGCCTTCGCTGCCGGCGTTCCGCGCGGTCAAAAGAATAGTAGAAAGTACCCCCGGCGTGCTGATGGTCGAGAATGAATTAATCATTCGTTAGCCATTAGCGAGATTTCTGTCGAAGAAAAAGTGCGTCACTTAAGCTCCTTCTAAAAGGGCTTGGTGGCGCATATCCGGGATTTTCAACAGTTAAACGGAGGTTATTATGACAACGACAACAGGACTTAGAACGTTCGATCATTCATTAGCAACTACACAAGATTGGCTGAAAGATGTGCAAAAAGAGCTGTCGCTGGCGGATCAGCAACAGGCTTTTGTGGTCACCAGAGCCGTATTGCATACGTTACGCGACAGGCTGACCGTCGAAGAAGCGGCTCAATTCGCCGCCCAGTTACCGATGCTTTTGCAAGGGCTTTACTACCATGAATGGAAACCGGCGGACAAGCCTCTAAAGATACGTGACAAAGACGAATTTCTGAGCATCATCGCAGAGAGACTGATGGGCAGACATTCTCCTGAAGAAGCTGCAAAGGCAGTCTTTAAGGTAACTGAGAAAAGAATGACAGGTGGGGAAATCGAAGATGTCAAAAGAATCCTGCCCGAGGAAATCAGAGAAATATGGCCTGAAAGTTGAGCCGCTTCACTCGAAACAGGTAAATGCGGGCCGCAACAAATACACGCCGTCCGCAGAACAGCACGAAAAACAGCGCAAAAGGAAGTGAAGATGGGCTCAATAAACATAATAAATGAAAACGAAACGGTGTTGGCGGATCGCGAACAGGCTGCGGAAATGCTCGGCACACAACTTGTCGATTACAAAAACCGTGAAAATCTGGTCGTGCTGGGCATCCCTCGCGGGGGAGTTATTGTTGCCGACAAACTTGCGACAAACCTTAATGCGGCACTGGATATTGTGCTGACCCGCAAGATTAGGGCGCCGCACAATCCCGAATTGGCGATAGGCGCCGTCTCGGAAGACGGAAAGTTGTACACGAAGCAGTCCACCGTCAACACACTAAACGTGACGCAAGAATACATAAACCGGGAAAAGGACCATCGGCTGGGCGAGATTGGAGAAAGGAAACAGCGCTATCGTGCGGTACTCCAGAAAGAATCATTGAACGGGAAGGTCGTACTCCTGACAGACGACGGAGTAGCGACCGGAGCGACTATGCAGGCGGCGATCTGGGCATCTCTTGCCGAATTCCCTGAGAGGCTTATTCTCGCTTTGCCGGTAGCGCCGCCGGATACGTTAAAACAGTTAGCGGAGGACGCCGATGAGACCATCTGCCTTTCCGCTCCTGCCAATTTCATGGCTATCAGCCAGTTCTACACGTGTTTCGAACAGGTAGAAGACGAAAAGGTTGTCGAAGTATTGAAAAGGTATTCAAGGGCGGACGTTCATGGATAGTCAACTGATTAACAAGACGATTAAGTTTGCGAGAAATGTTGGGTATGTCATCATAGCGACCTGCGATCGAGAAGGTGGGCCTCATATTGCGACGGCCGGCAAGCTCCGGTATGACAGTAGTGATAATTTAGTGCGAGTCTCAGAGTGGTTCTGCACTAAAACCGTCGAGAATCTTAACTTGAACAGAAATATAAGTGTGGTAGCCTGGGAGCCTGGAAGAGACATAGGGTATCAGTTACAGGGTATGGTGGTTGAGATACAAAACAACGCTATCCTGGACGGTTATACGCCCAAAGAAGACCAAATGCACGTCCCGCAGGCACGGCACGAGCTTGCGATCGAGGTTGAAAGGATAACCGAATTCAGCCATGCCGTTCACAGCGATGAGAATCTCATGCAAGCACTAAAAGGAACAGAAAGATGACGACGAAGCTGGAAAAAGCAATAAACCACGAGGAAATACAAATACAGACACCAAAGGCTGTCATCAGAGGCGATCTGTGCATACCGCTCGAATCGCAGGGAATCGTAATTTTTGCTCACGGCGCCGGAAGCAGCAGATTCAGCCCGAGAAACAATTACGTCGCCGAAATTTTGCAAAAAGCCGGCTTTGCCACGTTGCTGATGGATTTGCTCAGTGAAGAAGAAGACCAGCTCGACATGTTCACCAGGAAACTTCGATTTGATATTCCATTGTTAGCCGGTCGCGTAGATTCAGCTACGCAATGGGTTCAACAAGATGGTCGGACAGCGGGACTTTCGATAGGCTATTTTGGCGCGAGCACCGGTGCGGCGGCGGCATTAGTCGCTTCAATACAAAAACCCGAGAGGATCGGAGCCATTGTCTCTCGCGGAGGCAGGCCGGACCTGGCGGACAACATTCTTGCTGAAGTCAGATCGCCGACGTTGTTGATTGTCGGCTCAAAAGATGAAACTGTTTTAGAACAAAATCAAATGTCTCTTAAAAAGCTTAACGCGGAAAAAAAGCTGGTTATTATTCCGGGAGCGACGCATCTGTTTGAAGAGCCCGGCAAGTTGGATGAAGTAGCCGAACACGCCAAAGCCTGGTTTCAAGAATATCTCGTTCGTAAAAAAGACGAAGACGCAAAAGATTGTCCGGGACCTTTCATCGATTCTTACTCATTCGGACATATGACCGTCAACGGAGAAGAATACGACGAGGACCTTATAATTTTTCCGGACAGGATAAAGGCGCACTGGTGGCGAGATAACGGCCATACGCTGAGAACGACCGACTTGGAGGACGTTCTCGAATACAAGCCGGAGCTTCTTGTCGTCGGCACCGGTGCGACGGGCAGAATGCAGACCGAGCTTCAGACCAAAGACACCCTCAGTCAGGAGGGCATAAGATATGTGGAAGCGCAGACGGGCGATGCAAGAAAGATCTTCAACGAAGAAACGGAAAAAGGGACCCGCGTGGTGGGCGCCTTCCATTTGACCTGTTAGGCGTCTCTCGCTGAGTTCAAGGGTTCGATATTTGAGAAAGGAAGATTCGTGCAGGTACCTCCGGAGATTAGTTTCAAAGACGTCAGAAAGACGCCGGAAATAGAGGATTTGATTAATCGCAAGATAGCCGGCCTGGAAAAGATTTGTCGTCACATGATCAGTTGCAGGGTGGCGGTGGAACAGCCGCAGAAGCATCAGGAAAGAGGAAATCCTTACCAGATCAGGGTAGATGTTACCGTGCCTCCGGCGCATGAGTTGGTGAGTAAAGAACTGGCGAGTAAAGGCGATATGCACGATCCTCTCGAAACGGTTATAACAAGAGCGTTCGACAGCGCCGAGCGGCAGCTCAAGAAGCTGACCGAACGGCAGCGAGGAGAGGTCAAGACGCATCCCCAACAGCAGGTGATGGGAGTTGTATATCAGCTCTTCGACGACCAGGACTATGGGTTTATCAAAACGGTAGATACGGCCGAGGACGTCTATTTCCATCGCAACAGTGTGTTGCATGGCGATTTCGACAGACTTACGATTGGAACCGGCGTTCGATTTACAGCGGAAGAGGGCGAAAAGGGTATGCAGGCGAGTTCGGTAGAGATCGCCTACAAGCCCGGGGCCGGCATCGGCATGGAAACCGCCTGAGAAGCACGTTTACTGTTCCGAGAGCCGCGAAAACAACCGTTCCACGTCCTCCCTGCGGCAAAGTTCGGTTCCGGGCGTCATCACGGCGGCGCTTCCGGCTGCGATGCCGTAGTACACGGCATCTCTAAGGGAGTGGCCGCGAGAAAGCGCCAACGTTATTGCCCCGACCATACTGTCACCCGCACCAACGCGACTTCGAATCGGAACACTTGGCGCTCTCACTCTTTCGCTCAGTTTTTCCGAAACGACCAACACGCCGGCAGCCCCCAAAGAGACAACAACAACCTCGGCTTTCCCCTTTTCGACCAAATTGCGAGAGATTTGCTCCTGATCTCTTTCTTCGTTCAAATTTCCGTCCGCCAGCTCTTTTAGCTCGTTCATATTCGGCTTTAGCAGGAAAACGCCCTCCCGGGCGACCTCCTTCAATGTTTCTGCTTTGGTATCGAGGATTATCTTTGTGCCTTGTGGTTTCATTTCGCGAACCACTTGTCGATAGAATTCCGAAGATGCTCCAGGCGGCAGGCTGCCGCTTATGACCAGGTATTTAGGCGGAGGCTGAAAGCTTCTAAGCTTTTCGAGACATCGAATTTGCTCTTCTTGTTTCATTTCCGGTCCCGGCATTACGAAGCGGTAAAGCTGCTGGGTCGCTTCTTCAAGCACGGATATATCTTCTCGGGTGCGCCCTTCTATTTCAATGTACTCCTGGGTGATGTCTTTGCCGGCCAGCAGATTTTGCAGCATCTTACCTGTCGCTCCACCTGCTGCATAGACTGCGGTGGCTTTGCCTCCGAGTTCGTGAATGACACTCGCCACATTTATACCCCCGCCGCCCGCTTCGTAAGTCGGGGTGCTGCAGCGCAACTTCTTACCTGCGACCAGTTGCATCACCCCTGCTGAAATGTCTACAGCCGGATTCATCGTTAATGTCATGATATCCATATTAGAGGCCCACCATTATCATTCCTTTGCAGGCAGGATTCCAGAAGCGCTTGAACAAATGGATTCCTGCCTGCGCAGGAATGACAGCTTGACTCTCAATTCGTATGATTTAATTCATCTTCGTTTTTTCAAAAAGAGCTGTCGTGAAGTCTATATTGATTTTGGATCTTACGCAATCAAATTGTTATATTGTGGAGTGTGACGAATTAGGATTGACGTCGAGGGGTTCGTTTGCTATATTGCTTCGTCGTTTGCGAACGGCAAGAGTCGCCGAAGTGGCGGAATTGGCAGACGCGCGGGATTCAAAATCCCGTCCTGGCAACAGGGTGAGGGTTCGACTCCCTCCTTCGGCAATGTTTCATGTCTCGCATCGCCGGGATCCGTTGGAATTTTCCGGTCTTTTTCTTGACGAACCCCCTATAAATATAGTATAAGTGAGATCATGAAGATCCCGGAGGCGTATCCTCCGGAGACGGATTTTGCCTTGTGTCAGAGCACTTTGCTGCTGGAAGGAAGGAGGCAGTCTCAAATTTTGAGCATTTCCGCACCGCCGGCGCAAATTCCGTTCAAACGAAGGTGAAATTCCCGATCGGTCTAACTTACTATTGTTTCTTGAAGGAGGTTATGCAATGTCGAAAAAACTGTTTCTTCTACTGCTGGTGTCGGCTTTTTGTCTGCTCCCGTCAGCCCGAGCAGCCGAGGTCATCTTTGTCTCGGACCACTACGATGAGCTGGCCGACGGAGTGCAGGACGACATCGGCTTTGTCGAACTGCTTGAGAGCACGGGCCACACCATCGACAACACGCCGGGCGCTGCATCGGGCGACGGATACTGGCGTACTCTCGACGATGAAAAGATCGCCAGGCTTAACGCGGCAGACCTGATAGTCTACAGCCGTAACAGCAACAGC
Organism: uncultured Pirellulales bacterium; assembly: GCA_964598225.1. Classification (GTDB taxonomy): domain Bacteria; phylum Planctomycetota; class Phycisphaerae; order Sedimentisphaerales; family Anaerobacaceae; genus SG8-4. Next base: position 27,231 of record CAZRBG010000054.1, read on the forward strand.
GGCGATTATGACGATGGCGACGAGATAGATCAGTGGAACTCAATCACGACGCCGCTGATATTAATGAGTCCGTATCTTTCGAGGAGCAGCCGCTGGCTGTGGGTTGATAACACCAGCCTGACCGGCGACGGCGGAACTCCTAAAGTCCAGGTCGAGGACCCCTCTCACCCATTGTTCTACGAAATCGAACTGGATGCCGAAAATCAGGTCGAGATTTACGACCAGACCGTCGGTACGGGAACCGTCTCTTTTTACGGCAGCCTCGACGTCGGCAACGGCACATTGCTTGCCAAGGTCGCGGATGAGGATGAGACGGTCATCGCCGAGTGGGAAGCCGGCGTAGAATACCACTCCGGAGCGGGACAGACCCCCGCCGGGCCGCGACTTATGTTATTTATGGGTACGCGAGAAGGCGTCGGTTACGGCAGAGGCGAGTACAACGTCAACAAGCAGGGCGAGAAGCTCTTTCTCAATGCCGTTCAGTATATGCTCGGAGAACTCAAGCGTCTCAAGGCCTCGAATCCCGATCCGAAGGACGGCACTCTTCACCCCGACACATGGGCCAATCTCAAGTGGACGCCGGGCGATACTGCTGTTTCGCACGACTTCTACTTCGGCACGACTTTTGACGACGTAAATGACGGCGCCGGTGACACTTTCCAGGGGAATGTGACGGATGATTTTGTTATCGTTGGACTCCCGGGATTCTCTGTTTCCGAACCGCTTTCCGCCGGAACAACCTATTACTGGAGAATCGACGAAGTTGAGGCCGACGGCACTATTCAAAAAGGCGACACGTGGAGCTTCCTGGTGCCCCCGAAAGAGGCGTACGATCCTGTTCCGGCTAACGGCGCCAAGTTCATCGACACGAACGTGGAGCTGACCTGGTCGGCCGGCTGGGGCGCCAAGCTGCACACCGTGTACTTCGGCGACAATCTCGACGAAGTCGCCAACGCCACCGGCGGCGCACCTCAGGGACAGACTACTTTCGATCCCGGAGAGCTCGAAATAGGCAAGACATATTATTGGAGGGTCGATGAGTTTGATGCAGCAACAACCCTCACCGGCGAAGTCTGGAGCTTCACGACTGTGACGCCGGGCGGAGGCGTCAGGGCGAGGTACTACGGAAATACGGACCTGACCGGTGACCCCGTGATTAATCGCGTCGATCCCGAAATCGACTTCGACTGGGCCGACGATACGCCCGATGCGCTGCTGCAGAATGATTCGTTCTCCGTCAGATGGGCCGGCGAAGTAGAGGTGGCGTTCTCGGAACCGTACACCTTCTACGCCAACACCGACGACGGTGTCCGGCTCTGGGTCAACGACGAGCTGGTCGTCAACAGATGGGTCGACCGCCGCTCGGCAACCGAGGCAAAAGGCACGATCGAACTCGAGGGCGGCAGGCGGTACTCATTGGTTATGGAGTATTATGACAGCGGCGGAACGGCAGTTGCACAGTTGTCGTGGGAAAGCCCCACGGTTCCCAAACAGATAGTGCCTCAGGCTGCGCTTTCACTGCCCGTCAGGGCCAGCGGGCCCAATCCTCGCAACGAGGCAACCGGCACCAGGACTGCACCGGTCCTTACATGGAATCCCGGCGAGAATGCTGCGTCCCATGAAGTGTACTTCGGCACCGACCCCGATGCCGTGTTGAACGCCACCAAGGCGTCGCCCGAATACAGGGGCTCCAAAGCACTCGGCGAGGAGAGTTACGATCCGGGCAAACTCGAGTGGGATACGCCGTACTTCTGGCGCATCGACGAAGTCAACAACGTCAATCCGGACAGCCCGTGGGTGGGCAGCGTATGGTCCTTCACGACGGGTAATTTCCTCGTCGTGGATGACTTCGAGACCTATACCGACAACGATGCCGACGGCGAAGCGATCTGGCAGCACTGGATCGACGGCTTCGGCGTCGCCACAAACGGCTCTCAGGTCGGTTATGTGATGCCGACTTATGTCGAGCTTACGGTAGTCCGCGATGGAAGCCGTCAGTCGATGCCGTTCTTCTACAATAATACCGCCGGCGTGACAAACTCGGAGGCGGAATTGGAGCTGAATGCTACGCGTGACTGGACCGAAGAAGGCGTCGGTGAATTGTCGATATGGTTCCAGGGACAGCCGGCATCTGTCGGCGGCTTCATCGAGGGACCGGTCGGCACGTATACAATGACAGGGGCCGGAGCGGACATCTGGGGTGCCTCGGACGAGTTCCATTATGCCTATAAGACTCTGTCGGGCACCGGTTCGATCACGGTCAAGGTCGAGAGCCTGGAGAACACCCACGCCTTTGCCAAGGCGGGAGTAATGATCCGTAATTCGCTCGATCCGGATGCGGCCAATGCGGCCCTGCTGCTTACGCCCGAAAACGGCGTCAGGTTCCAGTATCGCCAGAACGCAGGCGACAATACCGAGCGCGATTTCGACGATACGCTCGTCGCTCCATATTGGGTCAAACTCGAGCGCGACGTCGGAGGAACATTCAGGGCATCTACTTCTGCGGACGGTTTCAACTGGGAGCCGATGACGCTGAGGCCCGCGGTAACGATGGATACTAACGTTTATATCGGATTGGCCCTGACCAGTCATGCCGCAGATGTTACCTGCGAGGCGGTTGTCTCGAGCGTGACGACCACCGGAAACGTGACCGGCCAGTGGACCAACCAGGACATCGGTATCGCCAGTAACGCTCCCGAGCCGCTTTACGTTGCGGTCTCGAATGCGACCGGCGCACCTGCGATTGTTGTCCATGAAGATCCGGCAGCGGCTACGATTGACACCTGGACCGAATGGGTCATACCGCTTCAGGCGTTCTCTGATAAGGGTATCAACCTGACCAACGTAGACAGCATTGCTATCGGCCTGGGCGCCAATAGCGGTGTTGCATCAAGCGGCGGCTCAGGCAAGATGTACTTCGACGACATAAGGCTGTATCGGCCCAGATAGCGCTTGAAGTACCGTTGCTATGGCTAATTGACACCAAGGGGCCTGCGTCGAACAGCTCGGCGCAGGCCCTTATTGTTTGTCTCGCCGTCCGCCTCCGGCGGGTTAATCCGAGCCGGTCCAGTCTACGACAAGCGTTGTGATATTGTCGTGACCGCCGGCTTTGTTCGCTGCTGCGATGAGTCTTTTGCAGGCGGTTTGAGGATCGGCTTCGGCCTTTAGAATTGTCTCGATGTCTTTGTCGACGAGCATGTCGGTCAGGCCGTCGGTGCACAGCAGGATGCGGTCGCGTTTCTTGAGCGCAAACGAGCGGACGTGAGAACGGACCTTTTCCTCCATCCCGACGTAATGGGTCAACTGGCCGCTGGCCACGTGATTGGTTGCTTCATCGGGCGTGATCCAGCCGCGTTCGATCAGTTCGGAAACCACTGAATGATCTCGAGTTAGTTGCGTGAATCGACCCGCCCGTAGTCTGTAAGCCCGGCTGTCGCCGACGTTGGCGACAAAACATCGTTTCTTTCTCAGCAGGACGATCACCAGCGTCGCTCCCATGTCCTGATAGCCCGTTTCGCTGGTTCCTTCGAGCTGCAACTGCCGGCTCTGCTCGGCTATGGCTCTTTCGAGCAGAGACCTTATCGTCCGCGTTGTTCCGACCTTGAGTCTGTCGAGGGCATTCTCGATCATTACGGGCAGGTCCTCACTGATGATGCCGGATGCAAGAGCCCCGCCGCGATGGCCTCCCATGCCGTCTGAGACCACGAACAAAGCTGTCTCAGGATCGGCAAAGAAAGCGTCTTCGTTCTCTTGTCGCATCCTGCCTCGGTCGGTTTCGGCGGCCCAGAGAAATGGCCCGGAAGGCGCCGGAATCATCTCCGGCGGGGTCGATTCGTTTTTTCTCTGGATTTCTTCAGACAAGGCTCTTTTCACACCAGGGACAATAATTCCAGAAGGTCGAGTCGACCGACCAGTTGCAGTTGGCGCAAACTTCCGGGAAGGGGCGGACCTGCCAGTTTCGGCGTACTTTGCGGCGGCACCACGGGCAATACCTCATGAAGCGCATGAGTTTTCCGCCGCAATGCTTACAGCGACTGTTATAGCGAACTCCTGCCGTGCGAGTAGTCGCCGGGTCTGCGAAACCCGGCCCGTAGCACCACGGGCAAAAACGCCACTCCGGCAGAACGCCCCTGTGGCAACGCGTGCAGAGATGGCTGTACGGCGTATTTGCATCGAAGCGGTTGCGGTCGCTGCCACACCACGGGCAGATCTTCATGCTTTCGGCGATAGGCTCGCCGCAATCGGTACACCGGAAGATGGTCGGCAGGACTGTTCGGTATCGTTTCATAAAGGCGCGGCGGCGCATCTTCCGCCAGTCGAGCTTGCTGGTTCCGCCGGCTCTGACGGCCGGAGTGAGCTTGAGGTTCTTCGGAATCGCCGCAAGCAGCGCCGATCGCATCTTTTCGGCGTTGGCGAACCGTTTGGCGGGATCGATTGCCAGGGCCTGCTTGACGAATCCGGCGAACGCCAGGCTGGTCTTTTCACGCAGTCGCTTGTAGCCCCGTGGAGGCCAGTTGAAGGGCCATTTAGGCAATACGCCGGTTACATATTCGTACAGGATCAGGCTGACGGCGAAACAATCGCTGCGGTATGTTGGCTTACCATAGGCCTGCTCGGGCGCGACGTAGCCGGGTGTGCCGAACTCTTCGACGGTTTGCATACGGCCTTTGATCTGCAGGCCGATGCCGAAATCGCCGAGCGCGGCGCGACCGTTCGGAAAGAGGAATATGTTGCCGGGCGTAACGTCGCAATGGACCATGCGCTTGCGGTGAGCGTATGCCAGGCCGTCGAGGACCTGGGCGACGATCGAAATGATCCTGCGCGGGGACATGGGCCTGGAGCGGTCGTCGAGTGTGCCGACGGACAATTCGGTCGCCAGCACCGCATGATCTCCGATGAAATCTGCGTTCTTGATCGGCATTATGTGGGGATGCCGCAACTGTGCGACAAGGCGTATCTCTCGAAGCAGGGCCTGGTTGTCGCGTTTGCCGTGGGTATCGGCCAGCGGTATTTTCAGAGCGACCCAGATCCCCTCGACGGTATCGCGGGCCTTCCAGACCTCACAACTGCCGCCTTCGCCAAGATATTTGGCCAAACGATATTTACCCAGTGTTCGACCTCTCTTTAGCGAAAAGCTCGAAGAACCGGTTGTTTGGCGCTTCGTTCTGTCAGTCGGCCCGGTCATAATTCTGGTTGCCCCCGGCGATCAGCGTAAACACCGTCCTCATAAAAATTAACAAGAATCCAAAGAATCAATTTCGTGAAATTCGACAATAAGTCAACAGAATTTTCTAAAGAAGCGGCTTGCGGTATTGAAATTTAGCAAAGCTACTTTACAATCTGTGAAGTCGCCGATTCAGGTCGGGTCAACAAATACGAAGGAGGCTGAAAAGCTGCAACACAATTCAAGGAGAAACCATGCCGGCACCCAAAAAGAAAACAAATGACACGGAACTCAGCATGAAGAACACCAAGCAGGAACTGCTCGACGCCTATCAGGAGACGCTGCAACAGTTGCGTGAAAAGGAAAAGGCCCAACTGAAGCCCGAACAGAAGCTCCAGGAAAAGAAAGAAGAGGGCATTCTAAAGGCGGTCGCCGGTATTTCCGCAGACGGTGTGATCCAGGAGACTAATAAGCTCAAACATGAAATCGGGGGCATGTTGACCAAACTGACCGACAGGTTGGCGGGGGAAGTCGATAAATTCGATCAGGTTCAATTAGCTATTGAGATAAAAGAGCGGGAACTCAAGGAAATCTATGAAATTGAAAAAGCCGCCGGAAGCCTGGCTGCTTTGATCGAAACGCAGCGCCAGGAGAAACTCAAGTTCGAGCAAGAGATGGCCGACGAGCGAGAAAGCCTGACTCAGGAAATAGAGACTACGAGGCAGCAGTGGCAAAAAGAAAAAACAGATCATCAAGCTCAGGTCAAAGAACGCCAGGAACAGCAAGCCAAGGAACGCAAGCGCGAAAAGGATGAATACCAATACGCCTTCGAGCGAGAAAAGCAACTGGCCCGGGACAAATTCGAGGATGAAAAAGCCAGACTGCAGGCGGACAAACAAGCCCTGGAAACCGAGATGAAAGACCTCAAGGAGCAAACTGAAAAGGAACTCAACGAGCGGGAAAAGCAGATCAGCAGCAGAGAACAGGAATTCGAGTCTTTGCAGGCCCAGGTGGCTGAGTTTCCCGGGAAACTGGAGACGGCAGTCGCCAAGGCGGTCGAGGAAAACACCAAACGCATTGAATCGGAGACGAAGTACCAGAAAGATCTTCTGCAAAAGGAATTCGAGGGCCAGCGCAATGTACTGACAGCCAGAATACAGTCTCTGGAAAAAACAGTGAAAGAGCAAAATGAACAGATTGCCAAGCTGTCCACACAGCAGGACACCGCCTACCAGAAGATTCAGGACGTCGCCGTCAAGGCCATCGAGGGCGCTTCGAAGGCCGGTTCATTCAGCGAATTACAACATGTCCTGTCCGAGCAGATCAAAAAGAAACAGGCCAACGATAGCTGACTGAAACGGAGGCAAACGGAGACTACAAAACGCAACAAGGCATCGTATTGTTGCCGGAACAGGATTTCTTTGCGCACACTGTATGTGGCAAGAAATACATCTTGACTGGCGTATTGCGAAGCGATAATTTATGCGTTTCGCCAAAGCGGCATAGAGTCGTGGCGAGGCCGTCCCGGCCTTGAGTCCTGCCGGCATTTTGACGGCGATCTCTACAAGTACAAGGGCGAGACGCCCTCGCTACCTTCAAAAGGTTGATAATCATGGAAGAAGCTATTGCAAAAGCCGGCGCCTTGATAGAGGCGATGGGGTATATCAGGCGGTTTCGCGGGCGGATAGTCGTTGTCAAGCTCGGCGGCAGCGTTCTGGATGATGTTTCACTGCAGAATAAGCTCGTGACCGACGTGGCTTTTATGGCAACCGTCGGGATGCACCCGATTATCGTCCACGGGGGCGGCAAAGCCATAACCCGGGCGATGAACGAAGCCGGTCTCGAGCCGGTTTGGGTAAAGGGCAGGAGGTATACCGACGAGCGGACGCTTACTATAGCCGAGCATACACTTGTCCACAAGATTAACGCGCCCATCTGCGAAATGTTGAATGAACTGGAATGTGAATCCATGGGTTTGCATTCGCTGGGCAGTTGCGCGCTTTTTGCCGAGACCCTCAGGCTTCAGGGCGAGGACGGACGAAAGCTCGACATCGGACTGGTGGGGAAAGTGGTCAATGTAAACTCAAAATTGCTTATGAAGCTCTGTGCCGACGGGACCGTCCCGGTTATCGCCTCGATCGCCAAGGACAAAACAGGCGGCAAACTAAACGTCAACGCCGACAGCGCCGCAGGGATGGTCGCAGCGGGCGTCTGTGCCGAGAAGCTTGTCGTCGTCAGCGATACTCACGGCATAAGGGCCGACGTCAACGACCCGGACAGTTGGGTCTCGAGTCTGAACGAACAGCAAATCAAGGAGATGATCGACGCCGGCATTATAACCGAAGCGATGTTCCCGAAGGTTGAGGCCTGCATGACCGCGCTTGATGCGGGGGTCAGAAAGGCCCATATTATCGACGGACGAATCGCCCATTCGCTGTTGCTCGAGATATATACCGACGAAGGTATCGGAACTCAGATACTTCGAAATTGAGAATTAGTCCCCGTATGTGCGGCAATGACGACATACGACAGACGAGGCACGAATCATGACTACACAGGAGACTATCGAATTATTCGACAAGTACGTTATCGCTAATTACGGCCGGCTGCCCAAGGTGATCGTAAAGGGCGAAGGGTGCTACCTTTACGACGCCGACGGCAACAAGATACTGGACATGTTCCCCGGTTGGGCCGTCAGCGCAATAGGCCATTGCCACCCGAAGGTAACCGAGGCGCTGCGGAAACAGGCCGGCGAGCTTTTACACATCGACAATACATTCTATTCCGAGCCACAGGGTGAACTGGCAAAGCTGCTGAGCGAGCGGGCCATTGGCGGCAAGAGCTTCTTCTGCAACAGCGGCGCCGAGGCCAACGAAGCTGCGCTAAAACTGGCGCGCCTGCACACATCGGAGCAGAAGTACAAATTCATCACCGCCGAGGGCAGCTTCCACGGCCGGACGTTCGCGACGATGACCGCAACGGCACAGCCCAAGCACCATCAGGGCCTTCTGCCGTTGATGCCGGGCTTCGTCTACGTGCCGTTCAACGATATCGAAGCCTTGGAATCGGCTTTCAGCGATGAAGTGGCTGCGGTCATGGTCGAGCCGATCCAGGGCGAGGGCGGCATAAACCTCGCAGATGCCGAATATCTACGAGCGATCCGCCGGCTGTGCGACGAGAACGGAGCGGTTCTGATCTTCGATGAAGTCACAACGGGGGTGGGCAGAACAGGAAAATGGTTCGCTTACCAGCATTACGACGTCCGGCCGGATATGATCACAATGGCAAAAGCCCTGGGCGGCGGCACGGCAATCGGCGCCATGATGGCAAGCGAGGAAGTCGCCGCTTCGCTGGTCCCCGGCAAGCACGCCACCACGTTCGGCGGCAACTCGCTGGTCTGTGCCGCGGCGGTGGCAACTATAAAGGCAATAGAAGAAGAAAACCTGCTTGAAAACGCAAACAAGCTCGGTCAGTACAAAATGGACAAGCTGGGGCAGTTGAAACAGAAACATACGATAATCGACAGTGTACGTGGCATCGGCCTGATGATCGGCGTACAATTGACCGCTCCTGGAGCGTCTATCGTAGACAAATGCCTCGAGAAAGGCCTGAGGATAAACTGCACGCAGGGAACCGTCCTGCGCTTCATGCCCCCAATGATCGCGAACGAGAGCCAGATCGATCAGGCAATAGACATTCTTGACAATGTATTGAGCGATTCGGGTTAGCCACATCGGGCGCAGAGGACACGGAGAAAAGTAATTTAGATCTCTGTGGTCTCTGTGTCCTCTGTGGCCAAAGAAATAAAAAAATTTGAGACTCTGTGGCAAAGAATAAAGTTCTCGGCTTGGAGTGAGTATAAGATGGAGCATTTTCTTTCTATAATTGATTGTTCGGCTGACCAACTGAACGAGCTTCTGGTGATAAGTGCTCATTTGAAGGCTCTTTATAAGGAAGGCGGCAGCGACCTGTGTCTTGCCAACAAGACATTAGTAATGCTTTTCGAGAAGCCCAGCCTGCGGACGCGGATCAGCTTTCAGGTTGCCATGACGGACCTTGGCGGCAATGCAATCTACATCAAGCCTGAAGACATCGGCGGCATCGGCAAGCGCGAGCCGGTCAAGGACATGGCCCGGGTCATGAGCCGATACGTCAAGGGGATAATGGCGCGGACTTTCGAGCACGGCGCGGTTACGGAGCTGGCCGAATATGCGACGGTGCCGGTCATAAACGCGCTGACCGACTGGTCGCACCCGTGCCAGGCGATGGCCGACGTACTTACAATTCGCGAGCATTGCGGGCGGATAGAAGGCGTAAAAGTCGCATACATAGGCGACGGCAATAACGTCGCACGCTCGCTGAGCTTTGCCGCGGCGAAGCTGGGTATGAAGCTCGTCCTTGCTTCGCCCGCCGGCTACGAGCTTGACGATGAGACAATCGAAAAGGCGAATAAGGTCCGCCCGCAGAGCGTCGAGCAAACAAACGATCCGGCCGCAGCGATTTCCGGCGTCGACATTATCTATACCGACACTTGGGTCAGCATGGGCCAGGAGGACGAGAAAAAAAAGCGAGTGCAGGATTTTGAGGGCTTTCAGGTCAATGCAGAACTGCTCAAATCCGCCCCGGCCGACGCAAAGATCATGCACTGTCTGCCCGCGAAGCGGGGCTATGAGATTACCGACGACGTAACCGAGTCGCCAAACTCGATAATGTTCGACCAGGCCGAAAACCGCCTCCACTTCCAGAGGGCACTGCTCAAGAAGTTGATGAGTTAGACACAGATCACACTATCAAGGTATATCTCACGGTTGCATGGCCATTGCCCGGCTGGTACAATACCCGCTGTTCGTAGTCGAGGTCGAAAACTCGTCGCCGTCTTCAGGAAAGCGTAGGAACTTAACGGATTATGGCTGATAAGGACAAAAACACGTGGTGCGCCAAGGCGAAAAGGACTGTCACGGCTGTATTGCCAGTTGCCGCGAACCGCCGAGGCCGGTGCGTTAACTGCGGGGCCTGCTGCAAGCTGCCCAACTTGTGCCCTTTTCTCAAGGCCGGTAAAGACGGCAAAGAGTACTGCTCCATATACCCGATCCGTCCGTTCAATTGCAGGAAATATCCGCGGACTCAATCCGAGTGCGTTACCGAAGACACCTGCGGCTACACTTTCGATTGATCGGGATATTCCTTATTAACTGTGGCTAATAGTCAACCTGAAATATTCACCGGTTTCTCCGCTCGTATCGGCTGATGTTGCGAATCGCCTGGCGCAGGCGCTGCTCGTTCTCGACCAGTGCGATGCGCATGTAGCCTTCGCCGCCCTCGCCGAAAGCCCTGCCCGGCGCTATCGAGACCTCGGCATGTTCCATCAGGTCCATCGCGTAGTCGATACTGCCCTTGCCTTTGGAATGGTCTTGCGGCACCCTTGCCCAGACGAACATGCTCGCTCGCGGCTTGGCCACTTCCCAGCCGATACGGTTCAGCCCTTCACAGACTACGTCACGCCTGGACTGATACTTCAGATTCTGGGCCTTGATATCATCCTCGCAATGCCGCATCGCAATGATACCGGCGATTTGTATAGCCTGGAATATGCCGTAATCGTAATAACCCTTTATCGTGGCCAGATAATCGACCATGTCCCTGTTGCCCGCGACAAAGCCGATGCGAAAACCGGCCATGTTGTAGGGCTTGCTCAGGGTGGTAAACTCGACGCCGACGTCCTTGGCTCCCTTGACCGAGAGAAAGCTCGGCGCTTTATAACCGTCGAAGGTGGTCTCTCCATAGGCAAAGTCGTTAATCACCGCGATCCCGGTCTTCTTCGCCAGCTCGACGACCGGCTCGAAGAACCCCTCGTCGACGGTCATCGCCGTCGGATTGTGCGGATAATTGAGAATCAGCAGCTTCGGCGTCGGGTACATGTTTTCGATCATCGTCGTGACGTTCTTTATAAACGCCTCATCGTTGCCCAAGGGCACGGACACCACGTTCGCCCCGGCCAGCGCCACGGCGTAATTGTGGATCGGGAATGCCGGGTCGGGCACGATCGCCGTATCGCCCGGGCCCATCATCGCCAGGCACAGATGGCTGAATCCCTCTTTCGAGCCGATGCAGGCCAGCACCTCCGTCTCGGGATCGAGATCGACGTTCCATTTGGCCGCGTACTTCTTGGCCATCTCGCCGCGAAGGTTCTTGATGCCCTTCGATGCGCTGTATCGCTGGTTGCGAGGGTCTTTGGAGGCTTCGCACAGCTTGTCGATAACGACCTGGGGCGTCGGATCGGAAGGATTGCCCATGCCTAAGTCGATTATATCCACCCCCGCGCGCCGCTTGGCCAGTTTCAGTGCATTGAGCCTGCCAAAAAGATAAGGCGGCAAACGCTTTATCCTCTGTGCCGGCTCGATCTGCTTGTCGCCAGGCCGCCTGTGGCCGATATCCTGTTCCAGTCCTGCCATGGTTCCACCCCGATTTCTACGTCGTCATCCCAATACTTCTACCTCGTCATCCCGAGCGCAGCCGAGGGATCCGCCCCATTGTACGAACCCATTCTTCGCACAATCTGGTCCAGCCACGGCCTGATACTACAGGATGTTAAATTAGGTCATGCCATCAAGTTGTACTTATTTAAGATCGGATAGTTTACACCGCCCTGATAAATTTTCAACCTATTTCCCCCGATCAAAAGCATTGAGTCCGGAGAATTGGCCCTGATTGGGTTTGCTTTCCTTGACTTGCCACAAACCTTAATTTGCACTAAACCTGCGTCACAAGTGAGCTTATGCCCTTTTCGCCCTTTCGCAAATTGGCTTTGTTTCTACGAATTCCTTTTCGCAGTCCTGTGGACTCCTTTCGGAGTAAGCGGCACGCACCACGCAGCACGAGTAAATTGGCTTTGTTTTGCGAAAGTACCTATTCGCGGCACGCACCACTCCGAACGAATGAATTGGCCCATTCGACTGCGCTCAGGGCATGCTTTGTTTCGCATTTTTTTATGCTTCATTCGGATATTCGCCATTCGATCTTGGGCATTTCGGTTAAATACCATTCTGTCTTCTCAATTCTGTGTTCTGTATTCTATCATCATATATTAGTTATGTATTATACCATATTTATCGATTCCGCGGAAAAACCCCTTGTGACATGCACTGGCGCTATCAAAAACGAGGGTGTTTTGCCGGTTTTCATGGGTTTATCAGCGGAATCATTTATCGTCGCTTTTCAAGCGAAATCCCTTTTTCAGACACAGACGCCGTCCTGAGCGAAGTCGAAGGATCATCGCAGATTCTATTATGCAGAACGCAGTCAAGGGATAACCAGGGTAATTGAAACTTTGAAATAAGTGTGGCGTCCTCTGATATGCCCTGATATGACAGAAGAGGAAGGCTGAATCTTGCGCTATACCGCTCACGAAAATTGACCCGCCTTTGCTCAATTGAATTGCCCCACCTCA
>CAZRBG010000055.1:0-38157 GCA_964598225.1 uncultured Pirellulales bacterium
GTAACAAGGTAGCCGTAGGGGAACCTGCGGCTGGATCACCTCCTTTCTAGGGATAACTAGGACCCGGCTGTGATTTTCGCAAACGCGAGAACCCCATAGAAACAGCCGGTGTATGTCAGGCATTTCGCTGCATGGCTTTAACTGTTACTTGATCTAAAGCCCCGTTCTCGGACGGGGCTTTTTTTTATTGACTATTGATTATTAACCATTGACTATTAGCCCGTGCGCATAAGTTCCGAACCGTTTATAGAAGGAGTGTAGGAAATGGCCTGTGTACGTTCTTTTTTGTTATTGATTCTATTCGTATGTCCGACCTTCGGCGTCGAGTATGCACGTCAAAGCACCCGGCAGATTCCGATTGTGTGGAAAGCCGACATAGTTATTGTGGGAGGCACAGTCGGTGCAGTTGCCGCCGCTACGCAAGCCGCCGACGAAGGCGCGAAGGTATTACTCCTTGGCTCTCGTCCATACCTTGGACAAGACATTTGTGCTACGATGCGTCTCTGGCTCGAAGAGGGAGAAGCCGAAAATGGTAAGCTGACCGGTCAAATCTTCAGCGACAAGCGGACAACAACACCAATGCGCGTAAAGCAAACGCTTGAGGCGGCTTTGCTTGAGGCCGGTGCGGACTTTTTGCTTTGCTGTTATCCGACGGATATTCTGGTTGATGGCAGCGGCGATCCCTCCGGCATCGTCATTGCCAATCGGGCCGGCAGGCAGGCGGTGTTAAGCAAAGTGATTATCGACGCTACGGATCGTGCAGTGGTAGCCCGCCTGACAGGCGCGAGGGTGCGGCCTTCTAAATCCGGTCAAAATCGTTGCGAGAGAATTGTACTTGGCGGTGAGTCAAACAAAGCAGCGATGCCGACAAGAAAAATTCCCGCCGGCATCAAAGCCAAAGGGCGTGAACTCTCCTATTACGAGTACTCACTCGACCCGGACTTGGCCAACGGGAGCTTTGCCGCTCTGGCGGAAGCCGAGCAGCAGGCTCGGGATATGACATATCGCGACGGCCAGCTCAGGTCGGCCGAAAAGCTACTCTTCGTTCCATCGGACCCAATCGTTGGAAAGAAAACATCGGTCGAATGGCAGTCTGAGGAATTGCCCGCTTTGGGTCATTTCAGGCCCGATGACTGTCGCCGAATTTACGTGCTCAGCGGATCAGCCGACATTCCGCGCGATCAAGTAGAACCGTGTCTCAGACCGAACAGGATCGAGAAACTCGGTCGGATGATCGGCAAGGCAGCGGCGCAACAAGCACGAAGAATCGATAATTCGGCGCATGTGTCGGTAAAGACCGCCCATGGTGCGCCGGCCGGCAAAGGCGATGTCCGTGAAGTATTGCGTGGGCTGCGGCCTACCGATTCCGAGAAAGAGACGGTAATCGCAAACGCCTGCGGCGTGCCGGTCCTGGCGGAAGTTGACGTCGTCATAATCGGCGGCGGAACCTCCGGCGCATGTGCCGCCATAGGCGCCGCAAGGCGCGGTGCCGACGTTCTCGTGGTCGAGTACCAGGAAGGACTCGGCGGTGTTGGCACGATGGGGCTGATCGGGCGACCCTACCACGGAAAAAAACTCGGCTTCACGAATGAAGTCCCCTTTTGCGACAAGAACCACAACACCGAGTACAAAATGGAGTGGTTTCGCAAAGAGATTCGCAATGCCGGCGGCAAGATTTGGCTGCGGGTGCTGGGCTGCGGAGCTTATGTCGAAGGAGATGTTGTAAGCGGCGCCGTAGTGGTTACACCGATGGGGCGCGGCGCGATTTTGGCCGATGTCGTCATCGACGCTACAGGCAACGCCGATGTTGCCGTGGCCGCGGGAGCCGAATCGATGTTCGGAGGTGACGGAACAGGCATCGCCCTGCAGGGAACCGGCTTGCCGATGCGCAGTCCGGGAGCGACTTACGTTAATACGGACTATCTTTTGGTAGACGAAACGGACGTTCTTGACGTCTGGCGGGCTTTCGTCGGAGCACGTATGGCCCGGTCGGCCTCTTCTTACGACATGGGCACCTTCATTCAAAACCGCGAGCGCCGGCGAGTGATCGGCGACCACGTGCTCTCATACCTGGATCAGATCGCCGGGCGCACCTACCCGGACTCGATTGTGCTTTCCGGCAGCGATTACGACTCGCACGGCTACCCGAGCGAGCCCTACTTTGCCCTTATTCCCCATACGGAAAAAACGCGGAAGGCAAATCACCCGGCCCCGGGCGGAACATGTTATACGCCCTACCGCTGTCTCTTGCCCCGGGGACTCGATGGCATCCTCACTATAGGCCTGGGTATGAGCATGCATCGCGATGCCACCGCGATGGTCCGTATGCAACTGGATATGCAGAATCAGGGCTACGCAGCCGGAGTCGCTGCAGCGATGGCGGTAAAAAATGGGTGTACGCCAAGGCAAATTGACGTAAAGGCGCTGCAAAAGCATCTCGTTGAAATCGGCAATTTGCCGAAAGATGTGCTAACGCACGAGGGTTCGTTCCCGCTATCCGACAGAATAGTCCGTGAAGCTGTCCGCAAATATGGGGATGAGAAAGAGACTCGAACAAAGAGGTGTGAAGCGCTTGCAGTAGTACTATCGCACTCTGACAAGGCCCGATCTCCGTTGAAGGTCGCGTTCGATTCAGCCACAGGCGAAGCTCGGACAACCTATGCGAAACTGCTCGGTTTTATGGGAGACCGTGAAGCCGTGCCCGTACTTGTCGAACGGCTGGAGGAGATTGATGAGTGGGACGCCAAGATTTTTCAAGGTTCTATGGCCGAATATGCACACCTTCCTACGCCAACCGATGCGCTGATCCTCTCACTCGGCGCCACTCGCGACAGGCGTGCTTTGCCGGCCCTTCTGAAGAAGCTGGGTACACTCGATTCTAATGTAACCCTTTCACATCACCGTTCCCTGGCGATAGCGCTCGAGCAGATCGGAGATCCGGCTGCGGCCGAGCCTCTGGCCGGGCTTCTGAACAAACCGCCATTGCGGGGCCATGTTATGACGGAACTTGAGCCGCTTACCGACAAGCCGCCCGAAAAGCGCCACAGGCTGGGAGCCCTTCGGGAGATTGTCTTGGCCCGGGCACTTTACCGGTGCGGCGACTGGGAAAGTCTTGGAGAGCGAATCCTCAACGAATACCGGCATGATATACGAGGCCTTTTTGCCCGACACGCCGTTGCCGTTCTGGAGCAGGAAGATAGGAAGTTAGGAAGATAAGAAGATACGAAGACAAGAAGATACGAAGATGGGAAGATAGGAGGTGATAATCAGGGAACCAGTTTATCAGGAAGTGGGTATCAGGATATCAGGGAATCAGGCGCGGAGAGCCCCTTGCAGCGTTCTCCCTGATATCCTGAATCCTGATAGCCTGCCTCCTGATACTCTGATCATCTGATATCCAAATGTCATATATGCACTCTTATCTTCCTGTCTTCTGGTATTTGATGTTGTGTTTATGGTCCGAAAATGCTAAAATAGTCCTGAATACCTGCCGGCAGGTAAATTTGTAGCTGGTAATAGATCTTCGGCAATGTATGTCAGCTAGTGGACCAACTGACATTATCCAAGACGTAAATTGCCCGGCTACAAAGTTATACGGGAGAATCTGGATGGTAAGGCGATACGCGTTTACACTGATCGAGTTGTTGGTTGTCATTGCGATCATTGCCCTGCTGTTGGCGCTGCTGATGCCTTCACTGCAACGGGTGCGGCACCAGGCCAAATCCTCGGTGTGCCAGTCGAGTCTGCATCAGTGGAGCCTGGTATTTTCTATGTATGACAGCGATTTCGAGGGCCGGTTTGCGAACGGGTGCAGCAGCTACAATACCAACGACAAGAGGCACTGGGCAACGGCGCTGCGTTCTTACTACCACGGCGATCAGCAATTCACGATGTGTCCAACGGCCGTAAAGCCCTACGACGAAGGCGGCGTCGTTCCGTACGGGGCCTACCGCGGACCGGACGATGTTCTGCTCAGCTATGGCCTGAACGGGTGGGTTTATAACGCAAAAAAGCCTGATGAAGCTTTCAGCCGTCCCGTTGAGAACTTCTGGGGACAGCTCAGCGTCAAAGGCGCGGGGAATATACCGCTCTTTCTGGATTGCCTTCACGCCGAGGGACGTCCTTTCGATCATGACGAGCCCCCGGAGATAGAGGGAACGAAGGTTGCCTTCAACATGAGCGCGAACATGAAGCGTTTTTGTCTGAACAGGCATCACGGCGCGGTTAACTGCCTGTTCATGGACTCGTCGATTTCAAAACTCGGACTCAAGCGTCTATGGACCCTGAAATGGCACAGGAATTTCGATACGAGCGGCCCCTGGACCAGAGCGGGTGGAGTCACCGCCGAAGATTGGCCGCAATGGATGAGAGGACTCACGGATTATTAGCAGAAAGACCAAAAGCCGGGGAAATGAAGATGGGAGGATGAGAAGACAAGAAGATAAGAAATCAGGAAGATAGGAAGATAAGAAGATAGGAAGAGGTGAGCCCTTATCCTCTTATCTTCTCACCTTCTTGTGGCCAAAAAGGTTCAAACTATTTCAACTTTATATTTGATAGGAGGATTCAAAATGTTTACCAGAACGACTCTTCTGATCTCGGTTGTGCTTACGCTGGCTTTCGGCGTGAGTGTCGGCGACGCAGGCTCGCTGGTGGGATACTGGTCCTTTGACGACATACAGGGCACGACTGTCCCCGACCAGAGCGGCACAGGAAACGACGGCACCATTAACGGCGCGCCGGTATCAATCGAAGGCCCATTCGGCGGCGCTCTGCAGCTCGACGGCTTAAGCGACTACGTCGATTGCGGCAACGCCGAAAGCCTCAATATCACCGACAAACTGACCATTTCGGCATGGGTCAGGACGGTGGATGCGGGCGAGCCTGCCCCCGGGCAAATGGGCGGTCAGAACCATTATGTATCGAAGCACAACAGCTATCAGTTCAAGCATAGAACCAATCTGCTGATATTCGCCATCTGGGACGGCGGGCCGCACGCAACCCGCATATCGATAGACAACTCCTTCAACGGCGAATGGCGCCACGTCGTCGGCACTTATGACGGCGCCGTGCTCAAGACTTACGTTGACGGAAACCTCGAAGGCGATGCGCCGCACGTGGGAGACATCGATCGCAACGGACTCAACGTTAATATCGGCAAGAATCCCAACCAAAACGATCAGAACTTGGAGGGCGCGATCGACGAAGTGATGATCTTTAACCGCGATCTTACGGAGTCACACGTGCAGGACTTGATGATGGGCAATGTTGATCTGTTCAGCAAAGCTCAGGAGCCCCAGCCTCAGGACGGCGAAAAAGGAGTCTCTTTCCTTTTCCTGAAATGGACGGGAGGCGAAGATGCCGCATCACACGCGGTGTATCTCGGCACGGACCCGAACCTTACCGAGGCCGACTTCCGTGAAGAAACTAACTCGCAGTTCTATCTGCCCCCCGAAGCAATCGTCCCCGGCCAAACGTACTACTGGAGAGTCGATGAGATACAGGCGGACGGGACGCTCGTCGCCGGCACCACGTGGAGTTTCACTGCTGCCATGATCGAAGCGTCCGACCCCAGGCCCCGCGACGGTGCGAAATGGGTCGATCCGAATGGAGTGGTGCTCGCGTGGGCAAAAGGCATGAACGCAGCCACGCACGATCTTTACTTCGGCACCGACAAAACCGCTGTCGAGGCCGGCGATGCGAGCGTATTTATCGGCAGCATCGTACAGGATACGTACTCGCCCGGCGATCTCGATAAGGAGACGACTTATTACTGGCGCATCGACGAGCATACGACGATGCAGACGGTGAACGAGGGCAATATTTGGTCGTTCACCACTTCAGGCGGCCCCACTGACGGCGTAAAAGCCGAATACTTTAGCAATACGGATTTGATAGGTAAACCCGCAGTAGTCCGCACGGAACCAAAAATTGATTTCTCCTGGCCTGATGGAGACGTTGAGGGTCAAAACTCACCCGCCGAGGGAATCCCGACAAACGAATACTCGGCCCGGTGGTCCGCTGAGCTTAACGTTGCCTACAGCGGAGTATATCGCTTTGCCATAAATGTGAACAACAGCGGAAGGCTGTGGCTGGATGACAAGCTGATAATCGAAAGGTGGCCGAACGACGGCGCCATACCGGAATACACTTCCAAAGGAGTCGAACTCGTTGCAGGAAGAAGTTATTCTCTGGTGATGGAGTGGAACAAGTACAATTCCGGCGCGCTGGCCAGACTGGAGTGGATAGATCCGTTCGGCGAACGGACGATCATCCCGCCGGGTCACCTTCAACTGCCCCTGAGAGCCAACAGGCCGAAACCCAATTCCGGACAGGTCGATGTCAGCCATACTGCCGTTCTGACCTGGAGCCCCGGCTACAAAGCAGCCGCGCATGATGTCTATTTCGGCTCGGATCCCAACGCCGTGGCCGCCGCCGACACAGGTTCCCCCGAATACGTAGGCAGCAGGGACCTCGGTGCAGAAAGTTACGAGCCGGGAGAACTCGAGTGGAATACCACCTATTACTGGCGCGTCGATGAGGTCAACGACACCGAATCCGCGAGCCCGTGGATCGGCCGTCTCTGGAGCTTCACCACCGGCGACTTTCTCGTCGTGGACGATTTCGAGAGCTATGATGCCCGCAACAGTCAGATATGGTGGGCATGGAAAGACGGACTCGGCTACGCCGCTCACGACGATGAGCCGGCCTACCCGGGCAACGGAACCGGTTCGGCGGTGGGTGATGAAACCACGTCTTCGTTTACTGAGGAGCTGATCGTTCACGAGGACAGCCAGCAGTCGATGCCGCTGTTTTATGACAACAACAAGCAAGGCTTCAGCAAGTATTCCGAGGCAGAACTGACGCTGACCTCTCCACGAGACTGGACCGCCAGCGGCGTCGAGGAATTGTCCCTGTGGTTCAGAGGCGATCCGGTCAATTCCGCCGAGCCTTTATACGTGGCGGTGACCGATGCGGCCGGAACGAAGGCAGTCGAGTACCATGACAGCCCCAACGCGTCACAGGCCGGCACCTGGCAGGAGTGGGTGATTCCCCTGCAGAAATTTGCCGATCAGGGTATCAATCTGACCAACGTGGACCGGATTGCGATCGGCCTGGGAACGCGAGGAAACACCACAGAACCGGGTGGCGCGGGCAAGATGTATTTCGACGACATCAGGCTCTATCGCCCGAGAACAAGCCCCTGACAGCTAACAAATTGTGGCAACGGAAATTTTAGTATTTGAGTCTTAGCTTTTCATAGCTAAACGAGAAATTCCTATGGGCAAACAGTCTCCCATTTCGCCCAGGATTAACAGGGTAGGTGTGCGCCTCGTGACTCTCACTGATAAGATGGCATCTATCAGCGGTCTTCGATCTTATCGGAAAGAGCGCTCCACCAAAGTGGCGCCAATGATATACCTGCAACCAAGGCGCCCCATCCCCAGAAAGCAGAAATCCACGGAAGAGGGATCAATATCCGAACCAGGCCGATCAAAACCAGGAAAAGCGAAGATGTTATCAGAATTGTGAATTGCAGACGCTGCCTCAATTTCGGAGTTTCAATGCCTGTGCCGAGTCTGGTCTTCTTCCACCATCCCATGGGCCGGACTTGAATGTAGAAATTCTGTAAGATACCCGGCTCCGTCGCCGGCGTTACGAAGGTTATTCCCACCGCCGCTGCGATCGATGCAAGAACCACGATTCCTAAACGTATCCATTCGGTGTCCACTAATACCAAAATCAAAGGCGCAGCAATTAAAGATGTTACAATGGCAGCAATCTCCGAGTAGAGATTTATTCGTTCCCAGAGCCAGCGCAACATGAGGACGCCTCCGATACCGGCCCCGAATACGAGCGATACAAACCAGGTGGCCTGGATGGAACCCATGTTAACCATAATCAAGAGGGCCACGACAAGAATTACGAGGTTAGACAGTCGAGCCACCCAGACAAGTTCTCGTCCCCGAGGCTCACGACGCATCCAGGCCCGGCATATGAGCCGGTCGTAGATATCATTGCTCCAGTAAGACGCCCCCCAGTTCAGGTGCGTATCAACCGTAGAGGCCAGAGCCGCCAGAAGAGCCGTCAGCATGATACCTCTCAGCCCGACGGGCATCAGGTCCCTGATTCCGGTGACAAAAGTCATTTCGCGTGCGGCCGCAAAACCATCGGCAGCAGCCTCCTCCGGTGTAAACGGATACAAGACCAGAAGACCGACCCCGATGACCAACCAAAGAAGGCTTCTAACCAAAATCTGGATCCAGGTAAATACGACCCCGGCCATCCGCGCATCACGGTCGCTCCGGCAGGCCATGGATCGCTGCGCAAGATATCCTGTCCCGTCGCTGCTTATCCAGAAGAGCCCCTGAAGACCCAGGACCATTAGGAACGGAAAGAGCACGTGATTCTCCGAGGGCATCAGGGCCGTAAGCCGGGTGCTCCGGGCCTGGCCGTAGAGAGCGAGTAGCCGAGGACCCAATTCATCCAACCCGCCCACCTTCTTCACGACCAGGACAGCATAAACGATTGTGCCGACCGCCATAAAAGTGAACTGCATGAGATCCGTAGCGATGACCGCCGTGAGCCCTCCGACCGCCGAATAGAGAAGTACGAACGCGACTATGAGTAATATACTTATAAGACCGTTTGCCGCTGCGAATTCAGGCGGCAGTCCCGTCACGCTCGTACCCAGAGACAGGTTCATCGATTGAACGATAGAAACCACTCCATCGTAGAGAAACGCCGGCAACCAATCGTGCCAGGGCAGAAAGACCTCGGCAATCCGAACCGCCGCGATCAATACGATGGCCAGGAAGAAACAATTGACCACTGTCCCGTAATACAGAGCCTTCAGCACGCGAAGCGCAAGTACGCCGCGCCCGCTGTAACGCAGTTCGGTGAGTTCTGCATCCGTGAGAACCTTTGCCCGGCGCCAGCATTCGCCGAATACAAATGCGAGCAGCAAAAAACCGAAGCCGTAAATCCAGAAGCGCCATAACAGGAAGACGCCGCCGGTGGCGATCAGACCCGTTGCTAAAAGAGGAGTATCGGCCGCATATTGCGTCGCGGCCATGCTGATGCCGGCTTTCCAACCCGCAACCTCTCTGCCTGCGAGAAAAAAGTCCCCCAAGCCGCGCGACGCCTTTCGTCGCGCCCGAAAGCCTGCGACAATCAAATAACCAACAAACACCAAAACAAGCAATAGATCGATCATTCAATAAACCATAAAAAAGGAAGATTTAAATGTAACCATTCTCAGGCAATCAGACGCTCTACAAACAAACTGTGTTTCTCTTGATATTCGCGGGATTCACGATTCATCCTTAATGATTAGGCCGTGTCGTATGACAAAAAGACGGTGGGCAAGACGTCGAGCTTCGATCTTGCTGTGAGTCACGTGAAGCGCCGTTACTCGTGTCTCAACCTGTACGCGCTGAAGGAGCTCGTACATCTCTTCACGTGTCTCTTCATCTACCGCACTGAGCGGTTCATCGAGTAAAAGAATACTTGGACGGAAAGATAAAGCCCGGCCGAGAGCTACACGCTGGCGTTCGCCGCCGCTCAGGGCGCGGGGACTACGCGCGAGCAACGGTTCAATCCCCAGTAGTTCGGCCAGATCAGCAACTCGCTTATTAATGACGGCGGGTTTCTCTCGATGTATCTTCAGGGCAAAAGCCAGATGCTCGCGCACCGACATAGTCGGAAACAGCGCTCCGTCCTGGGGAACATAGCCGATGCCGCGCAAAGCGGGGCCGGTATTGGTTACGTCACGACCATCGAGGACAATACGACCGGACGCAACAGGCTTCAGCCCTGCGATCGCTTCAAGAATGGTCGTCTTGCCGCAACCGGTTCGGCCCATCAGCACGCTGTATTTGCCGCTCTCAACATGGAGTGAAGCATCGGAAAGCAGGAAATCACCGGCCCGGACACAGATTTTCTCCAATTGAATCATACCATTACATCCTTCGCACCCCACAGTCGGGTTATCAACAACACAAAAATAGCAGCGGTGACCATGATGAGAGAGACAGCAACCGCAGCCTCGATGTCGCCTATACTCATCTCTAAAAAGACAGTCGTTGACAAAACTTCGGTCTTGTTGCGGGTCGCACCGGCAAAGATGAGCAAAGGTCCGAATTCACCGAGCGACCGAGCCCACGCCAGAGTGTAGGCGGTCAACATGCCCCGCCGGCCCTCCGGCAGCGAGACGTAGCTGAACGCCTGCCAGCGGTTACAGCCGAGAGTCAGAGCGACCTGTTCGCACCTGGGATTGATCTGCTCGAAAGTGGCTTTCATCGTTCGTACTGCGAACGCCGCCGCCACCGCAAACTGGGCCAGGATGACCGCCGGGACCTGATAAACCACCAATTCATTCAGAGAAGCACCGACCCCGGGAATACGGCTCGTCAGCGGCCAAAACTGGAACAGGATCAGAAGGCTGAGACCCACAACCAGAGGCGGAAGAACGATCGGGACATCGAGGAGGGTATCGACAAAGCGGCGGCCGAAAAACTGAGTTCGTGCGAGAAGGTAGCCTATTGGAACTGCGATAAACAGTGACAATATGGCGGAGAGCGAACAGGAAATGAGGCTCAGAATAATTGAGAAACGAATTTCCGATTTGCCAAGAGCATCGATAATTGGACTGTCGAAGACAATCTCGTGCAGGCTTGACCCCCGGAGCATATAGGCGATATCCGCAGCAAGCAGCAGTGCGATCAATAAGACGTAAGAACCTCCCAATGTAGCCAGGCAAATATAGAACAGTCTGTCCGACCATATATGTCGGCGATTCGAAAGTTGTGCGTCGGGCTTCATAAAGAGATGTAGTTCATTTTATTGTTGCTCTGTGCGAACGTTAAAGCCTGCGGAGGAGAATGATTCTTTTGATTCGATAATTCGTTTCTTCAGTCTGCGCCCGAGATACTTAAATTCGCTGGAACGGGAAATACTGAACGGCTGTATGGCTTTTGCATGATCCGACTCGATCTGAACAGCCTCGACTTTATCGTCCTCGGCCAGCGTATCGGTGAAGTAAGCCAGCGTAGCATCGACAGACTTGGTCGTCACCGTCGGGATCAGCATCGCCGAGGAGGCCGTTTGCATCACGACATTATCCATCACGGCATCATAGACGCTCGTCTTTTTCAGCATCCGGCGCGTCAACACGCCGATTGTGCATTGTTCCGGCTGGCCTACCGAGACGCGCATGCCCGGCCGGGCAAGGTCAGCCAAACTCTTGATATTCTTCGGATTTTCCTTCGGCACGGCAATGACGATGTCGGTATCCGAGACATCCACGTCCTCCTGAAACCAATCTTTGACGTTTTCGAGATAATAACGGTCGCAAGCCATATAGACGTCCGGGAAAGCCGCCCCCTGCCGGTCCTGCCGGATCGTACGCATCTGGCCGGTGAGGATTCCGCAGCCGTTGTAGACTGTATTGATTACCACTGCCTCGCGCCGCTCGAAGTCCTTAATGATGCTGTCTACAGCCCGACGGTTAACCGCCCCGCAGAAGAACGTCAGTTCGGGACGCAGTTCCCAGACATCACCTTCGACGGACTCGAAACCGTATTGCCTGAAGACTTTGTTGCCGACGCGGCTGTTCAGCCAGCGGGCAAAACGAAGCGCCTTCTGAGGCTGGCGCGTCGATTTGGTTACGGCGACACAGATCTCCATCACCGCCGATTCGAAGACCGGATCGCGAATGACTTCGAGATTATCATACTGGGCGGCCGTCGCATCCCAGATAACGCCGGCGTCAACGGCGCCGAGCTCGACGTCGTTGGCGACTTCCGGAACGGTCGGCTTGAAGACACCATTTTCCTCAGTCTGATCTTTGACCCGCTCCCACAAGCCCGCCTTAGCGAGGGATTTCTTCGTCTGTTTGCCGACAGCGGTTGCTTCCGGATTACCCAGCGCAATCCTTGTTTCTTGACCAAGCAGGTCCTGGATTTCCTGTATGCCTTTTGGATTGCCCGCGGCAACTGCGATCACCGGCCTCAGATACGCCAAAGGCAACACCTCATCGATGAGACCTTTTTCGTCCGCGATTTCAATATAGCTTCTGTCGCCGGCGATGTAGAGATCGCCTCTTTGAGAAACCTCGACGTTGCTCAAGAGCGTACCTGATCCGCCATATTGTAATTGAATCCTGGTATCGTACTTTTCCTCGAAGTCCCGGGCGAGCTGCAGCACCGGCGGTTTGATGCCGGCGGCACAATAGACCAGCAGAGGCTCGCCGGACCCGCCACCCCTCTCGGGCATCGAGAGTACTGTCAGCATGGCAACCAGAGCTACAATACCGACCAATCCTATCAATATAAGCTGTTTTCCATTCATGCTATTGCGTCCCTATAACCTTCTCCAGGATCTTGACAGCGACCGGACAGCATACAATAAATCATCGGTATTTTCAACACGATTCCCCCGCCAACTAACACGGCCAAACCTCCCACCACCTAACCGAACCCGAACTCCAGGCCCTGATACAATTCCTCCTGTCCCTCTAAACCACCAAACGCCAAAACGCCTGAACACAAAATCCGTTATAGTCTTTTTAGCCACAGAGAGTACGGAGAACACCGAGAAAATCACTTTGACGCGGATTTACACTGATTAACACCGTACTGAAACATATTTCAACATTTTCTTTGAGATAAGCTCAACAACCGCACCAGAAAGTTGATGGCCCTATCGTGAAAAATTAATTCTATCGAGCGTTTTTGCCCGATAATACTATATGTTAGTATTATCACATGGGTTGAGAATACTGTAAATATGTCAATAAAAGGGGTAGTAGGTTCAAATCAAATAGCGGAAGATCTCGCAAGGGCTGCGCGCGATAGAAGTCCTGTGACCGGCTTGACTCACACCTTCTATAGATATCCAGCCCGTTATTCGCCAACTTTTGCGTCAACAGCAATAAATCTTTTTTCGCGCCCCGGTGATACGGTCTTGGATCCGTACATGGGTGGTGGGACTACCATTGTCGAGGCAATGATGGCTGGCAGACATGCCGTCGGAACTGATGTGAATTCACTTTCTGTATTCCTCACAAAAGTCAAAACGACTGAATTGACCGCACGAGAGAAAAAGGACCTAATTTGGTGGGCTGATCAGATCGTGGCCCGACTAACTTATCGATACCCTGCCAAGAATATTGCTCATTTGCTTGCAGATTTTAGCAAAACTAAAAACCTTAATCTGCCTCGAGCCCGGTTTATAAAGAAGATTGTTGCTGCTACCCTAGATTCGCTCGATTTTTTGCAAAGCCAGAACGCCAAAGACTTTGCCCGCTGTGCTTTGCTTAAGACTTCACAATGGGCTTCTCTATATGTCGCGGCCAATACTCCTGTGTCTGATCTCGGTCTTAATCGAGAATAGTGAACCACCATGACGTTCGTCATTAAATTCATGTAATGAAAGAAGCCACAAAACTCAAAACAACATTCTGGCCGATGGTCGGTGGGATCCCCGATGGATTTGTAAACTACCTCCTTGTCCTTCGGAAGATCGAGGCTAATAAGATGAGCAGACAGAGGCTCATTAGCTGGCTTGTCGATCATTTCAATATCGCAGACTCCTACGCATCAAACATAGTCACAACGCTGTTCCGAGGGACTGGCGTTATCACGCTGGATTCTGGGATTTGCAGGCTTTCAGAAGAAGGGCACTCACTCCTTGATAGTGCTTCACCACGCAAACTTTATAATCTGTTCAGGGACCGGTTCATCGGTGTTGCTGCCATTACCGACATTCTTAGCGAAAGCCAACCTCTCACGTGGGACGCACTTTTTGAAGCATGGACTGCCTCGATTAAAAGTGTGATTGGGACACGTTGGAATCGCAGTCATTCCAAAATGCAGTTCAGACATCGCCTGGATTGGCTTAGGTCACTCAACATCATAAAGAAAGTTGCAGACGGTTACTATTTGTCGACCAGTGGAATGGAAGTGACAACTCAGGCGAAAGTAGGCGCCGCTCGGTCGCCCCAAGATCGTGAGGCAATCTCACACAATGAAATCGAGAACAAACTGAAGTTGATTGGTGAATTCTTCGAGTTTATGTCTATCAAGCGCGCCAGTGTAAACGCTGCGCGCCCCGCTCGGACTGCCAGACTGTCAGAAGATCGTCAACTTGACTGCTTATGGGCGAGGCTTATACACTTTGGCGGGAAAGTTCAGTACGCATTTGAGGTGCAGGTCGGCGGGAATATTTCAGATGCTATCGAACGATTGGAGATGGTTGCACCCTTTGTACAGAAAGCTATCGTTGTAACGGATGAGTCTCAGCAGCAAAAAATTGATGATCGTCTCAAGGTCAAAGGTTCGCCATTACGAGACAAGTTTATCTTCCTGTCCTACGATGACGTCAATGAGGTGGCCGAGGCGGTAAATGCCCTCAGTGTTTTCACGGGTAAGGTCTTTCACGACTGATAAGCGCCAACAAGTTCGCATCCGGAAAATTCGCTGCGAATATATAACCGAATCCCATAAAGAAAAATCGCTCAGTTCTCGCCCCGCTCATTTTAGCCGAAGGCTATGACGGCATAATCACAAAATCCTAATGCGCTGGCTCCTCCCTGCCCGAAGCTACCTATCAAACAAGGTTTCTGTATCTTGTTGCCGCCCTGCAAGGTCAGTATTGTCCTGGAGAACTGTTCACTTGTGAGGCCAGCGCCTCTGTCAACCACATCGATAGTTGGGGCTGTTTCTCTTCCACTATTATTGAGTACCACTGCTATTTGCCTATCGTGATTCTTTTCAGCGTAGTCCCAGTTAAACAGCCCATTGTCAGGACCAGAAGGGGGTCTGCCAAACCACTGGGCCGCAGCCATCGTTGGCGTATTTGGTTCCTCGATTGCAGTCAATCTTCGGCTGTCTAACAAGGCATCCATTGCGTTAGTAAGACGCTCCGTTATGCTGCGTCCAGGCTTCTGTGCTAAGCCAATCGTGGAGATATTCGAAAGATTATCACCAAATGGCCGCCATTTGAGACTAAACTTGCCAAACGGTTCCTCCAATCCAACTTCTTTGTGGTCTCCGATACCCGTAAGAATTTCCTCGATCTCACGATTGTTCTTCGCTTCGAGTGATGACTCGAGCACATCTTTAAGGTTATTGAACAATTTCGCCTCCTGATTATCTTAGCTTGAAGATGCCGTCGCTCACAAAGTGCTTCTTAAGTTCGTAGTCCAGTTCTCCCATAGTAGAATTAAAGAAATCTTTCGCTTTATCCATACTATCGTCGTCATTACCAACCGAAAAAACCAAATTCGGACAAAATCCTTTGAATCTTATTATATTTTTTCCACCTATGAATAAAAGCGTTTCCCAGCCACAAATGTAGACAAAAAAATCGAAAAAAAAGAAAAAAAAGCTAGGAAAGTCCCTTCGTTGGGTGGAAATGAGGATTAATGGAAAAGACTCTTTTTTAGTAATTGCCGGCCAAATCAACAATAATAAGTTCAAAAACCGCGAAATCAGTGAAACCTGTGGCATAGTTATCAGTATCCGATCAATATTCTCTGTGCTCTCGGTGTCCTCTGTGGCTAAAAATCAGTGGGTAATGACAAGAATTAGCTTGAAAATTTGCGGTTATACGGTGTAATATATAGTTAACGAATTTACCATTGAGAATTATGAATTTAGAATGGTTGAGTCAGGAGAAAAGGCGAAAAGAAAGGCATAAAGTTGCAAAGGCACAGAGTTGAAGATGACGGGACGTTTCCGAGCACTTTGTGCCTTTGTCCCTCAGTGCCGTTGTGCCATAGGTATCTGCGGTTCCATTTTGGACAGGACAACGTGGTAAAAATGATAAAAATTGCGCGTTAATCGGTACATATCGGCGCTTTTTTGGCCGTTTTGTGGTCTAAATTCCCATTCGACAAGCTCAGAGCAGGCTGTGTGAATGCGTGGCTAAAAAAATGCGAAACAAAGCTTGCCCTGAGCGCAGTCGAACGGGCCAATCTGTTCGTACTGCGTGGTGCGTACTGCGGGACGGTATTTCTAAAAACGAACCCAATATTACTGTATTACCGCCGCGAACACCGAGGGCGCAGAACCATAGGATTTTATCGTTCATCCGGTTAATGCGCAGGTAAGATGGCGATCCCCAAAGACCGAGAAAAATCGTTCGGGGCCCCAGATGTCCAAATTACCCCCCTGGCTGCCCTAATTTGGCCATCTGCCCAAACGATTTTTCTCTCGATCTAATCCCAGGGTCCCGATCTATGCAGTGACCTACTCATTAACCGGATGAAGCGATTTTATGTCCTTTTCTCGGCGGTCTCTGCGTACTCCGCGGTTAATGGTATAACGGAGAGGGGGGGATTCGAACCCCCGGTAGAGGTTTATACCCCTACGACGGTTTAGCAAACCGTTGCCTTAAGCCGCTCGGCCACCTCTCCAAGTACTTTATTTATAAAGACTTACAGCTTTCTCAGAAGAACACGTTCTGATAAGTTGCCGCTTACTCTACACAAGACGGACCAGTTTTGCAAGATAATTACGGGCAAGCTTTATTATTTTGGTACGAATACGCAAAAGGCTCTCGAAAGGTATCTGGAACAGGCCGCGTATCTGCACCTTGTCCAATTCCGTCGCCGCCTGATGCGCCGCCTCAAGAATTCGCGGCCTATCGAGCAGGCTGTTCGCCGCCACGGCGGCGCCTGCCCGGGCATTGGTAATATGCTCGTGCTTGACCCGGGGCGCCTTGTTGTCGGTCGTTACCGTCACCGCAATCGTCTCGGTCTTCACTCGCTCTTTTCCGCCGGTCGCTTCGATCACGTAGTTCAATCGCGCAGCGACGTCTTTGCCTTTGATTCCCACTCTGTAGACGAAGGCTTGTTTTGCCTCATACCCGCCCATATATTCGCCTTTCCCGCTGCGGCAGCCGATTCTTACGTTATCGACCGGCTCCGGCGTGCCGACCGTCGCGCTGATCGTTAGTTTCTTGCCGGGGCGGACTTTGCGTGTCGGAACGTGCGAAATTGTGATTGTGTCCCATTGCTCGCGTTAGACAGATTTGACTCGGAAAAAGTGTTGGAGTGAGAAATATTCAAGATTTAGGAAAATAAATGCAAGATTTAGTACAAATATTTAGCAGCTTCTGGTATAATTACAATTACTACTTCAAGGAGAGTTTTCGTAAGGATTAGACTGACAGGCGTCGACTAATATTCTATTGAGAGGCCAAATCCATGGAACCTGCGAAGAAGTTCGACCCACTCGTTTTCATTGCAGTTATCGTTCTTTTTGCTTCAAATCTGCCGGTAACCGCCGGTCCCGACCCGCCTGATGTTAACGGAACCGTAGCTGTTTTCACGGGCAACCAGTCCGATGGTATCGCCAGCGGAGTTGATTTTCTGTCACCCCCCATAGTGAGACTGAACGTTAACTCACTGACCGGCGCTATCGAGCCGGCATCAGGCACGAAGGGAATCTACTTTCGTAACATCCAGGGCGCGGGAATAACAATTAACAGCGGCAACACTTTGTCAATTGTCACCATCGATACCGAAGGTGCGGGAGCAACGGGCATCTACGGCGTAAGTGAAGGCGCTCCCGCAAGCTACGAGTGGGAGGCCGGAATTGGCATACTAGAGCCTTCGGGGCCATCAGGGGCCGGTGGACCGGTAGGGGTGCTGAGTTACAGTGACATTACGACCGCTGGGGATGGCGGGCATGGGATTGTGGCGCAGAACCAGATAGGCGTGTATCATCCGTTCTCTGTTCTTTCCTTGGAGGCATTCTCGACGGATGACATAGACACATATTTGGCGTCGGTAGCGGGTTCGGCCGCAAACATTGGCGCAGGCGTAGCTGGCGACAATGGTGGGATTTTCACGCTATACGCAGACGGAACGTGGGATTTTGATGCGAGTGATATGAACGATGTGCTTGCCGTCGGAGAGACGGCGGTAACGAAGATTAACTATCTGGTTGAAATTGAGCATGAGCCCGGATCTTTCCTGATATGGTATCCATATGGCACCCAATTTTCAGGCGGCTCACTGGCTGTTCAAGTAACGAAGACAGGCTATGGGGTGTTCGATGTCATACCGGAAGTGTATTTCGACGAGTTTGATGCCTATAATTATTTGATCGACAGTCAGCCCCCTGAGCTTTGGCCCGACTTACAGGGGTACGTTGACAGGCTGCGGGCGGATATGGGCATCGCCGGGGCGGGTGAGAACATTCTTGTGACGAATAACGGGACGATCACAACGTTCGGTATAGGCTCACACGGAATATTTACGCAGACGACCGGAGGGCAGGGGTATCATGGAAACAACGGCTCGTTCTGGGACGCCTGGGATATTCCGACACAGGGCGGGCCGGGCAGTAACGGCGGTGCTGTGACTGTCATAAATAACGGGCAAATTATAACTGATGCAAGTTCTTCGGCAGGGATTCTGATGGTCAGCAGAGGTGGGACCGGGGGGCACGGCGGTGACGGCAGCGACTGGCGATACGGCGCGCGCGGCGGAGTTGGGGGCACGGGCGGTGAACTGATAGTATCAGGGAGCGGGATAATAAACACAACGGGGGATTATTCGAGCGGGATTCTTGCTGTCAGCGAAGGAGGCATCGGCGGCGTAGGCGGCAGCGGCCAGGGGACGACCGGCGGCGGTGGTGGGGGTTTTGGCGGCACAGGCGGGCCAGTCAACATTGTGGGCAGTTGGCCTATTACTACCGAGGGCGACAAGGCACATGCGATATGGGCAAAGAGCGTGGGCGGAAGCGCAGGACCGGGCGGCAGCGGCGGATGGCTCTTCGGAGATCCAGGCGTCGGTGGGGTAGGTGCCGATGGCGGCAGAATCGAGGTCATCAGCGGCGGCATATTGACCACCAAAGGAGACGATTCATACGGAATCTACGCCCAGAGCGTCGGCGGCTTCGGGGGCAGCGGCGGCTCAAGCTACGGTTTCTTCTGGGCTTTCGGCGGGGATGGCGGCAGCGGCGGAAGCGGCGGCGATGTTATTATCGAGAACCAACTCAGTGGCCAGATCATTACCTACGGCGCGAGGGCTCATGGGATTTTTGGCCAGAGTATCGGCGGCGGTGGCGGTAGTGGCGGCGGCGAATTCGGGTTATTCGCCAGCTTAGGCGGTGAAGGTAATGCCGGTGGTCATGGCGGCGCCGTTCAGGTTACAAATAAAGGCCTTATTCAAACATTCGGGTACCGTTCGCGCGGAATCTACGCCCAGAGTATCGGCGGCGGCGGAGGCGACGGAGGCAACTCAGGGGGGCTTGTTGCTATCGGCGGAGAGGGTGCCGGAACAAGTAACGGCGGAGCTGTTTCTGTCATAAACAGCGGGACGATCACCACAGCCGGCGAGAATTCACACGCTATCTTCGCTGAGAGCATCGGCGGCGGAGGCGGCGACGGCGGCGATTCCGGAGGGCTGATTTCCATAGGAGGAGACGGCGGGGACGGAGGTAACGGCGGCAAAGTTGATGTGATCAATAGCGGGCGGCTTATTACCGATGCATGAGTCAAGCGGCATATTTGCTCAGAGCGTGGGCGGTGGCGGTGGTAACGGCGGCGACAGCGTCAGTATCAGCGGGGCCATTGCAACTGTGTCCATTGGCGGCCGGGGCGGAGACGGAGGCTACAGCAGCAAGGTTGATATTACCAACAGCAGCGATGGTGACATCGATACGCTGGGTAATCGTTCCTTTGGAATTTTCGGCCAGAGTGTCGGCGGAGGCGGGGGCAACGGAGGATTTGCTGTCTCAGGAGGAGCTGCCGCAAGCCTGGTCAATCTGGCAATCGGTGGCCGAGGCGGAGGCGGAGGAGACAGCAACGATGTTGAGATACATAACCAAGGAACGATTACGACGTCCGGCGAAGACGCACACGGAATATTCGCCCAGAGCGTCGGCGGCGGCGGTGGTTCGGGCGGCTTTGCCGTTTCCGGCAATCTTGGCGGCGCAGCCAGCCTTCAAATGGCCCTCGGCGGAGCGGGCGGGCTTGGCGGCGACGGCAAAGACGTAACTGTCGGTACCGAGTCGACCCCGCTTCAGGGCAGCATATATACATTCGGTGACCGCTCTTACGGCATCCTTGCCCAGAGCGTGGGTGGCGGTGGCGGTGACGGCGGATTCGCCGTCGCAGGCAGTGGCATGTCCGGCACGTCGCTGAACCTTGCATTCGGAGGCTCGGGTGGCAGCGGCGGCCCAGGAGCAGCCGTAAACGTCAGCAGCATCAGTGACATCGCGACCGAAGGTGACGATGCGCACGCTCTGGTCGGCCAGAGCATCGGTGGGGGCGGCGGAAGCGGCGGATTCAGCCTGGCAGCCAGCGTTGGCGGCGGCACGGGCCTGAATTTCAGCTTTGGCGGCAGTGGAGGAACGGGTAACGCAGGAGGGCCTGTCACTGTCGGTACGGAACTCAATCCTCTAGGAGGGACAATTACGACATCCGGCGACAGATCCTATGGCGTTTTGGCCCAGAGTATCGGCGGTGGCGGCGGAGCGGGAGGTTCCAGCATTACCGGCCAGCTTCTTGGAGGGCAAACCGTCGCGTTCGGCTTCGGAGGTGACGGCGGCAATGGCGGCCTGGGGGGCACCGTAGACGTGGAGAGCGCAAGCAACATAGTTACCGACGGTGAGCAAAGCTACGGCCTGCTGGCACAGAGTGTCGGCGGCGGTGGAGGAGCCGGCGGTTTTAGTCTCGGCGCCGCCGTTACAGCGTTCGGCGGATTGAACTTCAGCATGGGTGGAGACGGCGGAAACGGCAACGGCGGAGGTGCCGTCGATGTCAACAACACCGGCGCTATTGCAACTCTGGACGAATACTCGCACGGGATTGTAGCTCAGAGTATAGGTGGTGGCGGAGGCGCCGGTGGGGCAAGCGGCACCGCGATGGTTAACTTCAGCAGTCTGATACCCGTGCCGCCCCAGATTCCTATCACGGGCAGTGCGAATTTCGCGGTCAGTGTGGGAGGTGACGGCGGTTACGGTGGTGCAGGCGGAACTGTCAATGTTCACAATGTCGGACAAGTTAGTACGTACGATGATTTCTCTGTCGGCATCTACGGTCAGAGTGTCGGTGGCGGCGGTGGTGACGGCGGAAGGAGCGTTGCCGCCACGGCAAATATTTCACTTCCCGAAGCCCCAAGCGGCGGCGGTTCTCAGCCTCAGATGGAAGTCCAGGTTGATTTTGCTCTGGCTATGGGAGGAGATGGCGGCAACGGTAATTCCGGCGGAAATGTCGAGGTTGTTAACAGCGGCGCACTTGATACCACCGGAGACAGTTCACACGGAATCTTCGCACAGAGCGTAGGCGGAGGCGGAGGCAGAGGTGGAGATGCTCGGTCAATGACCCTGAGTATCGATCCATCGAACTGGAGCCCGGTGGACCCGCCGCCGTCGCCGACCAGTATCAGTCAGGCCTTGAATATCTCCATCGGCGGTAATGCAGGCAGCGGCAACGACGCAGGGGTTGTTGCTGTGGGTAACAAAGGGGCCACGATCACTCGCGGCGCCGATGCTTACGGCATCTTTGGCCAGAGTATCGGCGGCGGTGGTGGCGAAGGAGGCGGCGGCTATCACGGTCTTGACTGGGAAGATCTTGGGGTGCCTGAAGATATCGCTCCATTCCTGGATCTTGCTCCTATTGAGGATAACAGCAACATTCAAATCGTGGTCGGAGGTCAGGGCGGCAGCAGCGGCAACGGTAACGACGTTAATATCACCAGTACAGGTGACATTATCACGCAGGGCGACGGCTCTACGGCTGTTATAGCGCAGAGCATAGGCGCCGGCGGCGGCACAGGTGGCGTCGGCGCTCAGGGTTCGGGAACCGTCGGCATTGGCGGCAGCGGCGGGGCCGCAGGCGACGGCGGTAATATTCATATCGATGTCAGCGGTGAAATCGACACCTTTGGTATTGCCGCACACGGCCTATTTGCACAGAGCATCGGCGGCGGCGGCGGTATAGCCGGTAATGTTGATGGCGGAATTGAAGACTTCGGATTAGATCTTACTTTCGGAGTCGGTCAGAATGGCGGAAACGCCGGTGATGGCGGTGAGATTACCATTGATAGCAGCGGCCGTATCGTCACCCGGGCCAGTGGTTCCAACGCCATCTTCGCCCAGAGTATTGGCGGAGGAGGCGGTCTCAGCGGCGACATCAGCACAGGTTTAGGTTTTGCCGGAAGTGTCGGTGGGGATGGTTCGGGAGGCGATATTGCGATTACACACGATGGCTATATCGAAACCTTTGGCGACAATTCTCACGGTATATTTGCCCAGAGCGCTGGTGGCCAAAACGATGCCGTATCACGGAGCCTGGGGGTCATGGATACTTCCGGAAATCTCCTTAGAGATCCTTCGGGAGGTATCGTCTTCGGACCTCTCATCGCCCTGCCCGATCGTCCGGACCTCGGCGGTGCAATCGACGTTGCAGTCAGCGGAGATATAATAGCGCATGGTACCGGCTCGCACGGTATCTTCGCACAGAGCATCGGCGATGACGGCAACGGCAATATCTCGGTGACTATCTCCGACGGGATGGTATGGGGAGGTCTGGGAACAGGTGCAGGAGTCTATCTCTCGGACGGCTTCCATAACTCCCTGAACAACTCCGGAAGCATCTCAGCGCTTAGCGGGACAGCAATCTTTGCGGCTGCCGGTAATGAGACCATTAACAACGATGGCGTTGTCTCCGGTAATGTTGATCTTGGAGCCGGCAGTAATGCTTTCAACAATAATGCAAACGCGACGTTCAACCCGGGTTCCACAGTCGACCTGGGCCGGGGCAACGCGCTTACCAACGCCGGCACACTTTCACCCGGCGGCTCAGGAACTGTCCTTACTACTGCGCTCACTGGCAATCTGATTCAGACAAGTTCCGGAACACTTGAAGTGGATGTAGACGCCGACACCGGCCAGTCGGATCTTCTCAAGGTCAGTGGCAGTTCCGATCTGGCGGGCAAGGTCAACGTAGGTCTGGTTAACGCAGGCAGTGCTACTCCCGGCACTCATCAGACCGCTATCCTCAAAAGTTCCGGAGACGTGACTGATTCCGGCCTGGAACTGCCGCTCCAAAAGACCGCTATGGTTGATTATGAACTTGTATTTCCTGACAGCACAGAGGTGCAACTTCAGACTACGATCGATACATCACCTGTTGGTCTGAATTCGCACCAGCAGGAGGTTGGTAATTGCATCGACCGACTTCTGAAAGCCGGAAATTCGGATACCTTCGGTCCTTTCGGGGCCGAGCTTATGGCTCTTACCGACTGCGGCAGTGTTGGTGCTGCCTATGACCGACTCAGCCCCGCCACCTTTGATTCATTTACGACGAGCACCTATGATGTGACTCTACAGTACACACAAAGCCTCTTGAAGCGTATGCATAGCACACGCTCCTATATCCAAAATACAGACAGTACCTTGGCCTATAGCCAAACACAACGACGTGCTATATGGATGGACGGATTCGGTCATTGGGCCGATCAGGAATCACAGGATGGTTTCTCAGGTTACGATTACAGCCTTGCCGGAGCGGCTTTTGGCCTCGACCACCTCTTTCGCGATGACCTGATCGGTGGTATTTCCTATGGTCAATCCAGAGCTAACATCGATATTGACCACAGTATGGGCCATGGCGACATCGAGAGCTACTTTGGATCTTTATACGGCAGCTACTTCACAGAGAGTATGTATTTCGATACCACCCTCTCTTACGGCAGGCAACGCTACGAGAACAAACGCTTGGTTAATGTTGGCACGCTGACCCGAGAAGCGCAGAGCGACCATTATGGAAACGTCTATACCGCCTATATCGAGAGCGGCTGGAACTTCGGTCTGCAAAAATGGATACTTCAACCATTTGCTGCTTTGCGCTACACTTATCTTGATGAAGAAAGTTTCAAGGAGTCCGGAGCGGCAGGAGTGAATCTCTTCGTTAACGAACGAGCTACCGATTCGCTCGTTTCGGACCTTGGTCTGCGATTCGCCTATCCGTTCAAGAAAGATGATTGGCTCTGGCTACCGGAGGCCACTGTGGCTTGGGATTACGATTTTGACATCGACAGTCGCCGCATTGTCGCTGCCTTCGATAGCTCACCGTCGACGACCTTCGTCAGTAATAGCCGCGATGTGGATAAAGATGGGATTATTGTTGGCACGGGATTGACGTTCATTAGTGACAATAATGTCAATATCTCCGTCAAATATAATGGCGAGCTTCGTAGCCATTATGAGGCACATTCGTTCGTAGCCCAACTTCGTTATGAGTATTAGCGTCTCAGGTCGTAAACTTAATTGGTTCATCCGGTTAATGCGTAGGTAACATGGCGATCCCCAAAGACCGAGAAAAATCGTTCGGGGCCCCAGATGTCCAAATTACCCCCCTGGCTGCCCTAATTTGGCCATCTGCCCAAACGATTTTTCTCTCGATCTAATCCCAGGGTCCCGATCTATGCAGTGACCTACTCATTAACCGGATGAAGCACTTAATTGTGTTGATTGTTCGAGGAAACTGTTTTTGTTTAGACAATGTCCTGGTTTGCCGGGAGTACTGCTTCTTTCACAAGTCTTAGCCCAAGAATTTAATTATATTCTACGAAGCCCGTAACGAACCGGAAAAAGACAAATGCGTATGCATTCACGGGAGTGATTTTCCAAAAAGTTTCATTGGAAACGATATTGAAATATCCAATCTCGATATATTCGGCGAAACCCTGGGCAGGGAAAAGTGTTTCGGCGCCATCAAGGGCCACGTTGCCGCGGAAAACAACCATTTCGGCCATGATAGGCGATCCACACGCCGCAGCTTTCGGAGAAGGCTGCTTCTCGCTCGGTGCGGCAAAGGCAACCATGGGCACCGGCTCTTCCATCCTGCTCAACGCCGGCGACAAGAAGATTCAATCCAGGAGGGGTATGGTCACAACGTTATGCTGGAGCCTGCCCGGTAGAGTCGATTACGCCCTGGAAGGCATTATTGTCAGTTGCGGCGCCACTATTAACTGGCTGCGCGACGGCCTGGGGCTGTTCGCTGATTCTCAAGAGACACAACAGATGGCCCTGTCCGTCAAGGACAACAACGGCGTGTACCTGGTCCCCGCCTTCAGCGGCCTGGGCGCCCCGCACTGGAAGATGGACGCCCGAGCCGCGATCCTCGGTCTGACTTTCGGCTGCGACAGAAACCACGTCGTCCGCGCCGCTCTGGAATCTGTGGGATACCAGATCAAGGACGTCATCGCCGCCATGGAACAGGATAGCGGAATCAAACTGGAGGAACTGAAGGTGGATGGCGGGATAACAGCTAATAACTTCGTCATGCAGTTCCTGGCCGATCTGCTGGGAACTCGTGTGGTCAATATCGGAATGAGCCCTCTGGCCTATCGCAAACGTTATCTTGGACAATGAGACGGCACTAATGATTAGTGAATGGTGAATGGCAGCCGGTGAGTGGTGAATGGAAGTTGTCGAATGAAGTACGCAGCGCGATCACCAATTACCAATTGGGCCTTGCTGTCTATTCGCAAAATGCCAACAAATAGACACAAAATGACATTGTATGTTAGACTGTACGCGCAGATAATGCAAACCGTAGAGCGCTTCAGGCAGTTTCGTGAATCTGTTTTAATTCAGAATTGCGGGCCGCTGTCAAGGTTGCGATAACATGAAAACCTCCAACACGATGAAACTTATCATTCTGGTTTTGAGTAGTCTGGCGGCGACACTTGCTTTCGCAGAAGCCCGGAACTCGAGCGAGCCCGACAGAACAGCGATCGCCTACAGCGGAGGCCTTGCCGGTCATCGGTATCGCGTGGTCGTCTCGACGGATATCGGAGGAACTGATCCGGATGATTTTCAGTCGATGGCGCATCTGCTCGTTTATGCGAACTGCTTCGATATCGAGGGGCTATATCTCGTCTCCCTACGGTCCCGGTCGGACTGATTCCCCGAGAAGATGATACGCTCCGGATTGCTCCTCTGTTACCTTCGGACAAATGGGACTGGTTCTGCCTGGACAATGTTCGCTATCACGGCCGGGATCTAACGATCTTGTGGGATCGCAACGGCAGCAAATACCGCCAGGGCAAAGGTTTGAGGGTATTTGCTGGCCGTATTGAAATCGCCGATTCTGATAGACTGACCAGTATCAGATTAAACTCCCTTAAAGTGCAAATACTCAACTCAAAAAAGCAATTTCTACAAAAGACGGGCCTGCGCCGAACTAACCGGCACAGACCCGTCTTGGACATCAGGGTGGTGCTTACACCGCGAATTTTACTCTACCGAATCAGCCGAATATCGTCGAAATATACGGTGCCCGTGCCGCCGTTGGGGGACGGGGCGTTCTTCGTGCCGATGCCGATTGTGATCGTATTAACATTAGTAAGGTTCACACCCTGGTCGGCAAATTTTTGCAGATCGATGACCCATGGCGTCCAGTCGGCCGTCTGCGTAGCGCTGGCGTCGTCGTTATAGACTACGGCGTTGGCGTTGAGGGCGACAAATATCCGATCGGCGGCATTGGCCGCATCTCCCTGGAACCACAGCGACAACTTGGTAACATCCTGCTCTGTCCAGTCACGCGGATATTCCAGCGTCAAAGTCGCTTCGGACGTCTTGCCGGCGTTGTCGTAGCTGTAGTTCATTGACTGATCGCCGCTGTGAACGATGGTCTGCTCGGCGTAAGGCGGCAAGAGATTTCCGACCTGTGCGCCGTTTGTCATAGTGCCGAAGCCGTCGACCCATTTGTCGAAAATCCTGTTGGCCCCCGGCTCGCCGGCTGGAGGGTCGATGTTATCGTACGACTCGAAATCGTCCACGATCAAAAAGTCGGCCGTCGTGAAACTCCAGACCGTTCCGGGCCACGGGCTATCGGGGTTGGTGTTGTCGATTTCATCGACGCGCCAGTAATAATCGGTGAACCATTCGAGCTTGCCCGGATCGTAGCTCTCGTCGCCGAGCTGCCTGCTGCCTTTGTACTCCGGCGAAGCCTTAGTAGCATCGGCTACGGCCTGCTCGTCCGTGCCGAAGTACACCTCATGCGAAGCGGCCTCCAGACCCGGTTTCCACGTGAGAATCGGCACCTGCGTCACACCGGCAGCGTTGTTTGAAGGATCGGCGCCGTAGGCTTTCAAAGGCTCGAACGGCGACAGATAACTGCCTGCGATAACCGTTCGCTCCGGCACGCCGGGACCCTGCCAGGCCACCTGACAATGATCACCGCCGGCTTCTTCTTTCCATATCGCCATGATGTAATACTTTCGGCCGCCGATCAACGGAATCTCGTCGGATTTCTCCTCGCCGCTGCCCCAGGTCCCGAATGCAGCCCAACTGCTTTCCTGCGCGATCAGTTGGGCGTTGCCCGGATCGTCGTCGGTGCTCAGCCAAAGCTCGCCCTGGTCGTCTGTATTGAGCCAGAACGTAAAATTGCCGGTGCTCGGCACGTACAGCCAGGCTTCGATTCGCCCGCCGTAATCGCTGAGGTCTTCACCATTCCAGAGGAATTCGGTTACTTCCTCGGTCACATCGGGATTGTCCGGATAATTCGGATTGGTCTTTAGAGTGTTGATATCCGTAGTTGCAATGTTCTCCCAACGCGAGGCGACGGCTTTGCCCAGACTCGGCAAGGTAGTCGTGAAGCTCCAGACTTCACCCTTGTGGGTCAGTGGGACCTCAAGCTCATCTACCCGCCAGTAATAGGTCTTATTCAATTCCAGAGGGCCCGGAACGAAGGTTGTATCTGATTGGGGCGCACCATCGGTTGCATTGGCAACGGTGTCGAGGTCGTCACCGAAGTAAACGGCGTGCAACTTCGCGCCGTAACCCGATGCCCAGCTCAATTCCACGTTCGGATCGACAAACATCGCGCCGTCCGGCACGCTCGGATTATATGCGGTCTTCGGCGGAATACTGAAGCTCCAGACGTCGCCTTTCCAGGGACTGTTGGGCTCGGAGTCATTGACCTCATCAATTCGCCAGTAATATGTCGTGCCCGGTGCAAGACCGTCGGGATACGGATATCCGACAAAACCTGCAATGATGTATGGATCGCTTTGGTTGCCCCGGAACACCGGCGAGTCGACAGTAGCGTCATTGACGTCGTCGAAACTCTCGCCGAGATAGACGTCGTGCGAGACTGCATATCCTCCCGCTCTCCATGAGATGTTTGCCCACGTTGCTTCAAGCAGAGCTCCGTCGGCGGGATCCGGCGCCGAAGCGTACGGCCAGACCCCGCTCGCGCCCTGCATCACGCCCAGGACTTCGCCCGCCGACAGGGGTCTGGTGTATAGTCGCACGTCGCTCAGGTAACCTTGCCACAGTTCCGCGTTATTCTGCCCGTCGCCGCCCATAAAGAATGGGTTTTCGTCGATGGTCTTCGTGATAGTGTTGGTTCCTGATTCTACGCCGTTACGATAGTAGGTCAGATTCGGCCCGTCTTTGGAAACAACGTGGTGTACCCACACGTCGCCGGGAATGGGGTCGTAATTGACTGCCTCAAGGTAGTCATAGTCCTCGTTAAAGAACTCAAACCTTGTGGGCGTGAACTTGATGAACTGAAGAGGAGATGTCGTACCGCCATAGCGGTTGCCGAGTATCGTGTCGTTGTTGGTCTCCTGATCGGGGTGCTGCTTCGCCCAGAATGCCCAGGAGAAACCGTTGTCCATAGTCATCGCGGGAATAATCAAATCAGTATTGACAAGCGCGCCGCTGGCGTCGTCACCGTTGAAACTTATGACCATGCCGCGTTCCGGATCGTCGAACCAAACCGATCCCCCGTCGCCGAGACCGCCACTTGTCGCGTTGCGGATTGTTCCGTTGTTACCGGAGGCCGACAGATCAAAAGCGGTATCGCCGGCGCCTTCGTTCAGCGGCCACCACCCGATCAAATCGGGATCAACGGCACTGGCCGCGTTCGGCAGAATCACAGAGAGAATAACCACGAGCGAAATTGAGCGGAAAATTCTTGCGTACATTGTAATCCTCCTTCAAAAGAAACTAATTAGAATAGTTTGGATACTGGATTCATTCAATTTAGAAGCTTTGAGAGATGGCGTTTTCTCGGTTCGTCTCTACCTCCTTTCTATCAGCAGCCCTGTGCGGGCAATTGATCCTAAAAGCAAAAGAAAAGCAACGGACCGCAGCGAACTAATCGTTCCCAGCAAATCTAATATGTACACCTCACCACAAGTAGATTTATATCAAATTTCTCGGTACTTCGTCAACAAAAAAACACTTTTTTCGACATTCCACACATTCCACATTTGACTTCATAATCGCCCCCTGCACGGATCCCTAACATTTTTTTGTAAAGTCCGGCTTGCGGCCGGCCGATCATTGCACGGA
This sequence comes from uncultured Pirellulales bacterium, assembly GCA_964598225.1. GTDB lineage: Bacteria > Planctomycetota > Phycisphaerae > Sedimentisphaerales > Anaerobacaceae > SG8-4. The sequence goes on from CAZRBG010000055.1 coordinate 29,334, forward strand.
ACATTTAATGGGGTTGAATTACAAATGGGGAATTAGGCAATCTCCCTTATGTCGTGATATTTGTACTTTTCTTTTTGCAGGCCAATTTGCCGACGACCGACACCCTGCAAAAAAAGCGGCGCAGAACTGTCTGTCGATGGTCGCTATTTGCGGCTCGTTCGTGAGACGCTATCGGTGCGACCTTTGTTGCTCTGTGACGGTTTTACGTCGAGAGCAGTATCACTCCAAACGGAATTACGAAGCCCTGGCAAGGCGGGGTAGTTTGTTATATGTAATGTTGATGCCATTTATTGTTATCTATTGAATATAATTACCAACACTAATTGGAGGCTCACATCATGTCAGAGACGCAGACTAAGGCGGCGCGCTCCGGCAGCGTCTTGCTGGATAATGAGGGCAAGTACCTTACTTTCGCCCTCGGATCCGAGGAATACGGGCTGGAGATTCTAAAGGTCCGCGAAATCATCGGTTATATGGATATAACAGCCGTTCCGCAGACGCCGCACCACGTCAAGGGAGTGATAAACCTGAGAGGCCAGGTGATCCCCGTAATCGATCTCAGGGCAAAATTCGGTATGGAACCCGCTGACGTCACGGAGGAGACCTGCATCATCGTCGTAGAGACTTCTCAGGGCGAGCGTAAGTTCAGCACCGGAATTGTGGTTGACCGCGTACAGGAAGTTCTGGATATAGCCGGTGAAGACATAGAAGAAGCGCCCAAATTCGGTTCGCGCGTAGATACCGATTTCATACTTGGTATGGGCAAAATCGACGAGACGGTCAAGCTCCTGCTGGATATTGACAGAGTCCTGGGCGGGGACGACCTGGCTGGCTTCGGAGGTTTTACGGAGGAGCCAACGAGCAGTAGGACAGATTCAACTCAGAAGGACTTACCAACGGCTGATAAGCCAGGCGAGGAAGACGACAAACAATAGTCCATAGATGGTCAGATGCTAAGACTTTCCCGAGCGATGCCCGGACAGCCAGACTGTGGATTATCCCAGGGTAAATATGGAAAGTAAATTCACGGCCCCCCAGCGCTGCGCCATGAATGCGGGCAGAGTTTTGGGTAAACACTGACAACCCAAGCGATTTGGCAGGGACATGTTTATGATGTTTAAATCGATCAAGGAACGTCGGAAAAGAAGCTGGGATTCTCTACGGCCGATTCTTATGGCACTTTTCATGTTATCAGGTGCTGCAGGGCTGGTATACGAGGTGGTCTGGGTGCGCCAGTTAACGCTTGTTCTGGGAGCTTCGACTCACGCGGTAACGGTTATATTGGCCGCATTTATGTCGGGCTTGGGGATAGGTTCCTGGTTCCTCGGGAGATACGCCGACCGTCTGGATGACAAGAGGCTGGCTAAATGCTACGTTCTTGCCGAGGTGGGGATAGGCCTTTTTGCGGTAGTCCTGCCCGGTCTTCTTGTGTTGAACAAGCGACTCTACGTGGCTTTTCATGAAAATATCGTATCCGGACACGATGCACCCAACAGCCTGCGGCTTATAATGGCTTTTCTGATGTTCATAGTTCCCACTTCACTCATGGGAGCGACCCTGCCTATCCTGGCTCGCTATATAATCCGTTCGCACCAGAGTATCTCCATAGCAGTTTCACGTCTGTATGCGCTTAACACACTCGGAGCGGTTTTTGGGACTGTTCTGGCCGGATACTTTTTGTTGCCCAATTTTGGAAACAGCATTACCAACCTTACCGCCGCAGCAGCAAATCTCTTGATTGCGATAGTCTTCTGGAATATCCACAAGAGAATTCAATCGACAAACATAAAAAATACTGTGGCCACACCGATTGTTGAGTCGCAGAAAGAAGAAAAACCGTCTGCTCTGCAGCAGACTGTCATGTGGGCATTTGCCGTATCCGGCGCCGCGGCGATGTTTTATGAGGTCGCCTGGACGCGCACCCTGAGCATGATACTGGGAACCACAACTTATGCGTTTACGACGATGCTGGCTACTTTTCTTTTGGGTATCGCAATAGGAAGCGCCGTATACGGGAAAATACGAAGGATTACTTCCGCCGTCAATCTTTTTGTCTGGCTTGAGCTGATTATAGCCTTCTTCGCTATTCTGAGCATACCGCTTTTCAGCAGGCTCCCTTTTTTGTATTTGTCGACGGGGCAGAGATTCGCCAATAGCTGGCAGAATGTTCAGTTTATAAGGTTTTTCCTGGCAAGTCTTATCATGATTGTTCCCACGATAGCTATGGGCTGTCTCTTTCCGGTAGTCAGCTCCATTGTTGTAGAAAAGACAGGAATTCTCGGCAGAAGACTGGGCAAAGCTTACGGGCTTAATACTTTTGGCGCGGTCATAGGCGCTGCCGCTGCGGGGCTTGTGCTGATCCCAATGGTAGGCATGCAGAAGGCGATTATTGTCGGGGCCTTTGTAAACCTGCTGGCAGGATCGGCGGTCTGCCTGATGCGCAGCGGTGTTACTGCTAAATACCGCCTCGCTCCGGCAGCCTGCACTGCTTTAGCTCTGATTGCTTTTTGTTGGCTCACAAAACCCTGGTCGCCCAAAGTTATGAGTAGCGGCGTATATGCCTATGCCCCCCGTTATGAAAAGATGCTTGACCGTGTCGAAGATGCCGACATTCAAGGCGGCCGATTGGCGCAAGCCAGCCCATGGGAGCTTTGGCAAATGGCTATGAAGCAGTACGAACTGCTTTATTACAACACGGGACAAGCCGCGACAGTTTCTGTTATGCAGCGCCATGACGGCGTAAGGTTTCTGACCGTCGATGGAAAAACAGATGCAAGTACGAACTTCGCTCACGATATGAAAACACAAGTTCTGTTGGGGCAGTTGCCTACGCTCTTTCATCGAGACCCCGATAGTGTCTTTGTAGTCGGTCTCGGAAGCGGGGTGACGGTTGGTTCTGTTCTTACGCATGAATGCGTCCGTGTCGTTGACTGCGCCGAATTCTCCGAAGGGGTCATCGAAGCGGCGGAATATTTTTCCGAAGTGAATCACCATGCACTCGAAGACCGGAGGCTTGAGATCATACCTCGTGATGCACGAAACGTATTGATGACCAGTGATAAGAATTATGATGTGATCGTCTCTCAGCCTTCCAATCCGTGGATAAGCGGCCAATCAACATTGTTTACCGTCGAATGGTACCGGACCGTACGCCGCCGTCTTTCCAAGAATGGTATGTTTGCCCAGTGGGTGCCGGCGTATCATATGTCGAAACACGACGTGAAAATCATAATCAACACTCTTCGATCTGTTTTTCCACATGTGACAGCCTGGACCAGCGGATCGGCGGGTGAATTGATATTTGTCGCGAAAAAAGGCAAAAAGCTGACACTCTCCTACGAAAAGCTGCAAAAGAAGCTTGCGGCCGATAGCGTTCGTAAAGACATCGGTCGTCTTGGCTACGATCCGGAAACAGTGACGTTCTATACTTTTGCAATGGATGAAGAGGACATAACCGAATATCTATATACGGATATGAGCGAGCCCGTTCGGATGAACACCGATAACCTGCTTCTTACAGAGTTCTCGACACCAAAGCAAATGGCGAAACAGCATGTAGTCAAGCGTTTTGAGAATTCCGACAATCTTCACGGCAACATCGAGGCCCTAATGGCAATCATAGAAGATATCGATGCAGAGCAAATTATGAGCATACTGAATTAGACGATCACTTGCCTGTTTGTTGGTTAAGAAAATACAATGAAGGTGTGCCGCAAAGTCGAACGCAGATGGAGGATTATCATGAATCGGCCAAGAGGCCCCAAACGCTCGCCACCCTGGATTGACGCCGTAGTTTCGATGTACAAGTTCGTTTGAAGGAATGTAAATGTAAGCTTTTTGAGGAGTCAGGAAATGAAGAATCTAAGTTTGAAAGTCAAGCTGTTCCTTGTTCTGGGCATACTTACGACAGTGGCTATAGTCGTTGCGTTTCTCGGCTTGGACAAGCTCAGCGGCATGAACGACCGCCTGAACGGCATCGTTGACGGAACTGCCGAGAAGGTAAAACTCGGCGGTCAAATCAACCAGAACATGTTGGAGATAAACCGCGCCGAGAAAAATATAATCTTGGCTAAAACTACCGAAGAAATGGACGAATATGCAGCGTTCATCGATGCAACCAAGAAAACGATGCAGGATCGGCGTAAGGAACTTCGCAATTTGGCGGACGATGCCGGCAAGACAAAGCTGGATGAGTTTGCCACTAATTGGGAGGCTTATCTTGCTGCCAATAAGAAAGTCCGCGATTTTGCCAGATTGAACTCTAATGCAAAAGCCAAAGCTCTTTCTGCCAACAAAGGGAGGACCGCCTACAACGAATCGGAGAAGCTGATCAAACAAATCGCAACTCTTAACGATAACGAGGTTACCCTGGCCGCTCAGCAAGCCGATGCCGCGGCCACCAGAGTCAAGGTGGGCGCCGGTCTGGTTCAGGATCTGCTCCGCATTCATCGTGCCGAAAAGAACGTGATTCTGCAGGATACCAAAGCGAAAATGCAGCAGGCAGAGAATTTTCGTCAAAAATCTCTGGCATCTGCCGATGCGGCAATAACACAGTTGAAATCCAGTGTCACAAGTGAAGGCCGCGCGTATCTGGACAGCTTCACTAAAGCGTACGACAATTTCAGAACGATCAGTGATCGTGTGGTACAACTTGCGATTGAAACCGATAACGCCAATGACACAGGCGGATCGAACGGTCTGGCAGAGGCGAAAAAGTTATCCTGCAACGAAGGTCGCACTGCCTACGACAATGCCGAGAAGGCCATGCAGAATTTGGTGGCGATAAATGATCAAGCCAATACCGAAGCGGCCAAAGGGGTGGATGAGGCAGCGACAAGAGCGTTGCTGGCTGCCCGTGTCATACAGGACATGCTGGCCATTCACCGTGCCGAGAAATCACTAATTCTGGAAAACACCACCGACGGCATGGATCAGTACGCCAGTGCGATAGGCAAATTGAAGACCGATCTCGATTCGAAAGTCGCCGAGATGGAAAAAACCGCCAGCGACCAGGGAAAGGTCAAACTTGCTGCGTTCAAAACTGCCTGGGCCAAATTCCTCGATGCCAACGAAGAGGTCAGGACGACCAGCCGCGAGAACGGAAATCAGAAGGCCTTTGAACTATCGACCGGTCAGGGTCGGCAATTGGCTGATGAATGCCAGAAGCTCATGGCCGACATTGTCAAGAAAAGCAATGAAGAAATGGCTGCCGATGCAAAGGCAAGCGATAAGAATTATGCATCCGCAAGACTGTTGATGCTCACAGTCAGTATTATTGGAATTGGTTCGGGACTTACAATAGGGTTCTTTATTGTTCTCGGTATCACTCGTACGCTCACCAGGATCATTAAAGACCTTACCGAAGGTTCCGAGCAGGTTGCTTCTGCGTCCGGTCAGGTTTCGTCCGCCTCGCAGTCGCTGGCCGAAGGCGCCACCGAGCAGGCGGCCGGTCTGGAAGAAACGTCATCCAGTCTCGAAGAGATGTCCTCGATGACCAAGCAGAACGCCGACAACGCTCAGCAAGCCAACACGCTTGCTACCGATGCTCGAAAAGCCGCCGATGGCGGCAATGAGTCGATGGGCAGGATGAGCACAGCTATCAACGATATCCAGAAAAGCTCCGACGAGACGGCCAAGATTATCAAGGTGATCGATGAGATAGCATTCCAGACAAATCTGCTGGCTCTTAACGCCGCAGTCGAGGCTGCCCGCGCGGGTGAGGCCGGTAAGGGTTTTGCCGTTGTGGCTGAAGAAGTTCGCAACCTTGCGATGCGATCGGCCGAGGCTGCCAAGAACACCGCAAATATGATCGAAGAATCGGTCAAGAATGCCAAAAATGGGGTGGACATTTCCGGTGAAGTCGGCAAGGTGCTCGGGGAAATAGTCGGGAGCATCGGCAAAACAAGCGATCTTGTCAGCGAGATTGCAGCCGCTTCGTCCGAGCAGGCTCAGGGCATCGACCAGGTCAACACTGCGGTGAGCCAGATGGACAAGGTTACACAACAGAACGCCGCCAACGCCGAGGAAAGTGCAAGTGCATCTGAAGAACTGAGTGCTCAGGCCGAGTCGATGAACGATATAGTCGGCCAACTGGCCGCTCTTGTCGGGGGCAACAGTCAAAGTACGAACACAACTAAGATTGCCAGGCCCAAGTCTAACAAACGCAATAAGCTTGGCAAATCCGATCATGTGTTTCACCACGTAGCAAATGGTCCGACCAGTAAACCGGAACAGAAAGCTGCCGCCCCGTTGGCAGCCGAGAAGACGATACCGTTCGACGATAACGGCGGCAACGATTTCAAGGAGTTTAACAGTTAATTTAGTCCCATAGTCCCAAGTTTCATTTTGTTTACCAGGCGGGCCTTCGGGCCCGCCTGGAGTGGCATCATAAGAATATCGTGCAGTGCGGACAGATTATACTGATGTCCTAAGCGATCTCGACTATGTCTTACATGAAATTAAATGAAAGAGAGGAATTGCCATGCCCAAATCATTGATGATAGTTGACGATTCGGCGACGATGCGAAAGATCATTATGCGGACGGTGCGCATGTCGGGGTTGGAGTTCGATCGAACGCAGGAAGCCGGCAATGGCGCAGAGGCCCTTTCAAAGTTGGGCGCCGACGGTGTTGATATTATGCTCTGCGATATCAATATGCCGGAAATGAGCGGTACGGAGCTCATCAAGGAAGTGCGCCGGCTTGATTCCTGTGCGGACACAAAAATCGTAATTGTATCGACTGAGAGCTCTCAGGAGTTTGTCGAAGGCGTCCTGGCCGATGGTGCAAACGGGTACATAACCAAGCCGTTCACACCTGAGAAATTCCAGGAGGAATTGTCCCCGTTTATGAATTGAGTTGTCTGTTTTTTCACCGACTCGGAAAGGATGTAAAATGATTAGCGACGTATGTGCAGAAGATGCGCTGATGGCGGCGACGAGGGAAGTCTTCGAGACTATGATCTTCATGGACGTCCACGCCGCCTCCGAGCCCAATAAGACAGTCGAAGGTGATACTCTACTGGGCTCGATTACATTCAAGGGCAGCGTCGACGGGTGCTTGTCTTTTTGCTGCGGCACGAACTGCGCCGAAACGATTGCAGCGAATATGCTCGGAATGGATGGCCCTGAGGAAATCAGCGAAGAGGAAACTTGCGATGCGATCGGGGAAGTCGTGAATATGATTATGGGCAATATGAAATCACATTTGCGCGACAGCCTCGGCGAGGTCCAAGTTTCCATTCCAACGGTCGTGAGTGGACGAGGACTGCAAAACACCCTCGGCGAGGGAGCATGCAAGGTCTTAGTCAAAACCATGTTTCAGGACGAATATATCGCTGAACTATGGCTATTGTACCGGAAAAACCACTATTAGTTTAGAGGCGAGGCAACAAGACCGGAGATATGGAAACGCCACAGGAATCAATTGAAAAACGGGCCGTTGAACTGTCGGCCGAGGCATTTGAAGCGTTTTGTGACGACATGTCAGGCATGTTCGGTACGGATATGAGATCCGTACAGCAGGAACCGGCGATTGAGACGGCCAAGGACCTCAAGAAGCGTTTCAAGAAGCTGGTCGCTGTCAACTCCGTCAAAGCAGAGGGCGCTTTGGACGGCGTTTTCAAGTTGGTATTCGACCAGGGTGGGTTATTCACGCTGTCGGGTCTGATCGTTATGATGCCGGAGCGAAGGATTCTGGAAGAGATAAAACGCGGCTCGATCAAAGATGTTGAGGCGATGAATGATGCCGTAAAGGAGATCGGCAACCTGCTGGTGGGTTCATGGGACAGGGTTTTCCGTGAGGAATTGGAAGGTCATGGTCACTTTGTGCAGAGCCACACCTTTATCGGCAAGCCGTGGGATGAGCCGCAGGAAACTATAGGTCTGGCGAGCGGCGAAGAGTGTACTATTGTCCCTTACGAAATAACGGTCGGCTCTTATCCAACGTTCAACTGTGGCGTTATTTTCCCAAAGACAATCTTTGACGATACTTGCAAATCCGGTGCGGCCTCGCCCGACTCCGGCGGGCAAGCCGAGACAAGGCAGGAAACCGAACAGGAAACAAGGCAGGCGAGCGAGAAAAGGGAACAAGAGGGGTCTGAAGTGACCGCTGACAGAGAAATTGATGACCAGGCTGACGAAGAGGACCGGCACCGGAAGTCGGCCGAGGAAGATACCTGCGGTGAAGGCACTGTGGACCGAGCGCCAGAGGTCCGCGCCGAGCAAGACGCTCGTGAGACGGATACACCGCCGGTTCTTCCGGAGCAGTACGCTCGCACGCCTTTGACGATATGTGCAAAAGAGATCATGGAAAAGGACGTTGTCTGGGGCAAGGAGGACGACAGCGTGGGGCAAGCTTTGACGAAGTTGCAGCAACATAACGCCGGCTATATGCTGATTGGCGAGGGAGGCGCGCCGACCGGTATTGTATCCAAATCTGATATTGCCGGGGCAATCAGTCCATATCTGCGACCTATCTTCGCAAAATGGCGTCGACTATCGGATGATGCCACGCTTCAGATCAGAGTTAAATGGATAATGACCAGGCCCGTCCGGACCATAACCCCGAATACGTCGCTTGCGACCATCGTGGAAAATATGCTTCACTTTAGTACCAGATGCTTTCCCGTTATGGACGGGCATGGAAAAGTGCAGGGTATGGTGACAGTATTCGACATCTTGAACGTGCTGAGCGCCGGCCGGAGTGTTTCCGGCGCGGGCAAGGCACTGCAGGCGCCACCTTTGGTGGGAGACTTATACATCGGTGGCCCTTAAGGATCGTGCACGAAATAACTTCCCGATTTCATGGGGATAGTTCCGTCGGAA
>CAZRBG010000056.1:0-38105 GCA_964598225.1 uncultured Pirellulales bacterium
AACCGGATTGAGAGAGCTTACACAAAAATGTGCGAAAGATTCTTGACACTACCCACTGTGTTTCTGTGCGCTTGTCTGCGCGGCGGACCGAATGTATTTCCCGGTGCCGGCGACGGCGACCAGCCACAACTGGCAAACGTCCCGGCCGGAGCAAGAGAATGTTGACTCGGCGAAGCTGCAGCGGGCTATGGATTATCTGGAAAAGACGCTCGATGATCCGGAGACCCCTGACGATAAGGAAGACGGAATCAAATATGCCTACAACACTTCCCCGCAGCTTCTGTCTTATTGCATGACCAAACTGATCTACAATCATTTCAGCAAGCTGCCGCACTCATGGCCGAAAAGTAAATGCAGCCTAGGTCACTACTACGAGAAATTCGTCGCGTCTGAAATCGGAATGGCCCGCAATAGCTGGCGCTGGTCGAATGAATTCCCGAATCCGGGAGAGCACGACATCGATCTGTCCAACCCCGAAGGCCTGGACATTCGGCCGGTCTCGCAGTCGATGTTTATGAGCGCTGCCACTTTGGCTCGCTGGGGTCACTTATTTTTGAATCGCGGCAACTGGAATGGAGAGCAGATAATAAGCCGGTCGTTCGTTGACGAAGCGACTACGGTCCAGGTCCCCGCTAGAATCGAGCCGCATAATCGCAACGCCGGCTACCGGGAGGCGCCGGGTCGTTACGGGTACATGTGGTGGATCAACGGCTATGGCGGATGGACGGCCGACGGGCCGAAGAACCCGCCGGTGCTGAGGTTCCCGAATGTGCCGCCGCGGACCAATCCGACCAGAGGTGTGTACGCGGCACAGGGCTACCAAACGAATCTGTGCGTGGTAATCCACACGTTGTATGCCGCAGGTGTTGAAGTCCGTGCCAATATGGTTTTCGTGCGGACTTCCGTCGGAATCTCACCCGATGGTAGGCACTCCACGCCCGGCCGATTTACGTCTGCCGAGTACAACAGATTCCTCGAGATGCTCGGCGATGCGATCTTGGCGAACGCTCTGTAGGGTGGGGCTTGCCCCACCCTACGGTCCAATCAGCTTTGTAGGATTGGCAACAAGTTGCCCGTCCTACCGTAGCTTCTTATCTTCTTATCTTCCTATCTTCCTATCTTCCTATCCTCTTTTTCAGCGGCGCTTGGGCTTTTGAGGTGGCAATCCCGCCTGGCGACGGTACTTGTCTTCCAGTTCTTGCCAGTGCGTCGACAACTCCCGGACCTTCTCGGGATATCGGCTTGCCAGATTATTCGTCTCGCAGCGGTCCTCCTTCAGGTTGTACAATTCCCACGGATCGTCTTTGCCTTTGGCGACCAGTTTCCAGTCACCGACCCGAATGGCCCGGTTGTTCATGTGATGGAAGTATATAAAATCGTGTTTGACGGCGTTATTCTTAGCGAAAGCCGGCAGTAAGGACAGTCCCGGTAGCGGCACGGCTGTCTCGCCATTCCACCGGGCAGAGAAATCATCGGCTCCGGTCAGCTCGAGAATGGTCGGGATTATATCGATGAAGTGGCACGGATCGTGGCGCAACTCGCCGCGGGAGGCTAAACCGGCCGGCCAGTGGACGATCAGCGGCGACGAGATCCCACCCTCGTGAACCCACGATTTGTGCAGGCGGAATGGCGAATTTGAGGCGGTGGACCATCCCGGCCCCAGGCACAGGTATGAAGCGGCCGATCCGGGTGCGGCGGATTTGTCGTGCATGTCGCCGCGAATGATCTGCTCGGCGCTGGCGCCGTTGTCGGAGACGAAGAAGATCAGCGTGTTCTCAAAAGCGTCCATCTTTTTGATCTGGTCGAGCACCATGCCGATGCTGCGATCCATCCGGTCTACCATAGCGGCGTGAATCGCCATTTTTGTTGCCTGAAATTCCTTCTGTTCTTCGGTTAATGAGGCCCACGGCACTGCTCGATCAGCCTCGCCGGGACCGATCATCTCGCGAAGTTTTTCCTTAGAGAAATTCCAGCCCGGAATCACATCGGTATCGAGAGGCGGCAGGTCACAGCTTACAAGTCCGTTTTCCCGCAGCCATTCCCATCGCCGTTTGCGTATGACATCCCAACCCTCGTGATACTTGTTCCTGTATCGGTCGATATCTTTCTGAAGGGCGTGTAGTGGAAAATGCGGGCACGTGAAAGCGAGATAGCAATAGAACGGGTTGTCTCGGTGTTTCTCGTCGTGCTCTTTGAGAAAGTCCCTCGCATATTCTGCGATTGCCGTCGTGACGTAATGATCCGTACCCTCGGGAATCGGGGGAAGGTTCTCATCGTCCAGCTCATGCCGTTTCGGACTGAAGAAACGGTTGTGATCTTTCAGAATGTACGAATGATCGAAGCCTCCGTCCGCGATGGCTTTTGGCGCTCCTCGAAGGTGCCACTTGCCCGAATGATAGCACCGGTATCCGTGGGGCTTGAGATAGTGCGGTATTACGCGAGTCCAGACCGGCAGCCTGCCGCGCGGGGGGTCCATACGCACCTGCTGCGGATAGTAGCCCGTCAGTAAAGATGTTCGCGAGGGCCAGCATCGGCCTGTGGAGTAGCACTGAGTGAATCTGAGACCGCCGCCGGCGAGCCGGTCGAGGTTAGGTGTGGCGATTTCCCCGCCGTAGCAACCGGCGTCGGAATAGCCCATATCGTCGGCCACGATGACCAGAACGTTCGGCTTTTGCTTTTTGCGGTCCTGCCCGAACGTCAAGGCCCCCAAGCCCAGGGCTGTGCCGAATGCTGCTGTTTGTCTGAGAAATGATCGTCTGGATAGATTTTCGGTTTTCATTTGTGAACTGCCTTTGTCTTCTATGAATAAGTTCTCTTTCCTAATACTTTCATTAAGCCTCAATCAGGCTCCACACGCGTTCGAGCGCATTAATGGTCTTCTCCAGCGCTGCTTCGTTATCCAATTTGCGTAATTCCCGGTCGAAAGGCTCGCACTCTACCGGCCCATCGTAGCCGATCTTGACCAGTGCGTTTATAAAACCCTTCATATCGATGACCCCGCTGGTAACCGGCAGTTGCCTTCGGCTGTCGATTTGTTTATCGACGTCGATGCCCGCCGGAGCGTCGTTAACGTGAACGTGAATGACGTCCTTGCCGGATAGCTGCATCAACTCATCGACGGTTCCGTGCGAAGTGTACCAGTGCCAGCTATCAAGCAGGAGTCCTACGTTACCTGTACCTATCGCATCGGCGAGCTCCATCATTCCCATCTGCGTGCAGATGAAGGGAAAACGGAATCGCTGCCGCGACGTTCTGGGACCGACGAATTCAAGGCCCAGGCTGATGCCGTTGTCCTTGAGCACCTTTGCCGTTTCGCCGAAGCGATTCCTGAGCATCTCGAAATGCTTCAGGTAAGTCAATTCCTGATGGCCCGGGAGAATCCACGTCGCCGTACGTGTAACGCCGATTTGTCTGAGAATTCGAGCACGTTTTGGAAGTTGGTGAAGGTCTTTCTCGAATTGAGCACGATCTCGACGAAAGTTGACCGGCAGGCCGGCGGAACCGTATCGAATGCCCTTTTCCTTCATAACAGCCACCCAATCGCTTATCTCGGAGCCGGACTTGTCCTGAAACTCACCCAGGTCCGGGGTAATGCTGTCAAAACCGTACTTGACAGCGTACTTCAGGGCCTGGCGCTGATTCGCTCTGACGCCTATGTGACCGCCGCCCAGATTCTTATACAACTTTACCTTGTCGTTCGTTTGTGCCTCCGTACCTGTTAAGCCCAAGAGCGGAGTCAGCGCCGCCGCCATCGTCGAGCGGCAGAAGTTGCGTCTTGATATTGACCTTGCTTGTTGGGTATTAGTCTTATTCATTTCTATTTCTCCAGTCCTGTCTCGAGATCGATTCATAGCACAGCGCCCGGCAATACTATAACACTATCTCCGGGGATCGCAAGAGGCCGGTAGAAAATACGGAACGACCGGCTTGCTACTATGGACAAACAGGTTGAGCAGTTAGCCAACCGTCCTGAGTACAGCGAAATGGTCGGCCTGTTATACGGGCCTGATTCAATATTTACAACGAAGATTCAATTGTTAGACGTACGTTGTACCGCACTTATTCTACTTCCCGGAGAGACTTGGGAATTAGACGGGACCCAACGATTTCGTTAGTCTGATCCCGGGGCGGAAGCAGGGAAAAACGAAGGGGATAACAGGGAATATACCGGTATAGCTTTGTTTGAATATCGCCGATAGCCCCACTGTGCCAACCATTAGATGAACAAAAATCGCGTTGGACGCGCGTACGTAGCGTGCGTTTCTTCCTTTTCATTTATTTTCTGCGAAAGCAGAGAAAGGAGACTGAACATGGCAGTCGAAAAAACCATTGGTTCCAGCAGTCTGGTCGAAGTTGTAGACAGGATTCTGGACAAAGGCATCGTCGTGGATGCCTGGGTGAGAGTCTCGCTGGTGGGCATTGAACTGCTCGCTATTGAGGCCAGGGTCGTTGCGGCCTCTGTCGAGACCTACCTGAAGTACGCTGAAGCGATCGGGTTGACTGCGACAGCAGCCTAACGAGAGGCGGAGGAGAGGGTTCCTGTCGGGTCATCCTTACGCACCGCCCAGTGGAGGGCAGAAAGCATGGCTCGCCAGGAAAGCTCCTTGTTTATCAGCAAGAGAATGGCAAACAAGCAGGAAAAGAACAATGCCCCTAAGCATCTGCGAAGAGAACGTTCTTGAAGCCATAATAGTCTCTTATGAAGCCAGGATTCGGAGTATAGAAATGTTCTTTCAAGCTACCGGGCAAATCCTCCGGGACTTTCAGGATTCTCTTGTTAATACAAAAGCCGAACGAAAGAAGATCAGCGACCAACTGAAAGAAAGCCTTGCAAAGAACGGCTCCCTGCGGAAAAAAGATTTTGACCGGATGATGGAAGTTATCTCGTCACATTTGGATCGAAATGAGAAGGAAATCAGGGAATTATCACAACAATATCTTCAGGAACAAACAAGGCTGATCCATCAACTAAGAGAAGGGTTGAGCGATTTCAAGGACGCTTTGATTGCCGGACAGAATGACAAGCTCAAAGAGCTGCAAAAGTTCATAAGAAAAATTCTCAACAGGCAGGACGAGAACAAGAACGAGGTTGCATCGCGAATCAAAGAGTTCGAACGCGGACAGCAACAAACTTCGGAAATGCTCAGAGATCTCTTGGCGAAAGGTGAAGAGTTAAGAATACAGGATTTCAAGGCGATGCTCGCGGAATTCAAGCGGCAGCGAGCCGAACGTATCGCAGGCCGGGAACAAAGGTGCCGAGAAGTAAAGGACATGCTGGGCGAATTCAACGCAAAACGTACGGAAGTGAAGCAGGCCCGGTTTATGGGCCGGCAGGGGCGGCAGACGCCCGAAGACTTGTCTTTATGAGAGCTATCATCAGTGAAAAAAGCGAAAAGTAGTTTTGAAAGGAAGAAGTGAAATGGTGATGACAGTAGCTGAAAACATGCAAAAGCTTGCGGGGGACATTATTGTCTCCAGTGACATTCGTCTCAAAGCGGTGGGAGATATGGTGGCGGATACTCAGAAGACCCTCGACGGATTCTCCAGAGATAGAAAAAAGATGGCCGCCCGACAGGCCAAAGATTTGACCGATTTCACCGGGGGCCTGTCGAAAAATGTGCAGGGTATGTTAAGAAACGCCCGAAAAATGCTGGACCGGTTCAAGAAAGACAATACGAAGATTAGCGAGCAACAGGCGAAAAGTCTGGCGGATTTCGTTGGGGGGCTCGTCACTGACGTCGGTTCGACGGTGGGCGGCTTCCAGAAAGAACAGGAACGTATGTCCAGTGACACGCGGAAGAAGCTTAGCAAAGAGATAGAGGATATCCGGGCGGAAGTTCACAATATCCTGGATAATGCCGACAAGCTCATGCACGACTATAAAGCCGATATGGCTCAGGCGCGGAATGCCTGGCGAAAAGTGTCCGCGGCTTTAGCCGGAACGGGAAAACCGGACTCGACGGAGACCGACAATCACGCCGGGAAAAAGAGCCATCCCGCCGGGAAGACGTCGAACAAGACCGGGAACAAGCCCCAGGGCAAGGCCAAAAGCAGGCAAGCGGCCGGGAATAAAGGCGCCGAGCGAAAAGTCAAAAGCGGCGCCCGGAAGAGCCGCTAACAAGGTAAAACGACCTTTGACGTGCCGCGTATGCCGTGAAGCTTCCGTGGCACAGGAGATTAAACCGAATGATTGATGAGACAACAACTGTGCTCGAGCCAAATCCTTTGCCGGATTTCGTAGATACACACTATGTAAAGGACCTTACCGACAGAGCACTTTGCTACATTGAGGCCGGCTTCCCGGTTCACTTGAGGGGGCCGTCCGGCACCGGCAAAACTACGCTGGCGATGCACCTGGCCAGCAGGATCGGCCGGCCGGTGGTTCTGATTCACGGAGACGAAGAGTTCACTACCTCGGACCTGGTCGGGGCCGAACACGGCTATCGCGTAAAGCGAGTCGTGGACCGCTTCATTTCAAAGGTGCTGAAAACGGAAGAGGATATGGTCAAGCGCTGGGTCGATAACCGTCTTACCGTAGCCTGCAAATATGGTTTTACCCTTGTCTATGACGAGTTTACCCGCTCGCGGCCGGAGGCGAATAATATTCTTCTGTCCATCTTACAGGAACGGATGATGGATTTACCGGTGGCAAGAGACGAGGAAGAGCCTTATCTGAAGGTCCATCCGGATTTTACGGCGGTTTTTACGTCGAATCCCGAAGAGTACGCCGGCGTTCACCGAAGCCAGGACGCTCTGCGGGACAGAATGATTACGATGGACCTGGATTGTTTCGACTATGAGACCGAGGTGGCAATCACGCGGGCCAAGTCCAAATTGCCCCAGCCCCACGTGGAAATGATCGTAAACATCGTGCGAGGCTTGAGAGACTCCGGAAAGTGCGAGTTCGCTCCAACTGTGCGGGGCTGCATCATGATCGCCAGGAGCCTCAAAGTGCGGAAGCTGGCGCCGTCACGAGCAAAGAAGGCGTTCGGGCAAATCTGTCAGGATATCCTGGCCTCGGAAACAAGCAGGGTCGGATCGAGAACAAACCAGGACAGAGTAAAGCAAATTGTAAGAAACCTTGTGACAGAGGAGCTTGCCCCAGGCGGCAGGGATCATCCTTCCGAACAAACAGATAGGAAAGACCCCGCAGGCGCTGGTCAGAGGGAAATAGCGCAGAAAGAAGAAAGTCTGATTGAAGTGTAGAACGGAGCTCGGCCGAATGAAATCGATACAACAGCTACCAGGTTTGAGTGATATAAAGAGCGTGCGGTCCATAGGCGCCACGTCTATCCCAAGGGTCGAAAGGTCGGCCCATCTGGAGTTGCACGTGCTGGCGACGGACAAAAGTCGGCTGGAAAAGGAACTCGCCTCTCTAAATAAAAGGACGAGTACGGTCAGGAGGAATTTGGGCATCATTAACAAGCAAATCGAGACTTTGCAGCAGGAAACTCTGGCGCAGATAAGAAAAGAAAAGGGCGAGAGTGGGCCTCAGAAACCTCTCAAGACGTTGACGCTCGATTATTGACAGATCCGGCGGAGGGCGCATTCGTGAAAGTCCGTGAGTTTATAAATGATCAAGAATATTAAAGGAATAAGAAATGGCCAAGGCTAAAGGCGACAAAGGCAAAGGCCCGGATATTGACTTCGGCGCAGGCTCATTCGGCCTGGGCGGGCTGTTCAAAGGGATTGAGAACCTCGTGGATTTGGCCGCGAAGCTGAAACAGGCGGACGGTGAAATCAGACAGGAAGGCGAGGTCGATCTGAGCGACCTCAAGGAAGGCATGAAAGGAGTCTTCGGCGTTTCCGTGAAAACGGCAGTCGGCGGCAAGCCCGTTGTCGAGCCGTTCGGAAACGTCAAGGCGACTCCCAAAGGCCCGACCGTCGAGGAGCAAAGGGAGCCTATCGTAGACGTATTCGACGAAGACAACGAGATTCGCATCTATGCCGAGATGCCGGGTGTAAATGAGGGAGATATCCGCCTGGACTTGAAAGAGGATATTCTCTCTATCACAGCGCAAACAGGAGACAGAAAGTATTACAAGGAGGTTCTGCTGCCCGCCAGGGTTAGAGCGGACACGATGGTTTCCTCTTACAACAACGGAATACTGGAAATCAAGGTAAAAAAGTGAATGGCGTTGAAGGGACTCGATAACACTTGCCCGAAGTTGATCTTATTCGGCGGCAAAGGCGGAGTGGGAAAGACGACCTGTGCATCCGCCGCCGCCCTCCATCTGGCGGAACGCTTTAAGACGCTTCTTTTTTCCACAGATCCGGCCCATTCGCTTGCAGACAGTCTCGGACAGAAGCTTTGCGATCAGCAGCAGGAAGTAAAAGGAGCGAAAAATCTGAGCGCCCTTGAAGCAAACGCCGAAAACGCTCTCGCGAAATTCAAGACTGAACATGAACGCCAGATGAGAAATATTCTCGAAACAGGTACGAACCTGGACTCCGAGGACATCGATTCGGCTTTTGGATTGCCCATACCCGGGATGGATGAAGTCATGGGATTCAAGACGATGATCGACCTTATAGACAGCCGCGAGTTCGACAAATACGTTGTCGACACCGCGCCGACCGGGCACGCGATGAGGCTCCTGGCTTCGCCCCGCTTGCTCGACGAATGGGTCAAAGTGATGGCAAAGATGAGATGGAAGTACAGACGCATCGTCGAAACCTTCGCCGGCAGATATGACGGGGACGACGCAGACGATTTTTTGCTGACGATGAAGAAAACGATCAAGAAAATGCAGGGGTTGCTCGGCGATGGCAACAGGTGTGAGTTCGTGGCGGTAACGATTCCGGAGGAAATGGCGATTTCGGAGACCTCCAGGCTGGTCGGCAGCCTGAATCGGCATGGAATAGCGGTCAGGCAGTTAGTAATCAATAATGTTATAGAGGCAAACGGTTGCCGATTTTGCAAAGCAAGAAGAACTGTTCAGGACAAATATATCCAACAGATAAAAAGAGACTTTGACGGCATGAACACCACAATCGTCTCGTCGCGTCCTCATGACGTCAAGGGACTGAGAGAACTGGAAAACGTTACGCACAGCTTATTCAATTGAGACAAGAGAAAAGGCATACGACAATGAGACAATTCAAGGTGACCGAAGCGCTGCCCAAAGATGTTGGTAGAGCCATTGCCAGGATTGATCCCGAAGATATGAAAAATCTGGATCTGGAGGTGGGACAGCTTGTAGCGATCGAAGGTAAGAGAAAAACCGCCGCCAAAGTAATGCCGTGCTATGCCGATGATAGGGGCAAGAAGATAGTTCAAATCGACGGCATTACCAGAGAGAACGCCAAAGCGGGCATTGACGAGAAAGTCACAGTCCGGAGCGTCGAAGCCAGGTCTGCGCGAAGAATCACTCTGGCCCCGCTGACCGTCGGGGGCATGCTTCAAAAAGATAAGGACGCCAAATATATCGGGTCTTTGCTGGAGGGTTTGCCCTTAACAGCCGGGGATAAGATAAGAGCCCGGCTGTTCGGCGCCAAGACCTGCGATTTTATCGTCGAAGGCGCAGTCCCTGACGGCGTTGTTTCCGTAAGCTCGACCACGTCGATCAGAATGAAGTCAAAAGAAGGCAAGCTCGAGAAGGCCAAAGTTTCATACGAGGATATCGGCGGACTCGGCGCCCAGGTTCGACGAATAAGGGAAATGATAGAGCTGCCGCTGAAGTACCCGGAAGTTTTCGACAGACTCGGCATTGAAGCGCCCAAGGGTGTTTTTATGTACGGCCCGCCGGGCACCGGCAAGACCCTCACCGCCCGGGCGGTGGCAAACGAAACCGACGCCTACTTCGTCAGCATCAGCGGCCCTGAAGTGATGGGCAAATTCTACGGCGAATCCGAAGCGCGTCTGAGAAACGTCTTCGAAGAAGCGCAGAAGCATGCGCCGGCCATCATATTCATCGATGAAATCGACGCTATCGCCCCCAAGCGCGAGGACATGGGCGGCGAAAAGCAGGTCGAAAGGCGGGTGGTCGCTCAACTGCTGGCTCTGCTGGACGGCCTGGAGTCGCGGGGGCACGTCATCGTCATCGGAGCGACAAACATACCTAATATGATAGACCCGGCTCTGAGACGTCCTGGGCGGTTCGATAGAGAGATCTCCATTGCCATACCCGACAAGTACGGCCGCCTGGAGATCACAGAGATACACACCCGCGGCATGCCTCTGGCCGAAGACGTTGACCTGGAAAAGCTCGCTGAGATTACGCATGGATTCGTAGGGGCAGACCTGGAAGCCCTGGCCAGAGAGGCGGCCATGTGCGCGCTTAGAGAAATCCTGCCGAAAATAGATTTCGAACTGTCGGACATTCCTTATGAGACCCTGCTGGAACTGGAGATAACGATGGACAATTTCCTGGAGGCCATGAAGGAAATCGAGCCGTCGGCCATAAGAGAAGTGTTTGTGGAAGTGCCCAACGTGAGGTGGTCGGACGTAGGCGGCCTCGACGACATAAAACAGGAGCTCAAGGAAGCTGTGGAATGGCCCCTGAAATACCCCGATGTTTTCACACGGGCCAATACCAACCCGCCCAAAGGGATTTTGCTCTATGGCAGACCCGGAACCGGCAAGACGCTCCTGGCCAAAGCGGTGGCGAATGAAAGTGGGGTCAATTTCATCTCCATCAAAGGGCCCCAGCTTATCAGCCGGTATATCGGCGAGTCGGAACGAGGCGTCAGAGAAACGTTTAGAAAGGCCAAACACGCAGCCCCTACTATTCTCTTTCTCGACGAGATAGACAGTCTTGTGCCCCGGAGAGGCTCCGGCGGCGCCGGTGCTCGCGTAACCGAGAGAGTGATCAGCCAGTTCCTTATCGAGATGGACGGAATTGAGGAGCTCAAGGGAGTCGTGGTCCTGGCGGCGACCAACCGGCTGGATATAGTCGATCCGGCCATCCTGCGAAGCGGCAGGTTCGATCTGTTGTTCGAGCTGCCGTTGCCAGACGCAAAAACCAGAGAAAGAATATTTCAAATACACACGAAGAATAAGCCGCTCGACCGGGGTGTTGCCTTAAAGAAACTGGCGAACGAGCTTGAGGGCGGTACGGGTTCCGACATTGAGTTCGTATGCCGCAAGGCTGCGATGTTCGCCGTTAGACAATATATTGAGCGGCGGGCGGCTGAAGAGAAAACAGGCTCGAATGGAGAGCTCACGGTCGCCATAGGTAATTTCGATCAGGCTCTTAAAATATTGAAGCAGCGGAACGGCAAACACGAGATAAACGCGATATAAGACATGGGGCGAGCAAAGGGCCGCTTATCCGAAAAACACAAACTAATCAACTTTCGATAATACAGGAGTGTGCCATGAGTGAAAGCGGCAAGTATATTTACGGCGTCATAGACTCCGGCGCCGAACGATTCTTCGATTTGAATGGGATTATGAGTCTCGAGGGTAACCATGCTCTCAAAAACTCGGAGATCGCCGTCGGCGATAGTGATACTTCTGACTGTGCGTATACCATTTCACACGAGGATGTGGCCGCCGTAGTAAAAGATTCCGAAGTAATTGACTACAGTAATACGCCCAAAGACAAATTGGCGAGGCTTCTCGTCGGGCATCAGCGGCTTGTCGAAAAGGTGATGGCCGAACACGCCGTTATACCTGTGAAATTGGGAACTTATGCCCGAAGTGATGACCAGGTAAGAGAAATTCTTGCAGCCGGCTACGGGACAATCAAGGACGTGTTCGCCGAAGCAAAAGACATGATAGAGACCGATGTGGTGGTCACGATAGGCGACTTCGATTCTTTCCTCCGGGAAATTTCACAGCAAGATGAAATAAGGCAGTTCAAACAGTCGCTGCTGAGCAAAAAAGGCGGCGTCACCGTGGACGACCAGATGGAGATCGGATTTCTGGTCAAGAAACACATCGACAAAAACAGAGAAGGGTTTGCCGAACGGATACAAACCGCTCTCGGCCGGGCAGCTTGCAGCTCGAGGACCCACGACTTAATGGACGACAAAATGGTGTTCAACGGCGCGTTTCTCGTAGATAGGAGCAGACAGGAAGAGTTTGATCGGCATGTAGGCCGGCTCGACGAAGAGTTCGAAGGCAGGCTTAATTTCAGGTGCGTAGGTCCGCTGCCGCCGTACAGCTTCTATACCCTCGAGATAAGAAAGCCGCAATTTGAAGAGATAGACTGGGCGAGGAGAAAACTGGGCCTTGAAAAAGATTACGTGACTGCCGAAGAGATCAAGAAGGCTCATCGTAGAATAGCTCTGACCTGTCACCCTGATAAGAATCCGGGTGTTCCGGACATCGAAGAGAAGTTCGATGAGATGGCAAGAGCGTACAGGATACTTTTGGATTACTATCGCGCTGCCGACCATGAGCAAGACGACGAAGGCTTCCGCCTCAATGAAGAGGCTGTCGAAAAGAATGCGGTTCTGGTAACAACGATGGGATGATATGGAAAAGGAAGGAAAGTACATCTACTGCATCATCGAGACCAAACAAGAGCGAAATTTCGGCCCTATTGGCATAGGCGAAAGGGCCGACGAGGTGCTAACTGTCGGATACGATGACCTGAGCATGGTTGTCAGTAACTATCCCGCGCAGAGACTCGTAGTAAACCGCAAGCACATGCTGACTCATCAGAAAGTGATCGAAGAAGTCATGAGGGAATTTAACAGTGTGCTTCCGGTCCGATTCGGCACTATCGCCTCCGGCGCCGACGAGATGCGGAATCTTCTGGACAGGCGGCGCAGAGAGTTTAAGAACACTCTGATCAAGGTGGACCACAAGATAGAATTGGGTGTCAAAGGAACGTGGAAGAATATGGATGCTGTCTTCAGCGAGATTGTCGAGGCCGATCCGAAAATCAAGCGATTGAAGGAAAGAATTGCGAATGATACAAGCGGGCACGACACCCAGGCCAGGATAGAAGCCGGCAAGATGGTCAAGCGGGCGCTGCAAGAGAAGAAAGATCGCGAGACCGAAGAGATAGTGGATGCTCTGAGACGGTCGGCGCTGGAGTATAAGCTCAACAAGACCATCGGCGATGAGATGTGTCTTAACGCCGCTTTCCTCGTGAGCAGGGGAAGAGAAAGGGAGTTCGATAATATCATGGACGATTTGAGCGATGAGTATCGGGAAAGGATAGACTTTGCGTATGCCGGGCCGCTGCCCGTATTCAACTTCGTCGATATTGCTATTTATCCGGAAGAATGGGAGAAATAAGCATGGATGTGGCAACGAAAGAAGGCAAGTACATATATTGCATCACCGACGCGAGGGGACCTGACTCGTTCGGCCCGTTGGGCATCGGCGGGCGGGGCGACCAGGTGCACACGGTCTGTTGCGGCGATATAGCCGCTGTGGTCAGCAGCGCACAGATCAAGAAGTATCGCGTGTCGAGAGAAAACACACTTGCTCACGAAAAAGTGATCGAGACGGTGATGTCGGATCGTGCCGTATTGCCCGTGCGTTTTGCGACCGTCACCGAAGACAAAGAAAAAGTGATGAACATCCTGGAAGACGAATACGACGATTTCAAAGAGCTGCTGAGCAGGATGCAGGGTAAGACTGAGCTCGGAGTCAAAGCGGTGTTCGAGTCGGACGTGATTTACGGCAACATCCTTCAAAAATATCAGAACATAAGGGAGTTGAAGGAAAAGATCGCAGGCCTGCCGCCGGAAAAGACCTATCAGCAACGCATGGAGATAGGCCGAATGGTCGAGGCCGCGCTGAACCGGGAGAAAGAAAGCATCAGAGAAGACATCCTCGATACCCTGTCTCCTCTTGCGGCGGAATCGAAAACCAGCGCCCTCTATGGAGAGCTGATGCTTGTCAATGCTTCGTTCCTTGTGGAAAAAGCAAAAGAAGCCGAATTCGACCGCCGCGTGGAGGGCCTTAGCGATGAGTACGGCGGGAACGTGAATTTCAAGTACGCCGGGCCGCTGCCGCCGTTCAATTTTGTCAATCTTGTTATTGAAACCGAGAAATACCAATGTTCCTGATCGACAGCATATTGCTTGCTCCGCTTAAAGGTGTGGTCTGGCTGGGGGCAAAGCTCGATGACATGGCCGAAAACGAACTGACCGACACGGGGCGCATAAAAGAGGATCTTATGGCGTTACAGTTGAAATTCGAGCTGGATGAGATAACCGAACAGGAGTATTGCCGGAAGGAAACGGAACTTCTGGACCGATTGGACGCTATTTCACAGTCTGAAGAATAACAGGTGCAAAAATGGCCAATGTAGCAGAAACAGGACGTGCAGTCGTTGAGTTTCTGAAAGACACACTCAACGTTGAACAAGTGAAGGTAATTAAGGTGGTCAAAGCCGATGGCGGCTGGCAAACACAGGCTGAAGTCTACGAGGACAACTCGTTTCTGAAGTCGGTAGGACTCCCAACCAAAGTGCAGGATAGAAACGTCTACTCTGTAAGGCTGAATGACGGCCTGCAAGTCGAATCGTACGAACGCCAGGATCATCCCGTATTGACAGATTAAAAGAGGTATGCAGATGACCGACAAGCAGCTTGTATACTTGTATTGTGTCACAAATGAAGAGCCGACGCTGACGGGAATTGGAGATACGGCGGATGGACTCTACCTTGTCAAGCATAAAGGGTTGTATGCCGTGTCGGCTCGGGTTCACGAGCGCGAATTCGACGAGGAGGGTCTGAAAAGGAACATGGCTGACCTACAATGGGTCAAGACTCACGCGACGCTGCATGAAAGAGTCATAGAACAGGTGATGAGCAATGCCTGCGTGATTCCGTTCAAGTTCGGGACATTGTTCAACAATGATGACAGTCTGAAAGCCATGCTCGATGAATACGGGGCCGCGTTCCGCGAAATGTTCAGCAGGCTGGGGAACAGCGAGGAATGGGGAGTAAAGATCTATTGTGAGGTGGAAAACGGTCAAGCCGCCTGCGCCGTCGACGACCCGGAACTCATGCAAATCGAGAATCAAATCAAATCGTCGCCGCCCGGCAAGGCCTTCTTCCTCGAAAAGAAACGAGCCGAGTTGCTGACCCGGTCGGCGAACGCGAAAATCGAGGAATTCGCTCAGCAGAGCTTTCGGTCCCTGAAGCAACTGAGCGTAGAGGCACGGATCAACAAAGTGCTGCCCAAAGAAGTTACCGAAAGCTTGTCCCGAGCGAAGTCGAGGGGAAAAGCTGATATGGTTCTGAATTCCGCCTTCCTGGTTGACAAGCAGCAGGCGAATAATTTTGTAGGCATGGCCGAAACACTGAGATTACAGGGTGAAAACAGCGGATTCTTTGTGCATTGCACGGGCCCCTGGCCGCCTTACAACTTCTGTGGTTTATCGCGACAAGAGGTGAAAAGTGCATGACCCGATGACGCAATCGAAGGATGTTACACTGCTGGAGGTTTTAGACCGGGTGCTGGACAAGGGGGTGGTCGTATCCGGAGACGCAGTCATTTCCGTAGCGGACGTGGATTTGATTTACATAGGTCTGAAAGTCCTGCTCAGTTCCGTAGAAACCATGGAAAGGCTCAGAGGCTCGCCTTTTAACAGCTCGATGCAGGAGGCGGGAAAATGATGAAGCTCTATCTGTACGCGATAATAGACTCCAACAACCAAATAGAAAGCCCCATGCACGGCCTGAAAGGCGCCGAGGTTTTCAATATTCCTTACCGTGACATTGGCGCGGTCGTCAGCGAGACCGACGGCGCCGCTCAGGAAGCAACCGAAAGCAATGTTATGAAGCATGAGGCGGTAGTGGAAAAGGTTATGGCGGATTTCACCGTTCTGCCCGTAAGATTTCGGACCGTCTTTAGGAGCGGCGATGACCTGCGTTCGATGGTGCAAAGCCGTTACGCAAACTTTAAGGAGAATCTTGAGAGACTTCGCAACAAGATCGAGTTCGGCGTAAAAGTCATCTGGCCCGCCGACGAAATAAAACAAAAAATGATTGACGCGCTCGAACGTGACGAGCAGACGGATCCCGAGCCAAGCGCCTCGCCTGGCACAAGATTCATCGAAAAGAAATTTGCGAGTTACAGAGTAGAAAAGGAGTTTGAAGCTAAGGCGGATAAACTCATCAAGATTATGGACACTTTTTTCGACAGGTTCGCGGCGGAAAAGAAACTTCGGAGACTGAAGACCGAAAATTTGCTCCTGGATGCTGTTTATCTGGTGGAAAGACCCCAGGAGCGTGATTTCCGTGAAACATTCTGGCGCGTACAGAATTCTCATCCCCGTTACAAGTTTCTGTTAAGCGGGCCCTGGCCGGCCTATAACTTCGTTGCCTCGCCCGAACGGCCCGGTCTCGAAGGAAATCGCGAACGGGCCAATCTTTTCTCGGAAGAGGCCGAATCCCAAATTTTAGCAGGAGCCGACGGTTTATGATCGTAAACGGAACAGTCGAGACCGATTCGCCGGAAGAATTTGCCGACGAAGCGCAAGAACCTCAAAACATTCTTCCACCAAAGATCGATACGAATCCCGAGAACGTGGAAAAGGGATTGGCCAGGCTTGTGCTCACGCTGATAGAGCTGATAAGAAAACTGCTGGAGAAACAGGCCATGAGAAGAGTTGACGCCGGCTCGCTCAGCGAGGATGAAGTAGAGCGGGTGGGCCGGACCCTGATGAAACTGGAACAGAGAATGGGAGAACTGAAAGAGACGTTCGGCCTCAAGGACGAAGAGCTGAACCTGAGTTTGGGGCCCTTGGGAGATTTGATGTAAGGGCATGATTTAGAAATCAGGAGTTTTTGTCTCGTAAGGAAGCAGAAATGTCAGAGCAAAAAATGGCCCATTCGGTTGACGCAACGAATCTGGCCGACATCCTCGAGAGGGTGCTGGATAAGGGACTTGTGATTGCAGGAGACATTAAGATTCAACTGGCGGATATCGATCTTCTCAACATAAAAATCAGGCTGCTCGTCGCTTCAGTAGACAGAGCGATGGAAATGGGGATAAACTGGTGGCAGCAGGATTCATACCTTTCTGCCAAGCCCGAAAAAGAAGACCTCGAGCGGGAAAATAGGGAACTGAAGCGGAAATTAGAGCGCAACAAAGAACTGCGAGAGAGATCGGAACGGCTCGAAACGAAAGCAAAATTGTAAAGACATTTCTTATGAGAACGCTAATTTACGTGCCCGTGATACATTCCAGTGCCGACCTCGGCTCCATTGCCGAGGACGTCGCCGCAGGAGGGATCAAGCACCTGGGTGAAGATATATGGCTGGAGCACAGAAAGGCGGTTGAGGGCTTCTGGGACGCCGTGTCGCGGTATTTCGATTCTGTGGATGTGGACGGTATGAGAGTGTATCAGGATGGAATGGTTGCCGATGGCGAAATAGGCCGCAGAATAGTAGAGGAAACCGCCGGGGCCGGCAGCAAGAACTATCAACTGCTGTTAAGACTTCTCGAAAGGGGTGCATCTCTGGTCAAAACCGAGGATTTGCACCTGGTTAAGCAGGAACACGACAGCTTGATCGCGATAACGCAGACAAAATCGACGACCAAAAAGATTGCCGCCTTTATCAGGTATAAACTGGTCAAGGGTATCTTACTAAACAAAAGAGACGCCCATATTGCCGCCAGAATAGACGAGACTCTCAAAGATCACGGGCAAGGAATTTTGTTCATTGGTGCTTTTCATCGAATCAAACGGCGACTGCCAAAAGACATCCATGTCAAAGAACTAAAGGATACCGACAAAATAAAACGCTATCAAAGGCTGCTGCCTCTTCACAAGAGGTTCAAAAAGCAATTTGACGAATTAGGCCAATATATAGTGTCGGAAATTACATGCCATTATTGAACCACGGACTGAGGTTAAGGTGAACAGAGGCCGCGTTACTCCGCTGGATAGGTGCGTGGCCACAGTCTGATCCCCAATAGCAAAAAAAGATTCGCCTCGCTGTTCGTGTTCGGGGCCGGCGTTATTTGCCGACGCAGTATAGCTTGCCTGTCGTTCGTATGAACAAATTGCCGTGTGCGGCGGCGATTGATGCGCGAACCACTTTCAGGCCGCGGGGCTCGTCCATCGGCATTTGTTTCAGGACGTTTCCATTAGCCGCATCGACTATGGCCACTTCTCCCGAATGGTCGATTATGTAGATATTTCCATCTGCGGCCAGAGGCGACGCCTCGTATTTCCTACGGCCGGGCGTTTCGATGCTCCATTTGACCTTGCCCGTCTGCGGTCCGACTCGAGAAAGATGCTTTCGCAGGTCGCTGAGCACGAAGAAATCGCCATCGTAGTAAGCCGGTGTCGGAACATCGGAGGAGACCTCTTTCACGTCTCGGCTTGCCCATGCGACGTCGGCATCGTTGCCCTTGACTTTTATTGCATAGATTGGATCGTTCTTCGGCGCGCACGCTAACACGATATTCCCCGCTGCAACAGGTGACGGAACCAGCCGCCAATGGCCGATTCGTCTCGGATTCCACGTGCCCCAGCGCCATAATTCCTCTCCCGTCTCAAGGCTGTGCCCGCTTAGCGCGTCGCCTCCGGCTACCAGCAGTTGTTGCCTGCCGTTTATCGTTTCGGGTATCGGCGTGCTGAATGCTTCGCGCGACTCGGCAACGGCCTTGCTCGGACGGATATGACGCCACAGGGTCTTTCCGGTCTCGGGATTCACGGCCAGGATGTACGACTCGTTAACTCTGTCTCTCATGCCGTGACCGCGCGCCGGGACGTCCCGCTGCAAAACCTGTATGTACAGTTTATCGTCGAAAATCGTGGGACTGCTGGCGGGGGTCCACTGGATCGCGAATTCTCCGTAGTCGTCGTGAAGATTCCGCTCCCACTTGCGGCTGCCGCCGACGTTAAAACACACGAGTTCCCCGCTGGCATAGAAAAAGACCACGACCTTGCCGTCAGTAACCGGCGACGAAGCGGCGAACGTACTGCGCTTGTCCCGGCTTGTGCCCCCGGTTATGTCGTGTTGCCAGAGGAGCTTTCCATTAGTCCGATCAAAACACATTGCTTCAAGCATGTCTCGAGACTCATCGATGCCTGAGATGAAAACGCGATCTCCCCAGATAATAGGCGTGGCTGCCGAAGACCCGGGCAAATCGGCGCTCCATGCGATTCCTTCGGTCCGGCTCCAAGCTGACGGCAGGTTCTTCTCATCGGTGGAACCATCGAAATTGGGACCCCGCCAATGCGGCCAATTGCCGGCGCAAGCTATCGACGACCCTAAAAAAACAAACATCAAGAATTTAGCGTACTTCAACATTGTATTCCCTTTCCTTATGAAACTAATGTTCTTCTCTTCCTATGACAGAGCAACCCAATTGGCAGTTAAACAATGATGTAAAGATACACGGTCCGACGTGCATAAGTCAACAGCAAAAAGGGACATTCTGGTTTTCCATCTTAGCAAGGATGGCAGCACCGCTCGCAGATTTCTGTTGAAACCGCTACCATCCCAAGAGCGATTAACCGTCACCGGTCCGTGAGGCTCGTGTTTTATGTGCGCCCGGTGTCTAAACCAGTGTTGTTTTGCCGGGCATGGCTACCGGTCGCATTGGCAGGTCGCCGAATTCGTATTCCGGGGGGCTCAGATCCAGCTTCGAGGCTTTCAGCGCCCAGTCGAATTTCAGGGCCCGGCCTGTATACGCGGCCATCCTGCCCATTATGCACGTCAGGGTACTCTCGGCGATGCGCCTGCCCTCGTTCAGGTGCTTGCCGGAGCGGATCGCGGCTATCTGATCGGCGTGCTGCTTGAGCGTCGGGCTCGGGTTCGGGCCTTCGTACCGGAACGGCTTTTCGCCGTCGATGACGAAGCCGCCTTCGTGCGTATATGCCTTGCCTTTCGTGCCGATAATGCGTGCATCCTGGCGATAGCTGAGTCCGTCGATCTGAGAACCCATGTACCCGACGCGGACGCCGTTGGGATACTCGAACTCGACGGAGATGTGGTCGTAAATGTTGCCGTACTCGGGGCCGGTGCGGACCTGCCGACCGCCGAGCGCGATGCACTGCACCGGATGCGAGCCGAGTGCCCAGTTCATTCTGTCGAGATTGTGGACGTGCATCTCGGCGATGAAGTCGCCGCTCAGCCAGGTCAGGAAAAGCCATCGCCGGATCTGCCATTCCATATCCGACCAGCCGCCCTTGCGCTGTTTCGTGGCCGAGTGCCAGTTCAGCATTCCGCCGCCGATCCTCAGGCAATTGCCGCTGACGATTTCGCCGATGTCGCCGTCGTGGATCCTCTTCATGCCTTCGACCAGATGCGCCATTCGGCGGCTTTGCGTGCCGGCCACTATGGTCAGGCCTTTTTCGTCGGCCATCTTTGTCGTCTCGAGCACCGAGCGAACGCCCACCGGGTCCACCGCTACGGGCTTTTCCGCAAATACGTGCTTGCCCGCCTCGATAGCGGCCCGAAGATGTGCCGGGCGGAAGTGGGGCGGTTCGGTTAGAATGACAAGGTCCACGTCGCTGGCCAGAACCTTCTTGTATGCGTCCCAGCCGACGAAGCAGGTGTCGTCGGTTACCTTGACCTTGTCGGGCAGCTTCTGCGTGAGGCGATTGCGGCAGGAGTTGAGTTGATCGGCGAACAGGTCGCCCATCGCCACAAGCTCCACATTCTCGGCGCAGTTCAAGCAGTTAGTCGTGTCATACGTGCCGCGTCCGCCGCAGCCGATCAGGCCGAGACGGATTTTGTCCGAGCCGCCCGCGAACATTTTGTCTGTCTCGGCCAACATCGCAGCCGCTCCGACTACTCCTGATGTTTTGATGAAGTTTCTCCGGGTAAGCCTTTGACTGTTTTGAAGTGTCTCGCGTTTCATGGTTCGTCCTTTCAATTGACCACAACTCTGTGAAGTAACCGGATCAGTGTAACAGAGAGCTTGCTCGCAATAAAGCATTTTGTTTGTGTTGAGGCTGTCGATTGCAATTCGTGCGGTTCTGCCTATAATGGTCGCCAACGGCATGAAAATATTTTGCGAGGAAACTTGAAAGGAGCTCAATCATGCGAATTTGGCACACGATGGCAATTGTACTGACTTTAACGTTCACCGTCGCCGGGCAGGAGTACGGCGAGCCCGACACAGGGATGCCGGGCGACGAAATGATCCAAAAGTATCTCGCCCGAGAGACGCAGAAGATTCACGATAACTTTATGGAGGGCATTGATTCTGTCGAGGGCTGGGAGAAGCTGCTGCCTCGATACAAAGAGGAATATTTCCACATGTTGGGGCTGTGGCCGATGCCTGAGAAGACGCCTCTGAAGGCAACCGTCACCGACACGCTCGAACGGGATGGCTACGTCGTTGATATGCTGCACTATCAGAGTATGCCGAGACTGTATGTGACCGCGAATCTCTACCGGCCCGAGAAGATCGCCGAAGGGCAGCGCCTGCCTGCGGTTCTGTACGTCTGCGGGCATTCCAATCGCGGCAGAAACGGCAACAAAACGGCGTACCAGTCGCACGGAATTTGGTTCGCCCGCCATGGCTACATCTGCCTTACGGTCGATACGCTGCAATTGGGTGAGATCGCGGCTATCCACCACGGCACCTATCGAGAGCAGCGCTGGTGGTGGCACTCGCGGGGTTACACGTCGGCCGGAGTCGAGTGCCTTAACGGGATTCGCGGCATCGATTATCTTGTCAGCCGACCGGACGTCGATCCCGAGCGGATCGCGGTGACGGGCATAAGCGGTGGCGGGGCGGCAACGTTCTGGGTAGCCGCGGCTGATGAGCGAGCGGCAGTGGCCGTGCCGGTTAGCGGGATGGCGGACCTGCCGTCTTACGTCACAAACCGTGTGATAAATGGCCATTGCGACTGCATGTTCCTGTATAATACGTTCCAGTGGCCCTGGACGCGCATCGCCGCATTGATCGCGCCAAGGCCGATGCTGTTCACCAACAGCGACGCCGACCGCATCTTCCCGATGGACGCCAACCGACGCGTCATAAACAGGCTGGAAAGAATCTACAGCCTTTACGGCAAGAGTCATTACGTAGACAGCATGGTCAGTATCGGCGGCCACGCATACCGAGAGGACATTCGCAAGGCGGCTTTTCGCTTTATCAACATGCACCTCAAGAACGACCCGAGACCGGTCACCGATAGTGAGGTGGACTTGGTGATCCGCAGCGGCAGAAACAGGCATTACCCGATAGAACCCGAGGAACTTCGGGTCTTTCCCGATGATTCCGACATCCCGAAAGATGAATTAAACACGACGATCGACCGGCATTTAGTGCCGATGGCGAAAATCGCTCCGCCTCGCAGGGACGAATACGAATCCTGGAAGAGGGGGATTCTGGCCGAGCTTCGCCGCATAACATTTCGATATTTCCCCGAGCGAATTCCACCGGCTGAGCTGCTTGAACAGACCGACTCGAGCCATTCAAAGCTCGAATCCGAATCCGGCATCGAAGTCTATCTGCGGCGTGCTGGAGAATCAGGCGGGAATGCGAATGCCAAGCGCATTCTCCTGGTTGTGCGCAATGCCGGCACGGACGAGGCCGGCCTTGACTGGATGCAGAGCGAGCGCAAAGACGGCGATAGCGTATATGTATGCACGCCGCGAGGCGTCGGCGAAACCAGATGGACACGCAAGAATCCCCCGAACTACGTCGAGCGTTCCCACGTCCTGCTGGGCAGAACCGTCGATACCGGCCGCGTGTGGGACATCATCGCAACCGCCCGTTACCTGCGCGGCACATACGGAGGCGACGTTCGCGTACGCGTCCTCGGAGAAGGCCCGGCCGGGGCGCTGGCGGCATATGCCGCTCTGCTGGAGCAAGACATATCGGGCGTTGCGGTGAAAGATCCGCCGCTGTCGCACATGGACACCGGTGCGCCGCAGTTCTTAAATGTCCTGCGAGTTTGCGACATACACGACGTGCTGGCAATAGTAGGGGCGGCCCACGTGCGCACGGCGAAGTAGTAATATATAACAGGGCGTTGAAGGAAAGACGGTGACAAAGGCGCCGGACAAAGTTGACATGCAACAAATGGAGCCTCGGCTCGCGACGGTAATGAAGAAGGAGCGCCGGGATGCGATTTGTTATACTTTGCTGACGCTTCTGTGTACGCCTTTCTTCGTTGCGTTGGTCAGCGTTGCGCTCATGATAATGATTGCATTTATCTTCCGATATGCTGATTTTGATATAAACGCCAGAACATTCTATGTATGCCTCAGTCTCTTTATGGCCACGATGGCGACGTTTGTTCAGTCAGGATTCAATTCTTCTGAGCGACCGGGATTTTTCGATCTTACATGGCTGCTTGGTGTGGGGGTGCTGCTAATTTTGATTTATGTGACGTTTGCCACGTCACTTGTTGAGACAAAACCTGACACTTTCGCGATCTTCTATACCGTTGCAGGTTTCACAACTCTCGTTTTGTTCGGACGCGTATACATGAAGACTCCGTTCACCAACGATACCGACTGCGAAGATCCATACCGTTCTCTGCCGCTGGTTATCTTTGGCTTCATCGCGATGGCGTATGGGGAAATCGCGAGCAGCTCGTGGCTGTGGTTTCCGCCGGATGAGGATGAGATCAGCATAGCCGCGTGGATTCTGTGCAAGCTTGCCGAAGACGACGACGGGTCTATCGATATGCGGTCTGCAGACACGCGCATTCTGAGACTTCTGTCCCGCTTGAAATATATTCAGATTATAGACGGCAAACTTCAACTCACATACAGGGGTTATGAATTTGTCACATCGGCGGACGTCGATTAATATGCTTAGAGTAAAGGCCGGGCGCTGCTATAATGCCCTGCATCGCTACGCTTGCGTCATTCCGAGCGCAGCCGAGGAATCTGTTGTAGAATCCATCGCGAAGCGATGCGTAATTCAGAAAGGAGACATTAATGAATCGTAGGGAATTTTCGAAAAACAGCGTGTTGTTGGGAGTGGGTACTCTGGCAGGACTGCCAAAAGCAAGCATGGCGCGCGTGCAGAGTCGGTCGGGTGAGTATTACGAGGAGCCGGCCAGAAAACTGCCGGTAAGGAAATTCGACGTCGTGGTCGTGGGCGCCGGCACCGGAGGTGTCGTGGCGGCACTCGCGGCCGCTCGGCAGGGGGCCAGGACCATGTTGATCGAGAGAAAGGGCTATACCGGCGGGACCGTCACCGAAGGCGGCACGGCGCTTCACAGCTTCTACAATCTCTGGAAGGCCTTTCCGGCAGTAAAGAAGCGTCAGGTCGTGCAGGGAATCCCCTCCGAAGTTGTCGATCGGATGATAGCTATCGGCGCGTGCTCGGGACATGCCGAGATGCTCAGGGGATATAGCTACGATTCTGTTTGCACGGCGATAGATACGGAAATGTACAAGCTCGTCACTATGCAGATGCTCGACCAAGCAGGTGTCTTTATCGCCGTCAATACGCTGCTAACGGGGGCAATCACGGACGGCAGCCGCATAAGGGGCGCCATCATCGACAGCCGATCCGGCAGAGAAGCGGTCTACGCCAGAGCGTTCATCGATTGTTCGGCTTATGGCGACCTTGCCGCGTTTGCCGGGGCCGATTACAAAGTCCCCAACGACTACGCCTGCTGCAACAGCATCGGTCTTGCAAACGTGGATTTAGAGGGGTATCTGGCGCATCTCGAAGAGCACGGCGGATCCAATCAGATAGCTTACGGCATACGAAGCGGCGAGCCGGGCAAAGTCGTGCGTTTCAACGGCGGCCTCGGAGGTGAGTTCAGTGCCGAGGCGAGAAAGATCGGCATGTCTTCGATGATCACCACCGTTCACGATAATTATCTGATGTTCGTAAAGTGTAATTTCAAGGTCCCCGGCAGCGTTCTCAATCGCGACGATATGGCCAAGGCCGAGCTTGAGGTGCGAAAGCGCCAGGCCAAAGCTGTCGAGCTGTTCAGAAAATACGTCCCCGGCTGCGAAAAGGCCTTCATGGCGCGAACCAGCCCGACACTGAACATCCGCCGGGGCAGGCTCATCACGTGCGACTACGACATAACCCATGAGGACGTCATCGAGGGCAGGCACTTCGACGACGACGTGATGGCCTACGGCTTCCACGACAGCGCGCCGCGATACCAGATTGCTAACGGCGGCACATACGGCATCCCGTACAAGGCTCTTCGCGCCGCGGGAATCGAGAACCTGCTCTGCGCCGGCATGATGATAACCTCCGACCGCCGAGCGCACATGTCCACTCGAAACACGGTAAGCTGCATGGCCCAGGGCCAGGCAACCGGTACCGCCGCAGCACTCTGCGCCAAAAAGAACTGCGGCACCCGAGACCTGCCCTACACTGACCTGCGAGCAGCGTTGGTAAAGGGCGGCGTGTATTTCGAAAGCTAATTGATCGAGGAGAATAATGGGAATACTTTGGGAAGTGCTGCAAACGGGAATGATGTATGGCCAGAAGCGGAAATCCGATTCGGTCGAGGATCGGGTTGAATTTCTTGAGAGGCAGCTTGACGCGACCCAGAATACTTTACGCGAATTAGTTAAAAAGATCGAGGAAATCCACGGCCTCGATATTGACGGTGACGGCAGGATCGGATGAGTGATCTGTCACCCGGTCTGGACTCCCGCTTTCGCGGGAACGACAGGGCTCATGGAGTTAGGATGTCAATAGATAAATTCATTCCGTTCGATTCATATCGTGAATATCCACCGGGTCAGACGGCTGAGCGGGCGGCGTCTTTTCGGGAGGATATGCGGCGGCGGCGGAGTGTGCGCAGTTTTTCGAGCCGGCCTGTGGCGCGGGAGGTGATTGAGGATTGCCTGCTGGCCGCCGGTTCTGCGCCGAGCGGGGCTAATATGCAGCCGTGGTCGTTTGTGGTCGTGAGCGACGCGGAAGTCAAACGGCGGATTAGGGAAGCGGCGGAAAAGGAAGAGTACAAGTTCTATAGAGAGCAGGGTCCAAAAGAGTGGCTTGGGGCTATCTCCGATCTTGGTACGGACTGGCGCAAGCCTTTTCTGGAAATGGCTCCGTATTTGATTGTTATATTCGCTCAAAGCTACGGCATATCGCCTGACGGGCGAAAGGTTAAGCACTATTATGTGCGTGAATCTGTCGGTATCGCGACGGGGATTCTGATAGCGGCGATCCACAACGCCGGGCTGGTTTCGCTGCCCTATACGCCGAGCAGGATGGGATTTCTGAATCGCATACTCGACCGCCCTGAGAACGAACGGCCGATGCTGATACTGGTGGTTGGACACCCCGAGGAAGGGGCAAAGGTCCCGGCCCTGAGCAAAAAGACACTCGATGAAACTACGAGTTTTGTTTGATATGGCTCTAAGGCAACTATATTTCGTTGATAGAGAAAAGTGGCGCGACTGGCTCAGTGAGAATTATGCCGGCAAGACTCCGAGGAAACTTGCTGTGCCGCCGGAATTTGCCGAGGCGCTTACCGGCAACAAGAAGGCGAAGGAGCACTTCGACAAACTCGCACCCAGCTATCGAAGGCACTATCTGGATTGGGTTAGCGCTGCGAAACGGCCCGCAACGAAGAAGCGGCGAATCGATGAATCCATACTGCTGCTGGAAACGGGCAAGAAACTCGGCATGAAATAATGCACAGCGGTATTTCGTGTGACAGTGGCCTTCATTCAGGCTTCGGGGACATTTCTTTTGAGAAAATCACACAAAACCTTGTGACCGGGCGGGACTCTGCGCCACTAACTTGTTAGAAGGCCCCGAGCGGGGCTGAGAAAAGCAGCGAATAATGAAAAAGTCAAGAAAGGAGACAAAAATGAGCACCAGGAGATTCAAAGCTGTGGCCGTTATAGTGGTAACGGGATTGGTTCTGGCCGGTCTGGTAATTGCAGGCCCCGGCAGAGGCGGTCGTCGCTTCGCCGGCCAGGGTCGCGGGTATGACAACGGGGCGGCTGAAGGCCCCCATTGGCAAGATCGCATGGAGCAGAGAGGTCCGTACATGGGCGGCAATCCCGGCTGGGGAGCACGTCGCGGTCAAAGTGTGCCACAACATGTATGCCCTCACTGTGGGGGCAGAGTCGATTGTCGAAAGGGAATCGGCAGAGGTCCAGGGGCCGGAGGGCCTCGAGCGATGGGCCCCGGTCGAGGTCCTGCATTACCCTTTGGCGGCCGGCGCGGGTTCGGCGGTCCCCGAATGATGAGGCCGGGCGGAGGCCGCGGTTGGCGGCGTGGAGTGTATTTCGATCTCGGGCCGGGATATCAGTTTGGTCCCAGACGCAATTTCGGCCGTAGAGGCGCATGGGGTTTTCGACGGTGGCAAAGGCCCGATTTCGGTCCCCGAAGAGGCCGAGCGTGGAGTCCGAGACCGTTCTTCGGTCCGCGGTTCCGAGGCAGGCCCGACTTCCAAAAATACGGCAGGCCCGGATTCGAACATCGCAGAGGCCCGTGGTTAGATCCCGACGACGACCGGAACAGATGTCCCGATAAGGAGCCAAAACAGTACGGCCCGGACAGGCGGCGCGGCCGCGGGTATGGACGCGGTTTCGATCCTGACGATGATCAAAGCCCCGGTCCCCGTCGTGGTCCCGGTTGGTATGGCCCGGGCCGAGGGCGCGGTCCGAGACCCGGCCCCGGATTTGGCCCCGGCGGACGCGGCCCCGGCTTCGGCCCTGAAGATAGTCCTGATGTCAACGAAGCGCCGGAATCGGAGGACGACGAGAAGGACGCCCAAAAAGAACCGGGCGAAGACAAATCTGAGACGCCCGAAGAAACGACAACCGAAGAAGAGTCAGCACAGTCGTAAACCCACAGATAAGGAACAATTAGGTCACAGGTGGTTGTGGCGACAAAAGGCCATGACCACCTGTAATTTTTTGAGTCGTGGCTTCCAAGAATGTGAAGTAAAGTCTAAGATGGGTGGACGGTAAGAGTACGTACCTCTGAATGTTGGGCTGGCTTTGTCTTACATTTCCGTTTAAGATCGGCAGTCGTGACAGAATGCTCGAATGGCGAAAGACGGCATGGAAATTATCGATCGATTGATCGTATTCGCGTGCCATACATTGCAGTCTCTTCGGATGAAAACGGCAGGCTTCAGGCTGTCGGAAACAAGCCCGGCGATGGCAGCACTGTTTACTTGACGGAAGTTGTCAATTAATCTTGCCGCAGGTGGTGATTATTCGTGCCGCAGCGATTCGATCGGGTCCATGTTCGCGGCGCGGTAGGCCGGATACATACCGAAGATTACGCCGACGCCCGCGCTGATGCCGAACGCCAGTACCAATGAAGAACTGGTGATGACAGTCGGCATCTTGCCGAAATGCTGCACCATAAAGGGGATAAGCGATCCCAGACAGATCCCAAGAAGGCCGCCGAGCAGTGTCAGCATCAGCGTCTCTGAGAGGAACTGCATAATGATATCGCGTTTCTTTGCGCCCAAAGCGCGGCGAATTCCGATCTCTCGGGTGCGCTCGCTGACAGTCGCCAGCATAATATTCATGATCCCGATGCCGCCGACGAGCAGTGAGATCGCGGCGATTGAGCCGAGGACGATACTGAATATTCGCTGGGTCGCCTTAGCCTGCTTGAGCAGTTCAAGTGGAACTACTACCTGATAGTCGGCCTTTTTATGGAACCGAGCGAGCAGGGTCTCGAGGGTTTCGCGCGTGGGCAGGACTTCGTCGATAGAGCCGACTTTGACGGTTATCTCCTGAAGCTCGACCCTCTCTACGCTGCGTCCGCTGCTGCCGCTGAACTGCAGGGTTATTTCGCCGAAGCGATTCTTGACCGTAGTAAGAGGAATGTAGATGTTGCCGACGTTGGCCCCCTTGCTTTTGCTCTCGGTTGCTTCGCTGTCCAGCGCTTCGGTTACCTCTTTGCGGTTCTGTGAGTCTACGACGCCTACAACGCGATAGTAGTCGCCCTGGAGTTTGACATCCTGTCCGAGCGGATCGTCGAACATGAACAGCTCATCGACTACTTGTTCGTCGACGACGCAGACCCCCTGTTTGTGGTGCAGGTCAATGCTGGTAAGAAACCGGCCGAGTTGAATTTCCGCCGGCGTTATCTCGGGATACCACGGCACAGTGCCGACTATCTGGATGGCGACCTTGCGATTTCGATACCACCCCTGCTGTTCTATAAGACGGCTCGGCACTATGACTTGCACGTTCGGGATGCTGTTGCGAAAACGCTCGGCGTCGGCGTAAGTCAGGCCGTACTCCCGCATGCTCTCGTTCTGACCGCTTGCCTCCTGCTCTTCGGGAGGCTTAACGGTCTTGATAATGATGTTCTGACTGCCGAGACGCTCGATCTGAGCCTGAGCTTCCTGGCTGGCTCCCTCTCCGATGGCGAGCATAGCGATGACCGAAGATACGCCGAAGATAATAC
Source organism: uncultured Pirellulales bacterium (assembly GCA_964598225.1). Lineage (GTDB taxonomy): Bacteria > Planctomycetota > Phycisphaerae > Sedimentisphaerales > Anaerobacaceae > SG8-4. Next base: position 29,216 of record CAZRBG010000056.1, read on the forward strand.
CTAACGTCGTTAGACTTGAGCGCAGTTTGTGCATCCACAAACTCTTGATGCCTAACTTTGCCGTACGTTTTAAACGAAATAAGAACATGATATTGCTGTTTCGCCCTCTAATTCTGCCCTTTTATTCGGCCGTCGAAAAGTTCTACGAGCCTTTCGGCGTCTTTCGCGATGCTGGAATCGTGCGTCACAACGATCAGCGTCTTGCCTTCCTCGTGCAGGCGACCGAGAATCTTGAGTATTTCGATGCCGCTTGCCGAATCGAGGTTTCCTGTCGGCTCATCGGCGAGGATAATAAGCGGATCGTTCGCCAGCGATCTGGCGATTGCCACTCGCTGCTGTTGGCCGCCGCTTAATTCCGATGGTCGATGGTCGAGCCTGTTGCCGAGCCCCACCATATCGGCCAGCTCTTTGGCTTTCTGTTTGCTCTCTCGTTCCGTGCGACCCTGATAGTACATCGGGACCTCGATATTTTCCACGACGTTCAACTGGCTGATCAGGTTGAACGACTGAAATATGAAGCCGATTCTGGCGCCTCGAATTAACGATAGTGAATCATCGTCCAGAAGCGCGACATTTTCGCCGCCGAGCCAGTAATCCCCGCTTGTCGGCCGGTCGAGGCAGCCGATCATGTTGAGCAACGTGGATTTGCCCGATCCGCTCGGTCCCATGATGGCCACGTACTCTCCGCTTTCGATCTTCAGGTCTATGTCGCGAAGGACCTTCAGTTCCATCGTGCCGAGCTGATAGCTCTTGCACAACCGATCCATACTGAGAGTCTGCCCGTTAGCTTTACTGATTTTGTCTACGTCTTGCTCCGGCATTGCCGCCTTGTCCTCCGGGATTGCCACCTTGTCTCATTCTATTACGCGCAGCTCGCATTTTCTGCCTGAGTTCGGCCTTGAATTTCTTCGGGTTGCTTTGCCGCAATTGCTTCAATTTCTTGGCTTCTTCCGGCTCCCTTTGCTCGATCATCCCCAATATACGGTCAGCCATTTCGTCGGTAATTTCGGGCTGTCCGTCCTCAGGGCCACCAGCCCTCGGTCCGCCGCCATCCTGCGGCCGCGGTCCTCTTGGCTGTTGATCCGGCGTGCTTCGGCCGGCCCCGGGCTCATCACTCTGGAAGCGTTTCGATCTTTCACGGGATTCACGTCCGCTGCCGGTCTCGGTTATTCGTGGAGGATTCAATAAAACCTCTTCCCCCTCTTCCAAACCTTCCACAATCTGCACGAAAGTATCGTCGAAAGCGCCCGTCGTCACTACTCGCTCTTCGACAGAACCGTCAGGTTTCAACACGAAGCACACCTTCTTGCCCTGCCGGTTTGCCACCACTGTTACCGGTACAATTATAACGTCCTTCAATTGTTGGACGAGGATTTCGACCTTGGCCGACATTCCCGGCTTGAGGTACTCATGCGTTCCCTCTATCAAAACCTGGGTTGTGTAGACCTTGAGGTCCGGATTGAGGAACCCGCGCTGTGCATCGGGCAACTGGGTGACCTTGAGCACCCGTGCCTTGAAAGTCTCATCGGGGAAGGGATCCACGGTAACCAGGGCTCTCTGGCCGGGACGCACTTTGTCCACATCCGTCTCGTGTACGGCAATCTCGGCGATCATCTCAGCCGTATCGGGTAATGTGATTATTTTCTGGCGCTCGGAAACCGTTTCTCCTTCCGCGATAGTCCTTGAGTTTCCTCTGCGTCGCCCCCTGAAAACGTCGGCGCTTGAGGCATACACCACCAGGCCCGGCGCCGGCGCCCTTATCGTACAGGCCGCGATTTGGTCTTTTGCCTTGTCCAGACGCGCTTGCTGCAGATCATACCTTGCTTTGGCGCTTAAGAGTTTGGCCTTGGCCTGTGCCAGCAGTGAAGTGGCGCGGGCCTTGGTCCTGTCCAGTTCGCGTTTGGCCTCTTCATAATCGCTCAGGTACTTCTCGGCCTCTTTCGGCAAATCGTAGCGCTTGTACAACCGCAAAGCCTCGATCGCGCTTTGTTTTTGAACTGTATAACGCTGCACGTCAAGCCTGGCAGTCTGCAAGTCGAGTGCCGAGGCGTAATTTGCGTCGTAGAGTCTCTGGGTTCCCTCAAAAACGTCGGTGGCTTTCTGCAGTTGGCCATCGGCAAGAAGGATAGCGTCCCCAAGCTCTTTCAACATCTGGGAAGCTTCGCCCCCCTCATCGTTCAGATCGTTGGGATCGCTGGGATCGTTTGTTTCGACCAGGACATCTTTGATTAGTGATGCGACATCTATATAGGAGTCCGGATTTGCCTCCAGTTTGTTTATTACCTCTTCTGCGAGATCCTCGCCGAGATACTTCTGAAAGTCCATCTTGGCAAACTTCACCGCAAGTTCGGCAGCCGTAACGTCGCTTTCGTTTTGTTTTTCCTGGATCAGATGTGCCTGCTCGGCCTCGGTATAGGATGCCTTGGCGCTCTCAACGTCGATCTCGTATTGCTCGATCTGTTCTTCCAGAACCGAGGAGTCCAACTCCACCAATACCTTGCCCTCATTCACGTCCTCCGGCGTTATGTAAGTGCCTTCAGGGACTATGTCGAGTATGGTTACGCCTCCGCCGCCGACACCTCCGCCCATACGTCCGGCTTCGACCTGGCAGGTGATATCGATAGTATTACGCGCATTGATGCTGCCGCTTTCGGTAACGGTTATTATCAAGTCGTCCCGGCGGGCGGTAAATGTGCTCTGGACGGTGCTTTCGGAAGTCAGTCCTTTTGTCTTAATAGAACCGAGCACTAACAGAGCGGTTACACCTATCACCCCGAGGATCAGAATAATCCACATTCTTTTGCCGGCCAGTATAGTTCCTCGGGCTCGACGGTGCCGCTCAGCTACTACTTCTATATCTTTTCTGTTATGGTAGGTCATTGTGCTTGTTCCTCCCACATCCCATCCGGCTTAACCTGTAGTATGCCAACATCCCTGAAAAAGTTCAGCTTTGCAATAGTGTGGTCCACCAATGCGCGTGTAAGATCATTTTGAGCGCGTAAGAGGTCGTCCTCCGACTCCAGCAGCAATCGCACGTCGGTCTGTCCGATCTCCAGCAACAACCGCTGTGTCTCCAGTCGGCGACGGGCCAATTCCACAGCTATTTTCTGAATCCGGTAACTTTCCGCTGCCGTCCTCAGTTCGCGGAGGGCGTCGCGCACCTGCAAATCTATGTTATCACGGTCGTCGTCATAATTCCGTTGCTGCTGGTCTACAGCGATCAATGCTTCGCGGTAGGCATTGCGTTCGGCTCTTCTGTCCAGCGGTAAATCAGCGTTGAGTCCCAGCGAGTATGTGCCTTCGTGGAAACGCAGTCTTGCCACTTGAGTTCTTTCGGTGGAGTCTACGCCGGCGCTGCCTACAAGGTCTAATTGTGTCCCCAGGTTGTCGGCTGCAACTACGACTTTCCGCTCTGAGTCATAAACCCTGTCCCTGCTGTTGGCCAAATCCAGACGCCATTGCCGCGCAGTCTCGATTGCCATCTCTTCCGTGTATTCGACCGGCCTGACCCCGATTTCCGCCAAACTCTTTAATTCATTCGGGTCCAGTACGATATTTGCGTCTGTTGGCAGAGTCAGCGTTATCTTGAACTGGTCGAGCACCTGTTCGTAGCGCTGTTGGGCCTGTATCCACGAATTCTCGGCGCTGAGGGCTCGCTGCCTTGCCTCGTCGTAGTCGGCCGGGCTGGCCAGTCCCGCTTCAGATTCGAGTTCCAGACGCTTCTGTGATTCAAGGAGGCTGCGGTAACTTCTTTCGGCGTTTTCAACGCTGTCTTTCTGCTGCAATACGCGATAATACTCGTTTATGACCGAAACCACGAAAGTCTTGCGAAAGCGATTGAACGAGCGTATTTGATACAGGGCATTGCGCTCGGCCTGAGTCAGATTCTCCTGTACGACCTCGCGGCCGCTGCCCCGGAGCAAGGGCTGAGTTACCGTGGCGGTGAGCACTGAGCCCAACGAAGTCTGCGGGTCGCCGGTCAGAAAGCGCGCCCAGTCTACCGCTACACTTGCGCCTATCTGCGCCCCATCGGCCAATAACTGGTTAAAACCAAACTGTGAATCGGAACTTACGCTCTCATTGGCACTGTTTCTCGTGTACCGGGAGTCGATGATGCCGAACCATTGCCGGTCAAACCGGTAACGAGCCAGCGTCAGATCCAGAGCTGCCAGATAAAGCTGTTCTTTTTGGGTCAAATAGTCCCTATTGTACTTTGTAGCTATTGAAACGGTCTCGGCAAGACTGAGAGCGCCCGATTCCGGCACGGCTTTCTCGACCTGGATGTCGTTGGGCGAGGCCGGTACATTGGTGTCTTCAATCATGTAATTGGACTTGTTGCCGAATTCCGGCTGCCACTTTTCATCGATTATCCCGTAAACTTCCTTGTCCGCCTTAGCCTTGTACTTTTCGGGGCTGCACGCACCACAGAGACCAAACGCAACGGCAGCGCCAAGAACCCAGCATAAAAATATTTTACCCGGTAACCTGAGAAGCATATAGTCCTCCACCGACTTTGTAATCACTCACAAACCCCTTATTTACTCATAAAACAGTTTTCTGGATACACTAACCTATGGGGTTAGTGGGCTGGTTTTTGCAACAGTAACACCCAAATCACACTTTTTTCATTTATTCTTAGAGCAATGCTCTTCGGATTCGTGCAAAACCCGAGTTTCGTGTTTCCATGCAGAGTTGCTGTTGCAACTGCCCTGCGGACAACCCACAGGCCGGCGTTTCGGGTAGCCTTGAGCGGGCCGGGAGATGCCCCCGATGCCCGATTTGACCAAAATCAACAATACCTAATCTCCAATCTCCAAGGCTTACCTAATTTTACATCAAATCATCAGCAAAAGGAAGCCCAATTTTACGCCGGAATATACAGATCCTCTCGTATCGCGCATGTCATCTATGCGTCCCACAGAAGAGGTTCCGAAAATATCAGCCCTCTTTACATTGAATCCAAGAAACTTGCCACGGCATACGCACTGCCACCGGGGCTTTCCAATAGGAATAAGACGTTTTCAATCCCGTAATTATTGCGAAAAAACGAACATCTTTGAGACAATTCAAACGGGAATAACCCGGCTTGACAACTCTTTCGCCATCTACCTGCCCGCAGTGCACGCGCTATCTACCGCTTCCGTCGGAAAGGATTCTTGATTCTATGAAGAGCACAGTCAAACAACCACCGGAGCTTTCCTTCGTCGTAGTGATACGGCTCGTAGCCCAGGAGTTCGTTGGCTTGGCGCATTTCCGGGCATTTGCTTAAAGCATATTTCTTCTTTGTCCGTATCTTCTTTCTCGGCAGAAGTCTGATTTTGTTTTGACTCCATCCTCTCGATGCCTGGTTATCTCCGGTCACACTGGTGAAGCCGTGATAAGATTGAGTGACGTCAACGTACCGAATTCCTGCATAGTCGCATATCTGTTCTAATACGCCGCCGGGATCGCTGCAAAAGTCCTCGTACTTAAAAACGGGAATATCGAATTCTCTCAGGGCTTTTACGTAGCGAAGGTACGGCGGGAAAAAGACATTGACCTTTTTCATCGACCGCGAAATCCATACGTCGATCGCATCTCTCACAAAAGCAAAGGGCCTGACTCGGCAGCGGTCGTTCAACAGATCGAGAATCTGAAATCTGCCCGGAGGATCATAATCATTGGACTCGAGACTCTCGAAGTTATTGATGGTCCACTCACGGATAATCAGGGTTTTGCCGTTTTCCGCACAATATCTCTCCAGTTCGAGAATGTTATCCGGCAGGCCGGTGGATTTGAGTTCAATGCCGTACCATTCCAGCGCCTGACGCTTGACGAGATTGGGCGCGTCCGGATACGCCGCGTTGTAAGGGGTGATTTCCGACATAATCACCACGTCCGGAAGGCTGCCTAAACATCGATTCAACAGCGTCCCTCCGGAACGAGCATAACACAGCATCACAACCACCATAAAAACACCTTAAACGTCTTATTAGATTCTCCGGGTCGCCAGCGTGAAAAATTGCTTATAGAGGTGCCGTTGGTGCCGGCCCTCTTAATTCTCACTCGAGGGCATCTCTATTGCTCTGCAGCGGCAGTCCGGAAGGACGAGGCCGTCTTTTTCATCGCTCTCCAGAATTCAGCCGTTGCGATTTGCTGATCCGCATCCACCGCCTTGTAAATCGGGCCATTCTCATCGGCCGCCAGAACGGGGTTCCCGGCGGTGTCGATGCCGGTCGCGCTGAACCTTTTTACCTTGGTAATGTAGTCGGGGCGCATGATTACTACCGCCCCCTGGCCGTCGGCGTCCTTTTCGTGGGGGCCGCGCGGGTGTTGTTTTGTGTACATCATTCGGAAGAAGGGAATCTCCAGGCCTAATTCATCCCGGATACGGCGGCGCGGCACGAGTGGCATTTTCATGTATACCTTGCCGCGGTTGCCGGGCGGGCCGAAGGGAATCGACAGGACCCGAAACTTGCTCATCACGATAGTCCATGCCCAGCGGTCCAAACCTGAGTTGTAGTCGGGCCTTTCACAGCCGAAAACTCCGCTGACTACGACCTTGCCTGCGATAGTCGGCTCGAGCAGGTAGGCATCTGCAATCGCCGTAAGCTGGCCGCCCGTTACGATCACCAGTGGCCTTTCCTCCGTTGCCTGGCCGGCGATTCGGGCGAGCCACCTGCTGGACGGGAGGTTCAGGGGCTTCGTATCCTGGATTCGGTTGGAAGCGGGACGTTCCAACTGAGTTCTGGCCCCGGCCATCGTCTTCGGCACGTTCCTCATGCCGCTCTGGCGGGCAATATCGCAGATTTCCCGCCTGCCGGCAACGAATAGTTCGTACTCCCGCTGATTCGCCCGGTAGGTGGTGATCATGCCTTTCAGTTCGATGTCACCCAGATGAGCCAGCGCAAGAAGGTATTCGTCCGTGTATACGTCTCGATGGTCATCGTTGTCGTAGAACACCGGGCATGTCCTGTCAAACGGCAACTCGGCCGCATTCACGCACGAGACAATCCCCAGGACCAATGCCACGCATATAAAATGCGAGATTCCATTACTTCGCTTCCTTAGTGTCATCCAGATGCTCCTTCCGAATTAGTATCCGCTACTTTTTTTCGGTCTTCCTCTCGGTCTTAATGTCGATTGCAACTGCAAACGTGCCGCAGTCTTTTGCGTCCAGTTTGTCTGGCCGAACGGGGCGCCTCGCTTGATGCTCACTTCTATACGGTCCAGCTCCTTTTTGGGGAGCTTTCTGCGCAGGATCGCGGCCCAATTTGAAGGCAACTCGATCGGCCCGTCGCTCAGTTCAAACGGGCAGTCATAACCGATGCGAACGGCAAAGCTCGACCAGAGCCAGTCATCCGCTCTCTCCACCAGGCCGGCCCGCAATGGATTGGCTTCGATATAGCGCAACACCGTCAAATAATGTGAATCGTCCTGCACCGGAAAACTCTTGAACCGCCCCTGGTAAAGGTGACCTATACCGACAGTACCATGTGAAGCGTGATATCGCTGTGTGTGCGTAAGGCTGATCCAACGCATGAACTGTGACAGATCGCCGTCCTCACGCGGCCACAGCAGCAGATGCCAGTGATTGCCCATAACGCAGTAGCCGCAAATGCGCATCGAAAACCGCTCTACACCCTCGGCCATAATCTGCTCGAAGGCGAGAAAGTCATCATCCTTGCGAAATATGCGCAACCGCCCGTTAGCCCGATTGAGCACATGATAAACATATCCGCCTAAAGTTATTCTTTTCGGCCTCGACATACTAACAATTATGCAAGAATGTGCAGTACCGTCAAGCAAAAAATGTACCGGACCCTTTAATTCCTCCAACTACGCCTTCTTTCTATATGGCCTTGCGTTTCTTTAGCGGTTTTGGCTTACGATGTGCGAGTTTATGGCCGTGTTTTTTCTGTTCGGAATAGATATGTTCCAGATACTTTGCCGGATCATGATCGTATTCCTTTTCAATCTCGTGGCGTATTCTTCTGACTTCCTCTACGATTATATCTTTCATGCACTGGACACCTTCAATTCTACTCTGATTGTGATGTTAAAATAATTCTGTCCAACGTTTGCTGAGCGTCATGACTCCCGTGAGCAATTTGTATGCTTTCGAAAAGCTCGTGCAAATCTACGATTTCTAAAAATTGTCCATCAGTTACAATGTCATTTAAGAAGGGCTGTAAATTCTGCAAAGCTGCGATAGCTCCCTCTAAACTTGCGGCAATCTGGGACTTGGGAAAATCATTTGCATTAATACAAAACCCTGAGTAGACCAAATTTAGCCCGACCTCCCAAAGGGCCCACTTTAAGAATTGAGGGCTTAGATTCTTTCGCTTCCTTTCAATAAGTTGCCAATGCTTCAGAAGTTTTGTTGCATGGCAAAATATACGTAGGGTAATGAGATTATCTATTTGATCTTCACCACCATCACTTTTAGGCACTATATGATGAATGTGACTTTCGAATCCAGCCTCTTTGCCGACTCTTAAGCCACATTCTTGACATCTACCTTTATCTCGTTCTCGAACCTGATTTCTTAATTTTTGTGTAATCATTGGCAAGTAATCCCAGCATTTAGGATTTAATAGGATTGGCGAATCTTTCCAAGCTTTACTAACCGTGACTGTATTGCACCTTTTGTTCTTTGATGGATATCTGATAGTTCTTTAATTGACTTGCCTGAGTCGAATAATTCTACAAGTCTCTTATCCTCTTCTTCTGACCAGGACTTCCCGGCATTATTGGGGAGATTCCTTTGTCTCCTATCACGTTCTTTCTGTTTCTCTAACGCTGTAATAGCAGCAAATAAAGCTCGTATCACCTGAGGATATTGATAAAGACTATTAGACCCAAAACAAGTGTAGATTGAGCCAAAAGAGTAACATTAATTCTAGAAAAA
>CAZRBG010000057.1:0-37008 GCA_964598225.1 uncultured Pirellulales bacterium
TAAAGTGGTACGCGAGCTGGGTTCAGACCGGCGCGAGCCAGGTCGGTCCCTATCTACCGTGGGCGCAGGAATCTTGAGGAGATGTTTCCCTAGTACGAGAGGATTGGGAAGCACGGACCGCTGGTGTACCGGTTGTCCCGCTAGGGGCACCGCCGGGTAGCTAAGTCGGGAAAGGATAACCGCTGAAAGCATCTAAGCGGGAAGCCTGCTTCGAGATAAGGATTCCATTACCTTCGGGTATGAAGAGCCCTGATAGACTATCAGGTCGATAGGCCGGGTGTGTAAGCGCAGAAATGCGTTAAGCTAACCGGTACTAACGCTCGATTACTTGACCATATCAATCATTGGTTGAACAGAGTCTATAGTTCGGAGTTCATGGTTCATTTAGAAACTGTGTTTAACGAACTGGCGACGCTCATACACGCTTTTGCATATATTTTGAAATTAGAAGAAGCAATATCTAAATGCTAAACTCATCCGTAAGCAATAGGATGTCGAATTTCTCAAGTTCGAATGATTTAACCGTTTTGGTCATTTGAGAATCGGAGTTTGGCATTTGTTTAGGATTTAGCGATTAAATTTTAGAATTTGTCCCGACCTCGGTCGGGATATAACGAGTTTCCTGGTGACCATACTGATGAGGAAACGCCTGATCCCATTCCGAACTCAGAAGCTAAGCTCGTCAGGCCGATGGTAGTCCTTTCGGGTGAGAGTAGGTTATCGCCAGGAATTATGAGCCCCGACGGCCAAGGCCGCCGGGGCTTTCCTGTATAAAGCATTTTGCCATAGGGACAGTTTGTTGTGACTGTCCGCATTATTACGGGGTTACGGTTGCGGCGCCGGAGTCGATGCGGCTAATGGAAATATCCTGAAGCAAATCTCGATGGACGAGCCCCGCGGCTTGAAGCTCGTTCGCGCATCAATCGCCGCCGCACACGGCAATTTGTTCATACGCACGGCCGATAAGCTATACTGCGTGGGCGATTAATCACCGGCAGGTCGCTGTTAGAAATCCTTGTACTGCCTGAGCCACTCAGGCCAGTCGGATGGTTGTACGCCGCCGGCACGGGTCCAGAAGCCGGCCTGGTTGAATTCGCGGTGCCACTTGAGCGTGTACAGCTCCTTGAGGTCTACCTCTCTTACCGACCAATCCAGGAACATGTGGTTAACTCTGCCGTTCTTGTGCCGGTCGATCATGAAATGCCTCATTTCACCAGCTGCTCTTGACGGCTCCCATTGACCGTGGAATTCAGGAGGAGCAATGCGTTTGGACTGCGGATTACCGTTCTGATAGAAAGGCCCGCCGCCTCGCCACATAGAGTCGCCAAAGATTGGTATCTCGTTGCCGCCCCTGACGTCGCAGGTTTTCCAGTTCCATTCGACCGGGCGTCCCGGATTTTGTTCTGATTTGGTCGTGAATTGAAAATCCAGCAGTTTGCGCAGTAGCTGGCTTCTTCCCTCCGATTCTCCATGCCTCCAGTAATTTCAACTAACGATTCTTTGCGGCTTCTTAAATCAATAGAGGCTTTTCAGAGGTGCAGTGTTCTTCTGAAGCCGAAATTCACTAATGGTATCATACACTAACGCAGGCCTTTCGGCAACAACAAAACGCGAGACGATACAAATGCGTCCCAACGTCTCAGGTCGATAACTCGACAAAGAGTTTTGTTGAACATTTGTCTCAACGGGAATATAATCACCGCTTTTGTGAAGAAAGAGTCGAAAGAGGCGACGTAGGTTAAGGCTCAATGAGGACAATAGAGACAATATCAGAGATGGGGCGGATAGCCGACGGCTGCATTCTCACTATCGGCAATTTTGACGGCGTGCATATGGGTCATCAGGAGATAATCGCCGCTGCCGGCCGGATCTCTCGGGAAAAGGGGACCGAACTGGTTGCTATGACTTTTGAGCCGCACCCGGTTGCCGTGCTGCATCCTGAAAATGCGCCGGGAGTTTTAACGCCGCTTGGGCTCAAGAAGCACGCTCTCGGCCAGTTTGGCCTCGACGTATTGATTATCCTCGAAGGCGACCGGGAGTTGCTGATGTTGCCGCCGGAGGATTTCGTTAAGCGGTTTCTCATTGAGAATATCCGTCCGAGCGTGGTCGTTGAGGGCGACGACTTTAATTTCGGGGCGGCCAGATCCGGAAGTATCGACACCCTGAGAGAATTCGGAACCGACAATGGTTTCGGCGTCCGGGTAATAGAAGCGAGAAAAATCCAACTGTCGACGGGACAGATGGTGAAGGTTTCGAGCACGATGATACGCTACATGCTCGAAAGCGGGCACGTAGCCGATGCGGCCACGGCCTTGGGCAGGCCCTACAGGCTTCTCGAAGAAATTATTCCCGGGCGCGGCGTCGGCAGAAAGCTTGGTTTTCCAACGCTGAACATGAAAAAGCCCGGACAGATAATTCCCGCCGAGGGGGTTTATGCCGGTTTCGTGAAAATCGGCGACGATCCCGATGCCGTTTTACTTGCGGAAGATAAATTCCCCGCAGTATACAGCATCGGCCAGGCAAGAACTTACGGCGACGATTTCTCACTACTCATAGAGGCCCATTTGCTTCAGGACGAGGTCAGTGCCTCCGTAGGGCAATATATGACGATGGATTTCGTTGAGCGGATTCGCTCCCAGCACAAATTCAATACATCCGAAGAACTCTCACGGCAGATCGAGCGGGACTGTGACGTTGCCGAGAAGATTCTTGGTTGATTTGGTAAGAATACAGTTCGGCGCTGTCGGCTGAAGGAAATGGAACTCTAATGATAGAAATCGATGATTTTGACAAAGCCGTTGAGCTAATCAACAAATCCCAGAATGTCTTAGTCACGGCACATGAGAAGCCGGACGGAGATGCCTGCGGCTGCATTGTAGCGTTGGGCGAGATGTTTCGGGCCCTGGGCAAAAAAGCACAGCCGCTGTTTTTGTCGCCGCTGCCGAAGTGGTACGAGTTCGTTCCTCCTGAGCCGATACCGGTCCTCGGACGGGATTTGCAGAAAGAAGAATTGGAAGAAGGGCGGCTCGGTCGGTTCGAGCTGATAGTGATTGTCGACGCCAACAGCCACAACCAGTTGCCGGGGATCGAGAAGCTCCTGCGGCAGAAGGAGGCGCCGATTCTCGTAATCGACCACCACGTAACCTCCGACGGACTGGGCAATGTTGAATTGAGTGATGAAAGCGCCGCGGCGACGGGATTGATAGTACTCGATCTGCTCAAACACGCCGGATGGTCCGTCACTGAAAGGATGGCCGAGGCACTGTTTGTTGCCACTGCGACCGACACAGGGTGGTTCCAGTTCCGCAACACCGACAGCAGAGTCCACCGCGCTTGTGCCGAGTTCATAGATGCCGGGGCCAGGCCCACGGAGATTTACGACAGCCTGTACCATAACTTCTCACATGCGCGTTTCAAGCTGATGACTGCGATGTTCGACTCGTTAGAGCTGCACCTTAACGGCACATACGCAACAATGCACGTGTCGCTTCAGGATTTCGAGCGGACCGGTGCGGAATACAGCGATACGGAAAATCTGATCAATGAGTGTCATCGGATCGCCACAGTCAAAGCATCGGCTCTGTTCATTGAACTGGACGATGGCCGAGTCAGATGCTCATTGAGAAGCAGGGGGGCTATCGAAGTCGACCACATTGCCGCAAGATTCGGCGGCGGTGGCCACAAGATGGCCGCCGGTACATACCTGCCGGGCCCACTGGAAAACGCCAGAAAGCTTATTTTAGATGAATTGACTAAAGAGCTTTCCTGAAAACACAGGCCGGAGCGTTGACTTGAATGGGGCTGGTTCTTTCAAGGCTGTACGCGTACATGGGCACTGCCTGCCGGTTAATGCTGGAATTGTCGAACCACTATGCTAAAGTGATAGCACGAACTCGGCGAGGTCCTTGATCTGTTCGTCGGTCAAATCGGATGTCTTGCCGTGCTTGTCGTTGACGTTGTGGTTTTTCAGCATATCTTCAATAGTCGCGGCACGACCGTCGTATAGGTATGGCGCTGTACGCCACACCTCGATGAGTGTCGGAGTGTCGTAAGCCTTGCCCTCGTCAAGCCATTTTCCGATGCCAATGTCGTGCTTCTTTTGGTCTGTGTAAAGCTCGCCTGAGTGGCACGAGGAACACCCTGCGGACTCGAAAGTCCCGCGGCCGCGCCTTGCTCGCTTGCTGAGCTTTCCTTTTACGAGATACGGGCTTGGAACCGGCTCGAGTGACTTCAGGTATTCGTCTATCGCCTCTGCATCTTCTTCCGGGCGGACGGCGAACTGAATATGCCTGATGCCGGCGCGAACCGCCGCCTCGGCAGTAGACCTGACCCCAAGACCCATCGCCGGCGGCGTCTTGTGGGCCAGAAGCAGGCTCTTGGTGTTCTTGGGATTGCCGAGTCCGTCGTTCATTAAATCCCAGTTAAGAGCGTCGGTTCGCGCATCTCCCGGGTGGCAGCTCGAACAACTCTGCCAGTTCTGAAAGCACAGAGTGGCATCATGAAAGTTTATTTCGCCCTGTCGCACCATGCCGACTGCCTTCTTCGGCCCGAGTGGAATTGATTTGGCCCTGGACCTGAATTCCGAATCTATGTCAATAACGCCGAGACTACCGGTGAAATACTCGGCGACATAGGCCTTTTTTCTGATTATTGCCAGGCCGCGAGGGCCCTTGCCGGAGAGTTTGAGTCTCCTTTTTAGCGTGACAAGAAACGACAAATCGTTGGGGACATCTTCCGCCGACGAAGTGGCATCCGAGACCTTCTCGCCTCTGCCGGCTCTTTCAACCTTATCGTGAAGTTTGGCTCTGTCGATAACACACAGTTGGTGAGTGCCGGCAAGGGTAACACAGAGAAACTTGCCGTCGGCGGAGCATACAATGCTCCACGGATTGGCTGCCCCCAGATCGACGTCGTCGAGCAGGACAGTGTTGACGTATTTCTTGTTGGGCACGTCAATAATCGTAAGAGCGTTGGTGTTCATCCAGCCTCGTTCGAGCTGCGTCGTTGGCAGTTGATACCGGGCCAGAACATGCGTTATGTAAGCGTACTTGCCGTCGGGAGAGATCGTGACGTCTTGCAGTGAAGTGCTGCCGTTCGGGAGATTGACCGTTTTAACGACTTTATTTGTCGTCGTGTCAATTATTGAGACTTCCGCGGCGGCGTAATCGCCGTCGACCGGGCCGGCCGGCAGGTGGTTGGCGACAATGAGCGTCTTGCCGTCGTCTGTAATCGCAGCGGCAATCGGCTCTCGTGTGACGGGGATTTTCACCAACTTTTTGCCGGAGGAAGAATCCAGAACTATGATGTTGTCATCGAATTTGTTACATACGTAGAGCTTTTTGCCGTCAGGGCTCAAAACAGGTGCATTAGGTGTGTGCCCGACGCGAAATCGGTCGGTTATATTGTGTTTCTTCGTATCGATGACGAAAACTCGTCCTTTCGGCATAGCACCTGTCACGTACAGACTTGAGCCGTCCGGAGCGAGCGCAAGTCCGCTCGGCGGGGCGGGAACAGGAATTGTTTCAGTTACCTTAAGATCATCGACGTCGAAAATCGCAACCTGCCCGGCAGTTTTCTCGGCGATGTACAGTGTCTCATCTGTTTTGTCTGCTACCACATCAAGCGGTGACAGGTATTTATCGTTGCCGTATGCGGCATGCCGGCCCGGGCATGAATACAGAACGAATGAAGTGCATAACAGCATAAGAATGAGAGTTCTTATGCCTTTTGCAGCGGCTAAATCCGGCTTGCGCGCTTGTGATTTTTGAGTTGTACGCTTGTTCTGTCGTCTGTTGCTGTACATGATCCTAATTTCCTTAATAACTCAATTGTTTCTCCGATATTCCCGACAATTATAGCGGGTAGAATTTGAAAATGCACCCACTTTTTCAATCATGCGCACCCGGCGATTGCATAAGGGACAGAGCACCCCCGTCTGTTTTTCCACATTAGGAAAACAATTGCGAAACCCACCCAGTCGGTGTTTACACCGGAACTATCTACTTAAATCGTCTTATTTGCCGCTCGCTAATAGATCGGTCGGCTCGTCGGATTCGATCACTATCCGGAAACCAACGTTATATACCTTCTGCCATGCGGGATAGTTCAGACGAACGGCTGAACGGCAGTATCTTGGCCGATCTCGCCAGGAGCCGCCGCGAGCAGATTTTCTGCCTTTCGCGCTGATACTGTTGCGACCATCGCCCGCTCTGTATGGATAGGGCTTATATTCCGATCTTGTCCATTCCCAGACGTTGCCATGCAGATCGTGCAGTCCCCAGGCGTTTGACCTGTATCGGCCGACCTCGGCTGTGACGAGTCGATCATCATCGAACCGGGCTTCTCTCGGAACAAGATCCATCGTGTATCTGCCGTCAGTATCATAAGCCAGCTCCCTGATGGTCACATCAGCCATATTCGCAAACGCAGAAAAATCATCGCCCGAGTTGCCGTAGTAAAATTTACTCGCTGTTCCCGCCCGACAGGCCCATTCCCATTGAGCTTCTGTGGGTAGTGACACCTTCTCGCCCGTCTTTTTCGAGAGCCACCTGCAAAACTCCACGGCCTCCTGCCACGAAATGCGCACCACGGGCTGTTTCGGCTGATTGAGCAGCCAGCCGAGATGCCCTTCGCTGAACACCCAGGAACCTTTGTGCTCGAACCTGCTGTCGTGAGACGGATCGAATCTTGCATATTGCTCGTTCGTGATTTCGAATTTTCCCATCCAGAAAGGTCCGGAAATCTTCACGCATGACACCGGCTGTTCGTCGGCAAAGCCAGTCGCATCACCCATAACAAACTCACCGGCCGGAACGCGCACAAGGCGAAGCTTAACGCTGCCGCCGAGGTCAATAGTCCGCTCGGTGGAGCCTGTAGCTGCCTGGCGTTGTTTGGCTTCGGCGAAATCAAACGGCCAGCCCGAAACTTCGGGCTCTTCGGCCATAACTTGGGCCGCATGTTTCGGCACGATCGGTTCAACTTTGCGCGGGGACATGTCGGGATAAACCTCGGGATCATCGACGGTGCCACCGTAGAGCGCGCGCAGGTCAATCCTGCGGCGGCGATCGTTCCGTGTCTTTTCAAGACCTACGATTTCCCGCCAGGTTCCATGACAGGGTGTGTTCAAGTCGATCCATACCGTCAACCTGTTCCACGCTTCGGTATCCAGCTTGACGCCGTGATGGCCCTTCTTGAGCATCTGGAAGAGCTCGCTCGTATCGGCGTGGAACTCTCCGGGATTGAGCAGGCGAAGATCGCTCTCGAATCCTCCTACCCGGACATAACGCCGCAGCGCGACGTAGGAGGCCTCGAATACCCCGCCGTATCTGCCGACAAGCTCATCTCTGGGGACTCCCGATATGAACTTCGGCTTGGGATCGTTGTTTCTCAATGTGACGTACGTGCCCTGGTCGCCTCGCAGATCGGGAATTTGGCGGCCGTCGTGTTGCGGCCGGCCGTTATGACAGCCTACACAGTATTCATCGAGTACCGGTTGCACCTCTCTGCGGAAGCTGAAGCCTCTGACGGGCCCGCGCCATGGCTCGATCTCGGCGGGAACCATTCGGGCCGCAATGGTCTGCCTGCTCGGAGGTCCGGTGTTTTGTTTCTCATGGCAGCCGACGCAGGAGACGATCTCGCCCGGCATGGCGGTCATCCAGCTTCGCATCAACTGAAGCGCCTTGCCTTCGGCATCGAGAGGTTGAATCGATATGGGGGTATTGGCCGGCACGCGGAACATGGCCGAGCCGTCTGCTTCGACAGGGACGGTGCCGAGGACTCGCTTGGGCTCCCACGGGCCGTCGACGCCCACGCGATGATTAATTCCCGCTATTTTGTGGTACGAGAAGTGGTAAGTAAACAAACGCAGCTTTTTCACGGTGCCGTGGGGAACGCCCTTGAGACCGGGGCCTTTGTAAACATTCTCGAGATAGACGATAGCGTCGTCCCGGCTGAGGTCGACCTTGTCGGGGATTACCGGCTGCCTTTTGATTTTCCGCAACGGCACAGGTTCAAGCAGAGCGTAACCTTCTACTTCTTTGATCAATACGATGTTGTCGAATGTGTCGACAAGATAAATGCCCCACAGGTCCTTCGGTGTCGGCTTGCAGGCGACAAGGAAGTAGTTCTCATTGAGCGGCCAGGGGTGCAGGAACTTGGGCCATGTTTCCAGAGTCAGCTTGTCCTCGATCAGGGGGGCTACGTCTTCGTTACGGCCGGGTATTCGCTGCACGACTCCGTTGGTCGCGGATCGGCCCAGGGCGGGATCGAGAACGACCAGCTCGCCGACTCTGCCGACATGGTGTCCGGTGACGATGCCGGCCACTTTGGTCGGATGGCCCGGCACGGGACGAGCGAAGAATATGCCGTTGGGCCAGTACCCTCCGCTGCCGTAATATTCTCTCTGGCTTGTGCCGTCCGGATTCATCGTAAACAGAAACCGCGCCCAGACGTGCGGGATGTCGGTATATTCCCACCTCAGATACAAAATGCGCCCGTCGTGCATGACGGTGGGGCAGAAATTGTGGTCCTGCTCGAAGCAGACCTGACGGATGTTTCTGCCGTTGCCGTCCATGATATACATCATTCCCACGTTGACCGACGCATTGCACGGCACACCCTGGAAAGGGGCCGTCGATATGAACGCGATATTTCCGTTGGGCAGGTAGCAGGAATCGAAGTTGTGCACGTCGGGCTGGTCGTCCGGCGAGACCTGACGCAGGTTTGTGCCGTCGACGCCAATCTCGAATATTTGCCAGAATCCGCGACTGTCCGGCATCGAGAACATGACCTTGCCGGCATCATAATGCAGGTCCATCTCGTTTGCGAGCCTGCCTTCAGAGGGTCTGTATAAAGTGGTTAGCGATCCCTTCGGATCGATCTTTGATAGAATGGCGATTTCATTATCCCAGCCGTCGGTATTTTTCATCGTGTGAAGCTGCCACGAACTCTGCTGTGGTATCCCAAGAAACTTGCCCAGCCCCTTGTCGTTTGCGGGATCGCCTTTGGATCTCCTTGGATCCCCCAGCGGCTCTCGTTTGATAAGCAGTACATGATCGAAGTCAAGCAAAGGATTGGACAGCATCGCTTTGCGTTGAAGAGCCATGATCTTGCTGACCTGCCGGATTGCCGCTCTGTCGCCGCGGTCGAGCGCGCTCCTGATCCGTGTTGCACGTTTTTCCCACGCCTCAACTTCCCGCAGATATTCGCGACCGTTCTTGTACTTGTCGGGGAAGTTCTTCATCAAATCCTGGATGGCAAGTTTCATCGCGTCGAAATTGACCAGTTCGAGATTCGCTCTCGCTTTATCCAACTGCCCGGGCGGGGCGGCATAAGCTTCTGATTTCTCATTTGCGAGAAGTCGAGACCAGGTGGATGAAAGCAAAAAGCAGACAGGGATTAGGAAGAAAAACCGTGGAATCGCTTTGAAAGTCAACATCTTTGTCAACACCTCACAATCGGATTGTCTATTCGATTTGAATCAGCCGACACTTGTATTATGTTAGGATAAGTAGTATATCAAAAAACTTTGAGAATTGCCACCAATATCTCGGCAAAAGCCCGCCCGGCGAGTTATTGTGAGACGTCGGACTCCAATTCGAACAGGCGCATCCCTTCGGAGTATGCTACGATCATATCTGCATCCTCATCACCGACACACTTGGCATCATGAAAGACGCCCGCCGGGATTGTTATGGTATCTCCTGCAGATAGTGTGTATGTCTCGTCGCCCAGGCTATGCACAATTTTCCCTTGAAGTATGTATAGTACTTCTTCGCATCTGGGATGCCGGTGGCGAGGATTGGACATACCGGCCTTCAGAGTAACACGCCCCAGGACAAGCCCGTCGGCATTGCCGTACTTCCTGCCCGCCAGCCAGGTCAAATGTCCCCAGTGCTCACGAATGTCCTGCTGTTCGCCGCGAGTTCTTACCGGATAATCAGGACTGTGCGGAGCGGTGTCGGTCCGTATCGATGAACATGAAAGAGTAAATATAACTACGGCTAAATACTTCAATTTTGCAGTCATGCCGATGATCCTTAAAGAGGCAATTCTATGTATTCTTTCGGTTGCTGAAAAAGCTGCTGTATCCGCCTGCATCGGCGTCGTCTCCTCTGTCGTCGGCTAACAAAGATTGATGGTCTTCTACTACTTTTTTGTAGGCATTGGCATGTTGCTCGATGATCTTGGGATCGTAATGCTTGAACCACGGGACTTCGAACACGCGGCGAAGGATGCTCTCGGCAACCGGCAGTTTCTGCACGTATTGTTCTATTGTCGCGGACTTATCGAGATTAGCAATTCGCGTCGGTCTGCCGTGCCCGTAGACGTCCATGTTGGTAAAAAGCGGATGCAGGTGCAGGGGCTTATTGCAGCCGGGATTGCAGATCGAGCCCTCGGCCTGGATTGCCTCACTGAATCTCGAAAGTGAAAGCCCTCCCAGCTCTTCGGCAGCATATTTGAAATGCGGATAGTACCAGCCCCCTTTGGTGGTGTTAATTTCTTGGGCCGGCCGTATCGGTCTCATGCCGGGAGTATCTTCGAGCAGATCACAGAAGTAGTTCATCGCCTTGTCGATCTCAGATATCTGCTCGGGATATAGTTCCAACTGAACCAATCCGAATGCTGCACTAACCTGGTGCATGCGATGCTTGAATCCGCCACACGGCAGGCCGACGAAGGGCTTGAGATCGTCCAGAGTGATCTGATCATGGCGGATATAATGGCCAAACAGAATCGCCCGCTCGTAAACTCTGCGGTCGTCGGTGAAGAATATACCGCCTTCTCCGATAGCCAGTGCCTTTCCGGTCATCAGCGAAAATGCGGCCGCCTCGCCGAATGTGCCGATTTCTTTACCCTTGTACAGCGCTCCGTGAGCGTGGGAGCAGTCTTCGAGAACCTTGAGATCGTGTTTACCGGCGATTTCCATTATTGCGTCCATCTCTGCCGGCATGCTCGCGTAGTGCACTACCACGATGGCTTTGGTTCGCGGGGTAATCAGATGCTCGATGTCATTAGGATCGATGCAGATTGTCTCCGGATCGACGTCAGCGAAAACCGGCGTGGCGCCGAGATTGTAGGCCTGTACAATCGAGGCCCAGTATGTAATGCTCGGGCAGATCACCTCATCGCCGATCCCGATTTCGAGGCCGTACATCGCGCCCAGAATCGCGCTGGTGCCGTTGGGATACGCCAGACCGTGTTTTCTGCCGAGCATGGAGGCATATTTCTTCTCGAATTTTTTGGTGATTTCGTTGCCGGACATCTGCCGCTTTCGCAGCACGTCGAGCACGGCCTGTTCGTGCCGCTCGGTAAGGATGGGCCATGCGAAAATGTCCGGGGTTTCCGACTTGACGGCTTTTTCACCACCCAATAATGCCAGTTGCTCCTGTGTCATACTATACGGTGCCTTCTATTGTTACTGCCGGGCTAATTCAAGTGATTTGGTAGTGATGTAGTACTTCGCCAACATATTAGGAACTTCCCAGTCGGGCAGCCGGCCCTGATCCAGGTACTGTAGATATTTTTCCATGACCTTTCGAAAATGTGCCTCGTGGCCGATCCGGCACTCGTCGGGGATGATCACATGCCAGCCGTCGCCGGCGCTTTCCGCTTTAAGTCCGGGAAATTGACTCTGAAGATCAGCTACTGACCTTTCCAACGATTCTCCGACTTCGGCACGATACGATCCGTTCGCCGGCTCCACGTACACTTCCGGCCGATAGTTTTGCTCTCCGCCCTGTCGGATAATCACGTTAGCTTTGCTGCCTCTGAACAGTGAGGTATGCGTATCCGCACCGCCCTCGGGGGCCTGGAAATTCCACGTCACCGACAGCTTCATCCATACATCCTTCATCCTAAAGGTGGTCTCGCCGTTTGCGTAGCAGGGCAGTGTTCCTTCGTCGTTCAGCTCATCCTTGAGATAATCCGGGAAATCAGACACTCCCGTTACTTTTTTGTATTGTGCCTTCGTAAGGGTCGTAGGCCACCGCCTGGCGTTGTTTATCAAGATTTCTTGCCTATAATCAATCGCCTGTTCGGGGAAGCACGTCCACATCATAAGGTCGATCAAGTGTGTAGTAACGTCCACGAGTCCTTCTCCCTGCTGGGTTGTGTCGAAATACCAGGCCGGTCTTTTCAGGGGCGCGCCTGCGACGTACTTGAAGAAGTGATGGACGCTCTCTTTGATCACGGCGGGATTTTCCGGCGTGCCGGACTCCATTTTACCGAACAGGTCCTCGTCGAGCACGAGCAGTTTTTGCAGAATACAGGCAGCGTTGAATCGCTCGGTCATGATGTCATACAGCAGCAGCCCTTTTTCGTCGGCCCTTGCGAAAGCCCGTTGCAGAAGTCTGAATCCTGCCGGATCGATGCACATCGGTTTGTCGCAGAAGACGTTGAGGCCGGCTTCGACGGAAGTCTTGATATACTCGGCCTTCTTGCGGTTGTTGCCGGAAAGTACGACAATGTCGCCGGGTTTTTCCGAGAGCATTTTTTCGAGAAAGTCCTGCCCGGCATAAACATCTTGCCGCCAGCTCGTAGGATTTTCTTCTCTGTGATTGAATCTCTCAATCTGTTCGAGATAATTTTGGACGTCCGGTCCCTCAGGCGCATAAACGTAAACAAGCGGATCGATCTGCTCATACATGCTCTTCTGCACCAGTGCGGCATGGTAATGCCCCGGATCGAGGGTGATGAGACTAAACTTTTTGCCGTCGGCTGCGTCGTTTCTTTCAGATCGTTCGATGTCGGCGCAGCCGGATGTGATCGTGAGAGTAAAAACCAGAGCCGATAGAATGAATCTGCGTAGCATCTCGATACTCCTTATCAACTGAATCCAGTAACCTCCGGACTTATCACCCGATTATCCAGTAGACCGCCCCAATCAGTAATCCTACGCCTATGCATGCCGCGATGAATCCTCCGATGCCGACAAGGGTAGGCCTGGGTATTTCAAAGTCGGGGTGGCCTATCAACATTTTTCTCTCGGCCGGTTCCACACCTTCCGGCAGCGTAAACGGTTCGGCTTCCGGTTCGTCCGGCCCGATAGGCGTCCGGAGGCAGGCGTAAAAACGGTCCAGTCTTTCCGCCGCGGTCCTTTTTGTAAACAGGCTGACAACAATCATAACGACAAACCCGGCGATCAGGTAGAGTATCATCTGCCAGGGCAGATAAAGCTCGCCCTCCCAAATCATGAACGCCGGCAGCTTGTCCGCAAAATGCGCGTTGAAATCCCAACTGATTCCCAGCGGTTCCGTGCTGGTAAAGAGAAAAACGCCCAGACTTGTGAGCGTAGCGGCCCAGGCGGCAGCCGCCGTTGCGCCCCGCCAGAAAAGGCCGACCCAGAAAGCGATTCCCATAAGCGCCGATACCATCCAGTAGAACTCCAGGCCCTCTACGACACTCTCCAGCTTGAAAGCAATCAGGATACCCGCGATCACTATGAGGACCGATGCGACACGGCCTACGAGGGTGTAATGCTGATCCGCTCTGCCGACTACGAAGAATTTCCTGTAGAGGTTTTCGGTGAACAAAGCCGAGGCCACCACCATCAGCGAGTCGCAAGTGCTCATAACAGAGGCCAGCATTGAAGCGATGAACAGCCCGATGAGGCCCGGTGCAATATCGGGCAACAGATCGCGGGCCATTTTGCCGTAAGCAAAATCGGGGTCAGCAAGCTCGGCGTACAAGGCCACCGCGCACAGACCCGTGAGCATCCAGGCAACCGTGCAGATCCGTTTGCCGAAGATTCCGACGGTAACGCCCGCTCTTCCTTCCATTTCCGTCCTGCCCGCCGCACAGTTGGCCATCGTCTCGGGCATAGTCACCCAGCCCACCAGAGCGTTGAAGGCAATGATGATAATGTAGAAGAGCTTAATCTCGCCCGGAGACACCAGCGACAACATATCCGCGTCGGAGATAGATTCCCGCAAGCCGCTCATGCCGCCGACTTTATCCAACGCAAACGGCAGAATCAGAAACGACAAAAGAATCGTCAGCAAGCCCTGTATAAAGTTGGTTGCTATCGCAGCGCTGAGCCCTCCCGCGATGCCGTAAATCAAGAAGATGACGGTCATCGCGACAATTGCGAAATTGGCTGTTATGGCGCCTCCGGAGACGGCCTCGACCATTGCGCCGGAGCCTTTGAGCATGACACCGAGGGCAACGGTAAGCGGCAGTATACCCATCGCTGCGTAAAGGCCGCTGACGCTGCGGCCGTAACGGACCTCGAAATAATCCCCGGTTGTGACCGCCCGCATTCGGCGGAAAAACGGCGCGATCAGCCAGAAAAAAGGTGTGACAAACAGCCAGAGCCATTGGTACCAGATTCCCGATGCGCCCGACTGGTATGTTTTCGACGCGACGCTGACGGCCTGATCGGAGTGCGTGCCGGAGCCGAACATGAAGAACGCCATCATGACCTTGCCAAACTTGCGGTCCCCGATGAAATAGCTGGCCGTGCTGCGGACCTTCTTTATCGCCCAGAGGCCGACCACGGTGATGCCGAGCAGATAGATGACGATTACGATCCAGTCGATGAGTTTAAGACCTAACATGTGAGCGCCCTCGGCATTTCAATAATAGGAGTTCTGCAAAACGCCTGTCAATAATGTCGAATTCCGAATTGAGAATTTAGAATAAAACATTCATGACCCGGCATTCTCAATTCGCTTGTTATTGCCGTAACATTACCTTGAGAGATTGACATTATAGGCAGCGGCCAGGGAAGCCGCAAGAACGAAAAAAACACCGGTCGATAAAAGTTTCTGGAGTTGTTTTTATGATTCGTTTACTATTGCGGCAGGTTATGACAAGAATAATTCCGGCATAAATATGGGGAGCATCACGATGAGACGAATGGGTGTAAGCATTTTCAAACCGTCCTGGCTGTTGTCATGTGCGATCATGATCTGCTGTCTTTCGGTCTGGCTGCCTTTTGCGGAGGCGGGGCAGGAGAATTGGAAAGCCGGGGTGGCTTCGATCGCTATTACGCCGGACGAATCGATGTGGATGGCGGGTTATGCCGCCAGGAAAGGGGCCTCGGAGGGCAAAGTGCATGATCTGTGGGCAAAAGCGCTCGCGCTGGAAGATCAGCAGGGCGGCAGGGCGGTCATCGTCACCGTCGAGCTTATAGGAGTTCCCCGCCCGACGCGGGACTGGATGGAAAAGCAGGTCAGCGATCGCTTCGAGCTGTCGCCGGAGCGACTGCTGCTCAACGCCTCGCATACCCATAGCGGGCCGGTAGTGCGAGAGACCAGGTATTCCATTTACGGCAATACAGTTTACGGCCTTTCAGCCGAGCAAATCGAGCAGAGCAATCGGTACGTGGAGGATTTGCAGTGTAAACTTCTGCGACTTGTGGGCCAGGCTCTGGACAATCTCGCTCCGGCTCGACTCGGTTACATCCACGCCCGGGCGGGCTTTGCCATGAACCGCCGCCTGAAGACCGAACGGGGCTGTCGCATCAGTCCCAACCCCGACGGCCCGGTCGATCATGCTGTCCCTGTCCTGCGAATAGACAGCCCCGACGGCAAGTTGAGAGCGGTTGTCTTCGGATACGCCTGCCACAGCACTACGATGAGTTTCAACAAATTCTGCGGCGATTACGCCGGATTTGCTCAGCAGTACATAGAGCAGGCGCACCCGGATACGACAGCGCTATTTATTACCGGTTGCGGCGGCGATCAGAATCCCTACCCAAGGCGCGAACTGGAGTACTGCAAGCAGCACGGACGCGCTCTGGCCAACGGTGTGGAAACGGCGCTGAGCGCGCAGGCGAGCCCGGTTCGCGGGCCGATCCAGGCCGATCTGGAGATCGTGACGCTGGAGTTTGCCGAGCCTCCCAGCCGCGAACAGCTCGAAGAACAAGCCAAATCGAGCAACAAGTATGAGAGGAAACATGCCGAAGTCCTGCTCGACGAACTCGAACGAAACGGCGAGATTCGCAAGACCTATCCCTATTTAGTGCAGGTCTTCCGCTTCGGCGACGACCTGACCCTTGTGGCGCTGGCGGGAGAAGTGGTAGTGGACTATTCGCTGCGCCTGAAGGCCGAAATCACCGATCCGGCAGTCTGGGTAGCGGGTTACTCCAACGACGTTTTCGGCTACGTGCCGTCCCTCCGTGTCCTTCAGGAAGGCGGCTACGAGGGCGGAGGAGCGATGCGGTATACCAACCTGCCCGGTCCCTTTGCGCCTTCGGTTGAGGAACTTATTGTAGACAAGGTTCACAAGATGGTTGACAAGATGCGGACGAGCAAAAAGTAAGCCGCAACTGATGTTAATTGAGTTGTCGCAATAGGGTTAGGGCTTGTTTCACCATATTCTCGCCGGCACCTCTCGCGAGATTCGTGCCGGAAACAGGCTCGTAGCCGCCCTCGTCGTAGGCCCGGTCGTGACAGACGTACCCTATGGCATCGTTGCTGAGTGTGGCTATGATCAGATTCTTCAGCTTGGACCGATTCTTAATCTCCAGACCGACTTCGACTAAAATCTCGCCGGGCAGGCCGAGAATATAGAGATCGCCGATTTTCAGTGCCTGTATTTCGGTAGTCACAGGATCGCTCTCTTGTTCGCCGTCGGGAGATTCTTTCGCAGGAAACACGATCTTCCGCCGCGCCGCTTTAAGCGTTAATTCATCGGTAGTTGAGACAAACTGCAGCTTCCTCAGCGTTTCGCCTCCGAGGGCTTTTCCGATCTGCCGGCGTTGCCGAAAGCCCCTGGCGTATGGAACCGCGTTGCCCGCCAGACCGAGTGTAAACAGGCATGTTCCGCCCTCGGTACGCTCGACAATGGAAACGGCATAAGCCGGGTAATCGGCGGATATAGCCGTAGGCATCGAAGGATATATGCTGACAGGATGACACCCAAAATTAATGACCGAGGCAATAATTTGACCTTCTGTGTCTTCTACTCGAATTACCCCGACATCGGGATCGATGGGGCCGAAATGCATCCCGTTCTCCTTGTCGGGGAAATCGAATGTTACGCGCGTGGTCCCGTTCTTCTCCTTAACTATTTTCCTTGTTTCTCTGATGGCGGCCGATAATGAAAACGCCATCTTCACTTCGCCGTCTTTGTTTCTCGGCCGTCGATTGTAGACTATCTCAGCCAGCTCTCCCTTTGCCGTGCCGATGTTTACAGGCCGCATGCGCTTGTGAGCAACCCGGACAGTACCGGCGATTTTTCGTATCAAAGTCTTCCGGTAAGGCACGTTAATGGTGGATTTTTCTATCCTTTTGTCCGGCCGAAGTTTGGATTTGGAAAAGACCTCCGGCCCTGAGTGCGTATGCGTGGCGCAGACAAGAACATTGTCTTGAGGTATGCCGACCTGCTCGCCGATGATCTTTCGTATCGGCTCAGTTATTTCCTCCAAAGGCACGTACAGCAAATCGGCCGAGATGATTGCCACCTGGCTCTTTCCGTCGGCGAGCACGAGAGCTTTGGCGTAAAGCTCATCGAGTATCGAATCACTCGGCTTGCCGTACGAGCCGATCAGCGGAATCCCCACCGGCGGCGTGATGTTTACCTTCGCACATGCACCTGTTAGTTGAGCTTGCCCCGCGGAACAAAGAAGATGCAGCAGGGCCGAAACGACTGGGATCAACACAATTGACTTCAGAGTAGTTAATTTTTGCATAGTACCTGTACCTCGGTCACATTCCCTGATCGGCGGGCATCACGAGGATGCGGGGGATAGCTACGTGGTTTGGTTGTTCGAGCATGAAGCGGATCGCCCGGGCGATGTCCGCCGGCTTGACCATTTCTTTGATGTCGAGCATATCCTTGGGGTGAACGTCGAAGTGATCCTGAAGGTGCGTCTCGACCAGGCCCGGCTCAAGCGCGGAGACTCGCACGCCTGTGCCGTAAGCCTGCATGCGCAGGTCCTCAGTCAACGCTTCGACGGCATATTTCGTTCCTGCGTAGGCGCCCGTTGTCTTGCGCACTTTCGTGCCGAGGATGCTCGATGTATTGATAAGGTACCCGCCGCCTTGTTTGATCATGTGCCGCATCGCCAGAATCGCCAGGCGGCACACCGCCTCGATATTGACGCGAACCATGCGCGTCACATCTTCAAGGTCAATGTCCTCAGCGCTGCCTACGATCATAATGCCCGCATTGTTGAAGACTACGTCGCACGAGCCGAATTTCTTCATCGCGGTGTCGATCAGCTTTTGCGGCAGCGCCTCGTCGGCCATATCACCTGCCACGACCTCCACTTCCGTATCGAGTTGGGAGGCGAGCTTGTCGAGCAGCTCTTTTCGCCGAGCCGTGATCACAAGCTTCATACCCGCACTCGCCAGTTCGCGAGCGGTGCCCTCGCCGATGCCGCTCGATGCACCCGTTATTATTGCGACTTTTCCTTTTAGTTCCATGTCACGTATCTCCTATTAGTAGTCTTTCAACGGCCTGATCCTGGCGCCCCGATAGTGGATCACTGCGTTCGGCGTGTGTTGCTGAAAGCCAATTCCGCCTTTGAACGGAGGCCGCAATTTGTCGGTTTCACAGACTTTTTCCCCGTTGACCATAACCATCGCCTTTGCTCCGTTATTGAATATCTGGAGCAGAAACCATTGTTCGTCCTCGGCTAACACTCGATCTGCGGGAGCAATTCCATAAAGACTGCCCGTCGGGTTCGTACTGTCGGGCGTGTTGAAGACCTGGACCTCGACGCGGCGATTTCTGTAATTGAAGAGTACGCCCCCGTTGCCGTTCACCATTGTTTTGGCCCAGACCTGCAATTCATAGGGAGCCTCGTATACTTGTTTTGTGATCGCTGCGCCGTCGTTTCCTCTGCCCGTAAGCACTTTATCCCGAATTTGCCAGTCCGAGTGGCCCTGAACGCGGAATCCGTCTACGCCCGAGGCGAACAAGTCGATCCAACGCTCTATATTCGGCAGCAGTTTGATTCGAATATTTCTGAAAAACGCCTTGCAGCCGATGTTCTGTATGCCGATAAAGCCCTTGCGCAGCCGATACTTGAAAGCCTCGTGGCCGCTCATGTCGATATTGTGGATTAAGGTTCCGTTCAGTGTAATGCAGAGCCGGGGCCAGTTGCACTCGACCTCACATTGGTTCCACTTGCCGGACGGTAAATTGGCGATTTTCAGCGGCGCAGCGGCATCGTAAATCGCCCCCGGCGATCTGGCGCCGTATTCTCTCTTGTCGTGCCGCAGATGAAATTTGAATCCGAGTTTCGATGCCGGCCCGTCCAGCGGGGCATGGAACAGAATCCCGCCCTCGTACCATCCCTGAGTTTGATACTCGAAACGAAGAACGAAATTCTCGTATTCTCTGTCGGTTCGCAGCCACGAAGGGTACGGTTTGGCTCCCGTGCAATATATAGCTCCGTCCTTAACGACAAATGCTTCAGACGTTCCAACTGCCAACCAGCCACTAAGGTCTTTACCGTTGAACAGTGTGACAAAACCGTCTTGCGAAAAAACAGGCCCGCAGAGCAGACTCCCGAGGATCGCAATTGTTCCAAGCATGCGAGCCTTAATCGTAGATTCTCGAATCATCCATTACTCCTTATTGTGCCATCGAGCTTAAACGAGTCATCCGATAAGTAGACAGCATAACAACATTTGTTCCGATCTCAAGAACTATCGTTTTCTAAATTCATTGTTGCTTGACAAAGATTCGAACGTAAAATGAAAGAAAATGTTCTTTTATGTGTTGTTTTTCCGAAGGTGAAAGATGAATCAACGAATTCTCGTACTGTTTCTTGTCATAGCCGTTCTTTTTGCCGGGAATAGCTGCTCACGGGCAGGCGAAATACGTGTCAAGAGTTCATTGGAGCTCAAAAGGGCGGTCGGAGAGTTGCGGCCGGGGACGAAACTGCTGCTGGAGCCGGGCGTATACACAGGAGGCGTCTATCTGAGCAATGTCAAAGGTACTGAGGAAAAGCCCGTACTAATTCAAGGGGCGGACAGCGAAGACCCGCCGCTTTTCGAGGGCGGCAGACAGGCACTTCATCTTGCCGACTGCAGCTATCTGACTCTGCGCAATCTGATGGTAAAGGGTTTTCCCACCAACGGCATCAACATCGACGACGGCGGCTCTTTCGAGACGCCCGCCCATCATATCGTTCTGGAAAATGTAACAATTCTGGAAACGGGACCGAAGGGAAATCATGATGCACTCAAAATGTCCGGCGTGGACCATTTTGTCGTGCGCAAATGCCGATTTGAGGGCTGGGGCGGCTCCGGAATCGACATGGTCGGCTGCCATCATGGAATCGTCGAGGATTGCACTTTCACGGGGAGGTCGGGTTTTTCGCATTCCAACGCCGTTCAGCTCAAAGGCGGCACCGAAGATATTCTCGTACAATGCTGCTTTTTCAATGACGCCGGGCAGCGATCTATAAACCTCGGAGGGAGCACAGGCCTTCAGTTTTTCCGCCCGGAGGTACGCGATTACGAGGCCGGAAACATCACGATAGCGGGCAACCGCTTCGTCGGCAGCACGGCCCCGGTTGCATGGGTAACATCCGACGGCGGGCACGTCCATCACAATACAATCATCCTGCCCGATAAATGGATACTGCGTATTCTGCAAGAGAGCCGGGATGCACGATTTAAGCCATGCCATGACGGCCTGTTCGAACGGAACCTCATCGTATTCGACTCGAAGGTCCACACATTCGTAAACGTGGGCCCCGGAACCTCCGCCGAGACCTTCATGTTCGAGCATAACGCCTGGATCGATATAGAAGGAAACCGAGAACCCGTGCTGCCCGTGCCGGAAACCAACGGAATATACCTGAACGATATATCAATTGAGCGCAAAGCTTTAGCGGATGCTAAGTTCGAGATTGATGATAATCGAGTTGAAGGAATCGGCGCCAAAGCATATGAACGAATCAGATGATGAAGATAGCCGAAATATTAGCGGAAGCGCCGTATATCGCTATGCGGCAGCCCGGCAGGTTTTCTTTATGGATTTATCCCGCCCGCATTCTTGACAGCGGATTAGGGATATGCAATAATCATACGGTCTCGTTCTGCAATTGAGCGGCGCCGTAACAGGTCCGTTGCAGACAGAGATTTTCGGGCGATTAGCTCAGTCGGCTAGAGCGCCTGCTTTACACGCAGGAAGTCACAGGTTCAAGTCCTGTATCGCCCATTTTTATAGGTGATGAGCTCACAAGCACTCGACCCACAACGCACATCTGCTGCAGATGGGAAGAGGATTTCTGGATTGTGGATGCCGAGAGCTACCAACCGTTCTTCGTTGTGGACGGCCAGCAACGACTCACAACTGCGATCATTGGTGATATAGAAAAAGTAATGAATATCATCGAATAGAACAGCCTCGCCTTTTTCCACCGACAAATTCTTTCGCAGAATTACTACTCGATACGACTTGC
This sequence comes from uncultured Pirellulales bacterium, assembly GCA_964598225.1. Taxonomy (GTDB): domain Bacteria; phylum Planctomycetota; class Phycisphaerae; order Sedimentisphaerales; family Anaerobacaceae; genus SG8-4. The sequence continues at coordinate 21,368 of CAZRBG010000057.1, forward strand.
AGCATTTGACAGACTTATACTCAACCTCGGCCCCGTGCTCTGATTGGAATCGAATATTCCTGTAGCCTCGGTCTCTAATAGTCTGGCATTTGACATTGTCCGGCTTCGTGCGAGGCTCTGTCTTGATCTTTTTTCGAGGCGTTTGCAAATTCTGTGCTTGCGTTGTCTCAGTTATTGGACTAAGCGGCTTCGCCGCCTGACTGCCCCGCTACGCTACGTCTCCTGATCATCCTGCCTCTCTTTTGATCAATCCCCTGTCCTCCATACAGCCCGGCCACAGTGGCCGGGGATTCCTGTAACTCTATTGGAGGCTCAGATATGGTTACGAGAGATGGTACCCTCCGGCGCCGACAGTGGTGTTCGTACTGCAAACCATACGGAACAGGTAAAGAGGCTCTTCTACAGTACCTCGCCCGTTATGTCTTTCGGATCGCGATCACCAATCACCGATTGTTGTCCATGGATGAAAGCCACGTGACGTTCCGGTACAAGGACCATGACATAGGCCAGTGGAAGACCGAACGGATAGAGGGTATTCAGTTCCTCCGTCGGTTTCTTTTTCATGTCCTGCCAAAGGGCTTCCACAAGGTGCGCTATTACGGTCTCTGGCATCCCTGTAAACGAGATCGGCAAGCCCGGGCCCTCCTGCTGCTGGAACTGACGGCGGCGTCTGCTGCACACAGCGTTGCGATCCTAATGGCTGATATTGCCGATGGGGCACTCGGGCAAAGTGACCTGGCAGCTCAGGACCACGCAATCAAATGTCCAAAGTGCGGCAGCATGAACGTTTGTCGGATTGATACCCTCCACCGAAGAAATCCGATGGTTGTCAAATGATCCATAGACAGGCAGTGAAGATTCTTCTGCTCTCTGCTGGCCCTGTCATCCATCGTAAGCTCTCCGCAAGGAGTCCCAAGGACAACGACGGCGTGATGGATATTACCTAACCGCGCTGTCGATCCATCGTGTTTTCGGCAATCGCCGTAAGCCCACGGTAGTGGTACGGCTTCTTGAGCTGTCATCTTCGATACACAACACTGTTTACGAAGCGATGGACCTGTTCACTTCTGAAAGTGTCTCCAAAACTCTTCCAAGATACTTGCCTCAGACCCCGCGCTCAGTCCAATCTGGTTTTACCCATCGGCTGCGCGACGGGAAAAACCATGTCTATTGAGGATTGCCATAAGCATGTGGTTCGCAAATGGCATGAGTGAGCATGATGTGATGGTCCTTGCAGGGCACGCAAGTTTCGCGACAACCCATGAGTTTTATCTTGCTGTGGCCGATGATTTGATTAGCCGTGCAAAGGTCCCAACTGCCCGGGGTCCGAGCCAAAAATCAGTACGTTTTGGTACGCTTCGCTTTTAAGGCCAAAAAAGATTTGACAGCATGTGCAAGAAGTTGTTATGCTTCCGGCGTTTAGAAGATTCGGCGGCGTAGCTCAGTTGGTTAGAGCATGGGATTCATAAGCCCAGGGTCGAAGGTTCGAATCCTTCCGCCGCTATTAGATTTGTGATTTAATATTTACTGTTCGTGAATACGGCCTTGCCGATACGAACAGTAAATAACAAATAATAAATCGTAAATACTATGGCCCCCTTCGTCTAGTGGCCTAGGATATCAGGTTCTCATCCTGGAGACAGGGGTTCGACTCCCCTAGGGGGTATTTTTTATTTACTATTGACTATTGTAGTACCACACAAGTTAGCGGAGGTGAGCAGATGACGCAGAACGATACGTCAAGGGACGTTCGACAAGATAGACTTAAGGCATCCAAGGCGTTGCGTTACGAATGGTGGATGCTGGATGAGTGCGCAGACAAAGCGCCACTCTATAAGGATAAGGACACAATAGTCCACAATTCACTTATCGAAGCTTTTTGTGTCCATTGTAAGGTCAATAATCTGCTTTCACATCTTACATTTAAACGTCTGCGTCTTGAAAAGAAAGATAGAAAGCAAATGGGGTCCGGCGCAGATCGCAAATGAAGTGAATCAGGAGATGTTCCGGTTTATTGATGCGGCTGACAAGAGCATGCTTTGCGATGAAATAAAGGCATATCAGAAACGGCTAAAATCCAGAAACAGTACTCAAGACAGCAAACTGGTTTGTACCACAAGTGATTACATCTCTTCCGGGACAATTGTTTCCGCTCATGGCGGACCTACGAGTTTCAGGCGTAAGAAGAAAGAACCTTGGCCTAAGAACATCTAATGAATAGTGATTGTGATGATAGATACATGAAATTGGCTGTGGAACAAGCCGAGATCGCAGAAGAAAACGGCGACGTGCCTATCGGGGCGGTGATCGTTCACGAAAACCGGATCATCGGTCGGGCGTACAACCAGCGGGAGCAATTAGCCGACCCGACGGCCCACGCCGAGATAATTGCCCTGACCCAGGCGGCGGCTTCCATCGAAAGCTGGAGGTTGCACGGCTGCACGATTTATGTTACCTTAGAGCCTTGTCCGATGTGTGCCGGGGCGCTTGTGCTGGCCAGGCTCGACAGACTGGTCTTCGGCTGCGAAGACCCGAAAACCGGTGCATGCGGCAGTTTGTACAATATAGTCGAAGACAAGAGGCTCAATCACAGATTAAACGTGACGTCCGGCGTCCTCGCCGAACAGTGCAGCAGACAATTGCAGAGCTTTTTTCAGCAGAAAAGGACTCAGAACAGCCCGGAAACTCAAAACTAAGAACCCATGACTCACAACTGTAATGCCGGAGAGGTGTCCGAGTGGCTTAAGGAGCAGCCTTGGAAAGGCTGTGTAGGGCTTGTCCCTACCGGGGGTTCGAATCCCCCCCTCTCCGTTATGTTTGACTGTGACAAAGGGAGCTTTTTTCAATCAAGGTGGTGAGAAATGCGGACTAGTTGTGTGAGGGACGTTGATGTTCTTTCACTTTGTATATCGCCGGCAATCGATGCTCTCACGTTATCCTATCTTGAATGTTTTCTTTTCTGTCTGTTGTCCACCGACAAAGGCGCTTACTTCGCAGCGTCCTGTAACTGCTTTTGCAGTGTGTCCAGGTAGGCGCGTTCTCGGGCAAGGGCGGGCGCAACCGATCTGTAAAATGTGGCCACCGCGTCTTTCGCTGTTCCGGTGCGTTGCTCGCCCGGGGTCACGAGAATTGCATCGATGTCCCCCGGAATACGTATCTCAGGCAGCGTGCTCTTTGTAACTGCCCATTTCAACTCGCAGGGCAGTTGCTTTCCGCCTCCCTCCTTCGTGAAGAATATATGCAGGGAGTCGCTGCGAAATCCCGGCAAACCGCCGGTGTTCCATATCACGGTGGTCTCATGCGCATCTGTGAGAGGTACTTGCCAGGCTGTATTGGCGTCGTTGTCGGCCAGAAGCATCGCGCGTGGCTGAGTGCTTTCCAGGGTCACCGGCATAGGTCCAGACACGGCAAGTGTCACACTCGGATTTGGCGCATCCTTAACAGCTCGCTGCCAGATCGTTTTACGCGATTCGTCAAGCAGCGACACTTGGAAATCATGCAGACGCAGCATCTCCGCTTGCTCCATATCCGTGCGATTCCAAATCACGATGCTGTCCACCGTACAGGCCGCGCCCAGGTCGAGCTCCCACCATGGGCTGCGGGCGTGCGCATGCGTGACAGACTTCCCTTTGAAATAGCGTCCGTCGGTGTTGCCGTCGATCGCCAGCGCGGCAAGCCCACCGGCGGATGTATTTATCTGAGCAGCCTTGCCGTTAAGAGCCACATTCCGCCCGCCGCAAAAAACCTGTACTTCCGCCAGGGATAAGTACTCAGTTCGATTGGGAATTTCGATCCGGATGAATCGTCCCTCCATTACCCTGTTTTCCGTTGGTTCTGCAAATATCCGCAGATCATTCAGCACAAGTGTCCCGTTTGCCTCGCTCAGCGGCTTGACCTCGAGACGCAGACCGGAAATGCCCTGCATATTGACTTCGGATCGCAGTTCGTATTCCGTGTGGCCGGCGTTTTGTGCGGTGGACAGGGTTTTAACCGCCAACGGCTGCCAGCGCGCTGTTTTCTCCCATTGCTTCTGCGCCGACTCAAGTTCAGGCGTCGATGTATTCAGTTTGCGCTGCATCCATTGAATCTCGCGTTTCGCCCAATCGATCCAGGCCGCCTGCGGCAGTTCCTGGTACAGTCGAACTGGCCCCATAAGCCCCGAGGTTGTGGGCCCGATGTGCAGCGCGGGAATCGTGGTATAGTGGGGCGCGACGGTATTGGCCACACGCACTTCAATGTCATTTGCGCCTGCCCGGATATGCTCAGAAATGTCGAACTTGAACGGATGTGCCAAACGCACGCCGGCCGACTGGCCGTTCACGAAAACTTCGGCAGCGACATGCACTTCGCCCAAATCGAGAAAGGTTCGGTTCGCCAATTCCGCCTTTGTGAAGGCAACTTCCTGCCGATAGACGCCGATGCCCGAATAGGTCGGCATGGCGAAGTCGGCCCACGCACCCAGTTGGATCCGGCCGCCCTGGAGCACAAGTCCAATCGGCTGGGTAAAGACTGCGCCCGCATATTCGCCGGGGCGCATTTGCGCGCGAACAGCCACTTTCGATACGCCTGCCGGGGGATTCGGGACGATTGCCACGCCGCCTTGAACCTCGGCTGGAACGCCGTCCACCCAGACACGTACGTTCGCGTCCGTATGTAGATGCAGTTTTGCCAGACCGGGAGGCGCATTGAAGCGGAACCAGCCGATTCGCCTGGCGCTGTCGGGCTTAACATCGTAAACCATGCCCGGAACTTGTTCGAAGCAGGTTAAATAGGGCGATTTCAGGTGAATCGAAAGCGGTCGTCTCGGCACGGTTTCCGCACCGATATTGTCAAGTGGCGCCCGGCCCCAGGGCTTGTCGCCCATCTTTCCGCGGACGCTGGGACTCGCCCAGGCGGCGTCATCAAAACCAGGCATTTCCCATCCGGCCTGATCCTCTGTGGCGCCGCGCCAGTCTCCATCCGTTACGATCGACAGCTCCGAACCATCCATGCCGCGCGTTTTCATGGCCAGGGCAATACCACGCTGATCGATCATGCCCTGGTTGACATTTTGCCCGTGGAACAGTTGGCCCCACACGGCAATTACATTTTTTCCCTGACGCAGGTGCGGCGCGATGTTAAAAGTTTCAGGATGTGTCCAGCGCGCCCAGGGACCGATTTCTTCCTCCAGTTTTTTGCCATTCACGAACAGGCGGTACCCGCTGAAGGCGGTTACCGTCAGACGGGCTTCATCGGGAATTCTATCCAGCGTGAAGTTTCTGCGCACGTAACATACGCCCGCATCGCCGATCCAGATCCAGTTTGCCCGCTGCAGATCCGGCTCCACACTGCCGCGCGAGGCGTCGGCCATGGAGTTCACCGAAGGCGGAGTCGTCTGCACGTACAGCACGCCGTGGCCGCCGTCCAACAGTTCCAGCAACACTTCATTGACGCCCTTTTCAAGAGGCAAGTTGCCCACGGCGTCTTCAAAAGGCTGTTCAACGCCATTGACCCACATTCTTGGCGGGCCGTTGCTGAGTTTGACGCACAATCCCAGACGCTGTTCCTTGGGCGACCACAGGCGCGTGAACAGCAGCTTCCGTCCTTCGGGCAGGTGAATAAAGTTCTTGTCCACGTGACCGTCCGGGTAGCCGGAGTGTCCGCCCCACGGCGCCGCCTTCAATAGTCCGAGCGTTTTCGAGAATTCCACCGGCCTCCAGGGGAATTCTCTGTCGCCCACAGCCAGTGTTCTGCCGGCCTCAATGTCGGACAGGTGCGCCAGCGCCGCTTTCGGCACGTCCGCATCCTTGGGCAGGCCGGAGGCGCAAAGCCAGTACGGGCCCACGCTGTAGTGTTTGGTTGCCCAGTCGCCGTCATCAAAGCCGGGTTTGTGCCATTGTAACCGAAAGCCGTTCGTTCCATCTTCCTCCCGATAGCGCAGGGTGCGCGCCTCGGGCCCAAAGGATTCCGCCGACGGAGGCCACCTAAATTCGCCCCATACGTTGTCACGTGTGGGTATCACTGAAAACGTCCAATCGTCGGCGAGCTCTTTTCCGGCGGGCTGCAGGCGCCTTTTCTTGTGTATAGCCTTTTGTGTGTCACCTGATCTAAAAACGATAAACCACGCCGTATTGCCTTCCAGTCTCTGCTCGACGGTTGTCTTTCCATCTTTACGTTCGAAGGCGTGGACCGGCGAGATACTGCCGGTAAACGGATCCCACAATTCCGGGACACCGTCAACACGAAAGGTTGCCTTCATAGCATTCGGCTGCGATTCGATATTCTGTATGAGAAAAATGTCACAATCATCGGCGCGACGATGATTCATAAAAATACGTCCATCGCTTTCGAGAACCAGATCACGCTCGATGTGTTCGGCGATGAGTCTCGGCAGTTCCTCTACCCCCTTCGGAATCAGCGCACAGAATCCGCCGCGCGCAAACCTATTCGTGACCGTCTTGCCCCGGGGAATATCTTGCGGCGCCACCCCGAGCAGCGCTTCCAGGAGGGACGCCAGTTTGGGATCGTTTCTGCCCCCCTCGGTCGTCGCCCGGGGAAGCTGTCCATAGAAGAGCGCCACGCCGCCGCTTTCCACGAGTTCCAGCGTTTTCTTTAGCACGGCGAGGCGCATAGTGGTTTCCGCAGGGTACACCAGCGCTGCGTAGGCGTTGCCGGCAACATGCAAGGCCCCGCCGTTAATGTCGCCGCGACCGATGGAATCGTCATCGATAATATCGTTATCCATGGCAGCGTCGTAAATCGCTCGGGAAAGCTGCACGTACTGGTTATAATCGGGCGCACGCTGGTGCGGCGCTTCTCCCGCCAGCAGGCTCACCACAGGGTAGTGCACCGCGACATCGACGACGTGAACGCCCTGCGAATTCAGATGACTGACGCGCGCGACCCAGTCGGAGAGGTGGCTGTAATACGGCCAGTAGGCCTGGCGCCAATGCGGATCCGGTGCGGCGTGTTCCCAGGTGCTCGCGTTTGTCGAATAATATAGGCCGTGTTCGTCATAGAGATTCGCACCCCAGGCGAATCCCGAGGAGAGCCACTCCATTGTCTCGCCCGGCGCCCTTCCCCAGCCGCTGGAATGAAACGCCTCGTTCCAGACGCGCGGCCGCTGGTAAAGCCGGGCAATGGACGAGGCGATTTTCGTATCGTAGTAATTTCGTTTGTCGAGCGTGTTGCGTCCGGCGTCATCGTAACCGGGTGCCGAAAACCAGCGCTGCGTGCGGAAATAGTCGATGTATCCCCGGCTTTGCCGGTTGATGTTTCTTCGTCCCCAGTTGTCGTAACTGGTGAGCAGCCCGCGCTTTGCGGTCCAGTCGTACACGCGTTTCCAATAACATGCTTCATCCAGTGCGAGATACACGTCGAAGAAATCAGTCCGGTATTTCGGTGTGAGCGGACCGACGTCAAAGTGCAGTGCGGGAATGGCCCTGCCTATATCATATCCACGCATCTCCTGGAACAAATCTGCCAGTTGTTGTGTGTAAATATCGCGCGGCGTAGGGGGGTGCTCGTCCTGAAACACCCCCGCGAATGTGTGGCCCATCATGTCTGCGCCCAGGGTGCGCTCGATCTTCCCATAGAACATATCGATGAACGTATCAGTGGACTTCTCGCTCAAATAGAAAGACTGATAGGGCACGGCGACGGAGACAGCGACCCGCCACCGGCCTGCCGGCGGCGTCCATTCGAGGAGACCAGCCTCGATAGATCCAGATACATCAATGCTTCCGGCGTCGCTGGCCACGCCGTTATTGAGAGGATATGCGCGTGCGCCGATGAGATCGCCCTTCGGGAGTTTAAGGTTCACGACCTTCCCGCCGGCGCCTTCGGCGATTTGCATCTCGACACGGCGTGTGTTCGGGTCCTGGACTTTCGCCGCCGCTTTTTCGAGCCACCCGTAATGTCCGTAGCCGACCTGATCATAGGCCCACAGCGCCATGCCCAGCCGTTTGCACTCGGTGCTGACATACGCCAGCATCTCCCACCATTCAGGCGAGAAGGATTGCGGATCACAACGTCCCGGCGAACGCTGAATCGGGCAGACCGCCTTGACGCCCTGGCTCACCAGCGTTTCCAGTTGCCAGGTGACGCGTTCTTTGTCCATGGGCGCGCCTTCCCACCACCACAGAGGCACTTCACCCCAGCGTGCGTGATCGGGATTCTGGAACGCCCGCTTCAATTCGCTGTAATCCGGCATGTCCGCTGTTGCGAAAAGCACAGCCGGCCATGCGACCAGCGCAAACACAGCACTGCAAACTTGCTTTTTTCGAAGCGTTTTCATATTCATTCGATCCTCTTTCATAAAGGCATTGTACGGCCCGTTTACGGGGGAGTCAACCGTGAGGCTAACGGCAAAAAAATTTGCAATTCGGCTTCAGATCGGTGCTTGGTATGTGTTATAATCGTAAGTTGAGGCTAACTGACAAATCGCGTACCAACTTTTGAAGGAGAGTCGCGATATCATGAGTGATAGAAGAGCCTTTACCTTGATAGAATTATTGGTTGTTATTGCGATCATCGCGTTGCTGATGGCCATCTTGATCCCTGTTCTGCACAGAGCACGCGAGCAGGGCAAGCGAGCGGTCTGTCTGAACAACACCAAGAGCCTGGTATTGGCCTGGATCATGTATGCAGAAGCGAACGATGGCGGGATTCCCCGCGCCGCCGCGACGGAAAACTCGGCGGTTACGGACTGCTGGATAAGGAAACCTCCCGGAAATCTTCCAATCGAAGCGCCAGAGCAGGAACAACTGGAGGCACTGCGGGAGGGTGTATTATTCGCCTATACCAAGAACGTCAAGGTATATCGCTGTCCTGTAGCCATGTCGCACGAAATGAGAACCTATAGCATTGTCCACGCCATGAACGGATCAGGTCTTGGACAGCAGGCGCCTGTTTGCCGAAACATGTTCGACATCAAACACCCGGGAACACGGATCGTCTTCATAGATGATTACGGAGAGGATTGGGATGCCGCCTGGGCGGTTCACTATACCTCACCCAAGTGGTGGAATCCCATCCCTATGCGTCATGGCAAAGGGACAGTTGCCTCTCACGCAGACGGGCATTCTGAATTTCACGATTGGACAGATCCGCGTACTATAAGGTGGGCTGAGTTGAGCTGGCAGGAGGCCGAATCGCGCAGAGGCGATGCAATGACCACCCAGCCCGGAAACATAGACCTCCAGAAAATTCAGAAGGCTTGCTGGGGCAAGCTCGGATACACGCCTTAGTCTGCGATATGCTGAATTTTGCCAAAAAGCAATGTTTATCTGCGAAATGATTTGTGTTATACTTATTAGTACTGCCTTCTGGAGAGACAGTGTAGTATTAGTGAAGTTAATCAGTAAGTCATAGGCTTGAGGTCTGTGAAACGGCTTCGTTCTATACGGAAAGGAGGTGGAACCGTATCGCGAGTAAGTGCTCTGGTCGCATACGACCATAGTTCAGCAAAACAATTTCACATATTCTCTGAAGGAGGATTGTCATGTGCAAGAAGATTGTTTATCTGATTTCTTCCGTCTTGTCGCTTTGCTTTGCTGCCAATGCTTCGGCCGAACTCGCCGCCTACTGGGCGTTCGATGAAGGTTCCGGGGATACTGTTTTCGACTCGAGCGGCAACGGCAATGACGGCACTATCAACGGCGCTGTGTGGGGCCAGGGTAAGTTTGGGCCCGGCCTTGATTTCAATGGGCAGGACAGCTACGTGGAAGCACCCAACTCCGAAAGTCTCGAAATAGACACAAATGTTACCGTAGCCGGCTGGATAAAGTACATTGATGACGGCGATTCCTGGCTATGCGTGTTGGCAAACGGACAGCAAGGTGGTCCGTGGGAAAACTATGGGCTGTTTGTTAACCGAGACTCGCGTTTTGTGTATTTCACCCTTTCGTTGGACGGCGAGCATATGACACAGCAGACGCCGGATAACGTTGTAGAGCCGGGCGAATGGGTGCACGCCAGTGCGAGTTGGGACGGTTCTACTGCACGAATCTACTTAAACGGAGAGCTAATGCTCGAACAAGCTCAGTCTGGAACTCTTGTTCCCACGGGACTTCCTCTGCGAATCGGTCATCGCGAGGGCAGCCCTCATTACTTTAACGGCAGCATCGATGAAGTGCGTATATACAACCATGCACTGGCTGATGTTGAGATTCTATCTGCTATGGAAGGCGCTGTTGGGTACCCGTATGCTTTGGGGCCCAATCCGGAAAATGGGACCCGTTACGAAGACACATGGATTAATCTTGAATGGTCGCCGGGGGATTTCGCCGTTTCGCACAATGTGTACCTGGGCGAAGACTTCGATGACGTGAACAACGCTACTATAGACTCACCGGTATTCCGGGGTAACCAGACTTCACCTTTCTATATCGCCGGATTTGTCGGCTACGCCTATCCGGAGGGTTTGGTCCCGGGCACTACTTACTACTGGCGGATTGATGAGGCCAACGAAGCCGATCCGAATAGTCCCTGGAAGGGCAACGTATGGAATTTCTGGATTCCACCAAAAACTGCTTATGGTCCAAATCCGGCTGATGGCGTCAGTTTCGTACTTCCAGATGCGACCCTTGGCTGGAGCGCCGGATTCGGTGCCAGCTTGCATCAGGTGTATTTAGGTGACAATCTCGACGAGGTCACAAATGCCGCCGGCGGCGATCTGCAGCAGGAGACAACTTATGACCCTGATGCCCTTGAATCCGGAAAGACTTATTACTGGCGTGTCGATGAGTTTGACGGCACCGAGACGCATGAAGGCGACGTCTGGAGCTTCAATACAGTGCCTGAGATTGAAATCACCGATCCGAGCTTAGTCGGTTGGTGGACCTTCGATGAAGGCCAGGGTACGACAGTGGTGGATTGGTCCGGACACGGCAATCACGGTAGGGTCGAGGTCGAGGGTTATCCACTGTGGGTAGATGGATATCAGATTGGCGCGATAGATATGGCCGGCATTACATCCGTGCACATTCCGGCACAATCGTGGTCTACTATCGAGAATCAAGCAACGTTGGCGATGTGGATGTACGGAGACCCGGCCGGTGTGCCGAACACCTTCAACTTTGGCGCCTTTGCTGGCAGTTCAAGGGTGTTTTCAGCCCACGTGCCATGGGGTGGCAACGTCTACTTCGACTCTGGCCAGACTCCCGGCCAAGACTTTGATCGCATCTTCAAGGCTGCCTCACCGGGTGATTACAGAGGTAACTGGCACCATTGGACGTTTGTCAAAAACGCCGAGGCAGGTGTGAAGGAGATTTATCTCGACGGACAGCTCTGGTATAGCCAAAGCGGTATGAACCGACCCATGGCCGGAGTAACGGCGTTCGCATTGGGCAGCCATCCCAATGGCAGTAATCCATACAACGGAATAATGGATGATGTCAGGTTATACAACAAGGCATTGACGGGCGAGCAGATCGCAGAACTGATGCTTGGTAACCCAAAGCTGGCCAAAAGTCCCGCTCCCGGTCGTGATGCTATTGTTGACATCCGCGACGTAAGTTCGCTGAGATGGTCCGCCGGCGATACAGCCGCTTCGCACGATGTGTACTTCGGCACCGACAGGGACGCCGTCGCAGGCGCCGACACCGGTTCACCTGAATTCCAGGGCAATCAGACCGGCACAAGTCTGTCTTTGACCGAGCTGGTCGAGTTCGGCGGCGGCGACTACTACTGGCGCATCGATGAGGTAGAGGCCGACGGAACTATCATTGCCGGGACGATCTGGAAATTCACCGTGCCGGACTATCTGATTGTGGACGACTTCGAGTCTTACAATGACCTTAACGAAGACGAAGCCGGCAGCAACAGAATCTATCTGACCTGGATAGACGGTTTCGGCACCACCACCAACGGCGCAGTAGCCGGCAATCTGGATCCACCCTTCATGTCGGAAGGTCACGACAGTGCCCAGGCGATGCCGCTCAGCTACGATAACGCCGGCAAGACCTCCGAGGCGACCAGGGCACTGACATCCAAGAAGGACTGGACCGAACATGGCGTAACAAAGCTGGTCGTTTGGTTCCAAGGCGATTCTGACAACGCTGCCGAGCGGATGTTCGTGGCTCTGGGCAACGCCACAGTCTATCATCCGGATGACGATGCAACTCAAAAAGCAGGGTGGAATGAGTGGATAATCGACCTCCAAGCATTTGCCGATCAGGGAACGGACCTGACGAATGTCGGCAGTATTACTCTTGGTTTTGGCACAAGGGGTGCTCCCGCTCCCGCTGGCGGCATAGGAACCGTTCACTTCGATGATATTCGGCTGGTTCGATAGTCTGGTCCGGCACACGGTCAATAAAATCCAAACTCCCGAGCAGAGTCGAACAGAGCAACGATATTTTTCGCCGGAACGCCCGGCTGGATGTTGTGGACGTTGTTAAAGACGTAGCCGCCTCCGAGCTTGAAAATTTCGATATTCTCTCTGACGTGCTCGCGGATTTGATCGGCGTTCGCGAAGCCAAGCACATGCTGTGCGTCTATACCACCGCCCCAAAATACCAGGCGGTCGCCGTAGCGGGCCTTGAGTTCTCGCGGATCCATGCGGCTCGCGCTGATCTGAACGGGATTTAAGATATCGATGCCGTTATCGAGCAGATCATCAATCATGTCCATCACTGAGCCGCATGTGTGGTACCATATTTTGGCGGGGGTCAGCGACTTGATATGCTGGACGAGTTTTTTCTGGCGTGGCTTGACAATCTTTCTATAGAAACTGGGATTGAATAGAGGGCCCAACTGGCCTCCGATATCGTCGCCTATCATCACCACGTCAACAAGATCACCGATTGCGGCGAGGAAACAATCGTAATAGCCCAGCCAGAAGTCAAGAATTCTGTCCAAAAGAACCTCGCAGAAAGCTGGATTCTCGATCGTGTCGGTAAACCATTTCTCCAAACCCCTCGTGTACCAGCATGTTTCATATACGACCCCGCCGATGCCGGTCGATATCGCATAAGGTGTTTGCTCTCGTAGTTGAAGCGCAGCATCGCGAACGCCGCTAAAGCGAGTCGGATCGTTGCCTCTGGGGAAGGGATAATCCGCCACATCGTCGATGGATGCCTCTGCCAGCGGATGATACGATATGTCCATATAAAGCTGCTGATCGTCGGGCATAGACCAGACTACACCAAATTCATCTTTGAGATCGTGCCAGAGCCTGCCGTTCCGCGTATTCTGCTTGATGCCCCCCTTGAAACTGTCAGGCCCGTGCGCCAGGACGTAGCGAATATCGACGCCGAATCGCTGCAAAACCTGCTCGCACGGTTGTGCAAGCTGCTGAACCGGATCCATAATCTTCACGTCGTCTTCAATATCCAGATAATCAAGCAGACCGACATAAGCGTTCTTATGTATGCCCGTCTGAAAACCACCCAGATCGATGGGGACTCTGTCGGGAATCTCATGATTCAATGCTTTTAGGACGCGCTGTCTGGAGCTCATTGTCTCTTTGTTTGCCATTCGTTTGCTCCCTTGTTTTCTATTTGAAGCGAATTCGTCAGAACCATTTCCCCGAAAGAGTTATTACATGCCGAGAGAAGCCATAGCGTTACCCACACCGATCAGCACAGTGGACAATACGACTACCAGGATTCCGCAAACAACGATTCTTAACGTGCGTCGGCTGGAGCCTTTCCATTCGTGCAATAATAATGCCCAGACATTGCTGAAGACGATGATAAAGGCCATGTGCAAAGTCCAACTCGAAAAGTCGTATGTACCCATCTTCGTTGTTCCCATCCCATAGAACATGAACTGCAGGTACCACGTGATGCCCGCCAGAGCTGAGAAGAAATAATTGGCTGCAAGTGACGTTTCATGCGCCCGAATGTAGTTTTTTGCCGAGCTATTCTTTATATTCAGAATTAGACACCAGATCAGATTCGTTGTGAATCCGCCGGCAAGAACCACTACGAGGACGAGACTGTTCTGCCAGAGAGGCCGAACGCCGCACTCGACTGCAAGATTTGCGATGGGCTTGCCCGCGGCGATGCCAAAGGCCATACAACTGCTCATCACACCTGCAAAGATCGCGACAATGAGACCACGTAGAAAATCGAACTCCCTAATGCTCGCGCGCTTTTGCTCGACGGATAATTCCCGCTCCTTGGACATGCCCGCCCAGCCGCAAGTAGAAATGCCCGCCAGACAGACCAATACACCGCCCAGAATGACCAAACCCGACAGGTTCGTGAGCAGTTCCATAAAGGTTCCGGAAAATATGGGCGGAATAACTGTGCCGAATGCTGCGCAGAAGCCGAGCGCAATCGCGTAACCGAGGGACATACCCAGATACCGCATTGAAAGCCCAAACGTCAGGCCGCCTATGCCCCAAAGCACGCCAAATATATAGCTCCAGAAAATGCTGCGGGCGGGTGCTCGGCCAAGTACAGAGAGTAATTCCGGGACGGTCACAACCGCTATTGCCCAAGGCATAATAATCCAGGAAAACACGCCGCCTACGAGCCAATAGCTCTCCCACGCCCAGTTACGGACCTTCTTAAATGGAATATAGAAACTCCCCGCAGCAAAGCCTCCCACAGCATGTAAAAAGACACCCAATAAAACCATAACAAGTTCCCGATTGCCTCTAAACAAATACGTTACCAAAAATATCGTTTCATTCACAGGAGCAATTATGCAGAGCCGATGTTACTGATTTGCTACGGTTTTGTCTCTTTTATATTTTTCTACTCCCAGAAAAAGCGTGCCCTGTAACCGATTGGAAATATCCTCGGATATCACACGGCCTTCTTCGACCAGTTCATTTGAAACTCCATGAAACCAGACTCGTCAAGTTCGTAGTAACCCAGATCGATCACTTTGAAGAGTCTATTTTGGGTGTGTAGCGACTGCTTCTGTGCCATCACCAACCGGCATAAGAATCTTTCGCGCCTTCGATGGAGGACCTCGGGTAGCATTCGAATACGATGTTATGAGTCCTCAAGCTGTCGAAATTCCGACGAACATCTGCAACACATTACAACGAGATGGATGTCTGACATTCATGACATCTACCTTTCGGCAAAAATAAAGAACAGTAAACGAAGGCTCTTGCCCTCCGGGCTGATATGTTGTACGGGGGCATCTTTGTTATGAAGAATTCCCTCTTGGCATCTCACCATACATTTTCCATTTGGGATTTGTAGACTCGATATGGGATTCTTTCATAAGACTCTTTAATTCGGCCACGACCTGTGGGTGGTTTGATGCCACATTGTTCATTTCCTTGGGGTCAGAATCCAGATTGTAAAGCTCCAATGGAGGATCAGGCTTTGTCATGATGTCGTTGTAGTGGTTCAGCGTGAAACGGACATTTGCCGCTGACCGTTAAGTAGAATACATTGCCTTCGGCAATGAGGTTTTCTTCAGGCATAGGGGAGTTCTGGATTCCCGTTCTGGGAAAGTGTGCCGGGCGGTCGGCTTGAGGGCGGCCGCCCCTACGGTAATCCGTCACACCCGGCCGGCTATCCCTGGCAGAGCCTGCTTCCGTTTCACCAGCCGATGGTATTGTCAGCGTCTGTTCGATTATTGTCAAGTCGTTATTCATTACGATGCTTTTCCCCGTTCGACAAGCTCAGGGCAAGGTTTTGCTTTGCGTGCTTCTCTGGCCGCGGCGAGCTTGGCCTCACGATCGGCCAGGA
>CAZRBG010000058.1:0-36167 GCA_964598225.1 uncultured Pirellulales bacterium
TTGCCAGAAAACGTTTGCTCAACGGAAGTTAATACTTATGGAAGTGCCATTCGGGCTTGCCCCCTTTTTCCACCAGCCGCGCGTCCAAACCCAGAGCCTTGAAATGAGCCACAAGCCACTCGGCGCAGGCCTGCGTGTCGCTGTCATGCTCAGCCTGAGCGCTGACTGAGGGAATCCGCATCAGTTCCTTGAGTTCTTCAATAAAGCGTTCTCTATTGTCTTCGATATAGGCTTCTGTCTTGTCCGCCATGCTGTTATTCTCCACTATCCGGCTTGGTCGCGTAAAGGCGCTCTAACTACGACTGTAGTTCAGCTTTGTTCTCGTCTGGCGGCGGTTGAATAGAGCCAGAGGGCAACAAGGACCAGCAGCACAAGCCCGATCGCACCGCCGAACGGCACTGTCTTGTCCCAGAAGTGCTTTATGATCGGCAGGTCAACTTCGTACTGCTTGAGGATCACTATGGGGATCGCCAGCAAGATGCCCGTCAGCGCCTCGCCCGTGATCAGGCCGGAGGCGAACAAAAGACCGCCTCGATTGGACTGCTTGACCTGCTCAGGGCTGGTCTTGCCCCGCCTGTGAAACCTCTGGACCGCCCAGTGAACCACGCCGCCCGCAAAGATAGGCACCGACAGCTCCAGCGGCAAATAGAAGCCGATCGCTACGGCAAGCACCGGCGCGCGAAAGGAGCTTTTGCGCGACTCGAGAAAGAGGTCCAGAACGATAATCCCCACGGCCACCGCCATTCCGATAAAGGCAAATGTCCAGGGCATTTCGCCTTTGAAGACGCCCTGCGAGACCGAAGCCATCAGATTGGCCTGGACCGCGGCCAGTGCATCCGGACCGGCGTCGGCCTGGCCCTTGAATCCGTAAGCCTTGTACAGAAGCATCAGGACCGGTGCGATCACGACAGCCGCCGAGAGCGTTCCAACGATCTGCATGACCTGTTGTTTCCAGGGCGTTGCGCCGACGATTCGTCCCGCTTTAAGGTCCTGCATATTGTCGCCGGCAATTGCCGCGGCACAGCAGACCACGCTGCCTATGACAATCGCCGCTGCGGCACCGCCTTCGGCGCCCTTGCCCATCAGCACCACGAGCAAAAGAGAAGCTACAACAATCGTGGCAATAGTGATTCCTGAGATAGGATTGTTGGACGAGCCGACCAGCCCCGCCATGTAGCCCGCAACCGCCGAGAATAGAAATCCCGCGAGAAGCATCACTACCGCCATCGGCAGAGAAATCGCCACCTTCGCGACAAAAACCTGATAAACGAGAAACAGCGGAGCAATCGAAGCGACGATAAGCACAAGCACCCATTTCATGGGCATGTCCTTTTCCGTCCGCTCGATTTTGACTTTCTCCTGACCGACAGTGCGATAGGCTCTAAGGCCGCTGCTGATTCCGCTCAGAAGCGAGCTTCGCATCCTGAAGATCGTCCACAGACCGCCTACGAGCATTCCCCCTACGCCAATATACCTCGTCTGTGCCGACCAGATTCCGTACGCCCTGTCAACGGCTCCGACGTCGGGCGCACTTTCGGACAGTGCCGCACAGATAGGTATTGCGATATACCAGTTGACAACGCCGCCGAGAAATATCAGCACCGCGATGTTCAGACCGACGATATAGCCTACCGACAGCAGCGCCGGGCTGAGATTTGTGCCGCCGTAGACAAGCGTTCTGCCAAGCCCTCTGGCGCCTTCGATGGCCTCGGGCCAAAAGCCGATGCCTTTCGCACAAAGCTTAAAAAGCCCGCCTGTGACAGCCGCCGTCGCGATTGTTCTGACTCCCTTGCCGCCTTCCTGGCCCGTCTCAAGGACCTCCGCCGTGGCGATGCCTTCGGGAAACTGCAAATCACCCTCGACGATGAGCGAGCGCCGCAGGGGTATAGTAAAGAGCACTCCGAGCAGCCCTCCGAACGCTGCTATTGCCGTAATCCACCAGAAGTTCTTGCCGCCGAAGCCGTCCCAATAGCCCATTATAACCAGAGCCGGCAGCGTGAATATAACCCCGGCGGCCAGGGATTCGCCCGCAGAGGCGGCAGTCTGAACGATATTATTCTCCAAAATATTGCTTTTCTTGAACAAGCGCAGAATACCCATCGAAACGACCGCCGCCGGTATCGACGCCGAAACCGTCATCCCCGCGAATAGCCCCAGGTAGGCATTCGCCGCCGCCAGTATCATCGACAGCAGGATACCCAGAATAAATGCCTTTACGGTAATTTCGGGTAACGAACGTTCTTCCAAATCCATATTCCGGAGTCCTCGCAATTATTTTACAAACTGGGTGACAAAATATCTGGGTATCAGCGGTTCGCCGGTGGCGCGCTCGATCATGTTGTTCCATTGATATGCAGCGCCTACCTCGAACACTTTCCGTTTCAGAAAGTTTCCGACCTGCTTTCTGCCGACATAACTGACGCCTTCATCCGATTCGAGGTCCATGACTTCGTAAACAAGATGGTTGTGCAGTTGAGAGGCCAGCAACTCACCTAACAGATAGTTGTGGTAATAGCACGGAGCAACGGCAAAATGAATCTTTGCCGCCCAGTCGGGCTTGTCGCGGGCGGGCGGTTTATTCACGAACTGGTATTTCTCAACCGTCCGCCACCATAGTGAATTCAGGTCCTGGTCGGGATTCGCATAAAGCTGCTTCTCGAAATCATACATCACCATAGCCCATCGCGCGAAGATGAGCTGCTTGAGCTGGGCATATTTTTCGGTTACTTCTTCGATTTCCCTGCGCTGCTCGTCGGAAAGGTCCAGCATGTCCTGCATCCAGTCTGCGTCGCGGCTGAGCCTGCCGAAAAACATCGCAATGGCTTCTGTTGTGAATATGTGAGCCGGTTCTCTAAGCAGATACGGCACGTCCGGGTCCTGGTACTTGTCGTAAACCGCATGGCCCAGCTCGTGCAGAATCGTCTCCATCCAGGTCTCGTTATTCCTGAGATTGCACAGTATGCGGACGTCGCCCTCGCGGTCGATATCCGTACAGAAGGCGTGCGGATTTTTGCCCTCGCGTTCGTACAGGTCGCTGTCGTCGAGGATCGACTCTACCGACAAATCAATACTGCTATAGAAATCGACAGCCAGGTCCCTGACGTCCTTGTTTTCGTAATACTGGTCGAGGTCCAGCTCATACACCATCGGCGTCTCCTGGAAGAACGGATCGTGATAATGCCACGGCATCAGCTCGTCCTCGTCCACGCCGTATTTGGCCGCAAGTATTCGGTCGAGGTCTCCTTTCACCCGGCGGAAAGGCTCATTGGTCAGTTCGTAAAGCTCGTTGAAAATCCGGTCCAGCTCCTCGACGTCCTGCTCGGCGGTGGTCAGCGAAAGAGTATGGAAATTGTCGAAGCCGAGCTTTCGAGCCGCCCGGTTTCGCAGCTTGACCAGACGTATAATATCGTCGGCAACCGCCTGGCCAACCTGCTTGCCGGCGAGCCACGCTTGCTTTCTCTCAGTCGAATCGGTCGCGTCTTTCAGGATTTCCTTGATCCGGTTATCGGTGACCTTCTCGCCGTCAATTTTGCCGCGGAACGTGCTGAAGTTCTTCTCGATCTCCGTGCCGAGATCGACGATTTGTTTCAACAGTTCGGGCTCTATCTGGTTGCTCAGATACGCGTTGTACAACTCATCCAACTGCCGGGCCAACAGATGATCGTCCGGCCGTCCGGATTCTTTCATTTTCTTCAGGAATGCGAAATCCTCGGGGTCGCTGTAAATCTGACGAATCTTGAAGGTAATGTCGCTGACCTTCTCGTAAGCCTCGGTTTCGCCGGTGGTAGCCGCTTTCCAGTAGGCCAGATTCGCCTCTTTGTGCATCGGCTTGATTTTCTCTACGTGTGAACTTATGAATTCCTGCAACTTCTTCTCCTTTTGATTTGATGCGCAGCCAACAAGAGCAACACTCACCAACAATGTCATAACAAGAATCGACTGAGTCTTCATGGCCTAATATTCCCCATCAATATTATTTTGCTGTTTTATCTTTCGCAGCTTTTTTGTCTGGAGAATACTATCACCTGCAACCTCCAAAGGCAAGGGACTTCCGAAAACGACCCGCCACGCCCCATCCACAATTTCTCCGGGCCATCTATTTCTTCTTTGAATTCTAACCGCCCGACAGCTACTATATGGCATTATGGCCAAAACCAAATACCTTACAGCACCGCTGCCGTCGAAGAAAATGCCCGCCGGCATACCCTATATCCTCACGAATGAAGCCGGCGAACGCTTCACATTCTACGGAATGCGCTGCATCCTTGTCTTCTTTATGACCCATCTGCTCGTCGACAGAAGCGGCACACCCGCCCCTATGACCGCCGAGGACAGCAAGGCCCTGTTCCATCTGTTCGTTTCTGCTATCTATTTCATGCCGCTGCTCGGCGCTTTGATTTCCGACATCTGGCTTGGCAAGTACCGGACCATCCTGTATTTCTCGATACTCTACTGCTTTGGGACTCTTGCTCTGGCGGTGGATCATACTCGGCTCGGATTGGGAGCCGGGCTGATATTGATCGCCATCGGCTCGGGCATCATAAAGCCCTGTGTCAGCGCTAATGTCGGCGATCAATTCGGCCAAAGTAACAAGCATCTGATGGCGAGAGTGTACAACTGGTTTTATTTCTCGGTCAATCTGGGTGCTTTCATCTCCAATCTGTTGATACCGCAACTGCTCGACCGGTTTGGTCCCACCGTCGCCTTCGGCGTGCCCTGCGGGTTTATGGTTCTGGCGACGATAGCATTCTGGTTAGGACGCAAAAAATTCGTCCACATACCGCGCGGCGGCAGCGACTTTGTCAAAGAATGCTTCAGCGGCGAGGGGTTAAGAGCTATCGGCAAGCTCTGCATCATCTATGTCTTCGTGGCGCCTTTTTGGGCGGTGTTCGACCAGATGGACTCGGCGTGGATGCTCCAGGCCGAAAAAGTCAACCGCGACTGGCTGGGCCATGTATGGCTGCCTACTCAGATCGTTGCCGTCAATCCGCTCTTCATATTGATTTTTATTCCCGTCTTCAGCTACGTCATATACCCGGCGATCAACAAGGTCTTTCCATTGACGGCGCTGCGCAAGATAGGCATAGGCCTGTTCGTGGCGGCCACACCCTTTGTCGTATCGGCCCTGATCGAAACTAAAATCGTCGCCGGCGGCAAGCCCAGTGTCGGATGGATGATCCTGGGCTACGCCCTGCTTACCTCGGCGGAAATAATGGTTTCGATCACCTGCCTGGAGTTTTCATATACTCAGGCGCCCAAGAAGATGAAGTCATTCATTATGGCCATATTCCTTCTGTCCGTTTCGCTGGGTAATGCCTTCACCGCAGTTGTCAACGTTTTCATTCAAAACGAAGACGGCACGAGCAAGCTGCCGGGCGCCAGCTATTTTTGGTTCTTTACGGCGGTAATGCTGGCCACAGCGGCCTTATTTATCCCGGTGGCCCGACGATATCCTGTCAGGAACTACATTCAGGACGAGGCCGAGGCGAACGCTCCAACCGAATAGAATTATCAGCTCGTCATCGTTTAAATGGCAGGCGTAGTTCCCATTGCCGTTCCCGATGGGGCTGGTCTTTTCCCGGCTAAACTGGATCCCTATTTCTTTCTTGTAGGACGCATTTTGCGTGAAGGTCGTTTGCGCGATTTGCGCCGGCGGGAGGTTTTCTTGAGATCGGGCTTAGCGCCATGCCACACGGGTTTGATCCGGTTTTTGTTAATCACGGCTTTTAAGTTACGAAGATCCGCTTTCGTAAACAACGTCAGCGCAACACCCTTTCGGCCCATTCTTGCAGTCCTGCCCGTTCGATGGGTGTAAGCGTCGGTGTCCATTGGAAAATCATAGTTGATTACGTGAGTAGCGTGCGTGAAATCCAGACCCCGACTGGCCAGGTCGGTGGCAACCATGATCTTGATCTCCATCCTGCGGAAACGGTTGAAAAGAGACGTCCGTCTGGATTGGTCGAGTCCTCCGTGAATAATCTCGGTGGAAGAGTATTTCTTCTTGATCTGATTGTGGAGCCTTTCGGCGTTGTGTCTGGAGTTGCAAAAGATAATAGCCTGTTTCGGGTTGGTCTCTTTCAGAAACTTGAGCAGGGATTCGAGCCGGTTCTTGTTGCTGACTTCCAGGAAGCGGTGCTCGAGGCTCTGGGGCGCCTTCTGGTCTTCGCTCAGATTTATTTTCAACGGCTTCTTGAGGTACTTTCTGGCCAGTTCTTCTATCTCTTTAGGCATAGTCGCCGCGAACAGCAGCGTCTGGTGCTCGTGTATCAGGCAGTTTATGATGAATTCGACGTCCGAAAGGAATCCCATATTGAGCATTTCGTCCGCCTCGTCGAGCACGAATGTCTGGACGTTCGCCAGACTCAACGAGGTATTTCGCAGCAAGTCGATGAGCCTGCCCGGCGTGGCGACGAGGATATCGACGCCGTGCTTGAGCTTTGCCGTCTGGATCTCCATTGGAAACCCGCCGTAGACCGCAGCGGGTGCTACCTCTGTCTTTCGGGCGATATCTGAGATTTCACCGACGTACTGCAGCGCCAGCTCGCGGGTGGGCACGAGAACCAGCGACTGGACGGCCTTGAGTTCCGGATCGACCATCTGAATCAATGGGACCGCACACGCGGCGGTTTTTCCCGATCCGGTCTCGGCACGAGCAATTATGTCGGTCCCTCCGAGTATGTGGGGAAATGTCTTCTCCTGAACAGGCGTAAGATCGACGTATCCCATGTCTCTGAGGCCGGCGAGAATTTCGGGCTTGAGATCGAGGTCGGTGAACTTCATGTTTTTGTTTGTACCATGAGCATAATCAATGAAAGCGATCTAACTGTGAGACCGGGCGTTCAGCTACAGCAACATAATACCGCTTTCGCCCGAGAATTGCAAGCTATGCGAGATCTTCGCCGGTGGTCATGACGTTTACTTTGCTGAGTTTGACGCCTTTGAGGCAGGCCATGCTGTTTGCTAATTTTTCTACTTCTCCGACCTTGCCTTTGAGAATTATTACCTCAAGGCAGTTATGATGGTCCAGATGCACGTGAGTCGCCGCTATCACCTGGAGCAAATGGCTGTGCTGCAGTTCGACTAACTTGCCGGATAATTGAGTCGAATGATGGTCGTAGACCAGAAAGACTCCGGCCACCGCCTTAGTCGAAGGTTTTGCCAATTGCTCCTCGGACAAACGGTCGCGGATCAAATCCCGGATCGCTTCGGAACGGTTCGTATAGCCCTGTCGGGTTATCAACTCGTCGAACATTTCGAGAAGCGTCTTGTCAAGCGATACCCCGACTCGCTCAATTTGGCCCATTCTTTTCTCCTTTAAGCTATTATTCGCGTAATATTCCCGCATTTTCAGAAAATCTCCGAATTTGTCAAATTTTTCTTTGCATTGGTAACACGAATCGTTTATTCTTATGTACAGTAACACGTTTATCTGAAAGTTATGCGCAAATTATCATTTAATTAGGAGGACTTGATCATGAAAAGACTTGAGATTTTGACAGGCCTTGCGGTTTTAGCTGTTGTCGCTGGCACAAGTATCGCTCAGAGCGTCGCGCAGGTAACTCACATGGAGTTTCAGGCGGTCAACGCCCAGGGTGAACAAACATATGCGGCGACCGAAAAGGTTGTTCTCGAAGGAATTCTGCTGCACAATCCCGCAGATATGCTGGATCCGACGCCGGATGACAGCGCTACACAGCTTTTCAATATCAGCGGGCAATGGCAGATATTCTTTCAGGGCGAAGGCGACGACCACGCCGGTACGGCGGTCTGGTTGGGACAGCTTTACAACAATCTGCCCTGGGTAGCTCCCGACGGAGGATATACCAACGATGAATTTATAGCCGAACTGAGCCGTTTGAACGCCGCACAGTTCAGTCCCGGCGACCGGATTCGTGTGACGGGATACTATCTGTCGTACAACGGCAAACTGAACGTGAATGAACAGCATAATAAGAATCCCGATCATGATTTTACTATTGAGCTTCTGGAGCGAGGTGTGGGCCTGCCCCGGCCGGAAGTGGTGACGCTGGATGACCTGAAGGATGCGGATGACAACTTCATTTTCGATCCGACCCGTCAAACCGGCTGCGAACGATACCAGGCCCGGCTGATAAAGATCGAGGGCGTTGCTTTTGCAGATGCGAATGACTGGAACCCGCACGGAGAGCTGTTGATAACCGACGGAGTCAAGACGTTCCCGGTCAAGCTGGGACGCGGCAACGGAATTTATGCCGGCTCGAACAATCTAACCGCGCCTTTTGACATTATCGGGATCGTGGACCAGGAAAGCCCGAACTTGATCGACGGCTACCGGATCTACGTGATGAACTATGACGGCAACGGTTCGGTTCTGGCCGGCCGGGAACACCGCCGAGCGGACAAACCCGGCGATCATAACCTGGACGGCATCGTGGATTACGACGACATGGACGAGTTGATAGAAGACTGGCTGCAATAAGGTCTCTCTTCGCTCAAGACGGAGCGGCAAGCTATGAGAAAAGCCTTTACGCTTATTGAATTACTGGTGGTTGTCGCCATCATCGCGCTGCTGATGGGCATACTGCTTCCGGCTTTGGGACGCGCTCGTTTCCAGGCGAAAGTGCTCGCGGTAAACGCCGAGCTTCGCGAGATCGGCATGGCGCTGGAGGCTTATTCGTTCGATAACGAGGGCAAGTACCCGCCGACACGGGTCGATTGTATGCTCGGCGGCCATTTCTATCAGCTTCCGTGCGAACTGGTCGACGGTAAGTATCTTCCGGTCGCCGGTCAGGAAACCTTCATGGCCGCCGGTGTCGAAGACAGGTTCAATCGTGGATACACATACAAGTACCGATCCGTAGGGACGCTCATATATAACAGAACGGTCGTTATGGAAGACCGTGCGTCATTGTGGGTTCCCGACGGATTTCCAGACAATGAACAAGAGGACGGCCGCGAGTACTCGGATGAACAAGAGTCGCCCGTAAGCTGGGTATTGTACAGCGAGGGCCCGAGATTCGATCTGGATCGTATGAAGAAGCAAAAGTACCCCGTGCCCGGGCGCACATGGTTCGATCCGCAGAGCCGGCAGGGAATCCTCGTTCGCATCAGATTAAAAAACGGGGCGCAAATCGGATCATTTGAGCAATAAATATGAAAAACAAGAATTTCGTACACATATTGGCATTTTCGGCAATGTTTAGCTTGTTCACAGGGGGATGCAAGAACGAGGCGGATGATGCAAACCGTGCGGAGATTGCCGTAACCAATTCATATCTGGGCTGTGCAGTACTCGATCTTTGGGGCGAAGATACACAGGTTCTGTCTCTGGCGCCGCCCGGCATGTGTCCGGGTCACTTCGATATGTCGCCGTCGCAGGTTAAGCAGCTTTGCGACAGCCGGGTGCTGCTGCTTTTCGATTTCCAGAAAGCGGTTGTCGGCACGTTGTCTCGCGTGAAGGAAAGGGGCATGAAAACGGCTATCGTGGAAAAGCCGGGGGGATTGTGCCTGCCTGAAACATACCTGGCGATTTGCCGCGATGTGAGTGAAATTCTGACGCCCGAATATCCCGAAAAACAAGCGCAATTCCGGCAGAGACTGCTGGCGATAGAAAACGACCTGACGCAGTTGCGAAAAGAACTTTTGGATAAGATGGGACGGGCCGGCGTATCATCGGCCGAAGTTCTGACCTCGCATCACCAGGCGGGTTTTGCAAACTGGCTAGATCTGGAGACGGTCGCAACTTTTGTCGGCAGCGACGTCGAAACGGTCGCGGGTATCGATCATTGCATCAAGAAAGCGGAGGGCCGGGACGTGCGATTTGTCATTGCGAACAAACAGGAAGGGACGGCTCTGGCCGAGGCGCTGGCCGAACGCCTGGGAGCCGAAGCGGTTGTTTTCAGCAATTTTCCGGATCTTCGCGGCCGGTCGAGTGGTTTCGAGGCACTGCTGCGAACGAATGTCGATGCGTTACTTCAGGCGAACAAAGTCTACTCGCGGCAGGTGGCCAGACAATGACGGCAGAAGTCCTACGTCTTTCCGACGTGCAGGTCCGATGGGGCGGCCGAAGCATCCTTGCCGTCGAGGATATGCAAATCCGGCAGGGGGAATTCGTGAGTGTCATTGGCACCAACGGCGCGGGTAAGACCACTCTGATGAAAGTCTGCTGTGGCTTGATAAAGCCGACCCGAGGGGCGGTCAGACTTGACGGGCGCGATTTGACCAGTCTCAGCGCGTGGAGCAAGGCCAATGTTCGAAAGCACATCGGTTACATCCCGCAGGCGGCGGAATACAACGCCGAGCTTCCTTTCACCCTGCGTGAATTAGTGGCGATGGGCAGAACGAGCATCAAGCCCCTGCTTCGTCCCCTGAACAAAGAAGATTTCGAAGTCGTTGATGACTGGATCGACAAGATGGCCCTGTCGCAGCGCCGCTCTCAGACGTTCAGAAGTCTTTCCGGCGGAGAGAAGCAAAAGGCGCTCATCGCGCGGGCGATGGCGCAGGACCCGGAGATTTTGATGCTCGATGAGCCTTGCTCGAATCTCGATTTCAACTGGAAGTATCAGATTACTGAGATCATCGAGCAGTTGCATCGCCAGAACAACTTGACGATCATGATGGTTTCGCACGAAACGAGCCTTATACCCGCCGGCTCCAGGAGAGCTATTCTTCTTCACGAAGGATGTGTTCTGGCCGACGGCGACATAGAAAAAATTCTTGAGACGAACGTTCTGGAAAAAGCCTATCAGTGCCGGCTGGACATACTGAAGGTCGCAGGCCGTAGGTATACCGTTAATAAACGTTAACCGTAGAGTTTATTCCGTGGATTCGTTCTTTTTTCTTGTGATGTTGGCGGGGGCCGTTGCCGGTGCGAGCACCGGCCTGCTGGGCGTTTATATCGTCGGGATGCGAATGCCTTTTATCGGGATCTGCATATCGCACTCGGCGATGGCCGGAACGATCTACTCGATACTGCTCGGCGTTAACCCCCTCTGGGGACCGGTCATATTCTCGACCGCGGCCTCGATGAGCCTTGGCCTAGTCAAACCCGGCAGATCGAGAATCGACACCAATGTTGCCTTGGCGATTTTTTTCAATTTGATGCTCGGCCTTACTTTCCTGGGAATCGGATTGATGCAAGGCAGTCGGTCCGAAGTGCTCGGACTGCTTTGGGGCAGTCTCTTATTTGTGAAAAGAAGCAGCGTTGTCGTGATTACGAGTTCCGGTCTTATCTTTGTTGCCTTCGCCGCGCTGTTCAACAAAGAGCTGAAAGTTCTTCTGTTCAGCCGAACGATAGCCTCAGCAACGGGTGTTCATGAGAGCTTCGTTTACTGTGTTTTTCTGGGGCTTTGCGGCCTTATTCTGGCGGTCAATCTTCCTCTTGTCGGTGGGTTGATGATATTCAGTTTAATTACCTGCCCGGCAGCGGCGGCGTATCAGATATGCACCGGGCACAAGTCAGTCATAGCCACGGCAACGCTCTTCGGCACCGCGAGCGCCGTCATCGGCTTTTTAGTATCTTACTATCTCGACTTGCCGACAGGGGCATGCATTGTTATTGTAAGTGCGAGTCTTTTTGCCGTATCGGCTTTGTATCGAGCATTTCGAGGCCAGCGCGACTGAAGAACCGCGCAGTTATTGACCCGATTGCGCCGACGATACAAATATCAGTGGAAAAGGGTGACGTAAGGAGAACATAACGATGGGAACTTCGGATAAACAAGTTGTGCATAACCCTAACACAGAAGCACGCGATAGCCTCTACAATAAGGGCCGGGCGCCTGAAGACTGGTGGGATCAAATCGAACGTATGCACGGACACGTCGGCCCCTGGAACGTTCTGGGATGGCGCGTCGGGCAGGCTGCTCTGCGACGGTTCGATACGAAATGGGGACTGCATGAACTCGATATTATCTGCTACGTCCCTCTAAGGACGCCGTATTCCTGCATAGCCGACGGCCTGACAATCGGCACCGGCAACACCCTCGGCAGGCTTGACCTGCGCCTCGCCGAGGTTTTCTCATTGGACTTCATCCATGTGTGCATAAAACGCAAGGACGGTAAGGGACCCGCTCTAATTTATAAGCCCAGGCAAAAATATCTCAGACACATAGACGCACCGAAGTCCGAGCACCTGGAGAAGCTCTCACGGCAGTGCAGCGAGATGCCAGAGGGCGACCTATTTGAGGTGTTTGAAGTGACGCCGTAAGGCGTTTGGGACTGGCTCCTTTTTTGAAGTCCTCTTTACGTCAGAAGAGGTGCCTCTCGCTCAAAACGTTAAATGTCATTGCGAGAAGCCCTTCGGCTCCGCTCAGGATAAACTCCGCGACGAAGCAATCTCAGCCCCTGGAGTTTGAGATTGCTTCTAGAGCATTATTTCCATCTCGTTCTTCGCATGGTTGCGCTCGGCTGGACGTAGACGTTGACGCCGTTGGGCTCGGGAAATTCGTCCTTGCGCATCCACTTGCCGTATCTTTCCAGCGAGCGGTGCCTGTCCTCTACTTTGAACGTCTTGAAACCCAGATAAGCTCCTGCCTCACCGAGACTGACTGAGACAAAGGGGCCTATCACCGGAAACCTGATAACAAACCACGGATCGTCTCCCTTCCATGGGTTGGTGTCTTTCTCCCAGAATTTGGGCACCGGACGAATCATGTGACCGGCGACAATGTCAAATTTCATTCCAAATCCATCGGGTGTGTACTCCCGCGTATCGTGATCGAACCACAGACCCCGCTCGTAGGAGCCCAGAGTCAGGCTCAAACCCGCCACCTCTCCGGCCCGGCAGCCGTTTAGCAATAAAAGAACAGATATCGCCAAGAATTTCATAAAATTTCTATCGACTTGCGTTGAGAAGCGTCACGAGGCGGTTCTTAGATTTTCCGCAGCGATCAGGGTTCAGCCCAGCATGAGACATAGCCGTTCATGTCGGTGATGTACAGTTTTCCATTTGCTGCCGCCATCCCGTCGAAGACAGGGGGAGAGTGGAGTTCATGCTCGTACAGCATTTCTCCGTTTTCGGCTGAGACCGCCCTCATAACGGCACCGACCTCTCCCAGCAATGCGGCCTCCTGTCTGAGTATTTGTTCTTGCTTACCCTCGGGCTTGCCTCCTTCTTCGAGCACGTCCCTCGGCCCGGCTATGAACAGCGTTTCGTCCGCCAGCACCATCGCTCGAACCAGAACCGGCACTTCGCCGGACCAGAAATAATTATCCGGATTACCGATCGGGTCGGATGCCGCATTTCTTCTGCCCCTGCGTCTGTTGCTCGCCGATTGGGTCCTGGATCTGGATATCGTCGAAACCGATTGCCATTCTTTAGCCGCTGCAAAAAGCCGGTACTCCAGGGGTGTGGTCCATCTGTAAAACTGCGGCTTTCGGCCGAAAACGTACACTCTGTCGTTGCCGACACTCATAATCTTTCCCGCCGGCGCATGCTTACCGGCGACGTAATAACCTTTCCAGCCGCTGCCCCAGGTCTTGCCGTAAAGCCAGTATGTCCGGTGGAACCACGTATCATCGAGAAATCCCGTGGGGCAGAACAGATGCGTTCGGTCGTCGCCCTGGCGCGTCCCTTCGCGATCTCCGTTAATCTCAGGACCGATTTCGAGCCGCCTGCCCTGCAAGTCGAAGGCCTGCGACCGCATATAGATACGCTCACCGTCGCAACTGAGAATATCCGGCCGTCCCACCGGCATGTTCAGCCACTTCACCAGTTCCTGAATATTTTCACCTGTCTCGGGGTTGCGCTCATCGAGTATTGTCTCTGAAATCAACTCGCCCGTGGCGACGTCGATGCGGTACAGCCTCATGCCGCCGTTGATGAAGATGGATCGACCCGCTACGAAATGTGCAATCCCGTCTCGAACCAGCACGCTGCCGTGGACGGGCCAGACGGATTCGATCTGTTCGTATGACATTATCCGGCGATCCGCAGGCGCGGCCAGGAATCGCCAGACCAAAGCGCCGTCGTCCGCTCGCAGACAGTAAACATAACCGTCAGCCGAGCCGAACAGCACGCGACCTGCGGACCAGGTCGGCGGCGAATCCACGCGCCCGCCGGTAGTATATTGCCATAGCGGCGTCCCGTCCCGGGCCGAAAGCGCATGAACCGTATGTGTGTCAACGGCAGCTACAAAAAGCTTGTCATTCGCGACCGTGACGCTGCTGAGCTTGCCTGCGAGCGGCGTCCGCCAGACCTCGCTGAGTTCGGCCGGCACGTCTGAATTTGTAGCTCCGCTGCGAGCAATGTCGTGCCGATACGTCGGCCAATCATTGGGATCTTCCAATTCTGAATTTGCATTTTCAAATTTGTTATAAGCAGGACCTCTCTGCAAACGCCTTGTGTCAGGCTCAGCTCCCGGCTGCTCCTCTGCCGCCGGTGCAAATGCGTTGAAATTGTGCAGCATGGCTTCGGCATAGCAGATGCACGGGGCCGGCGGCGCGTATACAAGACCATTGCACGGCATAATCCCATAGAGGCATGCGCCGCGCGTCCAGTGGTTCAGATCCCACTTCTGGTTTTCGAGGTCGATGAATTCAATGCCTGTACGGGAAGTCATAATGTAATTGGTCGTGGCCCGGCCCGGGTAGCAGCGGTGATGGAACCAGTAGTTGGTCTGATCTGCCGGGAATTGCTCCTCGATCTGACCGGTCTTGAGGTCCATAGCGACTACGGTCCCGTCCGATCGTCCGTTAGAGCTGTTGTCGCACCAGACGATGCCGTCTATCACGAACAGATTCTCAGGTGAGCTGTAGCCGGACGGAGGATGTTCAGCGATCCAGAGGATCTTGCCCGTCTCAGCCGAGAGTGCGGTCAGTGTATCAGCCCGCGTTTCGCCGCCGCCGGATTTGGTCATGCCGGAAAATTCCCCGCCGGCGAAGAGAACGACTCCGTCTTGTACTACGAGTCTCGAACTAAAGAAAGATGTCTGCTTTCCGGGCGACGGCAACGGCTCGGAGGTCCAGGTTGTTTCTCCAGAATTGCGGTCCAGGCACATCGCTTGTTTGCTGTCGAAGTTGAAGTAATATACGTTTCTCCCGTCAACCGCCATCGTGCCTGCCGCGACTACGTCGGAAGTTTCCCAGCGTTTATTACCGGTAGCGGCGTCCAAGGCCATAATCCTCCGCGTCTCGACCGGCCGGGTGCGACGACCGCCGTCGCCGATGGAGCCGGGCCCGATCAGGACGAACAGTTCGCCCTGTAATAGCAGGATTTCCTCTGCACCTACAGTGTGCCGGTACGTCCGTATCGTCTCGCCGGTTGCCGCATCGAGACACACCACCGGCCCTTCGAGACTCAGCGTGGTATATACACGGCCATCAGCCGCGACCAGCCTTCGCGGGGCGTCGGCCGGTCCGTCCTTCAAGCCTTTGAACCGCGTGTACCATTTGTCGATTGGTTGTTTCCACAGGATTTTGCCGTTGAAAGCATCCCTTGCTATCAATGCCCAGTGTGACGGCATGTAGATCGAGGCCATGGAGCCTTCGTCGATAATGTAAAAAATACGCCCGCCCGATGAGACCATCGCGCTGAAAGTGGACATGCGGTCGTGATGCCGCGTCCATTTCGGTCCGGCCTGCCATTGCAATCGTCGCGGCGGGCCGACAATCGAATCTTTGGCTACGGCGTTGTTATCGGCATCGTGCAGGTAGTGCGTCCATTCGTCTATGTTATCCGGCCTGGACTTGGTGTGCTTGCCGCCGCCTACCAGAGCAATGCCTCCCGGCGCCAGGACACGCATGATCTCACTTCGTGATACCCCGCCGCGATCATCCACGATCAGCAGGTTTACCATGTTGTCAACGTAAGGCAGGTTTCTGCCGTTGTACGTGTCAATCGATACGCCTCCGTAGAGTCCGCTCTGACGGACGTATTCCCGTGCTTTCTCGACGTTTTGCCGATCCGTGTCCAATCCATGAACGCAGTAGCTGCCGCTCTGCTTCAGTTCTGCGGTGAATTTCCCGTCGCCACAGCCGAGATGTACAATGACGCCCCCATTTAAACCAGCGTCCTGCAAGAGCTCCGCTGCCGACCGCTCTTGTGCTTCCGACGTCGTGAGAAAAATGGAAACGAGCAATAGGGATTTGAGTGCGTACTGTTTCATTTTAGGGCTCCACCAATAATTGATTAGCTTTTGTCGCAGGATTATACCATAATACGTGGAAACTGAGAAGTGGGATACTCGATTTAGGATTTACTATGGAAATTGAAACTAAGGACATCGAAGCGTATATAGACGGGCTGCCGAACATCTGCGGCTCCGAGGAACTTGTAGCCGAGGCTATGAGCAGGAAGGGCCCGTTCTACGATAGCGCCGGCCCCGGATCGCCGGGATTCGATGAAATCGAAAGTGCTTTTGCAATCGCACTTCACATGCACCAGCCGTTGATCCCGGCAGGAGGTGATAATTTACAGACGGCAAAGATCATCAGCAATCTCGAACACATGCTCAATAATCCCGACAGCGGCGACAACCACAACGCGACGGTATTCGCCCGCTGCTACGAGCGGATGGGTGAATTCATCCCGGAACTCGTCAAGAAGGGCAAAAAGCCCCGCGTGATGCTTGACTATTCAGGTTGCCTGCTTCACGGGCTTTGTGCGATGGGACGAGAGGCCTGTCCCGAGCGGAGCCGAGGGAATATTATTGAAACGCTTCGAGAGGTAACTTGCGATCCGGGTTATGGACGTTGCATCGAGTGGCTGGGCGTGCCCTGGGGCCATCCCGTCGCATCTTCGACGCCGGTACAGGATTACAGGCTGCACATTCGCGCCTGGCAGCATTTCTTCGCGGCACTGTTCGGCTTCGAGGCCCTTAGCCGGGTCAGGGGGTTTTCGCCGAGCGAGATGGAGCTGCCGAATCATCCGGACGTATTCTATGAGTTCGTCAAGACTCTCAGGGACTGCGGATACCGCTGGGTGCTCGTTCAGGAGCACACGGTCGAAGCGGTGGAAGGCGGGGGCGTGCGCGATCCGCACGTACCCCAGCGGCTCGTTGCCAGAAATTCGCGCGGCAAAGCATGCTCTATCACCGCAATTATCAAGACCCAGGGCAGCGATACGAAGCTGGTCGGCCAGATGCAGCCTTATTACGAGGCGATGAATCTCGGCCGCAGGGATCTGGCTGGCCAATCAATTCCGCCGGTTGTGACGCAGATCGCGGACGGCGAAAACGGCGGCGTTATGATGAACGAATTCCCGCCCAAGTATATGGAAGTGATGGAAGAAGCTTCAGACAGTAAATGCGCACCCGTAAATATTACCGAGTACCTCGAATACCTCGCCAGCATCGGAGTCAACGAGTCTGATTTCCCGGCTATCCAGCCAATCATGCAGGGCAGGATATGGGAGAGATTCGAGGACGGAGCGGGGCCGGAGGCGATGGCCAGGCTGATCGAAGAATTGCAAAAAGAAGACGACCGGTTCCACATGGAAGGCGGAAGCTGGACTAACGACCGTTCCTGGGTGCAGGGCTACGAGCAGGTATTGGGCCCTATGCAGACCGCAAGTGCCATGTTTGCCGAGAAGGTGCTTGCAAAGGATGTTCCGACGTCTCATCCGCGATATCGCGAGGCCCTGTTCCACCTGATGGTCGCGCAGACGAGCTGTTTCAGATATTGGGGCGAGGGCACCTGGACGGATTACGGCCGGGAACTGTGCCGTCGCGCAATAGAGATAATCGAAGACAGCTTTTGATTAGGCTCATTCTTCGAGCACTCTTATTCTGATTCCTAAAGTCACCCGCCGATCCGGACGATGTCCGATACGGAAACTAGGCTGGTTACAGATTCTTTCTGAATACCACGAGGAGACAATTATGCTCCGCAAATCAGGTTTTACGGTGATCGACCTGATGGTGACCATTTTCATCGTCAGCATCCTGGCGGCGGTGGTGGTATCGCCAATGAAAGGCCGGATCGACAAGGCCAAATGGTCCGAAGCAAACGCCACGGCAGGCGCTATCCGCAGAGCCGTTCGCGCCTACGCATCCGAGACCGATATCGCCACCGCCCGATCTCTGGCCGGTATGAACCTGATTGATACGCCGACGCAGCAGCTTCTGGGCTTCACGGCAGCGGGACTGGAAGGTCAATATTTCACCGCCGGCGACTATACCCTCACATCCATCGACGATTCGGCAGTGGCCGTAGTAACAGTCACCGCCAGCAAACCCAACGCCCCAACCGGCTCCTACCGCCTCCTAACCGACGGCAAGTGGGCAAAGCTAAACTAACCCAAAGACCCTAATCCGACCAGGGGTTGAGTTTTTCTGTTGCTTTCAACAGCTTCCTTTCTTCCGACTTTAGACGTCGCTCGACTTTCTTTACGTCTTCGGCAGGAGGTAACTGTTCGGGCACAATCCCTCGGTCACGCAGGAGTTTGCGTATTTCTTCATTATTCTTAACGTGCTCAGAAGTGATTTTACCCTCTGTGCCGAGTTCGTGCTGTTTGATATTGTAGTTGGTGATCTCATTCGCAAAATCTTTTGCTTTAATAGTGATTGTTGGCAGGAAGTCTGCTAAAGGTCTTTTTGTAGGAACTTCCAATTGGTACTTCATTTGTCTCGTAGACTTACCACCAAATAGCGCCTTGTCGCCTTTACTACGGATTCTGGTAAAACTATCACCATCGCCTAATCGCTCATAAATTATGCCCGATAACTCTCTCTGAGTGTTTTAACTTTTCTCGGGCAGATACTCGCTCTGCCTCAGACAATCGCTTTTCGATGATTTCTTGCTTACGCGTCTGAACAGCGAAGTACGTCTGAGCGAAAGCAATTTGATCCTTGGACGGATCGCCATTCTGGGCAATAAGATAACAAGCATATCGGCTGAGTGCAATATCGGTGATTTCCCGCTTTGCTCCTGAGCCGAGATCAACCATTTTGCTGACCTCAGCAAAATGGTCCATCGGGTCATAACCTGCTTTGTTACAAGCAGTTATGGCTTTGTCGACCACTTTGGAGAAATTCCTCCATTGAGTGTAGCCCAGTAGTTCTTGTAGATCGCGCGCACACCAGAACTCTGTATTGGTCTCTGGGAATCTGCGAACGATTGCCTCAAAACTTGCGTGAAGGCGACCGATAAGCTCTTTATCCATTTGGTGGCTCCTATACTCGGTTCTCAGTATCTCTGGGGACGCTCTCGTTGTTGCATTCGTATGATCGCGGTCATTATTGCGTATGTCAAGTTATTGTTTGAATTCACAAATCTGAAATCAGGACAGTGGCAGGCCTTCCGCCCTCTCAGGCAACCCGCCAACGTTTGGCCCTGATGATTGGTGCTTGCAAGGCAGTCATTAGGGCCTTCTTCTTTATTTACTTGCCGCATTTAAAATAATCCCTCACTCGCTTGCTGTCAAGGCCATTTTTTTCAAAAGATCAAACAAATCTCGCGTCGCCCGACATCTCATATTTAAGTAGTATAGACGCAAGTGCCATTTCTACTTGTCAAATAAAGACTTATATAAGCATAAAAAAAATATTAGAAATTTAAAACTTCGTTGTTGACTTTAAAGGTGGGTTCGCTTACCATTACAGGTGTAAGTACAATAAGATAAATACATGGTAAAGGAGATTGGTATGGCAAAAGACGCTGATACAATGATAGCACGCCTACAGAAGAAATTAAAACCATTAGAGGATGAAATAAATGAGATAAAGAAAGGGATAAACGTAATATGCAAGCTGGATGGGAAACCTCCTATATACACAGACATTGAGCAGAACATTCAAACTATCAATGCCCAGTTACGTGGTGATGAGTATCATAATATGCCTCAAGCAACCGCCATAACTGAAATCCTTGAACGACGAAAAGCAGCAAACCTTTCTCCTGTAACCATTGATGAAATCTACGACGATTTAACTGCGGGTGGGTTTCAATTTACTAAGGGCAAAAATGAGGCGATCCAAAAGCGAGGCATTGCTATTGCAATGTCAAAAAATAGAAAGTTCTATAAGCTACCAAATGAGAAATGGGGTATTAAATCTTGGTATGGCATACAAGAAAATAAGGTTGCCTCAAAAGACGAAACAGATTCAGAGAACGGCCAAGAACAAGAAAATTCTGAGCAGCCGATAAATGATACACAACAAAAAGAAAGTGATAATATTGAAAATAATACTGACAAAATAAACAATAAATAAAACCCTAACGCTCACGGAAGGCAAACGTTAGGGCCGGGAAAAATCCCGATGTATTGTGTAGTAACTCTATTATCGGCATTTTGTCTCCCGCGTCAAGAGCTTTCCAGAAAGGATTTTGGAAATGGCTTCCAAAAAGCGCAATCAGTACGCGCCGAAAGGCTATCGCAAGGTGTTTGTGAAGTGCTTTCGGCACTGGCGTACAGGCAAGTTGGTGTATCCCAAAACAGCAGATGCGTTCTGCTTTTTGGTGAAATGCTAACCTGAAACAGGGGCGGCTTTCGGGCCGCCCTTTTCTTTGATTTCAAAATAGGACACTACCGAGCGGTTTCATGTTGCCAGATGTCCAAATGGTTGGGGTTGGGGCTTAACAGGGTTGGAATGGGTTTTTGGCGGGGGAACTTGACTTTTTGGCGATTTTGGCTATATATAGGTGGCAGGAAGGTAATTAATGGCTGATTATCGGTATAGATGCGTACAGCAGGCGGGCTTGTGAGAAGTTTTTCGCAGGGCCGCTGTTTTTGACGGAAGTTAGTGCGTATGGCAGGGATGTATGACAATCGAGAAGTTCTTGAGGTTCAGCAGGCCAACGATATTGTTGACGTGGTCGGCGAGCACGTGAGTCTGAAGAAAAAGGGCCGCGAAATGGTGGGTTTGTGCCCTTTTCACGCGGACAATCGCCCGAGCATGAACGTCAGCAGCGTCAAGCAGATATTCAAATGCTTCGCCTGCGGCGCCGGCGGAGATGTGTTCAAATTCGTCCAGATGCGTGAGAATCTAACATTCCCGCAGGTTATCGAAAGGTTGGCCGAGCGGGCGGGGATAAAACTACAGAAAAAGAGAAGAATAAAAGTAAGAAGAGAGACATCCGACGGCCCGGGTGCCGAAGCGGCTCAGGTTGAGGATGCAGATCCCAACAGGCTCAGTAAAGCCAATGCCTGGGCGGCCGAGCGCTTCCGTGAAAATCTCGAGGATCCGGAGAAGGGCGGCTACGCCCGGGAATATCTGGCTCAGAGGCAGATAGACGCCCAGAGTATTAAGAAATGGCAGCTCGGATTGGCCGTCGGTACAGGCGACGACCTTATAACTAAGGCCAAAGCAAGTAATGCGCCCCTCAAACTGCTCGAGCAGGCGGGCCTGATCGTGGGGCATAGCAAAGACAAGTTTGTGAACCGTCTGATGTTCACGATCACCGATGTTACGGGCAGAGTGATCGGTTTCGGCGGGCGAACGCTGGATGACAGCGGCGCAAAGTACATTAATTCGCCGACGACGGTGCTCTTTGACAAAAGTAATTGCGTTTACGGGCTCGAACAGGCCCGGCACGAAATAGGTTCGACCGGAACGGCCGTAGTTGTGGAAGGCTATACCGACGTCATCATGGCGCATCAGTATGGGTGCACTAACGTTGTCGCGACTCTGGGAACCAGTTTCACGGCGGGCCACGCACGGATTTTGCGACGGTATGCCAAGAAGGTGGTCCTGATCTTCGACAGCGATGTTGCCGGTGTGGAAGCCGCTAACAGGGCATTAGACGTGTGCCTGAGCCAGCGAATAGACATCAAGATCGCTTCCGTGCCGAATGGAAAGGACCCGTGCGAGTTCGTCCTCGCGGCCGGCCGGGAGAGCTTCCGGCAGGTCATCGAGGGGGCCATGGACGTCTTTCAGTTCAAATGGGACAGGCTGAAAGAGAAGTTCGACGCTGAGGACACACTTGCCGGCAGAAGGGCGGCTGTGGAAGAATACATCCAGGCGATAGCCGCCGGTCTGCAGGGCGGCAACGTCCAGCCTTTGGACTGCGGTCTCAGAGTGAACCAAATATCCCGGATTATAGGACTCGACAGCAATCAGATCAACGCCGAGCTTGCCAGACATCTCCGACGGGCACGTAACGCCGCCGGCTATGAGCGAGGCAATCAGAAGCCCGCTGTTGTGGATTACGGGCATGGAGCCTTTGCCGGGGCCCAACGAGAGGTGCTCGAAGTGCTGCTCAATGAACCGAGTCTGTATGAGACGGTCAGGCAAAAGATTGCAGCAGAGGTTTTCGATGTGCCGATATTGAGGCAGATAGGGGAGATTGTCTTTGAAACCCTGGAAGACGAAAGCGAAGTTTCGCTCAGGCAGTTTCTGGCCCGAACCGAATCGGTCCGACTTGGCAATTGTCTGATGGAATTGGCGCAGGCCGGACAAGAGAAAGGCAACTTCGAGTGGCGATTGGCCAAAGCGCTCGAATCGATCGAGCGGCATCAAGCCCGCAAGAAAAGGATCGCGATCGCGGCTCAAAAGGACGAGGCCGAGTATCTCAGGAAGCTGCATGAGATTACGGACAAGGTTAATGTCCATACTACAGGCATGTGAAAGTGAACAAGAACCGGTTTTCGGACGTAAAACGGGCAAAGCGAAGGGCGGGAGTCCCCCGCTATTGTAGAGCATCGAGATCGTGGTTTTGTTATCGGTTTCGGATGATCGTGTGAGTTATTCGTTGTCGGATATAGAAGGACATAGATTGTGACAAGAAAAAAAGCCAAAGAAGAAAAAGAGCAAGTTCCGGAGCAAGTGATCTCTGAAGAAGTGGATGAGACCACGGAAACGGCACTGCTCGATCCCGAAGAGCAGATAAAGCTCATGGTCGCCAAAGGCAAGAAAAAGGGTTTTCTGACATACGAGGAAATGAACGACGACTTGCCGGAAGAAGCTGTGAGCGTAGGCCGTCTTGACACCCTTCTTGCGACGCTGGACGAAATGGGAATAAAACTTCTCGACGAGGCCGATGTCAAGGCCAGCAAAGTTGCCCAGGACGAGGACTTTGAGCAAGCGGACAGCGACGAAGATGATGAAGGGCAGGATTCGGATGAAGAGGACGTGTTACTTGAGAAGCAACTCGTTGGTGAAGATCTCTCAAAGCGAATCGACGACCCGATTCGCATGTATCTGACTCAGATGGGCCAGATACCGCTGCTTACGAGAACCTCGGAAATCGCTCTGGCGCGAAAAATTGAGATAGCTCGTATGGCCTTCAGGAGAAAAATGCTGCAGTGCGATTACTGCGCGCGAAGTTCTCTGGAATTGCTTCAGCAGGTCCACGAAGGCACGGTTTCTTTCGACAGAACGATCAAGGCCGGCACGGCGCTGCATCAGACCAAGAGCGTGATAAAGAAAAGGCTGCCGGAAAATATCAGAACGGTCGACAAGCTGTTGGCGCGCAACCGTGAACTTTTCTTTAAGACTCTTTCAGGTCTGTCCAAAAGCGAAACCGAAGCGGCGCAGAAACAGATACGACGAGACAAACGGAAGATCGCAACGCTGCTCGAAGAGCTGAGCCTGCGGACAAGCAGAATCCAGCCGATAAAGAGTAAGCTGCACGGCATCTGCAACAAGATGCACCAGTTGCAAAAAAACATAGAAGCCGGTCCCGATGGCGATATAACCGATGAAGATATAGAGGCGATGAAGCAGGAGCTGGCCGGCCTTCAGGAACTGGTCATGGAAACGCCGGAGCAGCTAACCAAACGACTGGCATCGCTGGACAGTGTCTTTTCGCAGTACGAGCAGACAAAACGGATGCTCTCCAGCGCCAATCTCAGGCTCGTTGTCTCGATCGCCAAAAAATATCGCAATCGCGGACTGAGCTTCCTGGACCTCATCCAGGAAGGCAACACCGGGCTTATGCGCGCGGTCGATAAGTACGAGTACCGCCGGGGCTACAAGTTCAGCACGTACGCAACGTGGTGGATTCGCCAGGCGATTACCAGGGCGATAGCCGATCATGCAAGGACGATCCGCATACCCGTTCACATGATAGAGACGATGAGCCGGCTGCGAACCGCCAGCAAAGCGCTCCATCAGAAACTCGGCAGAGAAGCCACTATCGAGGAAATTGCCGAGGAGGCGGGGATGACAATCGCCGAGACGCGAAGAGTGCTCAAGATATCCAAGCACCCTATCAGCCTCGACAGGCCGATCGGTGAAAGCGAAGACAGCTATTTCGGCGATTTCATAGAAGACAACGAGATCGATTCGCCCGTAGCCTCGGCTACGCAGGAAATGCTCCGCGACAGGATCGACGTTGTCTTGAAGACCCTTTCGTATCGCGAGCGAGAGATCATCAAGCTGCGATACGGAATCGGAGACGGATACACCTATACCCTGGAAGAGGTCGGCAGAATCTTCAAAGTCACCCGCGAGCGAGTCCGCCAGGTCGAGGCAAAGGCAATCCGAAAGCTCCAGCACCCCGTCCGCGCCCGGAAATTGGAAGGCTTCATAGACAACAAAACAGCATAACATCGCTCATTTTGAGAGCTTTTTCGTTGACAACAAACCGAACCGCCTCTATTATTCTACCCGTATCCGGTGGTGCCGTACCCGTGTGAATGATTCGACGGCATCGGCGAAACGGTACAAACGGGGAAAATGGTGAAGAGCTTTTAAATTCGTAGTATGGCTTTGAAGCCAAGCTGTACGGTTGCTTCATACGGTAGAATGTATCATTATGTTATGGTTTGTTTTTGTACGGTGACAAAAGGACTTGATTTGTGGTGACTTTCGTCGATTATCTCCGTCGGGTGGCGACTTACGAATGGTACATAGTTGCCATCGAACTGATCCTCATAGGGTTGGTCGTTTACTGGATAGTGGACTTTCTGGAAGGCACTCGCGGCGAGAGGCTGTTCCGCGCGGTAATATTCATACTGATTATCGGAGTTCTTGTCCTGAAACTGCTAGTCGGCCGGTTTCATCTGGAGCGACTGCAGTATCTCTACAACGGCTTTCTGATCGGCGTTTTGATTGTGGCAGTCGCGGCGTTCCAGCCGGAAGTCCGAAGGGCACTAATGCGAATCGGCCAAAGCCATTTCTGGTCCGGCTCAAAGCAAAAGCTCTCGAGGGCCGCCGAAGAGTTGGTAGCGGCGATGATGGAACTTTCGTCCGAAAAAATCGGCGCAATAGTGGTTATTGAAAGGCGGGTCGCGCTGGGCGAATTCATAGAGACGGGGGTCCGAGTTGACGCCAGGGTAACCGTGGAACTGCTAAAAACCATTTTCCAGCCCGGCACCGCCCTTCACGATATGGCCGTCGTAATACGTAACGACAGGTTGGTAGCCGCCCGGGTGCAGTTGCCGTTAGCCGAGGCCGGCAGCGTCAGCGGCACCGGTCTGGGCTCGCGTCACCGAGCCGCGATAGGCATAACGAGCGGTTCGGACGCCATTTGTATAGTAGTGAGCGAGGAAACGGGCACAATCTCCATCGCAGAAAACGGGAAGCTGATCCGCAACCTCAACGAATCGAAGTTAATAGAATATCTTGCGAGCGGGCTGACATAAATAGTGCCGGATATCGAGTATGGCGAGAAACGTAACAACAAGAAAGCTCAAATTCAGCAAGATCGCGATCGTCATGTTCCTCACCGTCCTGATCTGGGTTTATGCCGATCTGGCGGTGGACGATACGCTTCCGGTTACCAATGTGCCCATAAGTATCGCAAGAACCGGGGATACGGAGTTGTGGGTCACGTTTAAGAATGAGGACGGCCCGCCGCTGGCGTCAACCGTTATCGAGCATATCGTGCTAAAAGGTCCGTCATCCAGAATAGCGGAGGTAAGACGCGGGCTGAACAACAACCTTTTGAATCTTGCATTCTCGCTGAATCCGGAGATGCATAATATGGCCAACGCCGGTTCGTACTCCTTAAACGTTCTTGATTTCATCAGAGAAAGCGAGCAGATACGGGCGCTCGGTGGTCTCACCGTGGAATCCTGCGAACCCAACACGCTCACCGTTAACGTCGTTAAGCTCGTCAGGCGTGAACTGGGAATCCAGGCCTTCGATGAAAATGGAAGAGTCCTTGAGTTCGAAAATATTACGCCGTCTAAAATCAATATGTTCGTGCCGCAGGACTGGGGGCAGGATAGGCCTGCCGAGGTCACACTGACGCCAAGCGAAATCAAAAAGGCAAGGTCGAGAGCGGTCAGCAAGAGACCTTATATTGTGCTGGCGGACAATCAAAAACGAGTTTCGGACGAAACTGTCAACGTGAAACTGGTTCCCGAAGAGGAAGAGCTTGAATCGTTTACGATAAGCAGGGTTGGTGTCGGCTATGCTTTCAGCGCCGTCACGCAGGGCAAATACGAAGTGCAGGTGGAACCCTCAGACGAAGCTGAGTTGAGAAGCGAGATCAAGATCAGGGCAACTCCGGAAGCTTTCGCGGCTTATAGGAATCAGCCGTACCAAGTGACAATAGAAATACAGGACAATGACGCCGACGGGGACGAGGTTAAAAGGAAACTCAAATACAATCTGCCCAAGGAATATGTGCGCAAGGGCGAGATCAAACTCGACCCGGGATACGAGCCGGTCGAAGCTACGTTCAAGCTGGTGCCGGTTCCTTCTGCTGAGAATCCGTAGGCAACTGATGCCGGAAAGTCAGCAAAGCCTCGATAGTCATCCACAACGCAAGAGCGAATATTACGCCGCCGATAAAGACAAGAAGCCAGTTGTTCTGGCGGATGAAGATCAACTCATTCTTCACCATCGCCCACGTCGTAATCACAAGCATTATGACACACGGCACGGCGGTGACCACAAACTTCATGCCGCCCTTGCGCCTCAGATAGAGCGTTACCAACAGCAGTGCCAAAGCAGCCAGAAGCTGGTTCGCGCTTCCGAACAAGGGCCACAAGATCATCGCTCCCGTGCCGTCGGCGCCGGTGGCGAACGCAAGGCCCGCGGCGGTCAGAACGGCGAAACTCGTCGCCGCCCATCTATTGGTCAACAAAGGAATACGCAAATCGGTCGCCAGCTCGCCGACCACGTAACGCTGGATTCGAGTCGACGTGTCCAGAGTTGTGCCCGCGAAAGAAGCAATGAACACGCCCATAATTGTGATTCCGACAGTCTCGGGAAGGCCGATATTTCCCATAATGTTGGCCGCACCAAGAACGACGGGGCTCAATTTGGCGGCCAATCCTTTGGCGCCAATCCACGTTCCGTACTGGTGCTGCCAGGCGGCCTGGCCGGTCAGAATGGATCCGTCATCGAGTTTCAGCGCCAGCCCCAAACCCGCCGCCACGCAGATCATAACCAATATCGCCAGAAATCCCTCCAACAGCATCGAGCCGTAGCCTACGAACTGACAATCCGGCTCGGTGGAAATCTGCTTCGAACTCGTGCCGGAAGCCACGAGCGAGTGAAATCCGCTGATCGCACCGCAAGCAATAATCACGAACATAAAAGGCCATATCGGCGGTGTGTTGGCCGGCAGGTCATGGTTGACGGCAGGGGCCACGAGCGGCAGGCTGCCCGAAATCGAGCAGGCCACCGTCCCGGCGACAAGCAATCCCATAGCAATGAACAGTTGCCATGCATTAATGTAATCCCTCGGCTGAAGAAGCGTCGTCACCGGCAGAGTTGAAGCAATCCAGGCGTAGATCAGCAGGATTATCACCCATAATCCGGTGGAAGGTATTCCGAAAGCCTTGCCGAGCGTAATCGGAATATAGCTGCCGATTGCTATGCACACGTACATACCGAGTACGGCAACTGCCGTAGCAATGGCAACATTGGCGGTCTTCCTATAGACGGCAAAACCCAGGCCCATAGCTATAGGGATCTGCAGCCATACCGGAATCACCGCATTGGGAAAGCTCGTAAAGACCGTCGCGATGACCACCCCGAATATCGCGATAACAATCAGCAGGCTCAGGAACACAACTGCGAAGAATATGAACCTCACTCGCATATTGATATACCTGGCGGCTACTTCAGAAAGACTTTTACCTTCGTTTCGCAAAGAGACCACCAGCGCGCCCATGTCGTGAACCGCACCCATGAAGATCGAGCCGAAGAAAACCCAGATAACCGCAGGGACCCAGCCCCAAATGATGCCAATCGCCGGCCCCACGATTGGGCCGGTGCCGGCGATCGAAGTATAGTGATGCCCGAAGATGATGCCCTTGCGGGCGGGCACATAATCAACGCCGTCGCGTAGCTCGTTGGACGGCACGGGGACGTTTTTGTCCAATTTGAATATCTTCCGGGCCACAAATCGACCGTACGTATGGTAGGCAATCAGGTAACCCACACCTGTTATCAGCATTAGTAAAAGTGCGTCCATCCATTCTTACCCTATATCTATTATTATCTTTTGACAGCTTCTTTGTGCCGCGGACTGCCCTTTTCTCTGTGTCTTCGCGCCAATAGTCTTATCGGCACCTCATCGACCGGCAGTATAGTTCTTAATCGATTGACGACAAATCGCCGGTAGTTCTCCTCGAACCGCTCGGGATCGTTCACGAACATGAGTATTGTAATCGGGTTGACGGCAACCTGTGTAGCGTAATAAATTCTGGGCCGGCCTTTGCCGCCCCTTTTGCCGGCGGTGATTTTCTCGTTTTTTATTATCTCGAAGGCCTTGTTCAGCTTGGTGGTCGGTATCCAGGTTGTCGTCTGCTTGAAGATCTCCGTCGCAAGGTCCAGAACGCTCTGGACGTTTTTGGCCTCTGTTGCGGTAGTGAAGGCCAAAGGCGCGTATCTCAGGCCCGGCAGAACTTTCGTCAGGTATTCCTCATAGTCTTCTGTAACCGCCGATTCCCTCGCGAGGTCCCATTTATTGATTACGATTATGCAACTCTTGTAGTCCTCGGCGATGACCTTTGCCAGTTTCTTATCGACTTGCGACAA
Organism: uncultured Pirellulales bacterium; assembly: GCA_964598225.1. Classification (GTDB taxonomy): domain Bacteria; phylum Planctomycetota; class Phycisphaerae; order Sedimentisphaerales; family Anaerobacaceae; genus SG8-4. Next base: position 28,800 of record CAZRBG010000058.1, read on the forward strand.
GGGCAGTGTAGCGTCGATCATGAACAGCACGACGTCGGCTCGATGGATCGACCTGGTCACACGCACATAGCTGTAGAACTCGATGCTGTCGGCCAGCTTACTCTTCTTTCGCATCCCGGCGGTATCTATCACGACAATGGCCTTGCCGTCTTTCTCGAATCGGATATCAACGGCGTCTCTGGTTGTGCCCGGAGTTTCACTCACGATGACCCTCTCTGAACCGACCATAGCGTTTACCAGCGTGCTTTTGCCGGCGTTTCTCTTGCCGACCATCGCGATCTTCATCACCGGCTCGGCGGGCCGACTGCTGTCTGAGGCGGAAAATCTCTCGTAAATCTTATCCAGCAGAACGCTCTTGTTGAGATTGTTCTCTGCTGAGATGCATAGGAACTCTCCGAAACCGAGCCTCGAGAACTCTCCGGCCGCCGGGAATAGCCTGGCAGTATCGGCCTTGTTGGCCACGCCGATGACGTCGAGATCGCGCTTGCGCAGAAGCCGGGCAATCGTCTTATCCAGCGGCACGAGACCATCGCGAATATCGACCATGAACAGCACAAGATCCGCCGATTCGATAGCCTGGCGGATCTGCTGCTCGATATGGTCGCTAAGCCGGTCGCTGTCGACTACGCCGTATCCGCCCGTATCGACAAGCTCGAAGTAACGGTCGTCTCTGCCGATGATGGTGCTCACGCGATCTCTCGTTACGCCCGCCGTAGGCTCGACGATGCTGATCATCTGCCCCGCCAGCGCATTGAGAAGACTGCTCTTGCCCACATTAGGCCGACCAATTATAGCAACCACAGGTAAAGCCATGACCCACCGTATTCTCGACTGTTAGCTTCAAAATCCGTATTATACCAGAACTTGCACGGCATTTGAACCCTTTACAGAAATTGCTGGCACGTGGGATGTGAATCTTGCTGATTCTGTGTTGCTGAGGCGACGAAAACCAAATCTGCTGCTCAAATTCGAGCGGATTTCCGATATATAAATGATGGTATCAGTGGATTTAAAGACAAAACCGTGTATTTTTTGTGCTGAGACGATCCAGGCGGCAGCGGTCAAGTGCCGGTACTGCGGGGAGTTTCTAAACAGCGAAAAGGCGAAAAAGCTTCTGGCGGAGGCTGAGGCCAGGGCCAACCCGGATGCGCACCCGGCCGAAGAGCAGGAGGAGGATGACGGCATCCTTTTTGCCGGCAGACCGTCGCTGCTGGGATTGTCCGGGCAATTGTTCAAAGGGGTGCTTGTCCTGGCTTTTGCGTGGGCCGTGATAAAGTTTCCTCTTGTGCAGTGGGTAAATGAGCCGCTGCGGTTGAAGCTTACTATCAATCAGTTGTTTGCCGCCGCTCATTATCGCGTGCTCTTCGGCTATGCAATCGTCGGGCTGGTTGTGCTCGGGCTGCTGATAAAGGTGATCAGGCTAAAGGCGATCTACTACGAAGTCAGCGGTGACCGGATCGAGTGGAGCAGAGGTATTCTCGACCGGCGAGTCGATAATATCGACATGTTCCGCGTGGTGGATTTGAAAATGCGCAGGAGCCTGCTCGACTGCGTCTTCGGCGTCGGCACGGTGGCTCTGATCACGAACGACAAGACCGACCCGGATTTCGTCTTCGAGAAGATCCGCGACTGCCGCTACCTCTACGACGCCATCAAAAAAGCCAGCCTGGACGCCGACCGCAAAGCCGGCGTCGTTCATCTGGAATAGGCGGAGCGCCAGACTCTGCTATGCGTGTAACCTTAATTCGCCATGACATATTGGTAAAACGGCCGGCACATCCTGATCCTGTTGATTGGCTGCTTCTTACTCGCAACCATCATCCTCGTCGCAATAGCAAACATCGGACTGGTACTTATACCAGAGTTCTTTGAATCGCTCGAGTTTTTCCAGATGTGCAACAATTTCCGCACTTCCGCAGAGCACGTCCCGTCCATCGACCAAAACCGGCGGACGACATGTCTCCGCCAGTTCGGCGGGGAGGTCTTCCGGTGCCTCAAGCAGCAATGTTTCATGCGCGACGCAAAGCTCCTCAAGAGCATCCTGGATAGCAGCGCAGCTTTCGCACTTACGAGTTCTGTAGAATGTAATCATCGGTCGATAATTCCTCTACTGAAACGCCCGTTTTCGGGCAATTACGGGCGATTTCCTTGGTTTTCCGACTCGGACTCCCGGTACGATGAGCGGACAACAGATTCGGCCTGGAAAGGCATCAAAAGTAAGGTTAACAGCAGATCGAGGCGGCATAAATAAGGGAATTCCTTAATCTCGCCTTGCAATTGCCGGAAAAAACCGGAATCGTTGTCTGAATACCTGCCTTAATAGCTGTTGAATCCCCGAGCACGCTGTCCGGCGTAGGTACGAACTTGAGGCTGGTCATGGATGCAAGGCGTGGCTAAATACGTACTAACAGACGGCGGCACCGCGTTTTTTTCCGAACGGTGCAATAAACATGGAAGTGAAGCCGTCTTTTGAGGAAAACCGGATTTTACGTGGAGATTAGTTTCGAATAAGGAGATTACATGGGGCGTCTGAGAGTTCTTCTATCGTTGATGTTTAGTATGTCAGTTGTTGCCTTGTCGGCCGAGGCAGCGGAGTGGCCATGCTTTCACGGGCCCGAACGCAATAATATCGCCACCGACACCGGACTCATACAAACCTGGCCGCAGGATGGGCCGGAGTTGTTGTGGACAGCATCCGGAATAGGGCACGGCTACAGTTCAGTATCAATAAGCAGAGGTCGTATTTTCACCGCCGGCATGATTGACCGGCAGACATACGTAACGGCCATGGATATGACCGGCAAAAAGCTGTGGCAGAAGCTAAACGGACAGTCCTGGCAAGCCTCGAAACGCCAGCCCTGGGCCATATCGTATGCCGGCTCTCGCGGCACGCCCAGCGTTGACGGTGATACTGTCTGTCATTTGTCGGAAATGGGAAGCCTGAGCGCATTTGATGCCGAGACCGGCCGGCAAAAATGGCATGTGGATGTTCTTAGGGCTTTCAACGCAGAGCGCCCCAAATACGGACTAAGCGAGTCCGTGCTTGTCAAAGATGATGCTGTGTTTTGCTGCCCCGGAGGAGCAGACGGATACCAGGTAGCGCTGGATAAAGAGACAGGCCACACCCTGTGGACCAACACCGAGATAGAGGACCCCGTCGGTTATTGTTCGCCGGTACCTGCAAGCATCGACGGCGTCGAGCAGATTATCTCCATGAGCGCAAACCGCGTCTTCAGCTTTGGTCCGGAAAACGGAAAACTGCTCTGGGATTACCCTTTCGGCAACGAGCGGAACAACAGTGCCACCGACGTGATCGTCAGCGATGGTCTGGTCTACGCTTCGTGTGGCTATGGCGGGGGCTCTATTCTGCTTCGGCCGCAAAAACAGCCCGGCGGAGATTTTTCGGTCGAGCAAGTCTGGAAAAGCGAGTTGCTGGACAATCATCACGGTGGAGTCCTGCTGCTGAACGGGCGTTTGTACGGCGCCGGCCATGAATCTCGCGGCTGGTTCTGCCTGGTCTTCAAAACCGGAAAACAAATTTGGCAGACTCGTGGCAAAGGGTCTCTGACCTGTGCCGGCAACATGCTCTATTGTCTCGACGAGAGAGGCACTATGACTCTGGTCGAGGCAAACGCTGATCAGTGGCGCGAGGCGGGTTCGTTTCGCCTGCCGCGAGGCGGCAAGGGCCTATATTGGGCGCATCCGGTAGTCTGCGGCGGACGGCTGTACGTGCGCCATTCGGATCAGCTTTTTACCTATGATGTTGGAAAGGATTAACTCTGAGAGTATCGACTATTGTCCCTGCCTTCGCAGGGATGACAATACTATTGAATATTGATTATTTGTAACGGATCCGGGGCGACAGTGTCTACCTGCGTCCCTTCTTCCTGGCGGCCCGTTGTCTCTTTCTTACCTTCCTCCTCCTGGCTTTTGTGACGACTCGGGGCTTGGGCCCGGGCTTGTCCGGCGACAAAGCAGGTTGGTCGAAAGATGACTCTTTTGTCCTGAAACACGCCCACCACGACATAATATCATGTACATTGTCAGGTGATCTTCGCCGCATCTCCGCCCTTGTTCGCTCGAGCGCATGTTCCCTTCCATCTTCCAATGTCCGTTCGAAATGTTCGATACCTACATGCCCTGGGGATATCAATCCGTCTTCGTATGCCTTCTCAATTACCTCTATCATGCCTTCAGGGTACAGGTCGCAAAGACTATTGGCCAGGAAGCTCCAAAAATGTGAATCTCTGGATGCCTCGTTGCCGGTGAACAACGAACCGAACAGCTCCAGCACTTCTTCTCTGGGCATGATCCCATCGGCTGCCGCAAAAACCATCGCCCTCATCGCTGCGCTTCGACAGAACTCATCTGCATTCTTGTTCAGAATCATCGACCGGATCAATTCCGTTGAGCCGCCGCAAGTATTGAAGAGGATGGAAGGCAAATCTTCGGTGACTAAGTCTCCAAAAAGCTCATGAGGAAGATCGGTCGGCAGGCTGAACAAATCGACGATCACCTTGTGGGCTCGCTGTTCCCTGAAATGCCCCAGCAAAACGAGGGCATACATGTGAGCGTAGCGGTCCGGATTTTCCACATAAGCTGCCGGATCGCGAAGCACTTGCTCCAGGACGCCAATCAAATGCGGCGTTATCTCTTCCTGGAGTTCCAAAGCAGCGTCCACTTGAGCACGCTTGTATATCCCGTCGAAGACTTCAAACTCTCTCAGTATTTCTGTAATCCTCGGATCAGTCATCTTCTACCTCACACTGGTTCGGCTGTTTACATAACGGCTAATTTCCACTCCTCTCCTCCGGTATGATACGCCGTCCGGGACAGTCACCGTTTTCTGCAGCCTTTAATAGGCGGATGTCCCCAGTTTTTATCTCCTTCTATATGGCCTTGCGTTTCTTCAGCGGTTTTGGTTGACGATGCACGAGTCTATCGCCGTGTTTTTTCTGTGCGGAATAGATATGTTCCAGATACTTTGCCGGATCCAGATCGTATTGACGTTCAATCTCGTGCCGTATTCTTCTGACTTCATCTACGATTATATCTTTCATTTTATGACACTGGATTCAATGTAAACTGTTTTCATGGCCGCATTTTACTTAAATTCGTGAAAAAAATGTACCGGACACCTTTAATTCTCCCGGGGGGCATTGGGCACTGCGTTCATGGCCTGCACCGTGACCATGAGAATTCGCTTGATCGACCAGCCGGAGTAGTAGAGCAGGCTGAGGGTCTCCAGATCGAGAGGCGTCATCAGTTGTGAAGCGAACTTCTCACCAGTGAGAGGCTGGTAGCTGATGGTCGGACGCTCGCTGAAGGACACCTCCCCACCAAATACATAGGGCGAATCGTCGCTGCGAGGGCGGGTGATGGAGGCGGCGGCAGACGCCGCGACGTCGAAGCTTGTTGTTATACTGCCGACTTCGATGAAGTACGGATTGTCACGATATCGAAGACGGACGATATTCAGCAGCAATTGCTCCTTGTTGGTCTGCTGAATCGCCGCATTGTATGAGACGCGCCCGGCGCGGATAGCTCTCGGTCCGGCGATATTGCACCCGGACAACAGCACCAGAAGTGATGCCACCGTCACTACGACACCAATTCGAAGCACCCCTGTCCCGACCATCAGCCGTATGAGAATCGTTGCCCCTGGAGCAGTGGTCTGCAGTGCGGCAATGCCCAGCGGTCGTATCATCGGGAACCCTCCATTTCAGCCGTAAACTGTGCCAAATTGTAGATGCCAAGCTGCTTCTCTATGTCGGCGACCTGCGCGACAATCCTGTGGAACCCGTCTTCGCCGAAGAGATCGTGCTCTTTTTCCTCGAACTGTTCGCCCAACTCGCGGTACTCATCGGCCGGCAACATGCTTTGAAAAGCCTTGAACAACACGGAGTTCTCGCGGGCGGCATGAGGAGCGTACATTCGGCTGTAGGACCGCATGGCGCCGGCGAGCCGCTCGAGTTTATTGACTCTGGCGCCACCGGTGAGTTCTACGATCAAGTCGGTGACCCTTCGGCCGGCCTCATGCTGAAGTTTGAGCGTGTTGACCAATTCCATGTACTGCCCCACCTTCTCGAAACGAGGAAAGACTTCCCGCTCTTCGAGCTTGGCATGGTAATCCTCGTTGAACCGCCGGGCCAGTTCGGCCGTGGCGGCGATGGCGCTGATGGGCACATCCTGCTTACGCTCGATTCGTCCGGCGGCCTCCTCGTAGATCAGTAGCATGCGCTCGATGACCCCGTGCTCGAACATGAGATCCTCCGTCGGCGTGACTTCCGACGCCTCGCCGGACATGCCGGCGGACGCCGTCACCTGATTTGAATGCCTCGAACCAATAAATGTTGTTCCCATACCCGCGGTTCCCATAATGAGGAACCGGCGACGATTGAGCGGCTGCTTTGATTGCATGACTATCTCTCCTTAGCTACGAAGTTAAATTTAATCCCCGTCATTACCGGCCTCAACTTATAACAAGACGGTCCTGTCGTCAACGACGTTAGTCGATATATCCGAATTAAGCTGCATTTGTATAGGTCGATGTTCAAATCTGCAATAGGTAGATTCCTTAGTATTGGGGGGGGGGAAAATTGCTTAATATTCTCCGCAATAGAAGCCGCGCCACAGCTATAGTGGCATTATCTCGATTAGGATCGATAGCGGGTCGATAGCGGATCGATAATTTTTAGCAAAAGAGCCAAACGCATCCGCAGGAAAGCGACGATTTATGCGTTTCATATATAGAATACGGGCAAAGAGGCCTCACACTGCCCAATAGTAACAGCCGCAAGAGATTTTCTGTTAAGCGGCATGAAACGAAAGGAGTAAGAAAATGAGTACGAAAAAGTTGGTTGGAATTGTGGCTCTGACGGCTCTAATGGCGATGGGCCCTGCGACGTGGGCTCAGCGCGGCATGGGCGACGACGAGGGCATCGTCCGGCAAGGCGTCGAAACACAACAGATTGCCATCGAAGGCACGATCAAGGAAATCGTCGTCGAAAAGTGCGAAAACACGACGGGGCCGTTTGAGGTGGGTATGCACCTGCTCGTAACGACGGGCGAAGAGAAGCAGTACAACGTGCATCTTGGCCCGGCTGTCCTTGTCAAGAGCCTGATAGGGCCGTTGGAGGCCGGTCGGTCGGTTGCGGTACAGGCTTTCCGCACTGAGAAGATGCCGGCCGAAGACTTAGTAGCTATTGAGCTTAAATTCGACGGCAAGACAGTGCGTCTGCGTGATGAAAACCTGCGGCCCGTCTGGGCAGGCGGACAGGGACGATTCTACGGCCGATACCAGGCGAGACCCGAACCTCCCCGATGGCGTCAATCTTATCGAAGAGGCTACGGTATGGGTCACGGCAG
>CAZRBG010000059.1:0-34265 GCA_964598225.1 uncultured Pirellulales bacterium
TAAGTGACCTCTCGCAATGCTAAAACCACGAAAGGAGCTATCATGAATTTGGAATATTCATCCCGTCGCAGCGTGTTACAGATGCTTGCAGGAACACCGATATTTCTGGGAGTATCGCCATCGGTTGGAAAAGATGTTAACAAGACCTCGAAAGCGCAAAAGATTCTTATGCCGGTAGGCGATGCGACGGAGGTAGTGGATACGCTCTATCCCTTCTTCCGCGTTGCCGAGGACGGCTATCGCCCAGTGGTGGCCGGTCCCGAGGCAAGGATGTATCACATGGTATTGCACGAAATTCCACCTGCGAGCAACATTCCATGGGATATCACCGAAGAGCGTCCGGGTTATCATATCAAGGCCGAAGTGGCCTTCCGCGATGTTGATCCGAGTGAGTATGCAGGGCTGTTTGTATCCGGCGGTCGTGCGCCGGAGTACCTGCGCTACGACGAGGATCTGATGGGGATTGTTCGACACTTCTTTAAGGCGAACAAGCCGGTGGCCGTGGTATGCCACGGGATTGAGATCGTCAGTGCAGCCGGCGTGATCCGTGGGCGGACAGTAACGACAGTGGCCAAATGTGCTCTGGATTGTGCGCAGGGCGGAGGAAAGTACGTGAATCAGCCGGTTGTGGTGGACGGTAACTTGGTGACTGCCCGGACATGGCATGATAACACACCATTCATGCGTGAATTCATGAAAATGCTTGCTGTTGCTCAGAAGAAATAATCCGTGTACCATGATGTCACTTGGCCTTAGTGGCTCTTTTCAGTTCCTGAACGAGGCGCTTCGGGCGTGTTCTGTTCCATGATAATCGTAAGAGGGCTTTTTTCATCGCATGAGTAGGCGAGCAGCCCGGGCGGCGACGAGCTGACAGGGGAGACAATAGTCCGCCATCTTTTTGCCTGGTGGAAAAGACACTTGCTCATAGGCTGTCAAATGCCCTTCAGCTTGGTGATAAGCGACGTGGCCATACAGGCTGAGGAGGAAATCTTGCTTTCGACCGAGTAACCACAATCCATAGAGATAATCGGCTAGAGGCCAGTCATCCAGGTGCCCCGAAAAACGGGTCATTCCGCAGAATTGGCCTCCAGCCGAAAGACGCGAATTGACTATTCTGTTGGCCATATCTCTCGACAAAAGACCACTCGATAACAATTCAGGCCAGTAGCGGTAATTGGTATAAGATGCTTCTCTCGTTCCGGTCAAACGGGTTGGCCTGGTTAAAGTCCCGACTCGCGGCGGCAACCACCAGTCGGAAGGATCGTCCGGCCAAGTGTTCTTGATAGCGCGGAGCGTGTCGTGAGCCAGTGCCGTACTGACTTTTCGCATCGTGGGTATAGTCGTTGTGGGAGCAACCTCCTGCTGTTCACAAAGATCGGCCCATCGCCGAAGACCTTTGACGACCCATGCGTTATTATGAAAATACTTGCCGGTATCTTTTCGCGTGTCTGCTTCAGGGACTCCGCTGATCAGCCCATCCTCTTTGGCCGCAGAGGCAAGTAGATGTAAGAGATACTCGCTGACGCGATCAAGTGTATTGAAGCTTTCAAGCCACCAGTCATCCGAGCCGGCTCTTTCCGCTAATAATGCCGCCGTATGAAGCATCTGCCCATACTCAGCGATGGAGGGCCCGTAGTATTTGAAAGTTCCGTCTTCTCGCACGAAATGTGATAGCCAGTAACGTAAGAGTTGAGTTGCTCTCTTTTTCATACCCCAGCTTGAGAGAGCATCCACCGCAGCAATGATGATCGGTGGGAATCCGTCATGCCGGTCCTCTGCGTACCGTCCTACACCGTACTTGGGATGGTTGCCTCGAAAGGAGGCTTCGATATGGGCGAGTCCCGTCTTAACAGATAGATCCAGGAGAGGATGCCCCGTGTCAATTGCTGGTTGTGTGTGCAGTCCCTTGACGTATTCGGCTATTTCTTGGGGATCAAAAGCGGCCTCCCCTGTTGTGCGTGGGAATAAGGAGACAATGGAATCAAGATCGGGTTGCCCGGCAATCATACGGCGAACAGGGTCTTCCAACGAGCTCTTCCAATTTGTGATCCGGTCTTCCTCGGATAGAGCCGAAACAGTGACAGGTGAGAGTACGGCTGCTGATATCGCCGCACCTTGTTTGATGAAACTGCGTCGCGTGACCTTCGAATTTATCATAGTCTTTTCTCCCGATTAGAATGTCTTACAACACTCAATAAAAAAACCGTACTACCTCACTCAGGTGCTCTTTTGGTGGAAGCGGAGGTATGTTCCCGGTTTGGATGTATTGCTTTAGTGTCTCGGGTACTGTTGAAATAGAGTTGCCGATCCACTGTTTTAGCGTTGGAAAGATACTCATAAGTCTGGCGATATCTGCTTTTTTGTAGTTTACTGTTCCGGGAAGGCCCGTTCCGTCACTGCGTGTGTTTACTGGGTCCTCGACAAGAGGCGCGGTTCCATGACATAAAATAAACGCTACGACCTTATGCACTATGTTGGCCGCCCAATGTAGAACATCCCTCGATGAAGTCAAGGACTCTATCGTCCGGAGTTCCGCTTTCGATATCTGCAAGTACAATATCGCACGGTCCATACTCTTTGGCTATGCGCTCGAGGTCCGTACGAATTTCGTCTGGGGGGTTGTTCGCCAAGTCCATGGGAGTATACATTAGAGCCCGGCGGGCGTGAGGCATTAATGCGCGGGCCTTTTCCAAGTCTGAGTCAATCCCCATGTCAATGTATCCAAGGTTTGGGATAGTTGCGTACAGCGACACGTATGGATCGGCGTTCCACGCACAGTTATGAATGCCCAACGTCTCAAAAGCGTCGCCAATGCGACGGTCACGGGGTAGAAAGAACTCTTCATACTGCGAGGGTGAAATCATATTCACCGAACAGTTGCTGACCGTGGCGAAGTGATAATCCACTCCGTTGTCACGCTGGCGTTCTTGTAGGCGACGGATCGCTTTGATCATAACGTCACAAATTATGTCGAAGAAGCGATGACATAATTCAGGCGCTTCATACAGATCAAGGAACAGATCCTGGCCTCGCAGCCGCTGCGCATTGTTGAGAATTCCCTGCCAGTTGATAAAGCCCGTTACCTGTCCTTCGAGTGCTTGGATATCATCGACCTGGCGCAGAATATCTTGAAAAATGGGATTCGTATCGAGGTCCGGCGGCTCAATCGCAGCCATCTGCTGCCGAGTGAGATAACGACGCGCCGTATCCGGCCAGTTGTCTTTTGCATAGACGATGGGCAGGCCGAATATTGCGGCCACAACGCAGGCGCCATAAACGCCGGTCAGCAGATCGAGCGGCGCATCAGGCTGATCGATCCTTCCGATGCGCGTTTTAGGAAAACGCCCTCGCAACTCCTTTCGCATGGCCAACACGGTTTCGCGACGGTACTCAACATCAGTATGCCACCGCCTACCGAAATCAATTCCTAATGCATCGTAATACCAGCGCGGTGTAAAACCGACTTCCGGTCGCAGGAAAGGCTCTTTTCCCTGGGCCGGTCTCCTGGTAGCAGGTGCACTCGGAGCGATATAACTGATCAGTCGCGGCTGCGACATGCCGGCCCTCCTATTTTTTCAAAGAGCCTCAGAGTCTGCATTTGTTGCTTGATCTGCATTCGTTCCGAAGATTTGAACCGTTGGAGTGGTTCAGCCATGAAGTCCTCGCAAATCCCCACGATAGACAGAGCACATTTAAGGCCCCTCAGATAGCTCGATTCGGATTGACCCACGCTGTAGATTTCAGTGCTAATCCTCATGACCTCGCTGTGCAATGCAGTTAAACGGTCGAGATCGCGTTGTTGTGCGGCCTCATAAAGTTGGACATAGAGCCGGGGATACAAATTGGCGCCACCGTTGACGCCACCGTGGCCACCCAGCAAAAGCGACTCACCCAGTAATTCTTCCGGGCCGATCAATACAGTGAAGTCCGGGCGATCCCGGAATAGCGAAATAAGACCGTGAAAGTAGATCATGTCCGATGAGCTATCCTTGATTCCGAGCACATCCGGCAGCTCGGCAGCCCGCCTGACGGTCTCTAACTCGAAACCTGTCTTCGTATGGCTTGGTATGTTGTATAGGAACATTGGAAGCGGCACCTCAGCCACAAGTTGCTGGACATACTCCAGCAACTCCGGTTGGCTCATTGAGAAGTAGTAAGGCGGGGCGACCACGACGGCCGAAGCGCCGGCTTTTGCGGCCGCATGAGCCAACCGCACGGATTCGGTAAATACCGTATCGGTGATACCCACCAACACGGGAACTCGCCCATTCACATGGCGGCAGGTTCGGTCGATCAGCTCAGTTCGCAATCGGTAGCTCAGAGACGGTCCCTCGCCGGTAGTTCCGAGAATAAACAGCCCGTGCACACCTCCATCAAGGATGTGTTCAACCAATCGTTCAAGACCCGTCAGGTCCAGGGTGTCGCGATCCCGCAATGGCGTTACCATAGGAGGTATAATACCTTGCAGGGGCAGGGGCAGGTATGAAGACGCCACGTGGCGTGTGGCCTCGGAAGTCTTGTTGTTTGCCAATTCAGATGGTGATGTCATGCCACATCTCCTTCATATCCAAACATTGTTCTCTTTTTTGAGGGTGCACCAGCGGCCGCAGGATGCAACGAGCGCCGGTCTCGCGGACCAGTCCACCGAGACGGCGCGTGTACGATTCCCAATCCTCGTCCGGCTCGGCAGCCACCCGGCTGCACAGCACGGTGCCGGTCTCGGCACACTGCTCCAGAAGCCAGCGGGTTTCGTACATTTCGGGATTCCCCAGATCTATCGCCCGGACACATGGCATCTTACAAAGCATCTCGAAGAAAGCATGGTGTAAGCCGCAGTAATGAACGAAAGCGCCTTCGAAAAACGAAGCGGCCTTTTCGATTGGGGGAAGAACCAAACGCTCTATACTGCGAGGTGAAATAAGCGTGGCCGTGTCTTCGGATATGCGGATTCCGGCATTAGAAAAGTAAATGCCTTGTGGCGTAGCGTGGCCGTGCATCATAACATTATCAGGCTCTCCAAGGAAACGCTTGACGCAGCGAGTGGCCTCAACCATAAGATTGAGGCATATCTCCAGGAGTTCGAGTATCCAGGCCTCTTTTTCGGAATCCATCATGTCGAGGAAGATGGCCTCCCCGTATAGCAAATGAGCGATGTCGAAAACACCCTGTGTATCGGGATGGTACGCGGCCACACCTCTCTCGCTTGATTCGGCATGGATTCGGTAGAACGCCTCGGCCAGTCGCATCACTTCGGTATCCAGAACGCATACGTCTTGTGACGTGCGGATGGACTCGGGCTGAAGGGGCTTGCGTACCCACGGCATCTGACCATCTCGGACAACGTACTCTTGCCCGGTCAGTGCCGGCACGAAAATTGTCCCCAGGTTGGGACGCACAGTCGGAATTCCATCTGTGGGCCAGTCGATAAGAGGCCTTGCCCGCCTGATTTCCGACTCCCACATCAGGGCAGGATCATAGAAGCAACCGCGGTAGTCTGTTGTATCATAGAGAGGTACGTCACCGGCGGGAATCAGGATCAGACTCGGGCCTTGCCCTCGCCAAAATGCTTCGTGGAGGGCTTTGCGCGTGTCGATAATCGAAGACTTTCCTGTTTTCCGGTGTAAGGCCTCTACACGGCTTTTATGCTCTGTTGTTCTGAGAGAAGGTTTCCCGGTAGAACTTTTCACAATGCCCTCCTCGAAGATTCATCTTGATCGGCGGGCTTTGAAAAGGAATCGCCTTCATGCGATCCGGTAAACCTGCTGATTAGCAGTCCGGCCAATAGAATAGTTAATGTGCCCATTACGGGGACCAGAAAGGCATGAAATGGGCTCCGCAACACAGCCCATCGGCCCACGAAGTACTTTGAGAGCGTCATCCAGCCGATGACTGCGACCCCAAGACAAACACCCGTCACGGCGGCGGGGTTTGCAGCTTTTCTCGATATCATTCCCAGCAGGAACAGACCAAGCATTCCTCCGCCGAAAACGCCAGACATCGTCCACCAGGCATCCAGGGCGCTGGTCACACTCACCAGCAGTAACGCCACCCCTGTGCCCAGAATGCCCCAGACCACCGTGGCGCCATATAACATGCCCATCGACTGCCGCTCACTCGCCGAGCGGTTGACATAGCGCTGATAGTAGTCCCGCATCAGTAATGTGGCCGAGGAGTTCAGACTCGTCGAGACAGTTGACATAGCCGCGGCGAAGATGGCTGCTATCAACAGACCTGTTACGCCCACTGGGAGTTTCGCCCCGATAAAATGCGGGAAAACCTTGTCGCCGATGTCAGCGGGACTCAGCTTGTCTCGTTCAGTAGCCAGCTTTGACTGGTAGGTCTGGTCGGACTCGTCAAATCCCTGCGACTGAAGCTTCTGTACGGCAACAGCGGTGCGAACCTCCTCCAGCGCCGCCGGATGAACCTCGTAATAGGCGAACAGGCTCGTGCCAATAAAGAAAAATATCGCTGATACCGGCACATAGAGGAGTCCGCCAAGCCAGACACTCTTTCGTGCCTCTCGATCGGAACGAGAGGTGATATATCGCTGGACGAAGCTTTGATCGATACCAAAGTTCTGAAGGTTCATCGTTACCCCGTAGATTAAAACCACCCAGAAGGTCGGCTCGGCCACCGAAAGCCCGAAACTGCCCAGGCTGAACTTGTTATTGGCCGAAGCGATGGACAGAATCTGCCCGGGCCCCTCCGGCATACCCAGCAACATGACCACTGCACAGACGCCCGCGCCGGTCATCAGCACGATTGACTGCATGGCGTCGGCCCAAATGACCGCTACGATCCCGCCGACGAAAGCATAGATCGTCACGGAAATACCCGTGATCAGGATGATGATGCGGATGTCCCAACCCAGTAGGACGCTCATTGGTAGTGCCATCAGGTACATGACAGCGCCCATTCGGGCAAGCTGGGTCAGAAGGTAGAACACGCTGGCGTACATTCTCGCCCACGGGCCAAACCGGTGCTCCAGATGCGCGTAAGCAGAGACCTCAGCAGTTCGCCGGTAATAGGGCAGAAAATATCGCACCGCTACCCACGTGGCGACCGGCAGCGAGAGGCTGAAGACGAATGGATTCCAGTTGGTGGCGTACGCTTTACCCGGCAGCGCCAGGAAGCTGATGCTGCTCAGATAGGTCGCGAAGATCGACAACCCACACGCCCAGCCGGGCAGCGACCTATCACCCGCTGTGAAACCTTCTGTCGAACGCGTCTTACGATAAAAATAAAAACCTATACCCATTGTGGCGACAAAATAGATCGCCAAGACTATCCAATCGATGTTAGAAAAATGTGTTTCCATGAAAATCCCGTCACAGTACTAAGAAACATTCAATAACACGTTTAGTTTTGACACCTCCAATGAGATAGTATTTCTATAGACGGACATGATCATATCTAACTTCTGCTTAAAGACCATCAGACATCCAGTTTACCTCCCCGCCGCTCAATAGCTTTTCTTATCTCGCTGGGATCGAGATCACGGATGTCGCAGTCTCTGGCGGTTGCCATTGCGGCTGCGATTCCAGCCGCCTGGCCCATCATCGAGCCGCTGGTGCTTACTCTGGCCGAAGACAACGCCAACTGGTCGCAGGAGAAACCTCGCCCGGCCATCAGCAGGTTCTTGGCGTCCCGAGCGATAAGACTGCCCAAAGGTATTTGGTATGGTGGAACCTGATTGTAGGCCATCGGTGCACCGGGAATGTGGTTGTCCAATTGATATGTCCCTACGGCAACACCGTCGTCGAAGGACCGGGCTTTGAGCAGATCGTCTACTTTCAGCACGTAGTCGCCAACGATACGACAGCCCTCTCGGATGCCAACAATCGGCGAGCAATGATCGTAACGCCACTTCTTACCTGATGCCAGGTCGGCGGCATGACGCTCCATAACCGTACGCCGTACAGCGATCTCGGCAGCGGTCATGGTCTCGGTGTCAATAGAGGAATACTTGAACAGCCATTGCTTATTGGCCTTTTCACCCGGCCCATTCGGCCACACACTTCGTCGGGGCAATTCCTTGCCGGTAGTCGGCCAGTCCTCGGGCATCTGAGGTCCAGGGGGTTGCCCTTCCCGCACGAAGTACATCATAGACATCGGCAGGGGCTCTTTCGAAATCATCACTTCGCATTCAGCCGCGCGCGCTACGTCGCCGCCGCCCGTGCAGTCGATAAACTGCCGAGCCGCCAGGGCCTCCGGACCGGAAAAAGCAGCCAATATACAAGCTGAGATTCGTCCGTCCTCAGCGCAAACATCCGCGAATCGTGTGTGCAGCAATAGCTTCACACGGTGGCGTAGCATCAACTCCTGGAGCACGACAGCCAGAATTTCATGGTCGAAGATTTCGGCACGTGGTTGACCTATCGAATCCCATCTCTTCAGATCAGCTATGACCTCGTCGAAGGTTTTGCCGTTGCCGTCCATTCTTCCGCAAAAACTGGCGACCCCGCCACTGGTCAGGTCTCCGCCACAAATCGCGAACCTCTCCACAAGCACAACTTTAGCCCCGGCATCCGCCGCGGCGCAGGCCGCTGAAACACCCGCGATGCCCCCGCCGATTACCGCCACGTCCGCCTCCCACCTGACAGGGACCCTTCGATTCCAAGCCACTTCCTGCCCCCTCCGGCGGATCGATGGCCCCGATGTACCCGTTCTACTATTAATTGCCGGGGATAGAGAGCCGGCGGCAACAGCCTTTAAAAAGATCCGTCGCTTCATCTTGAGTTTATCGCCCCCTTTACCAAGACAGACCCGCTTTGCAACTCGTTAATCCTGCGAGTCATATTTACGTTGGGACGGTAAGCTCCTCCAATATCAAAGGCAACGGCATCGACAATCGCGTCGGCTTCGCTGGCGCCCGCTCCCTCGCCCCACTGAAGATAGGCACCCTTCAATCCGCTTATATTGTCCCGGCTTGAGTGAGTCTTCCGAGTGCCGAGCAATTTGTTGTCTCGAAAGACTAACACGCTCCCGGTGACATCTACAGCCAGGCGGTAGGTGTGCATGGCTGAGGCGTTGTCCAGGTTGCCGGCCAGCAGCTCAAAGGCCCCATCAAACCAAAGCACAGCCGAGGTGGTCACGGTGATAAATGACCTGCCGACAGCGGGAACGTATGTCTCGAAATCGATGCCGCGACTGTTCGCTGTGCTCCTGGTGACGCGCATGGTAATTTGAGCGGTATGGGCTCCACTTGCGGCACCAAAGTTTTCCTGTGAATCACCGACCCATCGTACCCGCTGCCCTTTACCCGTGACAATCTTAAGTGTGCCGCCGGACGTCTCAACAGCCTCCTCTTGGGTATTGGTCCCGTTAAATCGCCAGCCAACCTCCGTTGGCAACCTGTCTGCGTTGAAAAGCTTTTCGAGCCGAGCCTTTGGCTTCAGGTCGGTGGCGGTTGGAGGCGGGGGTGGCGATGGCGGGTCCTGCTTCAGCCATGCCAGATTGAACGCATAATATTGCTTGGAGCTAATCAAATGAACGACGCCGTCAGGGGTTTGATGAACGGACATATAACCTTTTGGTTCAGCGGAGGTATCGCTCATGGTGAAGACCCCGGTGTTGCCTCCGCCGTCGACAGGTCGAGCCGGCCCGCCGGCGGTGATGAGGCGGCGGATGTCCCATGTCTGACCCTCGTCATAGCTCAGCGCCGCGAACAGCCCCGAGCCGGTGAACGCGTTGCCCTGGCGGTCCTTGAATTCCATGGTCGACGCGAACGAGGCAATGAAGATCGGGCCTTCCTGCAGCCGCGTCAGCACCAGCCGCTGCCCGCCGCCAATCGGCGGGAAAGGGCTGGCTCGGTAGGTCCATGTTTGGCCCATATCGCTCGATATGCTCATCGGCATCTTTCCGTTGATTGTGTTGCCGCGACCGAACGCCATTAACCGGCCATCCCTGAGCTGCACAACACCGGCATGAATACCGGCAATCCAGGCGCCTTTGGCACCTTCGGCGAAATCCGGCTGCTCTCGCCCCTCGCCGGGATCGGTCCAGGTCTTGCCGCCGTCCTCGCTGATCAGGACAGCGGAACCACCACCGCCGCCTGTCACAGCGTCGCACGGTACGATGAGGTTACCCTCCTGCGTTTGGAAGACTGATTCAATGGGCATATGGCGCGGGCCGTGTTCGGGCATGATCAGTCTGGCCCTGGACCAGGTAGCTCCGTTGTCGGTACTGCTCCGCATCACAGTCGCCAAGGCGCCCCATGTGCCAGCGGCCCCCAGGCCATTGAAATGGTAAATAGTTCCGTTGTCGTGCAAGTGCAAGGCTGAAGCATGGTCGTTACGGTCCGGCGCATTCCAGAAAGGATCAGCCTCTTGCCACTCATTACTGCCTTGCCGTAACCGGCTGGCGGCAATACCCAGCTCTCGTCCCGGTTCGCTGCGACATGTGTACCAGATGGTCAGAAGATCGCCATTGGGACACGCAACGAGGGCCGGGCAGTGGTTGTGCCGCGAGTATAAAGGCCCCTCAGAACCGGCAGGGATATGTACGTACTGAATCGGGCCTTTGAAATACGGTTTCGACGGCTCGGGGCCTTTAGACCAGTCGGCCTTGCTCTGGCTGACATCGCGGGCCCAACGTCGCCGAGGTTGGACCGACTGTGGCTTCGTCCGCGGCATCTCACCGACCACCACGCGGAAGCCAATGAGCCAGTGCCTGTCCTGCGGCAGCGTGCCCATCCGATTGGCCGAGCGAAGATACTCAAGCGTGGTCGAATGGCTGCCTCCCCGGGTGACCCGAAAATGCCCATCGGCCGGGCCGATGGGATCAGTGTAATCGCCGGCTTTGTACGGACCATACCAGTCGTAACACCATTCCTCCACGTTACCGTGCATATCATGCAGTCCCCAGGCGTTAGGAGGAGTTTTACCAACGTGCAGGGGAACAACCTCACTACCGTCCCGTCTCGACGGAAACCAACTGTTCTTGACATTCTTGTGAAAGGCCTGAGGCAATTTGTCTCCCGTGGAGTATTGTGTCGTCGTGCCGGCACGGCAGGCATACTCCCACTCTGCCTCTGTGGGCAATCGGTAGGATCGAGCTTCTTTTTTGCTCAGCCACCTGCAAAAAGCAACGGCATCGGCCCAGGAGACGACTACAACCGCCTCGTCGTCATTCTGTGAATAGTCAAGTTTGCCGCGAAGTTTCTTGTGTTCAGGATCAAACAGTTCGTATTGGGAGTTCGTAACCTCAGTCGCCCCGATATAGAAGGGACTGGTTATTGTCACAAGACGTACCGGATGCTCATCCCATTGTCCGTCCTCACTGCCCATACGTAACTGCCCAGCCTTGATCCGAACCATCTCCATACCCAGTGAATTGGTAAAGTTTTCTCTCCCGGCTGCTTGCTGCACCCAAAGTAAAGAAGAAACACTCAATACACAGGTTAGCATAGTAAGTTTTCGCATGTCAGTTTCTCCATTCCATTCGTCTTATATTGATTACAGATTATCATTTCAAGATAGAAAAGCGTTGCTGGGGCCTGTTCACTCCCGCGGCCCTTCAGAGGGCCTTTTTAACCAGCCCAGGTTAAAACGATAATGCCATCGGCTGCTCAGCAGATGAATTATGCCATCAGGTGTCTGGGTGGCGGCAAGGTATCCGGCCGGTTCGGCGTGAGTGGCATCCCAGAAAAACCGTCCTGTGTTTCCGCCGCCATCCACTCGGCATTTAGGGCCGCCGGGAGTAAGAAGCTTACGCATTGGCCAGCTCTCACCCTCGTCGTAACTCATGGCGGTGAACATCCCGTACCCGATAAACTCCTTGCCGTCTATACCACACAATGTCATACCCTCCCGGCGTTTTGCATCTGTGAAGGAGACCAGCAATAGCGGCCCTTCTCTCAGTCGCATCAATACCAGCCGTTGCCCACCTCCTATGCCGGGAAATGGACTCTTTCTATACGTCCATGTTCGTCCTTCATCGACAGAATAGCTCTGTGTAAGATGGTCCTCGATATGGCCTGTCCTGCCCATGGCTATTAGGCGGCCGTCCTTGAGCTGGACCACATTGATATGGAAACCAGCCGCCAGGTCATCGGTTGAACCTTCTTGAATATCCGGCGCCTCCTTGCCGGTAATGCGGTCGAGCCAGGTTCGGCCCCTGTCGGGGCTTAAAAACACACCGGAGCCTGCCTCATTGGCCTTATGGCCGAGCGGCGCATAATCGACGCCGAGTACAATTGTCCCGTCCGGAGCCACGAACGCGCTGTCCTGAGGTGTGTATTTGTGTCGATTATCCAGGTCGCTTATGATTCGCGGGCAACTCCATGACTGCCCGCTGTCCCCGCTTATGCTCATGACAAGACACTGATCTCGATGGTGGCTCGATTCACCGATAGAATTGAAGAAAAAGAGCCTTCCTTGCCCATCATTTAGCAGGCACGTACCCGTGGTGTTGCGGTCGGCCGGAGCGAAAAAGAGGCGTTCAGTTTCCCATTCGCTCGCGCCTGCGCGTAGCCGACTGGCAACTATCACCATCTCACGACCGATTTCACTTCGCGTGTTGTACCACGCGGCCAAAAGGTCGCCGTTATCGCACCAGGTAATCGAAGGATGGTGATGGTGCGGCAAGTCCTTCAAGTGAGGATGCGTCCGGTCAGGTATTACGAACGGGATTGGGCTTACGAATAGGGGCCGCTCTACAGGTGCGCTCCATTTTGTGGGCTCCGGCTTGACGGATTCATCGTTCATAGAAAAATCATGTGACGGCCAGGGCTCGGTTTCAGGCATTGGCGCCTGCACAACACGAAATCCGATCAGCCAGTGCTTATCCTCCGGCAGTGTGGCGTGCCGGTTCGCCGATCTCAAATGCCTTACGTACGTATTATGGCTGCCGCCGCGACTGACCCGAAACATACCATCCGCCGGCCCAACCGGATCGGTCTGCGGTGCTGCGGGGTAGGGGCCGTACCAGTCCAAAACCCATTCTTCGACGTTACCGTGCATTTCCCGGAGTCCCCATGCGTTCGGGGGCATTGTGTTTGTAGTCAGTGATATCGGCACCTTGCCCTTCTTGCGGCGGAGGTCGTCATCTTTTCGGCGTCCCACCTTCGACCAGTCCCCCTCTTCCGGTTGGTTGCGGAAGAATTTATTCGGCAAAGAATCACCAGCGTGATAGGCGGTAGCCGTGCCTGCCCTACAGGCATATTCCCATTCAGCTTCCGTTGGCAGCCGATATACTTTGCCCTCCTTTTCCGTCAGCCATCGACAGAATGCAACTGCATCGTTCCAGCTTACATAAACGACGGCCTCATCGTCCTCGTGTGACACACCACGGCTACCCCTGTATCGAACATGTTCTGCATCGAACTGTTCGTACTGAGAATTGGTCATTTCCGTAGCTGCCATATAAAACGGCCGCCTTATGGTCACTTCATGAACCGGAAGCTCATCCCAGTCGCCTTCCTCGCTTCCCATTGCAAACGAACCCTGTTCGATCCTAATTAATTTGATTCCTACCGAATTATTAATGTAACTCTCGGCGCACAGAGCCGGCGCGCCGTGCAGTAAAAGACCACTGGCTGCCGGTAAAACCAGGCATGTCAGTCTGCGATACCACACCTTTTCACTTGTTTTTAGGAGTTTAGACATATCTCACGGCTCGCCCATAGTCCGAAGAATAAGTAGTTCCATGAGACGATGAATCTGGGGATCTGCGCTCAATTCCGGGTCATCATGCACCGCCTGCAGGACTTCCCCCACAAGTCCGGAGATGGCCTTCTTCTGACGTTCAGTCAAATCACCCCGGCTCACGACCTTGTGGAGCAGATGAAGCGATTCCTTATATCGTCCTTGCTCAAAAGCCGTATTGGCCTTAATCACGTCTTCCCTGGCTGGGGAGTCTTCGAAGCTGTCGGCAAGCTCGGTTGTCGCATCCGCCTTCGGATCCCGCCCGCAGCCGACGGGTAATAAGACTGCCGACAGAAAGACCATTAGTGATAGGGCGCTATTGAGCAGGCCGCTATTGCCGAAGACAATCGTAACAGCCCATACTCTGCGGCCAATAATGAATCCAGAAAATTTTGATAGCATCATTTAACAGCCCAAATCAAAAAGCGGCGTCCAATAGCATTGTGCCGTTTTCTCGCCTTGGTTCATACGGTACGCTTTGTTTCAGTTTCGGGTGGACAAGCCCATACTCACCGCTTTGACGCTCCCAGTACTTGCGGTAATCGGCATGACCGTCGGAGAATATGAAGTTGCCGCCTTCCTTATGAATATTTGCCGTCTGTTCGCGACGCTTAACTGTAAACCACGATGAGTGATCGCTCTGACTGGCAAACATATGCCATGATCGATATTGAGTAGGCACCCGGCCCTGTAGGGTCGCCTCGGTACGGGTGACAGGTTCGGGCTGCACCCACAAATGATTGGAAAGCGACCAGCCCTCCTGCATCACAATCAGCCTGCCGGGCGTCGGAATCGATGCTGTTTTGCGTCCCAGGAGGGCCGCATTAGCCAGGTACCCGGTGCGGCTGGTACGTGTCGGTGCGTAAGCCGGATTCGGATTCGGCTTCAAACTCGGACAGGCATATACGGGCACGGCTCTGTTCGGATCCTCCGCAGAGACCATCGGCCGCAGAAGTTTCAGCACATTGTCCCGCGAGGCGGGGCTGGCATAGTCGAATACCGCCTGAGTCTTGGGCGGTGCATATTCGTAGTCAGCCTGATACAACGTAAGCGCCAGGCCTACCTGACGCATATTGCTCATACAGGCTGCACGACGGCCTTGTTCTCTGGCAACGTTTAATGCTGGCAACAGAATCCCCATCAACAGTGCAATGACCGCAATTACCACCAGCAACTCGATAAGTGTGAAACCTCTCTTCATCATAATTGTACTTCGCAACACCAGCCTTGACCATGTATGAAATTCTTACATTTACCGGCTCCAACGCGTCGGTTGACTCTTGGAGCGGAAAAAGTATATTCATTAGCCGACAATCAAAACCGCCAAAATGCAACAACGATTTAGCGATTTTGGCCAAAAGGCTTCTTTGCGATTAATACTATGTCCACTCGGCCCCAGTGTCAAGCAAGTTTTACATAAAGAATTGCACAAATATCACAACATGCGGATTTTATTGTTGAAAAAAGGTTATAGCATTTGTAGAATTTCCTGTTGTCACCATAAAAAATTCGGGAGTCACGAGATGTTCAGCCAAAACGAAAAACCAATTACAATAACGACACTTGCCAACCGTGTCGGGGTGTCGGTAGCGACCGTTTCGGCCGTTATGAACAACCGGCATAAACAGCGACGGATTTCACCGCAAACTGTACGGAAAGTCCAGGAAGCAGCAGCAGAAATCGGTTACTTGCCGAACGTCTCGGCACGCCGCCTTAGATCGGGCCGTTTGAATCGATGCCTCGTGTTGGCTGTCATTACCTCGTACCAGGCCCCCTTGGCCTTGGTCAGTGCCGCGATTGGCGCTTTGCATCGACTCGTCAGCCAAGATAGATACAGCGATATACAGTCCACGATCACCGTGGAAATGTTCGACGCGGGAAAGCTTTCCGAACTGCCCGGCCTTCTCGACGGCAGCCGGTTCAACGGAGCCATCATCGCAAACACAGTGGCCGAAGACGACGCTTTCATCGCAAAGAGTCAATTCTGTATCCCTGTGGTTCTTATCGGCAGAGACATTCCCAATTACAGTTCCGTCAGAGACTCGCCCGAAAAGACCGGCCAGGAGGCTGCCGAAATTCTTGTCTCAGCCGAAAGTGAAAACCTCGCTGTACTGCATGCAAAACTGTTAACACAAACCACAACCACAAGGCTCAAAGGTTTTTTCGACAAGGCTGGCTCACTTAGCATGAATGAACCATGCAGGATCATCAGCGAAGGATTCGGTGAAAAGGACGGTTATAGGGCCATGAAACGGTTCCTGGCAGGCGGTCAGAAGATTGATGGGCTCTATTCTGTCATGGACAGCCTTGCGATGGGTGCCTATCATGCCATCAAGGAACGCGGTTTTTGTATACCAAAAGACATAGCTGTCATTGGAACCGGGGACTACCCCATTGCCTCCTATCTTGATCCTCCGTTGAGCACTTTCACAAGATCTCAGTACAATATGCAAGAAGAAGCCGTCCGTCTACTGCTGGCGCATCTGACAGGAGAAGTCAGAACATCTACACATGTCCTAATACCGACTTCAGCGGTTCTTCGCGAATCAACACAAAGAGGGCAACTCGTCAATCCATAGGTGCATCTGAAATTGCTGTGCGCTCCATAGAAGCGCTTAGGCTTCAAAGTCATTTGTCCTGCCCACCATACTCTTTCATGACGGAAGTATGGAATTTCTGCCCTCCACGAGTGCCGAGAAGCCGCGTTTCGTTGTTGATCGACCAGTTTAGCATCCGCTGCAACAGGGCTGATTTGATGTCGGCGTGATCGGTGCTTTTCCAGAGGTTGCTGCATTCCTTAGGATCGTTCTGCATGTCAAACAGTTGCCCCTCCAATTCCGTACTGTCTCCCGATAGATCGTGATAAACAACGAGTTTGTACCGGCCGTCATGAAACATCGTGGCGTGAATGGGCGGGTCAAAGTAGTTGCCGTCGGGTCCGTAACCGCTGTTGCGAAAGGCGCACACGGCCCGTCCCCGGCGACGGTCATAGCTCTCGCCCTGCTCGATCAATCTTAGCAAATCCATGCTGTGCGGATTGATTGCATCAAGCTGATCCCGCGTATAGCCCGTCGCAGCAAGAACGGTGGCCGTGATGTCCATGTGCTGCACGAGCTCGTTGACTCGAGTGCCGGGCGGGATGCGCCCGGGCCATCGCATAAGCAACGGCACCCGGACCGATGGATCGTAGAAGTAGGCGCCTTTGGTGAACAATCCACGATCAAAAAGCATATCGCCGTGATCGCTGACGAAAATCACCAATGTGTCATTTGTCAGGCCATGCTCATCCAGGCAGTCGAGCACCCGTCCGAACTGTCTATCAAGAAAGGCAATAGATGCATAGTACCCTTTGCGCAGCCCGCGCACATCGTTCTGATATTCAGGCATCTTGCGCAGCACACCCTGTGACTTCTGATGCTCACGTCGGACGCCGTCAGGAATGGTCGCATCTTCGGGTGGCTCCTGGGCAGCTTCGATCGCCTCAATCTTGACCTCGCCGGCGGCTTCAATTGGATGGTCGTAGTAAGGGTCGTGAGGGTCGAACAGGCTCATAAAGATAAAGAAGGGCCGGTCCGCATCGCGACCTTTGATTCGTTCGATGGTTTTTTCAGCGGCCCACGTGGAGTAGTGAAGAGAGGCTGGAAAGTGTTGGAGTGATTTTCCTTCCCGTTTAAGCCGCTTGTAGAATGCGGGATCCTTCTGCTTCACCCATTTTGCATAGGCGTTAAATTCACTATGGAAGTTCAGGCCCGGATCGATACACCAGAGGTAGTGATCGAAACCATCATGGGGATGCCGGCGTTCGGCTTCTTCCCACAGCCCCGACACGTGCAACTTGCCAACCAGTGATGTTTCGTAGTCCGACCTCCTCAGCCGCTCGGAAAGCAGAACTTCGTCTTTCGGCAGGATGTCGTGCAGCTTGTAAACGCCGTGGCCCGGTACTTGCTTGCCCGTTAGCAGGCTTGCGCGGATCGGAGTACAGATCGGGTTCGGGCTGTAGCATCGCTCGAACAGCGCGCCCTGCCTGGCCAATCGATCAAGATTGGGCGTCGCCACAGCTCGGCACCCGTAACAGCTCAGCGCATCAAAGCGTTGCTGGTCGGTCATCAGAAGCAGGATGTTCGGTCGTTTGGTCCGAGAAGCGTTGGCGGTACGGTCCGAACCGAATGTGGTCATCCCGCCGGCAACAAATCCCGCCATGCCCAAACCGGCCGCTCGCAAGAAATCACGCCGATTTACCGGCCCTATTGGGTTTTCATGAACGGTTCGGTTTATCATTCCTACGTCGTTGGATTTTGTCATAGTAATCTTGTCCTTCACTTGATCTTTTTGTCTGTGATGAACATCGTCTGTGGTGTTGTTTCGCGCTTCGGCTCACAGCGGTTTCCAGACCGGGCCACCCTTGTAGATCCGGCCCACTGGATATCGCTCGCTTGGTGTTACCGCCGTTTCCATGATACGGGCGATGCGTTTCACAATATCGGGGTGATCGTCGGCAACATCGCTAGTTTCACCGACGTCGACACTAAGGTCATACAATTGGATCGCACCATTCCGGCCGAGACGAATGCCTTTCCAGTTGCCTGTGCGCACGGCCTGATCGTAGCGGCGGCGGCAGTGCCCGTAGTCCCAGTACAGATAATCGTGCTGCGGGGCGGGGCCTTTACCTCGCAGTGCGGCGGCAATCGAGTGGCCGTCGATTCTGTCAGGCGGCTCGGCGCCCGCAAGTTCGGCGAAGGTCGGCAGCATGTCCCAGAAGGCAATCACATCGTTGCTGGTGGTCTCGGCAGGAATCGTGCCCGGCCAGTTAGCGATGAACGGGACGCGTATGCCGCCTTCATACATATCCCGCTTGTGCCCGCGCAGAGGGCCGTTGCTGTCGAACAAATCCACAGCGCCGGCCCAGGGTCCATTATCACTGGTCACAATCGTCAGCGTGTTCTCGCGAATGCCGAGTTCGTCCAGCAGATCGACGATTCGGCCGATATCCTTATCGAGAAGCGCAATCATGGCCGCATAATTCTTGGCTTTCTGAGGCCATTCCTTGTCGTGGTAAGGTTCGTCTGAAGGCACCGGCAGTTGCGTAGGATCCTCTTGCTTCTTGCCGAAATGCGGCAATGTGAAGGCGCCGTAAAGGAAAAACGGCTGATCCTTTGACTGCCGAATGAATTCCAAAGCGCGATCCGCCATCAGATGATGGCTGTAGTGCAATTGAGTTTCCCTGTTGTCGGGCATATGATACTTGCCGGTGTTGTCGTCCAGATAATTGGTATAGTACCAGTGGGCATGATCCTGATCGAGATAACCGAAGAACATGTCAAAGCCCCGCTTTGTGGCTTCACTGGCGCTGCCCGCCGTACCAAGCGACCACTTGCCCACAGTCCCGCAGCGATATCCTGCCTTCTTCAATACCTCGGCAATGGTAACGTCGCTCTTGTCGAGATACGTATGAAAGTGCGGAATGTTATCGCGGGCGGGCGTGTGGCCTCCGTGAGTGCCCGTCATCAAGCAGCTGCGCGAGGGGGTGCAGACCGTCCCCCCGGCGTAGGCCTGAGTGAACTTCATCCCGCCTTTGGCCAGACGATCCATATTGGGGGTTCTGATCTTGTCCTGCCCATAGCAGCCGGGATCCCCGTAGCCCATATCGTCGGCCATGATGAAGACGATATTGGGACGCGTGGGTGATGCGCCCTCGGCGATCTTAGCCAGCCATGATAGACCCAAGCAAGAGGAGGTCAATGTTGCCGTTGTCGTCAAGCCACGATGCAGAAATTCCCGCCGGTCAAGGTCATCTGGGATTCCTCTTGTCGCCAATTTACTGAAATTACTATTGTTCACCTTATTCACAATTCAGTCCTCCCGTGCTTCACGTAACCATGCCAAGCTGAAGCGATAGTGCAACCCGCTGGAAATAAGGTGAATGATCCCATCGGGGGTCTGTGTGGCGGCGAGGTAGCCACGCGGCTCGGCATGTGTCGAATCAGCAAGGAATTGATGGGTGTGGCCCGCCGTATCGAATGTTCCTTTCCCGGGTGTGAGCAGCTTTCGCAATGGCCAGCTGCGCCCTTCGTCGAAGCTCACTGCGGCAAACAGCCCGTAACCGCGAAACTCGTTGCCCTCGGCATCACGAAAAATCATGCCCTTGTCCTTTCCCGGCGCATCGGTAAACGATGCGTAAAAGACAGGCCCCTCACGAAGGCGTCTCAGCACCAGGCGCTGGCCCGAACCAATCCCCCGGAACGGTCCCGAAGAGTACACCCAACTCTGCCCTCGGTTCGTCGATATCGACTGTGGAATCTTGCCGTCCGAACCTCCGCCGAGATGCCGCCCGAAAGCCAGCAGTTCACCAGCCTGACGCTCGATCACGGATGCATGGATGCCGGCAATCGTGCCCTTTGTAATCGCCCAGCTTTTACCTGCATCCCTGCTAAGCCACAGAGCCGTGCCGCCACCTTTACGTCTCAGAGGAGCATCACTTGGCAATACAATCGTGCCGTCGCTCAAGAGACATGCTGACGCAATCGGCTGGTTGGACTCCCAGGGGTCATTGCGTCGCGGATTGATAAGCTTCGGGCTCGACCAGGTAACGCCGTTATCTCCGGAGGTGCGCATGACCAGTGCAAGCATCGTACGATAGCCCTGGGCCGCGCTGAGCCCGTTGAAGAAATACAAAGTGCCGCTTTTGTCGTTCAGCAGAGCAGAACCGGTCAGATTGCGGTCCGGCACCTGGAAGAACGGCGCCGCCGGCGTCCATGCGTCACTGCCGGCCTTAAAGCGGCTTCCCAGTATGGTCAACTCTCGTCCGGACTCACTATTGCAGGAGAACCATACCGCCAGCAGGTCGCCATTGTCGCACCAGGTGAGTGCCGGGCAATGGTTGTGCCGGGAATACAACGGGCCGTTGGAGTTGGGCGGGATCTTGACAAACGGAATCGGCTTTTTCCAAAAAGGTTTATCCGACGCGGGGCCTTTTGACCAGTCCCATGATTCCTGCCCGACATCCTGAGCCCATTCTGGTGCAGGTGTCTGGGGGAGGCGTGGGGTTTCAGGCGGTTCGGCCTGTACGACCCTAAAGCCAATCATCCAGCTCTTATCGGTCGGAAGGGCGCCCATACGGTTGGCCGAGCGGAGGTAAACGACCGGTGTGCCATGACTGCCGCCGCGCGTAACCTTAACGTACCCATCAGCCCGGCCCATTGGATCGGTTTGTACACCAGTTTCATACGGTCCATACCAATCCAGACACCACTCCTCGACATTACCGTGCATACCATGCAGACCCCACGCATTGGGCGGGCTTTTGCCAACGTGCAATGGGACGGGTACGGCCTTCCAGATTGCTTTCTGGTTTTTGTGGTACACTTCCGGGAGAATTTGACCTGTGGAATAGGCTGCGGTCGTACCGGCGCGACAGGCGTACTCCCATTCGGCCTCGGTCGGCAGACGGTACGTCTTGCCTCCTTTGTCGCCGAGCCATTGACAGAAAGCAACGGCGTCGTTCCAACTGACGAATATTACAGCCTCATCATCCTCTTTCGACAGGTCATGCCTGCCGCGCAGTTTTCGATGGTTCGGATCGAACTGCTCGTACTGAACGTTGGTCACCTCTGTGGCAGACATCCAAAACGGCCGTGCGATGCGCACCGTATAGATGGGCTTCTCATCAAAATCGCCGGCGCCGTCTGTACTTCCCATCTCAAACCGGCCCGCCGGCACCCTCACCAGTCTCATGCCAAGAGAATTCTCACTCGTCTCGAGAGCTCCCACACACGTTGCGGACAATAATACCATAAGTAGTGCCGTCAGAACCTTAGTCTTTATCATTATTGATTGCTCCTGTCTGTAATCCTTTGTCGGTTCACATCCTTTTCCCATTGCTTATATGCATCCTTGAGTTTCCTGACGACTTCGGGTCTCCTGTCAGCTATGTTGTTTGTCTCTGCTATGTCTTCGTCGAGATTGAACAACTTCGGAGGTTCTTTTTCCAGCCGGACAAGTTTCCAGGGTCCTGATCGTGCGGCCCGACGTCCTCTTATGTGCCAGAAAACCGTTCGCTCGGGCAGGGCTTGAGACTCGAACAGAAGCTGTTTCAGACTCGTCCCATCCAATGCTTGAGAACTGCCGGCAACGGGAGTCTCAAGCCCTGCCATATCCAGATATGTCGGCATCAGGTCCATCGTCATCGTGGTCTCGTTAGTCGTTAGACCGGGTTTGATCTTACCGGGCCACCATGCAATGGCCGGGACTCGGTGCCCCCCTTCGAACACATCTGCCTTTTGTCCACGCAATTTTCCGTTACTGGAAATTTCGCCTCGATGTAAGCCGGAATAGTGAAGATAGCCACCGTTGTCCGAAGTGAAGAAAACGAACGTGTTCTTGTCCAGACCGTGTCTCTTAAGCTCCACAACGATGCGCCCGATGCTCTTGTCCAACTCTTCTATCATATTTTCGACCACGGGACCGACATTTTTATGAGGGCCGAGCTTGGAGTCGACAAGGGGGATATTCGCTCGCCAACGAGTATAATCTTTCCCTGGCTGGCGGTGACCGGGATCATCCGGGGCCATCCAGGGAAAATGGATGGCTGAGTGCGGAACGTAGAGAAAGAACGGTCTGTTTTTGTTTTCTTCGATAAAGCGAACGGCATAGTCTGTGAGCAAGGTGGTATTATAACCTTCGTCATTCTCCAGTTCCAGGTTGTGCCACCAGTCAGGCTCTCCGTGCCGGTCAACATGTGAAATATAGTCGGAATCGCCGTATGTGTGGCCCCGAAACTCATCGAAGCCCTGATGTATCGGGTTGTCCTCAAGTCGGTCTCCCAAATGCCATTTGCCGAAGATCGCGGTGGCATAACCGGCTTCACGAAGTCGTTCTGCTATGGTGATTTCGTCCCGCGGCAATCCCTTTGCGTTCTTGCCGAGCGCCGATTCGATTCCCATGCGTTGCTGATAACGCCCGGTCAGCAAAGCAGCCCGCGTCGGCGAGCACATCGGACCGTTCGAATGAAAGTCGGTGAAGCGCATCCCTTCCGCTGCCAAACGGTCCAAATTCGGGGTTTTCTTGGCTCTGTTGCCGTAACAACCGATATCGCCATAGCCGAGATCGTCGGCTAAGATAAGAACGAAATTCGGCTTCCTGTCGGTGCCTTCAGCACACGCCGGCGGGTGAGCAATCGCCGCACACGCCACACCGGCTAAGGCACTTCTGAGAAAATCACGTCTACTGAAGTGTTTTACCACTGGCCCGTTTTTCCCAAGATTTACGGATGTCATTTTCAGTTCTGAACTCAGTCTCCGATAGATTCTCCTCTGGCATCTGCCGTGGTTAATTGGCGTTTGCAAGCAGTTCCGGCGCCGGATGGAGCCCCGTGCTCGACCATCGATTCGGCCATGGCCAGATCACGGAAGTTTTCGAATCGATGAAAGGTAAGAAAGTTGGCATCGTGCTGGTTGTGTGCACCACCCAGGCCGTCGTCGTAGGCGGTGCGGGATACGGCGATCAGGTCGTTGCCCTCGAACAGCCAGTCGAGGTACTGAAAGCCATGCCTTTGTGTATCCGGGTGATAGAGCAGGATACTACGGATCTTCCAGGTGCGCAGATCATTGGACCGCATCAAGGCCACGGCATTGCGGATGCGTTCTCGGTTGCCGTTGCGATGCTGCGGCAAAACGGCGTTGGAAAGGGTCCAGTAGGCACCGCTCTTATCGTCAAACCGAATCGTGAATTTCTTACAGCCGCCGGGGAACGTGATGAAGCCCGTCTCCGGATCGAACGTGACAGTCCGACCATCATCGCTGATTTTGATGATGGCAGCCTTTTCCTCTTTGACGGGGTAGCCGCGTTTGCTGGGATAGTCGACGCGTAGGATATTGACGATTTCACCTTCAGGCGTGACCACTGCATTGCCTTCAAGCCAGCCTCCGAACAGTCCGTCGAGCCATTGCGGATTGCGTGCCATTCGGTTAGAACAAGTCCAACTGGATGCTTTCAGCAGGTCGGTGCCGACCGGCGCGGACATCATAAAGGCGCGAAAATGCGCGCCCCATCGATTCGGCCGGCCCATGGCGTCTTCCATTGCCCGCCAGATTCGGCCTTCATGGACGACCACCGGCGTCGGTGCGCAGTGATAGCGAGCATCGTCCAGCAGTACACCGTGTTCGGTGTCGGTAGGCTCCAGCCAGGAGCGGCCGCCGTCGTTTGATTTCCAGATAACCGTATCGCCGTAGGCCTTTTTCGTCCCCATCAGGTACAAGACGTTGCGATGCACAAACAGCGACGCCCAGAACGCGCCGCTGATCCGATTGGTTTGCTTCCAAGATTTTCCACGGTCTTCCGATCTGTAAATCCGTGTACCGCCTTTTTCGTTCTTTGGCGAACCGGGACCGAACTCATCACCCTTAGCAATGTAGGTTCCATCCGACAGCACGGCCAATCCAGGCGAGCCCAGATAAATCCCCGATGATTTCGGGCTGTGATCGATAACAACACCGGGAACGGCGGTGAAATCCGCGCCGCGCTCGCCACCAATACCCGGTTGTGCTCCAATTGCCGTCGCTACGATCAGTGCGCTCACGGATGCAATTGTCTGGATTGTTCGGTTCATTCACAGAATCCCTTCTGCACACTTACAGGTACAAGGCTGATCGGGGCTTGCATCTAATCGACACAAGCCCCGAACTAATTCTCAAAACCAAGATATCAACACTCTTTTTTCTATCAACCAGGACTGACAAGGCTATTGGCCCGCAACGTTCAGCAGGAACTGATCGGCCGAAAGAGCCGCTGCTGAGAACCGCACCTCGTCAATCATGCCGTTGAAGAACTGGCCGGAATCGCCGGGCGGATTATTATTGTCGCGGATGATTGAGCCGATGCCCAAGCCGCGGGGAGAATCGCCGGGCCTATCCCTGAACTCAGCCGTACCCTTCAACTCCCCATTGACACAGATCTTCATCGGAGCCGCAAGATCCGTCTCATCAAAAACTGCGGCAACGTGATACCACTCGTTAGCCACTACAGCTTCAGGACCGGCCGCGGCATGATTTGCGTCGGAATTGATAGAGAACTGAAGATCTCCGTCCGGTTTCAAGTCGATGTAGTACTGCCCAGGACTGCCTCCGTACTTCCTCACGATGACGCTCTGACGGACAGTGTAGGGGTGTATGAACGCCTCGATCGTGAATGCACCGAATGTACTCAGATCTAATGGAGTATCCACACCCGTGTCGGGAATTACCAAGCCAACGCCGGGGTCGTTGTCGCCAGGATCGTTCATGAGTTCGGCGCTCGTTCCGGCTGTGTTGTACATCGCGTTCGCCGGGCCGTAGAATGCATCGACCGCTGCGTTTGCTCCAAAGGATGTATCATAAAACTTGTGTGCGACGTACCCGCTCTGGATGTCCGTGTCGGTGATAATCTGTTCTCCGATCGCCCCGTCGAACTGCCAGTGTGCAATTGTTGAAACGGGCTCTTCAGCAGAGCGACCAAGCTGAATATCATCAATATACAGCAGTCCCATGCCCGTCGATGAAGGATTGTCACGGTCTCCTATGCCGATGTACATCTTCTTGACATCAGTCACATCCAAGCCGTTTGAGCCAAACGTGCTCAGCGGAATTTCCCACGGAAGCCAACTGTCCAGACCAACCGCCGCTTCATCCGGATGAGTTACAGTCTCGGCACGTCCCGAGCCGTCTTCAATAGTTACATACAATGGGGCCGGATCGTTGCTCGGTTGCTCTATGCCGATGGCCTCATTCTGCCATTGGCCGGTAACGTTACCCGTGCTTTCCACGCCGGAGAACATCGCCGTCGTAGAGTTACCAGCATTATGACTGGTCACAGCCAAACCGATATAAACACTCGCTTGCATAGGCACACTCTGGGGATTCCACGCCATTGGCGTCCATGTGGCGCCATCGGCCGAGTAGAACCCGTTAAAGACATCGCCGTTGCGTTCTATTTTAATCCAGTACGGCGCTCTAATCGCGGTCTGCTCGGGGGTCGCGACTTCATCGTCACCCATGACATTTGCGGGAGTTCCGGTGCGGATCTGGAACCGACAGCCATTGCCGGGTGTGATGTACACGGCTGCAAACTTAGATCCGATATCGAGAGTCTCACGAATCATCACGCCTGCCTTGGCCCACGCATGTGTGTTCGACAAGCTATCCACGCGAGCGACTATAGAGCCGTTGCCGTTGAGTTGCTTGTAGGCGAAGCGGAATTCGTCCGCCATTTCCCCGATGTCAACTCCTGCGCCGCTCATCAGTATGCTGCCGTCGTCACGTTGCAGAAAAGAGAACAGCCTGCCACGAAAATGCAGCAAGAGCGTATTAGCGCCATGTGCCGTCCAGTCCTGTGGCTCGTCGAAGGTACGCACCGCCTCCGATTTCGTTACCCCAGCCGTGTTGTTGTAGGACAGCGGCATGGAATTCCTGCCGCCGTGGACAATTGTCGGCTCGGCATACGGAGGTGTGAGGTAGCCGACCTGGGAACCATTGTCAGGAACTTCGTAGCCGTCTATCCAGGTCTGCCAGATTGCCTCACCGGCAGCGTCATCATCTGTGTAACTCTCAAAATCTTCCACAACGAGATACTCTTGTGCCGTAAAACTCCAGATCTGCCCTTGCCAGGTGCTCGGACCGGCAGCCTCATTGACCTCGTTGACTTTCCAGTAGTAAGTCTCCGCCAACTGCAAATCAAGCGGTGTAAGATCGTAACTGCTCTCGCTCACCGCGTCGAGCGGAGCTGTTCCATCCTCCACTGCTTTCTCGTCACTGCTCAAATAAACTTCGTGTAGAGTTGCATTTCTAGCTGCACGCCAGCCGAGACTCGTATCCACACCTACGTCCACCGCTCCGTCCGCCGGCTGCGGCTCTCTGGCATGAGTCGGGACGTACAGAAAACGGACTTCACTCAAGCCATATTGAGATAGGATTCCACCCCAGTTGCTGTTCACAGTAAGTCTGACATACCTGGCCGCTTCACCATCGAAATCGACGGTTGTATTATAAGCATAGTCGTCCAGGCCGGGACCCTGGGCAAACTCAAAGCTGCCCAGTTCCTGCCAATCTACCCCGTTACCCGAATACTCAACCGTCACGTCCTTCGCTCCGATCCCGAAAGAACCTTCAACAATCTGATTCTGATTCCAGACCCGCATCTCGTGAAGCTTGTAGACTTTGTCGAAAGCGTACTCTATCCAGGTCGGCTGAGGACCGGCAACATCGCTTAGCCACATATCATTCGCATTTGTCGAGTGCAGATCCTCCTCGTTTAGCCCCGAGCCGTCAATGGTTTTCTGAGGACCGGTGTTGTCACTGGAAGAACTCGAAGCCGTGGCAACAATATTGGCATTGTCCATTACGTAACTATACGGCTCAACCGTGAAACTCCAGACTTCACCTTTAGAGATCGTAAGGCCCGGGCCTTCTTCGGCAGGTATCTCTGCATCGACACGCCAGTAGTAAGTCTGCCCTAATTGCAGCAACACGGGCGGATCGTAGATATCTTCTACCTGACCCTGTGCTTTAAGCACGCCCAGCGGATTGGAGCGACTGGCGTTAATGACATCCTCACGGACCGTACCAAGGTAAACATCAGTGCTCACCACGGTCTCGCCGGTTGCCCAGCTTAGAACTATATCATGTGGCACGTAGGTAGTTCCATCTGCAGGGCTGGGCCCACCTGCACCTTGAACGGCGTTGAGTAGGAACTCGTCAACCGAAAGAGCTTCATCCGAGAGTCGTACCTCATCGATCAGACCGTGAAAGAACTGACCGGAGTTGCCGGGAGGATTGCCGTTGTCACGAACGATGCAGCCAATCCCCAAAGCGTTGGTAGTATCGTTGACCCTCCCCCTGTAATCCGATGTGTCCATCAACTCCCCATTAACATATATTTTCATAGGAGCTGTCGAATCGGTTTCATCGAATACGCCAGCAACGTGATACCATTCGCCGGCGGAGACGGCTCCTGCTCCGGCATCTGCTGTGTTCGCAGCTGAATCCGAGTTGATTTTGAGTCGCACCTCACCGCCCTCGTGCATGTCAAGGTACCATCGCCCATCTCCTCCCCACTTCCTCACAATAACGCTCTGTCGAACTGTGGAAGGTTGAATGAAGGCCTCTACCGTAAATGCTCCGAGCGTGCTCAGATCCAAAGCCGTGTTCGTCCCCGTGTCCGGCACGAAGATGCCCGCGCCGGGATCGTTGCCGCCGGGATCATTCATGAACTCGGCGCTTGTACCGCCGGAACCATAAAATGGATTCGACGCGCCATAGAACACATCGATCGCTGCATTCGCCCCCAACTGGCTATCGTAAAACTTCGTCGCAACATATTCGTTTTCAATATCGGTGTCGTCGACAATTTTTTCTCCAAGTGCCCCGTCAAACTGCCAATGAGCAATCGTCCCGCCTCTGGTCATACTCATGCAACTCAAAAGCATGGACATCATAACGAAAATAACCTTTTTTTTGCACATGATTGTTCTCCTCTATATTAGAACGTATTACCCTACTCCAGCCACTCGGCCTTGTATGATCTCAGGTTGACTTCAACTAGATAGGTTTACCCACGGTTTTGGCGGCTCCTTCTTGCAGAACTGTTCTATATACCGGCCTTGTGGCCACAACGCAAACCACCACAGAATTCAATCGCCCACCTCCTTCCCATTTCGGAGAAAAACTCTGATTCAATTTCAACGCTGCACATAACGAAGATGGATTAGTGAAACATAGCTCTTGACGCTATGTGTGTTCGCCGAATTCTTCAATAAAGTTTCCATATTTGACCAGAACTAAAAGGCCGGATCTAAAAGGATTCTACAGTTTTCCCATGTTGGCTCATACGGCACACTCTGTTTCAGTTTCGGGTGGACAAGTCCATAATCACCACTCTGGCGCTCCCAATACTTGCGATAATCGGCATGGCCGTCGGCAAAGATAAAGTTGCCGCCTTCTTTATGAACGTTCGCCGTCTGCTCGCGACGTTCCACCGTAAACCACGATGAGTGGTCGCTCTGACTGGCAAACATGTGCCATTCCTTATACTGAGTAGGTTTCCGGCCCTGTAAGGTCGCGTCGGTGCGTATTTGCGGTTCGGGCTGTACCCATAAATGATTTGAAAGCGACCAGCCCTCCTGCATAACAATTAGCCGGCCGGGAATAGGTATAGATGCTGTTTTGCGTCCCAAGAGGGCAGCATTAGCCAAATACCCGGTACGGCTGGTACGCGTCGGTGCATAGGCCGGATTGGGATTCGGCTTCAAGCTCGGACAGGCATATACGGGCACGGCTCTGTTCGGATCCTCCGCCGAGACCATCGGCCGCAACAGTTTCAGCACATTGTCCCGCGAAGCGGGACTGGCATAGTCGAATACCGCCTGAGTCTTGGGAGGGGTGTATTCGTAGTCGGCCTGATACAGCGTCAGAGCCAGGCCCACCTGACGCATATTGCTCATACAGGCTGCACGACGTCCTTGTTCTCTGGCCACATTCAATGCCGGCAACAGAATCCCCATCAATAACGCAATGACAGCGATTACCACCAGAAGTTCGATAAGTGTGAAACCTTTCGTGTCCATAGCCATGCCCCACAAACGATTTAGCATTTGATGCAGGTTCTTTCTGCCTACACATGACGTTATACAATATCGGTTTACTTGTCAAGTGACTTTTGGCAAATAATAGCAGTTGATGATACCAAGAGACAGTCAAAGCAAAAGAAATAACGTTATAGCATATTCGATATCCGCGATTTAAGAAGCTGAAAAAGTTTTTGAAAAAATTGAGATCATTACGATGTGAAACCAGAATAGATATGGTTTTTCCCGTCGCGGAGCCGATGGGTAAATGGCGCATTCGGCGAGATCAATTATTAAGGCCACAACCGCTTTAATATTCTACATCTTCTCAAGATAAACACGTCTGCACAGCAAAAGTCTACTAGCCGAACTTTCACTATTACTTGCCTGAATCGTTGTTTTTGGTGACCCCAGGGCGGTTAGTTTCCACTACAAGGGTGTTTGTTCAGCGGTCATGTTGTGCTGTATATCTTCGGTGGCGGTTGTACCGGTAACCGAAGGTTGAGTTTCTCCAAAAGGATTTTGTGTTCTTGATCAGGTTCGGTATAGCGCTGTAAGTGCAACATTCGATGGTCTTGCGTAGGGATGTGTACATCGAGCATTTGTATCTTGGAGAAGACCTCTAAGACCGCTTGGCTGGTCAAGCCGGGAGCACTGGTTTTGAGCTTCTGACGAAGGGTCGTTTGTAGACAGTACCCCATGAACGCAACAAAAATATGGGCATCGACACGACCCTCTAATTGATGATGGATCGGACGAACACAGAGGTCGCTCTTGAGGTCTTTAAAGGCCTGCTCGATCCGCGTCTGGAGCATGTACTGCTCCCATAGCTCAATCGGGGCTTTATCCGTCTGATTCGTGCGTAAAAAGTACTTGCCGTCACGATGAATCATCTGACGGTAGGTTTGACGATTAAACTGGTATTGAAAGGTCTCGGCACGAACCTTTGCCCCCTCCTTGGGTAACTGCAAGTCAACACATTTCGAACAACGACCCGCCTCGTGCTGCAAGACACCCAAGCGTTTCATGAATCGATCACGGTCACGATAGTTCTTCTGGAGTTTGGCCAAGCCCGCTAAATACTGCCGCAGCTTTCGGCGACGTATCGCCCGCTCTTTGCGTAAGAGGGATTGACTTTTGGCCAAGACATAGGTGTCCCCTTTAAACTGCAAGGATTTGACGGCCACATCCTCACGAGCCTGTTGCCAGGGTTTATCGAGCAAGGTGGCCTCAAACGAATTCAGTCGCTTACGAGGGGTCCCGACCAGGTAATCGACTCCGGTTTCCCGCATCAAAGCCAAGGTCTCTTCTTTGGGAATGCCGCGGTCCATCAACCAGACACGACGCTTCTTTCCGTAGGCGGATTCGATCTTGGTCAAAAGCTCGGCCAAGGTCGTCTTTTCCGCCGTATTACCGGCCAACACCTCATAGTTCAAAGGAAAACCGTCCGGCGTAACAATCAAGGCGATCAGGACCTGGCGGCAATCACTGCGACGGTCTTTACTGTGACCGAATTGAGCCTTGGGGTTTTGCTCGCAGAGCCCCTCAAAATAGGTACTGGTCAGGTCGTACAACAACACCTCGTAATCAATATCAAAGAGGGTTTCCCACTGGCCCTTAAGGTAGGTACAGAGCTCGTCTTTGTAGGGTAAGATCTTGTCCAGGCACTGGTAGAGTCGGTTCTTTTGGGCCACGGTAAAATCACAATCGAGAAGCACATCCATAGCCGTCTGATCAAACCAGTGTTGATGAATGTAAAACTCCGCTCCCGGCTTAATCAGTCGATTGATCACCAACAGCTTCAAAACCTTGGAAAATGGGACGGTTGTCTTGTAACGATCAATGCGTTTTTGCCAAAAGGCATCCAGGCGTAAAGACTCCCAGAGACGACAACCTAACCAGCAGTCGCCAAAGGTTCTGGGTTTCGATAGACGCAGTTGGGAGAGACGGACACCGATGGTATCGATAGTCTCGGGACACGAGGTCTCCTCGGCAGCGAACAGGCATCTATAGACGGGCTTGTTCTGATCAGCATCAAACACCTTAAGTGTCTTGCGCCAAGCCTTTTCCTGGCCACTGGAGATCTCGCCGAGATACAGGACGGTTTTTTGGGTGACACGGCCGTTGGACACACGACGATTCTCGACAACGCTGTAGTAGCGATGAAGTTTGCCGCTTTTCTTACGCTGATAAGATCGCAGAAACATAGTGGTATTGTCGCAGGTGACAATACCATATCAAGACCCAAGGTCTTCACTACACACGATGTCGGAAGCAAATCATCACGGACAGCTCAGCAAGGCCGAATTATTTTTTGTTTTTCAGTATTTTTGACTAAAACCGTGAAAGTTGGGCTAGCCGAACTTTCACTATTACTTGCCTGAATCGTTGTTTTTGGTGACCCCAGGGCGGTTAGTTTCCACTACAAGGGTGTTTGTTCAGCGGTCATGTTGTGCTGTATACGAGACAAAGCCGACTATAATGACCTCCAACAGACCTGATATGGAACGACCGTTGTCAAGTCGATAAACTTAAATTTGTTTTTCTTTCTTCTACATTTTGATATGACACCTCCAGGTGCAGGCTACTTCGACGATGAATCAGTCTGATATACGTGGATTATCCATTATGGACAGAGCCGACATTGATATTCTCCGTCATGAGCTATGCTTTCTATAAACGCGAGTTCAGCAGCAAAACTGCCTATCGCAAGGTTTGGTCGCATATCACTCTTATCGTGCCTGCACCTGTCAGTGCCAATCCTATTTCCAGTTTTCAAGTATCAAAGAACAACTTCGGAGGAGGGCTGATAAAAGAAATATTTTTCTCACGCTGCTTTCCTCTTTTTTCGCGCCTCATATTCTATCAACGCTGACCATATGAATCCTGCTAACTCTCTGGCCACGGCCGTCACTGCTTTGCAAGGCAGCTTGCCCCTATGAACAAGCCTGCGATAACGCCTGCGTAGTCGTATCCCTGCTCTGTCTGCGATGTCAATAGCCCATTGAGGCTGACCCTCTCTTCGTTTACGCAGTACTTTACTCACACCATAAGCGTGGCGATGATGCCAGGCCACCTCAGTCAGCAACCGCCTTACTCTTTTGTTGCCCGTTTTAGTGATCGGTCCCTTATGCTCCTTTTCTCCGCTGGAAGATTCTGAAGGTGTCAAACCGAGATAACTCATGAAATCGCGAGCCGATGCGAACCGACCAAAATCAAATACTTCAGCGATTATGGAAATTGCGGTCAGCTTCTTTATGCCATAGAAACAGCACAAAATACCCACCACTTCTTTGTAATCTTCACTGTGGGCCAGTTTTTCTAGCTCTTTGTCTAATGTCTGGACGCGTTGCAGACAATGCCGCATCTCTGTAAAGTAGCACTCAAAAACATCCTGAAGCAATGGCTGCTCAAATTCAATAGCTTCCAACCATCGATAATGCTTTTGTGTCCAGTGTTGGCCATCAATGAATACATATCCATGACGGACAAGCATTTTCTGCAGTTGATGGCGAATTCTTTTAAGATTCTCCTGTGCCGCCTCTCTACATCGGGTTAGTTCACGAGCTGCCTCCTGCTGCTCATCAGGCGGATAAACCTCAGTGAGCATATCAGACATAAACAAACCAAGTAGCTTCTTGGCGTCTCGCCGGTCAGTTTTCTTTCTTTCACCTGGTTTGCGGGGAGTCAACGATGGAGCGATTACACTACATTTGCACCCCAATGCCTCAATTCTTCGTTGTAGTGTGAATCCACATATCCCGGCTTCATAACAGAACTTTATTTCACCCGGAGCATTTCTTTTGATCTTCCTGACCATCTTTCTGATTTCTGAGGCCGTATTCTTAACTGAGAATTCGACGATCACTTCATCATTCGGATACGCTATAGCAACCCGATGCTGTTTTTTGTGTGTATCCATTGCTACGTGTGTCATACAGTTGTTCATGATCGGCTCCTTTCGATTGTATGCGGCTCTGTTGCCGTGAGGTAATAACCCGCGATTATAGGTGGTTACGCACCACCATGTCGCGTAAGTTTTATCGACTTATGAAGACCTTTACAACCAGGGGCCGGTCGTTCCATATTTTCTATAGAGGACTGGGGAAAGCTGCTCGGCGATGTCCCCTCGGCTACGGCGATCCTGGACAGATTCCTCCATCACGCTGAGATAATTACGATAACCGGCCGCAGCTATCGGCTAAAAGACAGAGCCGGAAAAGACGGAAGCAAGAAGGAGAAACCTCAAAAAAATAAGGACAAAGACGAAAGTGGTCACAAAAGAAGTAAACCGGATTAGCATCGAGCCGGTCTGTCCCGCTCGGCTTGCGGCGGCGAGGCTCCGAGGAGCTTTGGGTGGGCCCATTCTCGCCGCGCCACCGGTCCGAGCGAAACAGACCTCGATCCTTCTGGAACAGAAAAGAAAAGACGTCAAATTACTTTGGACTATGAAGAAAATTCAGTGTATAATGAAAGGAGTTAGTGGCTGGTTTTGACTCGCACATTGACATATAATTTATCCAGGGCAAGTCCCCCTCTTCGTGTTGATTTTCGTTTCGCCATGATTCTATTCCCCTCTCTTAGAGTAACATGTCACCCGCTTCGATTGCCATAAGCATTTGACGGCAATTGTTTTTGCAGTTTTGAGCAAGTTTTATGTATGCTTGCAGTGGCTTTCCGTTCAGATTTTCTTCGGTAGCTGTCGTCTGGCAATGTTCGGCGAAAACCTTAGCAAGTCCCTGATTAGTCAATTCGATCTTGGCACAACGGGAAAGCAGAGGGTGTGCATCTATTTGATCGTCAAACAGAGAAGATTCCCCCTCTTTGTTGTTGTGAAGATAATACATACGTGATTAGGAATACGCTCCAGAAGTCCGAGCAAACGTCTTATGATGGGCTTTCTAAGCCCGTGTGCCTCATTGATAATGAAAGCCCGTCCGCCTTTTCCCGGAGCTAAGTAGCACATATCGTTTTCAGAGGTATAACCGAAAGTTGTGGATGGACAGATGATGAAAGCGGCGTACTCTAAA
>CAZRBG010000060.1:0-32426 GCA_964598225.1 uncultured Pirellulales bacterium
ACATATCGGTCAACCCATAGGCCGGACAGCAAATTCCGAGCCGAACAGGATTGGGACAGCCACCTATTTACGTACGATGATTGCGCTTAGCAACGGCAGCGGCAAGCGTTTTTATCAGGCGGTTTGGAGTTCGCGCTGGGCTCGGAGGACGGTGGTGGCGTCGCCGAGGACGAGTTGTCTTACCAGAGTGGAAGGAACGACGGTGATTCCCATGTTGAAGACTTTTTCCTCGACCATTGCCGCGATGAGTCTGGCTGTTTGACGAGAAATCTTGTGCGCTGTTGTCAGGTTCTGAACTATTCTGGATTTGTCCCAACGGCTCCGATTTTCGGCTTGGCCGTTGCCGGCAAAAAGCTCTGCTTCGGCCAACTCATTGATATTGGTCGAAACGACCTCTATTCTCGAACGCCTGAGTTTGCGCATGAAGTGTCGCTCGCTCAGCGCTACCGCCGCCGCTTCGTAGCCGGTAGTGGAGAGAACTGCCTTTATAACGGAAAATATCTCGCTGCTGGTGACGGTACGCTGGTCCTGCTGGTGGTAAAGATAGTACGTCACCACTTCTGCAAAGTGCTCGGCGAGTTCGATATTTGCCAGTTCGGCTTCGCCCAGAGCGTTATTAATAGATCCCATGACCTTTGTGTGAAGATATTCTTCGACACTGCCGTCGGCTTTTATAACTTTAAGTTGCGTCCTGATCACCTTACTTACCTCCTTGCTAAACAAGCTACTCCATTAAGGCTACTACGATATCATTGTTCGAAAAGCATTTGCTGTGTCTGTGGCTCGGTCTCGGCGATAGCCCTGCTTACTTCCTCGATCAATTCACCTGCATCCCTGAAATCGCGATAGACGCTTGCAAAGCGGATATAAGCCACTTTGTCCACTTTACGCAGTTGTCTCATCACGCTTTCACCTATAAATTCCGACGATACTTCTTTATCGAAGTTTCTGAAAATATGTTCTTCGGCCCGGTCTGCAATTTGCTGGATTTGCTCGGCCGAAATAGCTCTCTTATAACAAGCCTTCTGCAATCCGCCGATGATCTTGCTCTTGTCATAAGGCACCCGCGAGTTATCTTTCTTCACCACGAAAAGCTTGAGATTTTCACCGACCCGCTCATAGGTCGTAAATCTTCTCTTGCACACCAGGCACTGTCGCCGTCGCCTGATCGCTCTGCCGTAATCGCTTGAACGCGAATCAATAACTTTATCTCTGTCTTCCTTACAAAAAGGACATCTCATTGTTAAGCCTGCCAGGCGAACACTATATATAGAACTCTAACCATTATAATTGCAAGATGTGGTATGTCAAAATGATTTTTATGGATTTTGGAATTTTGAATTCATAATTATTGCTGAAGACTCTGAAGATGAAGTTCGATAGGGAAGGGCCAAAGCCAACTCAGTAGAATTCAGATCAAGGTTGCACAAAAAAAGCCCCTGCGCGGACTGCGCAGAGGCCAACTCGGAAAGAAACTTATACAACCCCCCTCAGGTCTGGTACTAATGCTCTCACATCCTGTGAAAGCTTCGTTTCTACTCCGCTCGCTTTTGCCTTTGACAGGTGTATTATCTGCTACAATTAAAGTTTACTATGAAAACTCTGTTGAGCAAAATCAAGACTGGCATTTTTTTGCTTTACTTGAACAGGCCGATAAAAGCGCCGCCCAATCATCTACGTGAGCGGTTCGCCGCCCCTCTGTTCCTTAGAACTCTTCGATTGTAGCTTTGCTTCTTAGGTCGTCCACGAAGTCGTCGATGGCCTTGCTGCGCATCTGTTCCTGGAGGGTTTCGACTATCCGGTCTTCTACGTCCTCGAGGTTTGCTATGCCCTCCGGCTGTCTGGTGTAGACCTTGGCGATGTGGAAGCCGAACCGGGTGCGGAAGATGTCGCTCGTCTGGCCCATGCCGAGGTTGAAGACCACGTCCTCGAACTCCTCGACCATCTGGCCCTTCATGATGAAGCCCAGATCACCGCCGTTGTCGGCGCAGTCGGTATATTTATCGACCACCATTTCGAACGCCACTCCGTTGGCCATTTCTTCGCGGGCGGCATTTATCGCTCTATAGGCGCTTTCCTCGTCGGTCTGCCAGTTGACGTGTTTGACTATATGGGCAACCCTTATTCGCTCGGGCGTTCTGAATTGGTCTTTGTTTTCTTCGTAGAATTGCTTTATCTCAGCTTTAGAAGGCTTGGCCATATTTTCGCAGACTTTGCTCAGCGTCTGCTCGACCCTCATTTGCATCTCGATGTCCTGCTTTATCTTCTCATCGTCCTCGGCATTGAAATCCTTGTACAACTGCTTCGGATCTTCGTACTGCTCCTTGAGCTTTGCCAACGTCTCTTCGATCTTGTCACTTGGTATCTTGTCGCCGTTGCTCTTTGCTTGCTGGCTGATGAGCACCCTTTCGATAACATTCTCCCTGGACCAATCGAGCAGTTGCGCCTCGCGATCCTTGGGGGCCTGGTCGGCAAACACTCTCTCGTAATCCGGCCTTAATCTCTCGACCTCCTGCTTTACCGCCGAATCATCTATCTTTTCACCATTAACAACAAAAGCCATATTTTGCACCTCTTATTTTAAGAATTTGATTATCGCTGATTACTCAGTGAAATGAAACTTTATAGCTATCCTTTTGCTTTAGCATACCAGTCCGGGTCCTTCGCCAGCTTCTCTCTGGCCTCAATTGTCATCATCTCGAAGGCCGGATGAGTACTTTCCCACGACCGCTCCCGGAAGGAGCTTTGCCGCATCTTCTCAATCTCAGGCCGGGCTTCGTTGAAATAGCTGCCGTAGATGTGCAGCGAATCGCTAATATCGACGTATCTTCCCGCCTGCACGGGCTTGCCGATGTTGCGAGCGACGGCCTCGGCAATGATTTTCTGAAGGTCGGTCAGGGCGTAGACATTCATGAACCATGCCTTGTAAAGGTCCCTGCTGCGCCAGTGCGCGTTCATATTGAGTGACAGCTCGCCTCCGTCATTGGTCACGAGCCTGCACCAGATACGCTGGAGACAGGGCGGATCGTCCGTAGCCGGGTCGGCGGTCGGCATCCAGGTTATCGCCTGCGCCCTTCGGCTGTGTCCGGCCTGCGAGAGACGGTCGATGATATATCGAATCTGATCGACGCTCGCGAATGGCTTCGGCGAGTCGGCGCGGCGAATATTTTCGACCGGGGAATATGCAAACAGGCGCTCGTGATAAGTGTAAGTCCAC
This sequence comes from uncultured Pirellulales bacterium, assembly GCA_964598225.1. GTDB lineage: Bacteria > Planctomycetota > Phycisphaerae > Sedimentisphaerales > Anaerobacaceae > SG8-4. The sequence goes on from CAZRBG010000060.1 coordinate 3,218, forward strand.
TTGCCCTCAGCCGGATTGATCCAATGATCGTGAATTCCGTTGACCACCTCCTGGCGATAAGATTCGAGTTCCTCCGGGCCGCCGGGGAAATTTTTGTGAATCCGCGGCTCGGCAAAAGGATCGGCGACGGCAACCATCACTGTTGCGTCTTTGCTCGGCGGATCTTCCGGCTTGTCATACTCGGTTCTCACATCCAACCCCTTGTCCCAGACAGCCAGGACAGTCTTCTCCCACGCCTCCGGAAGGCACCCGGCTGTTATCGAAATCGCAGGTATATTGGCAACGGATGCTGTAGCGCTCATTCAGTTAGGCTCCTTTTCGGTGAAAGGTTGTGTCCCCGGCCTGGGCTGGTAGAATTTGCTAAGGTCCAGTTCATCATCCGTGACTTTATATCGCGGCCGGAATCTCTCCGGCATGTCGATTATCATTTGTTTAGCTCTATACGCGTACCAGCTATCCGGCCATTTCCGGATTATCTCACGGCAGTTCTGTATCATGAGATTGTATCCTATCTGAAGCCGCCCCATGCTGCGAGCGGGAGCAGCCGCGTTCAGGAGCTTTTCGGCCTCAATTCTATCTATTTCAGAAAGAGGTTTGAAATACAGAACCTTAGGCTCTGCTGGTTCGGCGGGCTCGGGAGCCGGCTGCTCCGGTTTAACGAGTTGAGGTGTCTGAGCAGGTTGTTGCTGTTGCTGTTGGTCTTCTGTCTGCGGTGTCGGCATCGGTTCCGGCTCGGCCAGAAACTTTTTCTGATCCTCTTCGGCCTTATCATAGAATGTCGGAGCCGGCTCCTCTGGCTGGGAATCACCGCCTGTTAGCGAAGCTATCACCACGATTCCAACAACCACGGCAATCGCAAGGCCTGCTATTTTCAGCCAAAATGTACTCATTTTCTACTTTACCCCCTCTAACTTATGACTATTGACTATTGGCTATCGGCTATCTATAATCATTTTAACGTGTAAGCTGATCTTTTCAATCACAAATAACCTGCTACCAGGCATTCGCATTAAATGTTCACTGGGCTTGTAGAGAAAACTTGTATGGTGAGGTCCGTGCGCTCAGGCGCCGATTCGGCGGTTTTAGCGATAGATCTGGGTGAGCTGGCGCCGGAAACCGCGATCGGCGACAGCATCGCCATTAGCGGCGTCTGTCTTACTGTTACCGGAATAGAGGGCACAGTGGCCGGTTTTGACGTCAGTGCCGAAACGCTGGCAAAATCGGCCTTAGGTAGACTCAGACCATCTTCAGAAGTCAATATCGAGCGGGCGATGAAAGCCACCGACCGGTTCGGCGGGCATTTCGTTCTGGGTCACATCGATGGAACGGCAACAATTGCCGCGATGGGCAAACACGGCCAATACGCCGACATGTCGCTCACGGCCGATGCCGACTTGCTCGAGTCAATGGTTGTAAAAGGCTCAGTAGCGGTTGACGGCGTCTCGCTGACGATTGCGAATATTAACCAAAATGGGTTCACAATTGCTATAATACCTGAAACATTGAAACGAACGACGCTGAGCCGGGCGCGAATCGGCGATGTCGTAAACATAGAAACGGATATAATCGTAAAGACGATAAAAAGGCAGCTTGAAAATATTCTGCCAAAGACCGAGCCTCTGACAGCCGAAAGATTAAAAGAACTGGGCTTTTAACTCCTGTTCAGCATCAGCAATAGACCGATAGAAGTACGATTTATATCACTATGAAGAGCAACGGCAACAATTCGATAGCCGAGCAGATGGTCATCGGCATAACGATGGGCGATGCGGCGGGCATTGGGCCTGAGGTGATTGTCAAGGCCCTGGCCGACCCACACATTCGCAAGGCGGCGAAATACGTCGTGTTCGGCATGAACGAGCATCTTTGTTACGTTGCCGATGCGGCCGAGATCGAGCCGTTCTGGGGCCGGCATCAGCACGAGAAGATCAGCCGGGAGTATCCGTTCAAGGTTGTCGTAGCCGATTATGACGAATATTCCGTGCCGCCCTGGGTCAAGGGAGCGAGCAAACTGGCCGGCGAGACGTCTTTGAGGTTCTGTGAAGACGCTATCGATGCCGCAAGGCGAGGTATTATTGACGCGGTGGTTACAGCTCCGATCAGCAAGAGAAGCTGGAATCTGGCCGGCGCCGAATGGCCCGGCCACACCGAGATGTTCGCGGCCCGCTGCAAATCCAAGCGCAAAGTGATGATGTTCGTAGCCGAGCCGCTGAAACTGGCTCTGGCGACCATTCACGAGCCGTTGTTCGAGATTCGCAACAAGTTCACGATCGGATGCGTATTCGAGCCGATCGACCTGCTCAATGACGCCTTAAGAAACTACTTCAACTACGATAATCCCAGGATCGGCGTTGCCGCACTGAATCCGCACGCCGGCGAGGGCGGCCAGTTCGGCGACGAGGAGCAGCGCATAATAAAGCCTGCAATTTCGCTCGCTCGGGAGCAAGGAATGAATTGTTGCGGGCCGTACAGTGCCGACACCTTGTTTTTGCGGGCCGTCAGGGGCGAATTCGACGGTGTGGTAGCAATGTATCACGATCAGGGAATGATACCAGTCAAGCTGGTGGGCTTCGAGCGGGCGACGAACGTAACTATCGGTATCCCCATAATAAGAACCTCACCGGCCCACGGGACGGCTTTCGACATCGCCGGCCGGAACATCGCCGATCCGACCAGTATGAAATCAGCAATTGCCACTGCGATAAAGATGGCCAAAGCCAAGAAAAAGTTAGAATTGAGAGTGGGATAGAATTGAGAATTAAGAATTTAGAATGATCGACAAAGCACAGCAGGGCATTGTTCAAGAGAAGGACATGCAAGAGAGCGCGTTCTGTTTTGCGTGTCGAATCGTTAAGTTTTATCAATACCTGGCAAAACAAAAGGGTACCGCAGAAGTCCTGGCCAGACAAATTCTGAGGTCGGGGACATCAATAGGGGCAAATCCGGAGGAGGCAACAGCAGGCCAAAGCCGGCCTGATTTCATTTCAAAGTGCAACATCGCCCTCAAAGAAGCCCGGGAAACACTTTACTGGCTTCGTCTTTTCTCTGAAACCAAAGTTGTCCCTGCCGAAAAGTTGGAGGGATTACTTAGTGAATCAGATGAGTTAGTCGCAATTCTTACAACCATAGTCAGGAATACGCGGATTTCCAAATGAATCTCATCGATCTCAAATTCTACATTCTTAATTCTAAATTCCAAATTACTAATATGCAAACAAAGCAGCAGATCCGTCAGTTACTCCAATCAGCGGGGATTTCCCCAAACAAGCGGCTCGGCCAGCATTTTCTGATCGATCTCAATCTCATGCGTCTGCTTGTCGATTCGGCCGGAATCGACAAAAATGACGTGGTGCTCGAGGCCGGTTGCGGCACGGGCTCGCTGACTGAAGCTCTGGCCGAGCGAGCCGGAACCGTTGTTGGTGTAGAGGTTGATAAGAAACTCGCCGAAATCGTCGCTGAAAGGCTCGCTTGTGCCGAGAACGTTGATGTCATAAAAGACGATATTCTTCAGAGCAAACACATTCTGAGTCGAAAAGTGACCGGCCCAGTGGCTCAGGCCCGGGAGAAATTCACCGGCCGGCTGCTTCTTGTCGCAAACCTGCCGTATAACGTGGCTTCGCCTGTCATGTTGAATCTGGCGACCGGCAAAATCAGAGCGGATGAAATGTATGTCACTGTACAGAAAGAAGTTGCGGATCGCATGACCGCCGCTCCGGGTTCCGGCGAGTACGGGATTTTGAGCATCCTGCTCGCAGCAACGGGTGAGGTCAAGGTGATTCGTATTCTCAAGCCCACCGTTTTCTGGCCCCGTCCGCAAGTCGAGTCGGCAATGGTTAGCTACGTCCGCGACAAGGCTAAAGCCGAACGAATTGCGGATATGGAGCTTTTCGTCGAAATGGTGCATCTTTTCATGGGCCACCGACGAAAGACCGTTAAGTCATGCTGCAGGCTGGCCGAGGGCAGACCGAGCTCAATTACAGACTGGCCCAGGGCACTTGAACATTGCCGAATCGACCCGCGCCGGCGCCCGGAGGAGCTCACTCCGCAAGATTACGTCGCAATCGCCAATTATGCGGCAAAATCCCCATTTTAATATTGAATCAGGTTCTAATGTCCGGTATAATGTCAAAATCTGTGGAATTGCGCCGCAAAAAGGTCAAAACCTCGGTTTATACGAACAGGAAAGCTTTCAGGCGCATCATCACAGGTGATATCGTAACCGTATAGGTGAAGAATTGATTGTGGTGGAAGTACGGGGAATTTCATTATGAACAGCAGACGAGCATTTACTTTGATCGAGCTTTTAGTTGTTATCGCTATCATAGCGATTTTGATGGCTATATTGATGCCGGCGCTGGCAAAAGTTAAGGAGCAGGCGAGAACAACCGGTTGTCTGGCGAATCTCAGGCAGTGGAATTTCGTTACCTCGTTCTACACCGAAGACAACGACGGCAAGTTTTGGTCTGGCTTTGGTCCCAGGGGCTACTGGTGGCTTCACCAGTTGGATGAGAAGACGCTTAGCTGGAAACGAAACAAGACGTGGTTTTGCCCGACTGCTACCAAGCCAATAAGAGATGAAAACGGCGTCCAGGCTCCCACGTTCAACATCTTTAACGCATGGGGAATTTTTGACCATCAGCAATCAGGCGCCACAAATGTTCGGGAGGGAATAGCCGGAAGCTACAGCCTTAACGGCTACATCCTGACGATACCCATAGACGGACAATTCGAAGGCGGCGTACCCGCCACAGACGGCTGGAGAACGCCGAATGTGGCAAATGCAGGTCAGGTGCCGCTGTTCGTTGATGCTCTTAGATTCGACTTGTGGCCGCTGGAGAACCAAAGACCGGCGGAGACCGAATTTGCTGCATGGTCCGGTAACAACATGGGCCGTTGCTGTATTAACAGGCACCAGGGCTTCGTGGGCTGCTCTTTCATGGATTTCTCGGCGAGAAAGGTCGGTCTCAAAGAGTTGTGGACGCTCAAATGGCATAAGAAATTCAACCCAGCCGGTCCTTATACTTTGGCTGGTGGAGTTCAAACAAGCGATTGGCCGGAATGGATAAGGCCTTTCAAAGACTACTAAAAATGGTATGGCTGTGGGAACAAAGGATGGACTCGCACCGATAGAAGCGACAGCGGTTGTTGCGGTTGCTATGCTGGTGATTGCGATTTTGATGCCCGCAACGCGGAAAGTGAAGGAACAAGCCAATATGGCTAAGTGTCTGGCTAACCTCGGGCCGTGGAATGCTGTTATCTCGAAATATGTCAAAGATAACGATGGACGATTCCTGAGCGGCTACGGCGATGACAACTCATGGTGGGTGGCGCGATTGGATGATCGCCATCAAAGCCGGATCAAAAATAACCTGTGGTTTTGCCCGAAATCAACGGGGCCTCTGTACGACCAGCGGCACAACCGCGCGGATTCTTTCAGCGTTTTCCAGGCCTGGGGCATTTATACGAGAGATTTTAACGGTCATCCCGATTTGACTCCGGATGGTATCGCCGGCAGCTATGGCCTGAATGGTTATATGCTGTATCAGCAGACAGACACGAATCCGGCGTCTGAAAACGTCGCGCCGGACGAAAATTCATGGGGAACCTTGCAAAATAAGGACGCCGACAATATACCTCTCTTTACCGAAGCCCTGCATTTCGACGTTCGGCCTCAGGCACATCAAGGCCCGGCGGACGTTGAGCTTGCGGCCTGGAGCGGCAATCAAATGGCCCGTTGCTGCATCAACCGGCACGTTGGCTTTGAGAGCGTTTCATTTTGTGATTTATCCGCAAGAAAGGTCGGCCTCAAGGAACTGTGGACTTTGAAGTGGCACAGGAATTTCGACACTGCCGGTCCCTGGACCAAAGCGGGCGGTGCTGAGACGGCCAATTGGCCACAGTGGATCAGGCAGTTTAAGGATTATTGAAATAATTGTTACGGGAAAATACGATTCTCGGAGATTAATAACAGAGGTCTTAATTATGCGTGCAAGAAAAGGATTTACACTTATAGAACTGTTGGTGGTAATTGCTATTATCGCCGTGTTGCTGGCGATCCTCATGCCCGCGATGAATCGGGTCAAGGAGCAGGGAAGGCGAGCGACCTGCCTCAACAACCTGCGGCAGTTGACTCTCGCCTGGATCATGTATGCCGACGATCATGACGACATGCTGGTCAACGGCGACACCGGCGAATACGGCATACATCAGGACCAGACACCGTGGGTCAAAGCCGACTGGCGTTCCGGGATGACAGACCGCCAGAAGATAAATGCGATCAAAGAGGGGGCTTTGTGGCCGTATGTCAAAGACCTGAGCCTCTACAAGTGCCCGACGGTCAGCAAAATCGTACGTGGAGGATCGCAGGAAAATATCATGCGGACGTATTCCGTCGCTGACTCTATGAATTGCAAAGACTGGCCGAACATGAACGCCGAAATGATTAAGAAGAGAATCGAGATTCCCAACCCGGCCTACAGAATCGTCTTCGTCGATGACGGCGGCACGATAACCTCGGCACTTGGCGGCTGGACGGTCTACGTTACCGAGGAAAAGTGGTGGGATCCGCCGCCCGTCCGGCACGGCGACGGCACGACCTTTTCTTTCGCGGACGGACACAGTGAGTATCACAAGTGGAAAGACCCGCGTACGATCGAATTCGGTAAGCGGATACCGCCGCAGGCGTTCTCTCCGGTCCAGGCCGGCAACGAGGACATTCAATGGGCTGCCGTTGCCATGTGGGGCAAGGCGGCAAAACACAGATAGAACCGGGATGTAAGAGCCCGGGTTCCCTGCCGTATCCCTCATTAGGGCGGCAACGTGGTAAGCGAGTAACCGGAGGATTTTGCCGCCGGTACGAACGGGGGCGGATATTGTTATAGGAAATGAGGTGTGCTTATGCCTAAGCACAAGGGTTTCACATTGATAGAGCTTCTGGTGGTTGTCGCAATAATAGCACTGTTATTGGCGATATTGATGCCGGCTCTACAGCGGGTTCGCAAGCAGGCCAGAGGCGTCGTCTGCCAGGCGAACCTCAAACAATGGGGGACCATATTTAAGTTGTACACCGACGACAACGACGGTCGATTCCCCGAGCGCAAGAGCGGTGGCGATGCCTACGGTCGCTGGATGGACTCGATGCGGGAATACTACATCACGACGGAAGACATTCGGTGTTGCCCGGTAGCACACAGGATCGCCAACCCGGATATGATCCCGGGGCAAGACTGGTGGGGAAGCAAGGACATGGCCTGGGGCAAGATTCCCGGCTGGGACGCCGGAGGGCAGCGCACGATCGGCTATTACGGCAGCTACGGTATCAACGGCTTTGTTTACCAGCCGGTGGGTGATGCCGTTTACGGCAAAGCCGCCCATCGCTTTTGGAGGACCACCAACGTCAAAGGCGGCCATAAGATTCCCATGTTTCTTGACTGTTATTTCTGGTGCGGCTGGCCGGATGACGACGATACGCCGCCGCTGTATGACGGCCATCAGAAGCGTCCCGACGCCGATGCGATGAATCGTTTCTGCCTGAACCGCCATAACGGTACTATAAATGCTGTCTTCGTGGATTATCACGTGCAGCCGGTCGGACTGAAACAGCTATGGACGCTGAGATGGAGCAATGATTTTAATCCGGTCAATCCGTGGACGAGAGCCGGCGGTGTCCGGCCGGAAGACTGGGCTAACTGGGGGGACGGCTGGATGGCGGGATTCAAAGACTATTAAAACGCGTGTCGAAGGAGTCTGTAAGTGAAAAAAACAAGAGGATTCACATTAATCGAGCTTTTGGTGGTGATCGCCATCATAGCGATATTGCTGGCGATAATGATGCCGGCCCTTCAGCGCATCAAGGAGCAGGCCCGGGAGATGGGCTGTAGGGCTAATTTGCGTCAGTACGGCTTGGCCCAGGCGATGTATCTGGATGACAACGAAGACCGTTATCCGTCCGCGTGGAGGTCCCTGGTCGCCAATGAGCGGCCAGTATCCGGATACGAGCGATATTGCCGCTGGCATGACCCGAGATTTCCGGCTGATGGACCGTTCTGGCCGTATCTCAAAGAGGGCAAAGTCCATCTGTGTCCATCGTTTAAGGTTCTGGCCAAGTCCGAGGGCAAGAGACATCCGAGACACCAGCCTTCAATTCCAGTCGTTCCTTACTACAGCTACAGCATGAACTCATGGCTGGGCTCCAAGAGAGGTGATCCGGGCGGCTCGGCTGCTACGGATTCCGACGGACACGGCGGGATTTACAAGAGAGCCGAGATCACAAGAAGCCACGCGGAGGTGTTCTTCTTCGCCGCCGAGAACATGTGGAGCAGGCCCGGGTGCAGTATTGTGCTAAACGACAACGCCCTGTGCCCCGACGGCCGCGACTGGTTCGGCACTTTTCACAGCACTTCCAGCGGAGACCTTAACAGCGGTACTATAAACGCTGTTTTTGTGGACGCCCACGTCCAGGAAGTGCGATCGGCGCTGGCCCCGGACGGCAGCAAGAACGAAGCGGAGTTCGGCCGATTTGAAAAATACGGCTGGCCGCATAATGTGCCGTTTCATTAGCCTGTTATAGGAGTTTCGTGCATTACTTGACAATCAAAGGATATTTTGTTAAACTTTTGTCTAAAAGTTGAAGTCTAATTATGGTGAAGTTTAATACGGAGTATTTTATGAGAGTGCGAAAAGGTTTTACATTGATCGAATTATTGGTGGTGATCGCGATTATTGCGATTCTGATGGCGATTTTGATGCCGGCGTTGAACCGGGTCCGTGAGCAGGGCAAGCGTATCGTATGTCAGAGCAATCTCAAGAACCTGACGCTGGGCTGGATCATGTACGCCGACGAAAACGACGGCAAGATCGTAAACGGCGCCGGGGGATTCCATTACTTCAAAGGTGGTGGACATACGACAGACGGCTCTGCCGGAGGCATCATTGAAAGAGCCTGGGTAGGCAAAGGCTGGGGAGATAACTGGAACAACAGAAATGTCCATAATACGGGAATGACAGAGAACGAAAAGAGAAAGGGCATTCGAGAGGGCGCCCTGTGGCCGGTTATAAAGGATTATGGTCTGTATAAATGTCCGACCGGAAGGCCCGGCGAGTTTGTCACCTACGCCGCCGTAGATGCAATGAACGGCCTCTATCGCAGCGGCACCACGAGCAGAACGACCGGAGGTCATCCGTCCGCTGTTGGTAAGAAAATCGGTTCAACGGTCCTCTGGATCAAGAGAAGAAGCGAGATAATCAGTCCTACGCCGGCCGAGAGAATGGTGTACATCGACGAAGGCGCGATGACCCCGGACAGCTTCGCTGTGCATTATAACCAGCGGGGCCCCTGGTGGGACGACCCGCCCGTCCGGCACGGGGACGGCACCACAGTCTCATGGGCAGACGGCCACGCCAGCCACCTGAAATGGAAAGCGCCCGAAACCATTCAGCGAGCCAGAGAGACACAGGACTGGTACGGCGGCGGCGGCTTCATGCCCCAAACTCCGCAAGGAATCGAGGAACTCGAGGAATTCCAGAAATCCGTCTGGGGCAGAGTCGGCTACTAGAGCTTTCGCCTTATTCGCGAATGTACCAGCCCCGTCCCGTTCGACTGGGCTCCGGGCAAGCTCCGATAAACGACAATTGGGATGTGGCTGTCACCTGTCTTTTTGTCATTCCTGCGCAGGCAGGAATCTATCTGTTCACAGGCTGCTGGATTCCTGCCTTCGCAGGAATGACAATAGGCAGTCGGCAGGATGGTGGGGCAAGCCCCACCCTACAGGCTGATCTCGAAGGTCTTGTATGTTGTATTGCCAACGGCGTCTTTGGCTCTAATCGTCAGTATGTGATCGCCCGGGGTTAGCTTCTTTTGCTTATCCACCCTGATAGTGAAGGATTCCTCTGTGGTATCGTAAACAAGATCATCCGGGACGGTGCTTGTCCAGTCGGCGTTGCTGTCGATCGTATACTCCAGTTTGTCTATCGCACTAAGCTTATCCGAAACCTGTGTTTTATAAACTTCGTACTTCTCATTGTTACTTGTCGAATTAGCTGTCGAGATTTCTGAAATCTCCGGGCCGGTATTGTCGACCACTACCGGCTCGCTGACTCTGCTGTCGGTAAGCTTCGTCGTGACGGTATTGCTCTTCTCGTCGCTGGCTGTGATCCTTATTTCGTAGCGGCCGTCCTCGACGGTTTTGCCGTTCCATTCGTAGCTTTTAGACTCAAGCTCGTCTTTCAGCTCGATCCAGTTGGTTCTTCCGACTTTCCTGAAGTCTATCTTATAGATCAGCTTGTCGTCATTGTCGTCTTTAGTCACGAAGCTGATTTTGAAGAATCCTTCTTTCGGCCCCGTAGGAATGCGGTTGAGTGCCACAGATGTGACTTTCGGCGCCAGATTCGGAACTGTACTCGCCACGGCGACCTCCCTGATCAGCGGGCTCTTGCTGCCGTCTCTGCTTTGTAATGTGAGCTTGTACTGACAGAACCTGCCCAAAGGGCAATCAAGCTGGACCGGTTCTGTTACCGCGACCGGGTCGGACCACTGTGAAAAAGTCGGGTCGTTGACGTCCTTAACGTTGCCGCTTCGGGCGGACATCAGGACCTGGCAGTCGTCCGGAATATCGGCTTCGAGTTGCAGCTTGCCCCACTTTGCCGGCTGTTCGGCATCGATGAGTTCGGAGACATAGGTCCCCTCGGCGGCGAACCCACGGCTGACCTTAACCACCCTGGCGGGATTTGCCGTACCGATATACGCATCGTCTCCCACAAGGGCTATCGCGGTTATCTGTACAGCCTGCTCATCTTCGTAGATGACCGCCTGCTGCTCTCGTACCGGATCGATGCTGTACAGTTTTGCACTGTTGCCGGTCCCGGCCAGAAGCGTGCCGTCCTCATCGGCCAGGCAGAAGAAAATCACTGCTTCGCCGAAGATGTCGGTAACAAAGCCGTCTTTCGTTATCTCGTAAATATGGCTGGCCTTACTCGGTTTGGCGCCTTTGCGGACCGGCGATTGACCTGATTTGGATTTGGACGTTTTGGTTTTTTGAGTGTTGGCGATTTCAAGCTTCAGGTTGCCGGCGCTATTTCCGGAACTCTCACCATTTCCTTCTTTTTTCTCCGGCCGCCCGGCCGAATAGCCGCTTCGGGCGGCAGAGATCGCAAACTGCTTTTGTGTCTGAACGACTTTAGCCGAAGTTGCCGCTGCATACAGAACCGCGTCGGATTGTGAATCAGCGACCGGCAACAACGCCGTAATCTCAGGCTGCTCGCTGTCGTACACAACTGTTGCTTTCTCCGTCTCGGAGTCGATCCTGTACACCAAACCGCGCCCGTCGGTTCCTGCGTAAATATTGCCGTCGCGCCCTATCGCCAGCGACATGATATTCTTGTCGCGACTGTCGTAGATAACACGGTCATTTTTGCCTCGCGAGTCGAGTTTGTAGATTTTACCTTCGGGTCCCGTACCGAGGTAAATATTGCCGTCGGAGTCGAGAGCTACAGCAAAGATGTATTTTGCATCGTCCGGCTCGAATATGACTTCCATCTCGTCATCTTCAAATCGGCACAGCTTACATTCGGTGCCGCTTATACCGGCCAGAAGCCTGCCGGATGCGTCTGTTGCCATCGCGAAAATATGCTCGTTCGACAGGTGTCTCTCGGCTTCAATAATCTCCTGAACGAGTTTTTCTATAGCCGTTGGTTTATCGTTGGGATCGGTTTGCCCTTCGGGCTCGCTCTGGGGCTCGTCATCGGAATCGGTCCCGGATTCGTCCTCAGGCTCCTCAATCGGGTATATTTTTGTCAGCTTGCCGGAGAGGTATCTGTAAATGCCGCCGTTGGGGCTCGTGCCGAAATAGATCGTCTTGTCGTCTACGACAATACTGTTTATCGACCAGGTTTTGGCGAACTGGTCGAAATCTCCCTTCATTGCTTCGGCGGCACGCCCGAGCTGAATGGTTCCGCGCGAGCTGATGACGGTATTCTTGACTTCGCCTTTCAGCAGATCCGAACTGCTGCTGTGGCGCACTACCTTGCTGCTGACCGCATGGCAAAGGGAGCTGCATATAAGGCAAATCTGGAGCGTCAGTATTAGTCTGAAGTTAGTATAAAACTCAACTCTCATAAGTATTCCTCAGATAGCGATGGTGGGGCAAGCCCCACCCTACTTTTTTATTTCTCAACTGTTATGCTAAAGGCTTTCTTGTCGATAATAACCGATCCAACGTCGAAGCTCCGCTCGATCCAGTGCGAATGCGGCAGAACTCTGAGTGTCCTTTTCGCATCACGCATTAACAGTGCTCTGGTTCCAGGCAGGTCGGGAAGTTCGGCTTTTTCGACCGTTACTCCGTCCGGCGGGAGGGTCAACACAAAATACAAGCTGTCCCGGTCGATTTTTAGCGAATCATTCAGTGCATCGATCAACTGTGACACGTTTTGTGCTATGAATCTATACGGAGCGGCCTTCACGAGGAATCGCTCGTAATCCCTGCTGCCGCTTACGGTCAACTGATACTTTCCGGGCGCCAGTTCCTCCGGTATCTCCAGGGCATGGATATATTTCTTCTTATCTGCCAGAACGGATTCCAGCACAATATCGACCTCGACGTTATCGCCCGCCTTGACTTTAGAGTCGGATAATTTTGCCGACCAGATGTGTGAGATCATGTTTTCCGGCAGGATTCGCATATCGAAATCAAGAGACTCGATGCCAATCCTTTCGTACGGGTTGTTCATGACAAGCCCGACCGAGCTGATGCTCTCGATAATCAGCTCATTCAGGCCCATACCCGTTGAAACATTCTCGAATTTAATCGATCTGCCGCCCTCCAGACCGATGTCCACCTTGTACTCGAGCGTGTGGTCGGGCGGAAAGTCGCCGAGTTGAACAGCGGCACCGATCAGCGTTGCACGAAGATACAGGGGCGTTAACAACCGATTATATGCGAGTTGACAGTTATAAATCCTTTCCTGAGTGTCGTTGTACCGATCCACCCGAATAGTCAAAGGTATCATCCGGGCCGCAGCGCCAATCCGCCCGATGATCCCGGCCGATTCATCAATCTCCAGAGAGCCGACGGTATCGAGCACGCTGGCCAGCTTGAAGGAACTGGAGAGGGTCGACACCACTGTGTGAACTTTGGCGGTTGCTATCGGCAGGTCCACCTGCCCGTAGCCGAGAAGCGAATGACCGAAGCCATAGACCTTATCGTCTACGACGTCGGTTACGGTCCCGTACGTGGATAGCGATATATCTCCTGAGACCAATGGCACCGCGAGGCTGGCTCCAGGCGCCAACTTAGTGCTGTTTCCTTCGGAAGCATTGTAGTTGCCGCTTCCGCTGCCGGCGACAACCATGAAACCCATAGGACCGAACACTTCTTTCAACTGCTCAGCTGCCTCAGAGGGAACTCCGGCGGTCAGGATAGGACAAGGCAGATGGTTTATTCCTGCGACTCCGCGAGCGGTCCTGAGCGCAGCGTTTCTTAGCTGTCTGTCCACTTCGACCAGATCGATCGGGGCTGTGAAATCGTACGAAAAGCCCATCCTGGAGGAGTCCGATTCGTGGTTTTCACCTCGCCCTCGGCGGCCGATCATCAACATCTCGCCTATAGGTGTTGCTCCGTAGAGCGGATCTTTCGCAAAAGGCCATGTAAAAGCCAGCGCCCCGGCAAGCCGACCGTCAATATAGAGCGGCGAGCCGCTACAGCCGGCGACGGGGCCGGTTGCGATAAAACGCTCATCCATACCCTCGACCATGATAGCATCCTTGCCGGGCGACACGTTGTGCACAACGTCCACGACTTTCATATCGAACTTCTCGATGCCGGCGACTCCATACTCCGTAAGACAGTATGCGTCCATCCCCGGCTCGATCTCGTTGAGTCCGATATATTTCGCCGGATCCCAGACATCCTCCAGACCCTCCGGCGCCTGGGCTTTGCCTTGGTCTATAATGCACAACGAGCCGGCAAAAACAGCCAAAAAATACAAAGTTACGGGTAATACACTCCGCTTCGATTCGAACATTCACGTCCTTTCGTATTTGTCAAAAGGCGAAATTTTAATCTAAAAATATCCCCATTGCAAGACAAAACAAATCCTGCTATTATGCTGTGTTGTGCGTCACGCAATACGCAATACGATATACGCAATACGAAATACCGGAGCAAAAAATGAAATCCGAACACCGGCACGAATTGAAGACCAATGAGCTGGCCGAATGGTTGAGCAATCTGCCCCAGTGGATAAAGGACAATCTCATCACAGTAATACTCGTCTCGGTGCTTATTGTTGTGGCCGCGGGCGTATATATATGGCGCGGCTATAACCGGAACGTCGTCCAGGTGCGACAGCGGGCCGAATTCACGAGACTGTTGAGCCGGGTGTCGGCCGCGAAGATGCAGATTTTCCAGGCCCAACAACAGGAACAGGTCCAGGATCTGTCATTCAGACTGAGTCAGGCCGCCGATCCGCTCGGTGCTTTTGCACGGACTGCAAAGAACGACCGGATGGCGGCTCTGGCTTTTATCGAACAGGCTCGGGCAATAAGAGCGGAACTGCATTACGGCACGGCGGAAGAGGATTATCTTAAGGAACAGATCGGCAAAGCCAGAGATAGTTACACCAACGCGCTCAATAGAAGCACGCGCAATACTGCTTTTGCCGCTGCGGCCGAATTTGGTTTAGGGCTCTGTGACGAAGAATTGGGAAACTTCGAACAAGCACGACTGAAGTATCAGGATGTCGCGGCGAATGCCGACTACGAAGGCATGGTGCCGGTAGCCCAGGCGAAGCGGCGATTGAAGATAATGAGCGATTACAAAGAAGAAATCGAATTCAAACCCAATCCGAGCCCCAGGCCCGAGGGTGCGTCACAGCCTCCTGTAGATATGAGGCCAACGAGTCCTGAAATACCGGAAAACATCATTCCACCCTTTGATTACAGATGGCCTCTTGACTTTAGCATGTTCCCGGAGCCCAATGACGAGGGCGCAAGCCGCCAGTAGAGATTAGAATTGAGACCTGCCAATGGCGCCGCGCAGTCGAAAAGTTCCAGGTTCTAAGCTCTCGAAACCCGATTCAAATGCCGAACAGCAGACGTTGCGGGTCGGAAGCTCAATCAAGGAACGCAGGCTCGATAAGTATCTGCACGGGCGGTTCAGTAACCTCACCCGGCGTTTCATCCAGGATGTAATCAGGCAGGGCGAGGTAAAGGTCAACGGCAAGATTGCAAAACAGAGCCTCAAGCTCAGTCCGGGCGATGAGATCACTCTCAGATTGCCCGAACCGCCGCCCAAGGAGATTCTCCCCGAGGACATTGAGCTCGATATCATTTATGAAGATGACGACCTGATCGTCCTTAACAAGCAATCCGACATCCTCGTTCACCCGGCTCGCGGCAACACACACGGGACTCTGGTCAACGCCCTGGCCTTCTATTCGGACAGCCTTTCGACGGGTCTGGGCGAATTTCGGCCGGGCATAGTGCATCGGCTCGACAGAAACACAACCGGCGTTATGGTCGTTACGAAAAATGACGGCGCGCAGTGGAGAATCGCAAAACAATTCCAGCGGCGACAGGTCAAAAAAACCTACCTCGCGGTCGTTCACGGCACGCCCGAACTGAATGCCGACCGGATCAAGGCGCCGCTGGGCGTACATCCGACAATCAGAGAAAAGTACGCAATACGTCCCGACACGGGAAAGGAAGCTATCACTTTTTACGAGGCGCTCGAGTCCTTCCGTGGTTATTCTCTGTTAAAAATGGAGCCGAAAACCGGACGAACGCATCAGATTCGGGTTCACCTGGCATATATAAAACATCCTATCGTCGCCGACGAGATGTACGGCGGCAAGCTGGTCTATTCCTGGCAATTAGCCGACGCCGAACCGGCCGTGCAGGAGCCGCTCATGAGCCGGGTTGCGCTTCATGCGTTTAGCCTGGAATTCAAACATCCCACTATGGAGAAAGACGTTTACTTCGATGCCCCCCCGCCCCGAGATATGCAACAGTTGCTAAACGCCCTCAGAGAGCATCGCACGGACTGACAACGTCAAGCAAGTGTTTAGCTAAACCCGACTCTTACGGCCGGCAACACTGCAAAAAGTACAAAAATTCGGACCTTCCAGCCCTTAAAGATATTTTCTGCGATTTGGATGCTCTGATTCACATTGCTCCAAACATTTAGCAGAATGCCCCTCACAGAGCTATAATTTGGCCGCACCTCAAAAACTTGGAATGGAAATCGCCGAGTTAGAGCCCGACGCACGTTCTTATAGATAATTGGGTACTACTCAAATGACCTTTGCGTGGTGCCCTGCCTATTCACAAGTTATTGTTACACAGGATTTTGGCGCTTCTAAGGGCCAATAATTGTTTTCTCTTGACATTTGAAAAGTACATCTGTATTTGTCCTTATTCTAAATTTTATTGTGGAAATGGCCGATTGGTGATTCGTACGTTTTATTAAAGGGGGTAAAACCCGCAGCCGACTTTTTGAGTATACACAGTATAAGAGTATATGTATAAAACCATAAATGCATTATTAACAGCAACTTATGTTACACAACCTGTGATGTAATAGGAAGATCGAATTCAGATATGTCTAAATCAAACGGATCCAAGAAAGCTTTGGTAGTGGTCGAATCACCCGCCAAGGCAAAGACTATAAATAAATATCTCGGCTCGGACTTCGAGGTAAAGGCCTCGATGGGGCACGTGCGAGATCTGCCCCCGAAAGGCCTCAACGTCGACATCGAGAACGATTTCGAGCCGACCTACGACATAATGCCGGGCAAAAAACGTACGATAACTTCCCTCAGAGCGGCGGCTAAAAAGTGCGATAAGCTCTATCTGGCAACAGACCTTGACCGTGAGGGCGAGGCAATAGCCTGGCATCTCGCGAAGTTGCTCAGTATCCCCGCTGAAAAGACCTATCGAGTAATTTTCAACGCGATCACCAAGAGTTCGATCCGGCAGGCATTCGCCGAACCGGGCAAGCTCGACATGGACAAGGTCCTCGCCCAGCAGGCCAGGCGAATTCTCGACAGGATCGTCGGCTACAAAATAAGCCCGCTGCTGTGGAAGAAGGTGACTCGGGGACTATCGGCCGGCCGGGTCCAGTCTGTCGCCGTTAAGATGGTGGTGGAAAAGGAAAAGAAAATCCGCAAATTCGAGCCGAAGGAGTACTGGCTCATTCCCGCCGTCTTTAGCACCGACATGCAGAGCGACTATACGCAGCAGTGGCTCGATTTCATGCGAACCGAAGGTGAGAAAGACAAGCCGCCGACGCTCGCACAGCAGAGCAAATGGTTAGCCGAGCATAGCGCATTCAAAGCCGAAGTGTACAAGGTAGACGATCGGGACTTCAAAGCATCGAGCAAGGACGAGGCCGAACCTGTTTTCAAGGCCCTCAAACAAGCAAATTTCAAACTCGCCGACCTTAAGACCAAGCAATCCGTCTCCCGGCCGTCGGCGCCGTTTATCACCTCTACTTTGCAACAGGCTGCGGCGAATCGTCTTGGCTTTACTACCAAAAGAACAATGCGCGTCGCTCAGCAGTTATACGAGGGGATCGACCTCGGTTCGATGGGTTCGTTGGGACTTATTACTTATATGCGAACCGACAGCACCCATCTTTCCAAAGAGGCCGTTAATGAAGTCCGTAAGTATATCGGCTCCAATCTCGGCCCGGATTATCTGCCGAAAGAGGCCAAAAGCTATACGTCGAAAAAGAGCGCTCAGCAGGCACACGAGGCTGTCCGGCCGACAGACGCTGATTTTGCGCCTTCGGACATAAAGCAGTTTCTAACCGACGAGCAGTTTAAGCTGTATGATCTCATCTGGCGTCGTTTTGTCGCCTGCCAGATGGAATCGGCCAGATGGGACGTAACAAACCTGAATATCGTCGCCGAAACGTCCGTAGGCGACTGCTGGTACAGAACGACGGGCAGAGTTCTTGTTTTCGACGGATTTACGAAGATTTGGCCGATCACTTCCAGCGAGCAGCAGTTGCCGCCGGTCCAGACCGGCCAGCCTCTGAACGTGGTCGATGTCAGAGCAGATCAGCACTTCACAAAGCCGCCGGCACGATACACCGAAGCATCTCTGGTGAAAGCACTTGAAAAAGAAGGCGTCGGCAGGCCGAGCACGTATGCCACGATCATAAGCACAATACAGGATCGAGGTTACGTTGAGCAGACCGACAAGAAATTCCACGCAACCGATCTCGGCGAGATAGTTACCGAGAAGCTGAGCGAGTACTTCCCGAAAATCATGGACATCGCCTTTACTCGCTTCATGGAAGAACAACTTGACAAAATCGAGGAACAACACCTCGATTGGGTGAAAGTACTAAAAGAATTCTACGGGCCGTTCGAGGAAAACCTTGAAAATGCGATGGCCCAGATGAAACACGCCAAGGCCGAAGTTACGCCCAGCGAGTACAACTGTCCGGAGTGCGGCAAGGAACTCGTCTATCGCTTCGGCAAGAACGGTAAATTTTTGAGCTGCTCTGCATATCCCGACTGCACGTTTGCATCTCCGTGCGACAAAGAAGGCAAGATGATCGAGGAAAAAGTCAGCGAACATAAATGCCCTAACTGCGGCAAGCCGATGGTGCACAAAAGCGGCCGGTACGGTGAATTTCTCGGATGCAGCGATTACCCGGAATGCAAAACCACCCTCAAGCTGGACAAGGAAGGCAACGTCCTGCCTCCGAAGCCCCCGGCCGAACCGACCGGCTTCAAGTGCTATAAGTGCAAGGACGGCGAGCTTGTAATACGGCAGGGCAAGAGAGGTCCCTTCATGGGCTGCAACAGATTTCCTAAGTGCAGGACCATCGTCAGCATCAAACAACTGGATCACCTCAAAGAACTACAAGCCGAAGGAAAGTGGCCGCCCGAAAACCGCGAGCAAGCAGACGAGCTTCTCGGCCGCAAAAAAGGCAAGGCCAAAGATAAAGTTGGCGCACGGTCCAAAAAGTGACGATCCGGGGCCGGCTGTCATGCACCCTTTGGCAAGCGCCTGCAAAGCGTTAATACACATTCGGATACATCACGGCACGTTTCGATTGCTTTGTGATTGCGCGTAATGCATCAGTCTTGCGGCAGTTTGGCGAGGTCTGCGTCTGAACCGGCGACCATCAGTATGTCGTCTTTGTAAATTACCGTGCTCGGCATGGGCACGTTGATGATTTTACCCTTTTCCTCTTTCTTTTGCTTGCTGTGCTCTCCTCGCTTGATCAGGACGAGGTTGACGCTGTATTTCTGACGGAGCTGCAAATCCATGACTGTCTTGCCTTCGAAGCTGGCCGGCGCCTTTATCCGGGCAAGACTGTAACCTTCGGCAAAATCAATTTTCTCGCCGATCTGCGGTGCAATGAGCTTGTAAGCCCAACGCTGGGCCGATTCTATCTCGGGGTAGATGACTTCAGTAGCTCCGACTTTGGAGAAAACCTCGCCCGCGATTAAATCCTCCGCGCGTGCATAAATTCGATTGACGCCCATCTGCCGCAAGTTGACAACTGTCAGGATCGCCGATTCGAAGCCGCGGCCGGTTCCCTGGCCTATGCCGACTATTGCGACATCGGCCTTGTCAACGCCCTGGGCCTTGAGGGCTTCTTCATCCGTGCTGTCGAGTCTTACGGCGTGGCTGACCTGGTCTGCGATCAGCTCTATTACATCGCGGTTCTTGTCGATCGCAATAACCTCCGCTCCGCTCATCGCCAGGGCAATAGCCAGCTTGTTGCCGAACCGCCCCAATCCTATCACTGCAAACCGAGTCATGGCAGCTCCTAACTATCCGACGACTATCGCCTCGTCGGGGTAATTATATCTGGCCGGTCTCAGGTTAAAGGTCAATGCCGCTAATAATGTCAGAGGACCGAGCCTGCCTATAAGCATAACGGCAATGATAATCAACTTCCCGGCGGTTGTCAAAAAAGGTGTTATGCCGGTTGAAAGCCCAACAGTCCCGAGGGCGGATGCGGACTCGAAGGCAATATCCGACATGGTAAAGGGCTTCGCATTTTCGGTAATATTCAGCGCCAGAGTCGTTGCGATCAGAACGAGGGCGAAAAGCAGCGTTACGGTAATCGCCCTGCCGACAACTACGATTCTCACCGATCGCTGGAACATTTCGACTTCCTGCCGTTTTCGCAGGGCCGCAACGGCGGTCATTATCACAACCGCCAGTGTTACCGTTTTGATTCCGCCCGCGGCTGAGCCGGGCGAGCCGCCGACAAACATCAGTAAAATGAGAATCAATTTGCTCGAAGGCGACATCTCCGAGATCTTCACAGTGTTGAAGCCGGCTGTTCGGGCCGTAACCGATTGAAACAGAGCATCCAGTGGACCTGTTTTTACGCCGGTGCCCTCCGGCGCGGTATATCGCTCGAATACAAGAAGCGACACGGCCCCCAAAACAATCAGAGAAACGCTTACGCTCAGAACGATCTTGGTCTGAAGCCGCATCCTTATGGGAGCTTCCATCGAAAACCTGGCCTGTTTGTTGAACCACTTCTTGAAGAAGCGCTTTATTCGGTCCGTTACGATGCTGACAATGTCATATAGCACGCTAAAGCCGAGTCCGCCGAGAATTATCAGAGGGCAAACCACAGCATATATCTGCCAGTCCCGGTTGTACCGGATAAAACTGCTTTCGAATAGACTGAATCCGGCGTTACAGAATGAACTTATGGAATGGAAGATGCTGCAAAACCATGTGCGCTCTACATCCGGAGACCACATGCCGTGGAGGCAGACTGCGCCGATAAGCTCGATAACTATCGTTCCTACGAAGATAAACGCGATCATATTGCCGATCCGACTGATCGTTCGGGCGCTTAACAAGTCCTGCATCGCCGCCGATTCGCGCACGCTCAACGCCTGGCCCAAGAGAAGTGCGATGACCGCACCAAAGACTACGATGCCAAGACCGCCCAATTGAATCAGCGTGAGGATTACCACTTGCCCTATAAGGCTGAAATCTTCGCCGGTGTTCTTAACTATCAAACCGGTAACGCAGGTGGCGCTGGTTGCCGTAAAGAGCGCATCGACAAGGCTGAGACTTTCTTTTCCCTTAGCAGATGCCGTCGGCAGCATAAGCAGCCCTGCGCCGGATACTATCAGGACAAGAAAACTCGCGATAAGCGTTTGCGTCGGATTTTTGCCCGATGCGGCCAGGTTTACGCTTGTTCGGCATAGTTTTGCGACTACCTGGATAACGAGATAGATGCCTACAGCGAAATGGCGTACGACTTCCGCCTCCTCGCCGGTCGGGACAAACCAATGACCGGCTCCGAATGCGGCGATACCCAGGCCGAGCAACAGAGGGACCTCGAACCAGTTCGCTCGCCAGAATTCTGCTTTCGAGACGGAGTTAAACAGGCGGATTATTTTCTCAGCCACGAAAAAACAAAGTAGGAGCACCTGAATCGTATAAAGTATCCATGCGGGTAATAAGGGCTCGTCGAAACCGAAAAGCAGAACGAAGGACGCCACAACCAGTGCCCCGGCAAGGGCATTGGAAGCAATTACGGTCTTCTCTAATCGGTTGTTCTTGAAGTTTATTTGCATAAGCAGCCGTCAATAGCCGGATCTCGATCCAAGATTGTAAGACCAAAAACCACGGTCGTAAATCGAAAAGCGCCGAATTCGTCAGGCGACGTCGCCCAGTCCCAGGGTATCGCCGAACTTCTCCAGCAGCGCCCGACGAATATTTTTGTGCTCAGCTTTGACCAGCATCGGGTCTTGCTCGACCATTTCGAAAGCGTGACGACGGGCCATAACCAGCAAATCGAGGTCGTCTACAATATTTGCGATCTTCAAATCCGGCAGGCCGTGCTGGCGAGCGCTGAACAATTCTCCGGGCCCGCGTAATCGCAGGTCGTGCTCGGCTATCTCGAAGCCGTCATTGCTTCTGGTCATTATCTCCAGCCTGCTCGTTGCCGTCTCGTTCTCTGTCTCGGCGAATAGCAGACAGTACGACTTCGCTTCGGACCTGCCGATACGTCCCCGCAACTGGTGCAATTGGGCCAGTCCGAATCTGTCGGCTCCCTCTATTACCATTATTGTTGCGTTCGGGACATCGAGCCCGACTTCCACCACGATTGTCGACACTAGTACGTCGACTTTGCCCTTGCGAAATTCAGACATCGTGTGCTGTTTTTGCGCCGAAAGCATTTGTCCGTGCAAAAGCTCGATCGTAAACTCCGGAAAAACATCCTCGGATAAACGCTTCCATTCATCGGTTGCGGCTCTGACGTCGCCTTCCTGTTCGACTGCGGTAATGCGCGGATAGACGAAATACGCCTGCTTTTTGGCTCTGAGCCTTTCGCGGATGAATTCGTATGCCTTTTGCCGGTGTTTGCGGTCTACCCAGCGGGTGATAACGGCGCCTCTTCCCGGCGGCGAATGCTTGATGAGCGAGACGTCCAGATCGCCAAAGGCGGTCATCGCCAGCGTTCGCGGGATCGGAGTAGCCGTCATAACCAGACAATGCGGCGTAGCCTGCTTTCGCAATTGTGCCCGTTGATGGACGCCGAATTTATGTTGCTCGTCGATCACAACCAGACCGAGATTCCTGAATTCGATGTCGGATTGCAGCAGTGCGACGGTCCCGACGACGATGTCAATCTCGCCGGCCTTGATCTTGTCCAGAGCTTCGTTCCTCTTCTTTCCCGTGAAACCGCCTGTAATAAGAATTCGCTCGACGCTGCTCTTTCTCAGGTATCGCTCGATACTGATGAAGTGCTGCTCGGCCAGAATTTCGGTCGGCGCCATGATCGCTACCTGCATCTTGTTAGCGACAGCCAGTAACGCGGCGTACAGTGCGACGACGGTTTTGCCGGATCCCACGTCGCCCTGCAAGAGCCGATTCATCGGCCTGGATTTGCTCATGTCGGCGGCAATTTCAGCGATGCAGTTGTTCTGGTCCTCGGTCAGCAAAAATGGAAAACGCTTTCTGATCCTGCTGTCGATTTCATCCGTACATCTACACTCGCCTGCCGTGGCGTAATGCTGAACTTTGTGCCGGCGAAGCGCCAGACCCAACTGCATCAAGAACAGCTCGTCATATTTCAGTCTGCGTTTCGCCTGCTCGAGCTTCTGCTCGTCGGGCGGCATGTGTATCCAGGCAAACGCATCCGCCCTGCCGATCAAACCGGCATTCTTCATGAAATCTTTGTCGTAGTATTCGCTGACCAGACCGTCAACATTTTCAAGAACCGGTGCGATTATTCGCTTAATCCGAGTGCTGCTCAGTCTATTCGAAGCGGGATATACTCCGCCGCTGAAATGCTCGGATGATTGTGGGTGCGCTTCGTCGATCATGAGGAACTTCGGATTAGTCAGTTGCACATGATGTTTGTACAGCATCGCCTTGCCCCAGACCATTATGATCTGCCCCGGCTCTAACTGCTCTCGCAGGTATCCGCCATGAAACCAAACAGCTCTGCATACGCCGGTGTCATCGCTTATGAAAGCCTCGAACAGCGGCTTTCGCCGATAGCTGTGGTAATCAGTCGATTCGATTATTGCGATAAGGGTGACGGTGTCGTTCGGCTCCATTTGGTTTATCTTCGACGGCTCCGGCAGAAAGTTCCAGTCGCGCGGGTAATACTCCAGCAGGTCTCCGACAGTCTCGACTCCCAGCTTAGAGAACGTCTCGGCCCTGGCAGGTCCTACGCCTTTGAGATACTGAACCGGCATCGACAAGCTAAGTTTGGTTTGCGATTTTTCGTTTACTTCTGTCATCACATCTCTCATTCGTCATGAGGTGCATGTTCCATTGCATCCCGTGACGGCCAGATCGCATTGCTGCCCTCTCTGTCATTCGTCCTGCGAGCCTCTCTGTCATTCCTGCGAGCCTCTCTGTCATTCCTGCGAAGGCAGGAATCCATTTGTTCACGAGCTTCTGGATCCTGCCTTCGCAGGAATGACAACGGGTCACCGTTCAAAACCGTACTTGCCCACGAGCTTTACAAATCTCACGTGGCATATCGGAGTTTCAACGAGTTTGCCCCTCTTCTTGTGGCATCTTACCAACTGCTGCGACCCGCCATAGCCCACGGGCGCGACGACCATGCCTTCCGGGCAAAGTTGCGCGACCAGCGGTTCGGGTACATCAGGCACGCCGGCCGTAATCATAATTCTGTCGAAGCACCCGGACTGCGGCAATTTCGATTCAGGCCAGCCGCAACTGCCGTCGCCAATGTGGAACTCGACGTTATCAATTCCCAACCTGCCAAGGACCTCCTGCGCTGCACGAGATAGTTCTCCGTACCTTTCTATAGTATAGACTTTCTTTGCGACCTTGCTGAGGATCGCCGTCTGATAGCCGCAACCGGTGCCGATCTCCAGAACCTCGCAATCCGGACCAACATGCAATTCCTGAGTCATAAGGGCGACTATATACGGCTGAGAAATGGTCTGCCCCTGTCCGATCGGCAGCGGACCGTCCGCGTAGGCCCTGGACTGATGCGATTCCGGCACAAATTCCTCGCGAGGAATATCGGCCATCGCAGCCAGCACCCGGGGATCACTTATATCGCGCCCGGCAAGGTCCCGTTCCAGCATCCGCTGCCGGTCGCCGCCGGATTTAAAATTCTTACGCCGCCCGTACATAACCATACCGTTATAGTGGTCCTTAATTCCTGATTTTGCAAGCTGTTTATGGCATAATTGCGTACCAGTCCTACGGCCAGATCAGCAACTTGATTGCTGCGGCAATCGTAAGGGCCTGCACAATTGCTGAAAAAGCCTTCTGTGGGACTCGGCGAAGGAAGAATATTCCTATCGCGGCTCCGGCGGCGATGAACGGCAACATCATCAAATTGATTTTAATGGATTCGGCGGTCATCAGATCGAGATTCGCGCTGAACGGCACTTTGAGCCAGTTGATGACAAAGAAAAACCACGCCGCGGTTCCGACGAACTCCATCTTGCCCAGCCGCATAGCCAGAAGATAGATAATCATTACCGGCCCGGCGGCATTGGCCATCATCGTTGTAAATCCTGCGGCAAACCCTAATATGATCGCGAACCACAATCGCCTGGGAACCGGGGCATCTTTGCCCTTATTCTTCGTTCGCCAGTAATTCAGCCCCAACATGACGAGCACAATTGCCCCGATAACAGGCTTGAGCTGCTCGTCGTTGATCTCCCTTAGGCCGAAGTACCCCGCAATAATCCCCGCAAAAGCCGGCGGCAGCAGCCGGATAACGTGCAGCCACTGGGCATTATGCCTGTGATAGGTGATGGCAAAAAGGTCCGCCAGAATCAGGATCCCAAGCAGCAATCCTGTGGACTCGCGGCTCGAAACGGCCAGAGCCATCAGCGGCACCGGCAGAATTCCAAGGCCGGGCATACCGGTCTTGGCAGTGCCCACCGTCATCGCACACAAAGCAATCACAACCCAATCGATAAATTCAATATCCAAAGCAAATCCCTATAAAAAAGCAATGTCACTGGCGGTACCGAGCTTTAGAACACCGCAATCTATCGGTTTTGAGTTTGCTTTGCAATTGACAATTGACTGTTGATGGCCGACAATGACTTATGATCGCCAAAGACGTGGGGCAATATGTGCAAAAATCATAGGAGACCTGAAATGAATACTAGAAAGCTTTTATTTTATCTTTTGGCCGGGCTGATGTGCGGCTGCGTGCCTGTTATATCTCTACATCCGCTTTACACAAAGGAAAACGTGGTATTCGACAAAAAGTTGCTCGGCACCTGGGTAGACGATCCGAACGAAACCGGTTCAACCTGGCAATTCGAATCAGTCAATAAGCAAAAAAAAGCCTACAGCTTGGGTTTTGCCGACGATGAAGGCTTGAAAGGCTCATTCACTGTCCATCTGCTGAAGCTCAATGAACAGCTTTTTCTGGACGTCTATCCGAGTGAAGTACCCTGGGAAATGGATGATCCGAATGAGTCAAAGTGGCCGTACAACTCTATGTTCCTGCTGCCAACGCATACGTTCCTGAGGGTAGATTCCGTCGGTTCAAAGTTAAAGCTGCGATTGATGCTTGATAGCCAATTGGAAAAACTGCTTGAAAAGAACCCTGATGCAATATCGCACGTAGTTATTGAGGACAGACCGGTCCTGACGGCATCGACAAAGGAACTTCAGGCTTTCGTACTGAAGTATGCAGATACCGACAAGCTGTTCACCGAAGAGATCGTGCTGAATCGCAGGGATTAAGAAACAATACGGACCTACAGTATGGCCGACAAACAAGAATTCAGACGCTATCTCGTCGATATTGACTCGATCTCTTCGCCCCAGCTCTTTATCGACTGTCTGGTGATAGGCGCAGGTATAGCAGGACTGCGCGCCGCCCTCGAAGCGGCCGAGACCCGCAACGTAATCGTCGTTTGCAAGGGCCGGGTCAGAGACAGCAACACCTGGAAAGCGCAGGGCGGAATCGCTTCGGTAATCGACGAAGCGGATTCGTTCGAATCGCATATAGCCGATACGCTCAAGACGGGTTGCGGCCTGTGCGATGAAGAAGTGGTGGACCAGGTAGTTCGAAAAGGACCGGAACTTATCGAACAGTTGCTCAGTTGGGATACCGAGTTCGACCTCGCCGGCGGCCGGATTGCAACCACCCTCGAGGGCGGGCACAGCCACCCCCGAGTCGCCCATGCCCACGGCGACGAAACGGGGCGCATAATCGCCCAAGCCCTCATAGAAAAGGTCGCCCGGAACCCTCGCATACGCGTACTGGAGAATTTCTTCACAATCGACCTGCTTACGGACAAGCAAGACAAATGTCTGGGAATCATAGGGCTCAACAGCCGCCGAGAATCACAAATAATCTGGGCCGCCCTTACGATCCTGGCAACCGGCGGGGCGGGCCGGCTCTATCGCGAAACTACCAATCCGGAAGGGGCAACGGCAGACGGAATCGCTATGGCCTATCGGGCGGGAGCAGTGTTGCGAGACCTGGAGTTCGTGCAGTTTCACCCGACGACCCTGTACATCGCCGGCGCCACGCGGGCGCTGATCACCGAGACCATTAGAGGCGAAGGCGCGGTTCTGGTTAACGAAGATGGGCGGCAATTCATGAAGGACTACCACGAAAACGCCGAGCTGGCGCCGCGCGACGTTGTAAGCCGGGCGATTCTGTCAGAGATGCGAAAGGCCGAACTGACAAAAGTGTACCTCGACGTCAGACACTTTGATAAGACGTATTTCGCGAGAAGATTCCCCTATATCAACGAGTTGCTCGAAAGCTTCGATATAGATATTAGTAAGGATCTAATACCTGTAAGACCCAGTGCTCATTACATGATCGGTGCTGTAAAAACCGACGTCTCAGGCAGGACCACAATTGAGAACCTCTATGCCTGTGGCGAGACGGCCTCAACGGGATTGCACGGCGCCAACCGGCTCGGCAGCAATTCGCTTCTCGAAGGCTTGGTGTTTGGCAAGATCGCCGGCCAGTTGGTTTCCAAAGGCAAAAAATCAACTGCGGTTAATCTCAGGCATCCCAAGTTAAGTTATCACATTCCGCATTCGGATCGCACTCGTCTGGACGCCGAAGATGTAAGAAACTCGCTTAGGGCTCTCATGTGGCGAAACGTCGGCATCACACGAGCCGCCCAGCCCCTCGTGGAAGCTCAGGAAATCATCAAGTTCTGGCAGCGATACGTGATGGACAAAGTCTTCGATTCTCCCGTAGGCTGGGAATGCCAGAACATGCTGACCGTCTCCCTGCTCATGGCGCGGTCCGCCGAAATACGCCGGGAAAGCCGGGGCGTCCACTTCAGAAGAGACTTCACAGAAACCGATGATGAGAATTTCAAAAAGCACATAGAAGTGACCCGATAACGAACTTTGGGCCGAACCTAGGCGTACTTGGGTCGGAGTAAAAGATTGTATAGTATTTTTAATGATGGGGGCGAAACATGAAAATTCTGGGTATTTCCGGAAGCTCGCGACGGCCGGAAGTCTCTGGCACACATAGACTTGTGGAAACGGTGCTAAAGGCGAGCGAATGCGATTATGAATTGATCTCTTTGAGAGGCAAAAACATCGCCGGCTGCATCGCGTGCCTGGGTTGCGTGACAGACAATGTGTGCAAGGTCCGCGACGACATGGAGCCACTTCGCGAGAAATTTATCGAGACGGACGCATTTGTTATCGGAGCGCCAAACTACTACACGGCATTAAACGCACTAAGTCATG
This sequence comes from uncultured Pirellulales bacterium, assembly GCA_964598225.1. Lineage (GTDB taxonomy): Bacteria > Planctomycetota > Phycisphaerae > Sedimentisphaerales > Anaerobacaceae > SG8-4. The sequence continues at coordinate 31,404 of CAZRBG010000060.1, forward strand.
CCCTGCTGGAGCGGCTGTATCAGTTCCGCCACCAGGAAGGCGACGCCCTCTGGGGCAAGCTGGCGGTTGCCGTGGGAGTGGGCGGAAGTTCCGGACAGATTTGCTGTGACGACATCGAGCGATTCATGGCCTACAGTTTCGTAGAGACTATCGCGAAAGTCTCGGCGCAGGGTGCCGCCTCGTGCTACACCTGCGGCTACGGAGAAACCTGCCGGGTAGGCGTTCCGATCATGGCTCACGGCGAAGGCGTCAAAATCACCGAGGACATAATCCCGGGCGTCACAAAGCAGCCGGAGGCCCTCGCCGCCGCCGAGCAGGCCGGAAAGCTGCTGTCTCAAAGACTAAACGACGGCCACAATCGCTCGGAAGTGACAAAAAAGATGCAGGCACTTATGATGGAGAAATTCAAAAGCTCCACTTAGCCGGGTTTATGGTATAATAAAGTGCAAGAGTAATCGGAAAATCAATAGTCAATATTCAATAGTAAGCTTGTGCTGAGCGAAGTCGAACGGATAGTCAATCAAAAAGAGTGGGTCGGGCGGTCGCCGGTTCGCTTCGGGCGGGCCGGAGGAAAGTCCGAGCAGGACAGGGCAACGGTGGTGGCTAACGACCACCCGGGGCGACCCGCGGGAAAGTGCCGCAGAAAATACACAGCCGATGGCCCCGCTCCGTCGGGGCACAGGCAATGGTGAAATGGTGCGGTAAGAGCGCACCGCGGCGCCGGCGACGGTGCCGGCAGGGCAAACCCCACCGCCTGCAAGACCAAGCAGCCGGATACTCGGCCCGAGTGTGAAAGGCAGAAATGCTTCTCCGCCGGCGGGTAGGTCGCTTCCAGCACCAAACAGGCGCTGGAGAGCCGGCCGGCAACGGTCGGTCAAGATAAATGGTCGCCGCCCGCCCCAAGAGGTGGGATACAGAACTCGGCTTACAGACCCGCTCTTTTCGATTGACTATGAGGTGATGTTGATCTAGACCCAAAACAAGTGTAGATTGAGCCAAAAGAGTAACATTAATTCTAGAAAA
>CAZRBG010000061.1:0-32339 GCA_964598225.1 uncultured Pirellulales bacterium
GGGCCACTCCAGTCGGGCTATTACTCACTACGGAATGGTATCAGGTGTCCGGTACGTTGTTCGATATTGTGCTGTTGTAATTCCGATGTCGTCCTTAAAATGCCCTGGAGCTATTTCTATATATTCAAAAAACTCCTTCATATTTCTCGTCCCGGATATCGCACTGATGTTCGAATCGTATCGTTAGGTTTTACCCTGCGTCAAGCAGAAGTCTGAGATTTTAGAAAAAATGCCAAAGTGGGACCATGCCGTGATTATTAGCAAAGACGAGTTATGATCACTGCGTCAACCGAAGAATATGGCCAACACGATACCTGCGGCGACGATTGTTAAATCAGTGTTCATCAGTGAAATCTGTGGCTCTATGCCAAGGGAGTTGTTCGCCAGGTTCCTATGCCGTCCCACCAGTGGGTTATGTGGTCTACTATGTCGGCTTTGGGGTCGTTCTTTCGGCTTAAGGTTATCGCCATGTTGTGAAGCTCTTTCATGCAGGTCAGGCCGCCTGTTCGCCATGCGTCTACACCTATTCCAACGGCCTCTCGCTCGGCTCGTTCGCGGTCGGCCTGCTCTTCGGTCAGCAGCCGGGCGAGGGCCTCGGCCTGCGGGTGCAGGACTTCGTGCCAGCCGCGGCGCTCGGAATCTCCTTGCGAGAGCGCCCGCGCCAGCAGGGCGTCGCGCTCTCTCTGCCGCTGTTCTTTAAGGGCTCTGTTCTCGGCCAGCCGCCGTGCGCGGTGCTTTCTACTCGTAGGCAGCAGCAGTTCCAGGAGTCCGAGAGCCGGATCGACTACGACCCAGACAAAAAAGGTCACCCCTAAAGTCCCCATCGCTATTCCCGTCAGGAAACGACTGACGCTGCCTGCGCCTATCATTCCCAGAAAGCCCGCGAGCGAGCCGAGCAGGGGGGTAGTGACGTAAAAGCCGGCGTAGTATCTCGTGGTCGTCAGCGGGTGCTCGGGCTGGACGTTCTGACTGCTGCTGATTCCCCTGTAGATCGCGAACAGGTACAAACTCACCAGCACCAGGACGATCAGGAAGCCGTGACCCGACAGCGAGAAGACGATCAGCCAGTTCGCGCCCGCCTGACGCAGAGCCAGGACCAGGAGAAAGCCGACGCACAGAATGAACCACAACGTGCTGACAATGTGGACCAGTTTCAATTCATCCCGCCGGCTCATCAGCGGCATCACCTTCCTTCCCTTGATTTTACGCCACGTCGGCTAAAACGCAGTTAAGCGCAAAGTCCCCTAAAAGCCGGTTGCGGCACCGGCGGGTGTAGCTCCGGACTCGGTTGCAATGTAGTAGCCGGAAAAGGCCCTGGCGACGGGGCGTATAACCTCTTCTATCTTCATTGCCGCCCAGGCCAAAACGGTCGGCGGGACGTATATCACGTCACCCTCCTGCAGCAGGACGTTCGTGTGGGCTTCGCCGTGAGCGGCCATGCGGTCGAAGTTGACCTCAAATATTTTGGCCTCAATGTTCTCATCGTGCGAAGGCCGGATAATCTGGATACGTTCCTTCCAGGCCAGCACGGTCGGACTTCCGGCCAGTGCTATAGCGCCCATGACCGTGTCGCGTCCGGAGTAAGTCTGGGCGCCGGGAGAGGCTACCTGACCGAAGACGTAGTAGCGTTTGCTCCTGAAGCCGACCACTCGAACATCAATCGGATATTCCCCTTCGATCTGGTAGAGTTCGAGGACTTTTGACCGCAGGATATTTGCGACCTGGGCGGGTGTTTTGCCCGCAGCATCTATCTCGCCGATGGCTTCGAAGCTCACCTTGCCGTCCGGCCGGATCTGTTGAACCTGCATGTTGATTTCCGGCACGCCCGTACAGTGGACCTCAATATCATCCGGCGGCTGCAGAATGTACGTATCGGTTGAGACGTCCACCTCTTGCGGCATCATGAACGCCTTTATATCTTCGGGATTAGACGAAAAACAGCCGCTAAGACCGATAGCAGCCAGCAACAGCATCGCCCGGGTCAAGACTTGTTTGTACGACATTGTGACCTTCCTTTCTACCTGTGGCATCGGATTTCGTGTCTACATCTGCCCTTCGGGTTCATCTGGGCTATTATCGGCATATAGGTCAGCCGGATCAACTTGATACTTGTATAAAACTCAAAAAAATGCCGTCTTTTCGATCAAAAGGTGCTCTTTCGGCAAGACCGTCACGGTCGAAAGTTCCATCAGCACCGGATGCAACATCGTCGACAGCGCTGGTCCGAAAAAGTGTTCAAATACACGTCACGAGGTCACTTTTTCTGAAAATATAGCAATCATTGGCATCACGGTCCGCCTTGCAGTTTTATCGCCTGAGAGGACCGGGAGAAGATTTTCGGAGTGATGATTCTGCGCCGCTGCTTTGTGCCGTTGTTTTTGTACACTTATCTTGTCTATTTATCGGCTGCAATTGCGATTCTTTTCACCCGTTGTTGTCCGGCATATGTCGCTTCCGTTTCTGCCGCAGACCGTAAGACCCGGAGACAATTCTCTTGACTTTTTGCCTCTGTTTTGGTACTATAGGCAAGTCGTGACTTGTGCTGATTAGCGGGAGAGTGTTGATGAGTCCTTGGCTTGGAATTTCAGGAGTAATCTCGGTAGTTTTATTGGGCGTTTGTCTCGGCAGATTTTTCTCGCGCCTGCAGAAAACGCATTGGCTGCTCGGTTGCTGCATACCTTTCGTGCTGCTTGTGATGCTCGTTGCGACGAGGTTCAACAACAGCCTGCACTTTGTGCCGCCCTTTTCATGGGTCGCGGTGGGGCGTATGAGATTCATCACCTTGTCTTTCGCCGTCTCAATGGGCCTGACCGTGCCGTTGTCGCGCCTGCCCTATAAATGGGAAAGGCTGGCCGTATGCCTGCTGATGGCGGGTTTTGTCGTTTGGTTCGGGATTCTGCCGCTTCTCGGACCGACGCTTGTCAGAGACCGGTTGTCGCAACTCACGACGAAATTCGATCCCGCCGGCATTTGCCGTCAGACGACAGAATATACCTGCGGCCCGGCCGCTGCGGTGACTGCGCTTGGCAGGCTTGGGCTCGCCGCCGAGGAAGGGGAGCTCGCCGTGCTCTCGTATTCGAGTCCGATTACGGGAACGCTGCCGGAGTGCCTGTACTCTGCTTTGAAGAATCGCTACAGCGCAGAGGGTCTCAGGTGCAAATACCGTCACTTCGATTCGGTCGACCAACTGAGAAACGTTGGAGTCATCTTAGCAGTTGTTAGAGAAGCATTCCTCAAGGATCACTGCCTGGCCGTTCTGGATGTCTCGGACGATGCGGTTACCGTCGCCGACCCGGCCACGGGCAAGCGTTTGATCCCGTACAGCCGATTCGAGAAAATCTGGCGTTTCTCCGGCATCGTCCTCGAACGCCGCACCCTTGCAGCGCAAATCTGACGAGGCTTGAATTTTCCGGCCGTCTCGAGTATTCTTACCGGTGTATTTTCATTACGTACAAATGAGAGAAGGAGACTCGGATGACCGGATCGACAAGACACAAAAAACTTCCGTTGGCAACCATTGGTTTCGTGTGCCTGGCTCTTGTAAGAGTTGCGGGTGCGAGGCCCCCTTCGATCTTGTCGGTTCGACCTGATTCCGGCAAGGTCGGACTGTATGAGAAAATCGAGCTGCGTATAGGTCTCGAGGCTACTTACAGCAATCCTTTCGATCCCGAACAGATCGATCTGACGGTGGAATTCACAGCGCCGTCGGGTAAGAAATGGAACATCTGGGGTTTCTACAATCCATCTTCATGGTACTCCCTTTGGATGGCGCGTTTTTCTCCGACAGAGGAGGGAAGGTGGCGTTACGTAGTCAAAGTGACCGACTCCGAAGGCACTGCGCGCAGCAGCACCGGCAGTTTTCGAGCGGTGGATTCGCCGCATTGCGGGTTCGTTAAAATCGCTCCGAATCAACGCTATCTGAAGTACGATGACGGCAGCACTTTCTACGGCGTCGGCATGTGGTATAACGACAGCTACGAGCTTTTCAACGAAGGGCGAATCACCGAGGAAGGGCTCGACAATCTCAAAAGCCGTGGGGCGAATTTCATCTGCTTTTTCCCGACGCCTCTGGAAACGATGGGAACCGGTCTGGGTCGCTACGACCAGAATCGCTGCGGTCGGATGGATCAGCTTTTCGAATGGTGCGAGCAAAGGGACATGTTGATTAGCTGGAACATCTGGTTCCATTCGTATCTCTCGCAGGCCGTATGGGGCGGTGGAAATGCCAGATACAGGAACAATCCGTACAAGCTCGTCGCCGGCGCGGAGGATTTTTTCGGCAGCGAGAAGGCGTGGGAGTATCAGAAGAAGCTGTACAGATACATTATCGCCCGGTGGGGATACAGCCGGTCGTTGTTTCTATGGTTCACCGTAGATGAAATCAACGGTACTGAGGGATGGACAAAAGGGGGCCACGAAGTCGCCGAGCAGTGGTCGGCGAAGATGGATAAGTATTTCAACGAGCACGACCCTTACCACCGGCCGACTACGGGCACGCAGAGCGGCGGCATACGTCAATGGTGGCCCGAGGGATACAAGATATTCGACATCGCCGCGCGGGAGATTTACGAGGCGCAAGGACACCCTATGCCGAAAAGCGGCAAGCTCGGCCCGGACGACCCAAGCCCGATCCGGTCCAGCTATCTCAATTACGCGACTCAGATACAGAACCTCTGGAGGGGTTTTGATAAGCCCGCTATCATCGGAGAGTGCGGCTGGGACCACACGTACTACGAGCCGGGCATGCCGGGCTATCTGGCGATGTATCATAACGTGCTGTGGGTAAGTATGGTAAACGGCGCCTGCGCGACTCCTTTCTGGTGGTCGTATTCGGGCTGGATCAACGACAGCGTCGTCACCAATCAGATGCTGCACTTCTCGGAATTCGTATCGGAAATCGATTTTGCCGGCAAGGATTTCGCCCCTGCCGAGATTACCGCACCCAATTGCGACGCCTGGGCGCTGCGGGCGGGAAAATTTGTCGTTGGCTGGATTGTCCATCCGCGCACCAGCGTCGCGAACGAATCGTTCACTGTCTCCGGCCTGCCGGACGGCGAGTATGAGTTGCGCCTATACAGGACCTGGCGCGGCAGATACATGGACCCGCAGACCGTCAAATGCACCGGCGGCAAGCTCACATATACGATACCTGAATTGCGGACCACCAGAGGCCACGCGCTGCACATCGGAAACGATGTTGCCTTCAAGATCGTGCCGAAGTGAAACCGTGTCGCAGGTTCGATTTCATTTCAGGCGATGGCGGGGCTACAATTACGATTACATTAAGGAACGGACAAATGGCAAAGCAATGGAATGCCGAGGAAATTCTGGGGGCGGCGCGATCTTTTCAGCCGGCGTGCGTGCTGACCGCGGCGGCGGAATTAGACGTTTTCAGCGCACTTGACAAAAATCCGATGACCGCCGATTCACTGGCAGATACTCTCGGCACGGATCTGCGCGCGACAAGAATTCTGCTCGATGCGCTGGCGGCGATGGAGTTGCTGACCAAGCAGGGAGAACACTATAGGGTTCCGGAAGATATAGCGGAGTTTCTTAGCGACAAGTCCGACAAAAATGTCCTGCCTATGGTTCGCCACATGGCCAACTGCCTTTCGCGATGGGTCCAGTTGGCACAGGTGACGAAAAACGGTGGCCCCGCCGAGCGCCGTCCGAGCGTTCGCGGCGAAGAGGCCGACTGCGCCGCTTTCATAGACGGCATGCACAACATCTCGGCGCCGATAGCCGCAGAGGTGGTGGGCAGACTAAAGCCGCTGGAGTTTACTCATTTGCTCGATATAGGCGGCGCTTCGGGAACGTGGACAATGGTGTTTCTCGATGCCGTGCCCGAGGCAAGGGCGACGCTCTTCGATTTGCAGCCCGTGATACCGATGGCCGAGAAGCGGCTGGGCGAGGCCGGCTACGACGAGAGGGTGGCTCTTGTGGCGGGAGACTACAACGTCGATGAGCTGCCTGATGGGGCGGATATCGCCTGGCTCGGCGCGATTTGTCATCAGAACTCGAGAGAGCAGAACCGTGAGCTTTTCGCCAAAATACACAGGGCGCTGATAGACGGCGGCCACGTTGTCATACGCGACGTGGTTATGGAGCCGTCGCGCATCCGGCCCGAAAGCGGCGCTTTATTTGCCGTTAATATGCTGGTCGCGACCGAGGGAGGCAATAGTTACACTTACGAAGAATACGACGAGGACCTGGTTGAAGCCGGTTTCGACGAAGTGACGCTCGTGCATCGAGACGAGTTCATGAATTCTCTGATCCGCGCTAAGAAAGTTTAGAAGAAATCTAAGAAAGGAAAGGGACACCATGAGGCCGGTTCTTTCAGATATCCTGTGCGCATGTGCCTGCTCACTCATTTCACTGGGCGTTGCGAATGCCACGAATTCGACCGAGGTAATGGAAATCTTTACTGAGCCCCCGCGGCAGTACAGCAGCGGTCCGCTTTGGGTCTGGAATGATCTTCTTACCGAACAACAGATCGTCGACACGATGAAGGACCTGGCCGGTCAGCATGTTCGTCAGGTGTTTGTCCATCCCCGGCCCGGGTTGATGACGCCGTATTTGTCGGACGATTGGTTCAGGCTCTGGAAGGCAGCGCTCGATCAGGCTCAAAAGCTCGACATGAACGTCTGGATTTACGACGAGAACTCGTATCCTTCGGGATTTGCCGGCGGGCTGGTTCCCGAGGCCATGCCGGAGTCTCGCGGTCGCGGTTTGGTTTTTCGCGAGGAAAAGTCCCCGGGCAAGATAGCCGAGAACACTCTGGCGATTTACAGCATAAGCGGTGGCGACTTTGAGAACGTTACGAAACAAGTCCGGGCCGGCAGAGATTTCGAGGCAGGGCAATACCTGATCGCTTCGATCAAGCGAGCTGGTGCTTCACCCTGGTACGGCGGCAAATATTACGTTGATCTTCTCTACCCCGGCGTTACAGAAAAATTCCTTGAGATCACGATGGGGCCATACAAGCGCCGGCTCGGTCGCGAATTCGGCAAACGCATCCCGGGAGTCTTTACCGACGAGCCGCATCTTCGACCGGCGGGCGGGCATCACTGGACGCCCGATCTGCCCGAGCTGTTCGAGAAGCGGTGGGGATACGATTTGATGGATCATTTACCGAGCCTTGTGCGCCCGTTGGGTGACTACAAGCGCGTCCGACACAACTACCTGCAGGTTCTGCTCGAAGCATTCATAGACCGCTGGGCCAGGCCCTACTACGATTATTGTGAGCGAAACGGGCTTGAATTCACCGGGCATTACTGGGAGCACGGGTGGCCTAACTGCCTGTCGGCTCCCGACAACATGGCGATGTACGCATGGCATCAGCGGCCTGCTATCGACACGCTTATGAATCAGTACAGGGAGGATACGCACGCACAGTTCGGCAACGTCCGTGCGGTCAGGGAGCTTTCAAGCGTGGCCAATCAGCTCGGGCGCGAGCGAACGCTCTGTGAGGCATACGGCGCCGGAGGCTGGGACCTGCGATTCGAGGATATGAAGCGGATCGGCGACTGGCTTTACGTCCTCGGCGTGAACACGCTCAACGAGCACCTGTCGTACATCACAATCAGAGGCGCTCGCAAACGCGACCATCCGCAGTCGTTCTCCTACCACACTCCCTGGTGGGATGCCTATCACGTCATGGCCGATTACTTCACGCGACTTTCGGCAGTTCTCACACAGGGACAGCAAGTCAATCATATAATGCTGCTCGAGCCGACGACCACCGCATGGATGTATCAGGGCGATCCGGAACACAGGTCGCAGCTCGACAGGGTCGGCAGCGATTTTCAAAAGACCGTTATGTCATTGGAGCAGGCCCAGGTTGAGTTTGATCTGGGCTGTGAAGACATCATCGCGCGGCACGGCTCGGTCGAAGGACGTGTTTTCAAAATCGGCCGTCGCGAATATGAGACCGTGGTTCTGCCTCCTCATACCGAAAACCTCAACGCCAAGACAATGAGGCTTCTGTGGCGATTCCTGAAAGCCGGCGGAGTTGTTGTCTCATGCTGCCCGCCGCCGTCGCGTGTGAACGGCCGACCCTCCAGGAGGGGCGCGGCCATAGCGGATATGCCCGGCTGGAAGCGGCCCGGTGCCGAGGGGCTTGCCGATTCGCTGGCGGGTCGAACCGGGGACGGATTCCTGATTCGGCGTGATGAGAACGACAAAGGCATTCTGTTTCATCACAGACGCAAGCTTGAGGATGGCCAGTTTCTGTTTCTGGTAAATACGAGTATAGACGCGCCGTCTTCGGGAAAGATTAAATCGCCGCTGAAAGGCGTCGAACAATGGCATCCGCAGACGGGCAAAATCAACGAATATCCCTTCAAAAAGACTTCAAGAGGTGTCAGGGCGAAATTCGAATTGCCGCCTTGTGGAAGTCTGCTGCTGTTTCTGACCAAAGAACAGCGCGAACCATATTCCGAGGAGCGGAAGACCGCCGCTGTCATCCCGCCCAGCGGAGAAACTCAGGTGCGTCGTCTGGAAGACAACGTCCTGACTCTGGATTATGTTGACGTCACGGGGGGCGGCGAGACGAAGAGCAACGTCTATTGTTATCAGGCGTCGCAGTTTGTCTTTGCCAAAAACGGCATGAAACGAAATCCCTGGGACAGCGCCGTTCAGTTTCGCGACGAGCTGATCGAAAAGAAGTTCCCCCCGCAAAGCGGCTTCGAGGCGTGTTATCATTTCACCATAGACCAAAAGGTTCCGTCGAAGCTGCATATCGTCATCGAGCGTCCTGATTTGTACACGATATCCTGCAACGGCAATGCTGTTTCACCGATCGAAGGCCGGTGGTGGCTCGACAAGTCTTTCGGCAGAATCGAAATTGCCGATGCGGCTAAAGTGGGCCTCAACACAGTGACGATCAAAGCCTCGCCGATGACCGTTTATCACGAGCTCGAACCGGCTTATCTCCTTGGCCATTTTGTTCTGAGGGCCGCCGAGTCGGGTTTCATAGTTGAGCTGGCGAAAGATTCCGCTTTGAGTCTCGGCGAATGGGACGAGCAGGGACACCAGTTCTACGCCGACGATGTTTCGTACGCACAATCATTCAACCTCGGCAGACGTAAGGGCCGGTACATCGTGGAACTTCCTCAGTGGTATGGAAGTGTGGCCGAAGTGCGGGTTAACGGCGCTTCGGCGGGCTATATCGTCTCGCAGCCCTGGGAGCTTGAGGTGACGCGATGGATGAAGAACGGCCGAAATGACATCGCCGTCATCGTCACGGGAACTCTCAAAAACACGCTCGGCCCTCATCACGCCGGGGAGAATCTCGGCGCGGCATGGCCGAATATGTTTCACCGGGCGCCGGAGACGGGTCCGCCACCCGGCGAGAAATATCATACGGTCGGCTATGGCTTATTCGAGCCGTTCGTTCTCAGGCAGGTTCGAGAATAAAAAGGTCCTATTTTCTTGCCGGTTCTATGTAGATATCGCGGAACTCGATTGGGCTGCCTTCGCTTTGCAGGCAGATCCAGCCCGATGTAATCGTCGCGCCGGCGCCTTGGTTTTGCAGCATGCCGTTAACGTAACACCCGAGTATGATGACCGCAAAAGCATACCAAATCCGTCGGAATGGTGCAAGGTCGGGAATATTTTCATGTCGAGTTGCCGATTTGGTTTTGTTGGTAGCAGAAATTCGTGTCAGTAGTTGCATTTCCGAGTAAATTTGTTTATACTGATTTTTTATATGTCTGGATTTGATTTGGATCGACTTATGGTGCCCGGCAACAGTATTTTGGAGAGATATTATGGCTAAGAATTTACTTTACCTCTTGCTGCCGTTTCTTGTGGCTTTCCTGATCTTAAGTGCCGCTCAGCAGGAAGTCGTTGCGGCCGACAAGGAGAAGCAATCTACTCTCGATACGGATCCCCACCTTGCCGGCTGGTGGAAGTTCGATGAGACTTCCGGCAGGACAGCAGCAGATTCGTCCAAACACGAACGAGAGGGCAAGCTCAGGGAAGACTTCTCTTTCGACGAAGATTCGGCTGACGGTCGAATCGGCAGGGCGTTAAGGTTCGACAGCGGGGAAGGTTTTGTCGAAATAGCCGATTACAAGGGAGTCGTCGGCACGAAACCAAGGACCGTGGCCGCATGGATCAAGACGACCAGGGCCAGAGGGGAAATCGTATCGTGGGGCGCCGATGATTTCGGCAAGATGTTTACCGTCGCCTTTATAAGAGGCCGCGTCGGCATCAGGCCCAGGGGCGGCTACTATTACATGAATGACCCGGTCCACGACGGCGAGTGGCATCACGTCGCGGCCGTTATTAAACAAGCCGATTTGCCGAATCTGCACGATGATGCCGTGCTCTATAAGGACGGCGTGGTGGCCGAGATACACGATATCGGCCTTCTCGATCTCTGGCCTATCGATACCGGCAGCGATATGGATGTTATGATAGGCGACGGATTCGAGGGCCTTATCGACGACGTTCGCATATACGACCGCGCTTTAGGCGACGAAGAAATGATGGCTCTGTTCAAGTTGCAGAGCGATCGCCCGTTAGCCGAACCGAAGAAATGAAATGTAGGGTGGAATCCGCCCTGAGCGTAGCCGAAGGGTTGCCCCACCAACGAGTCTAAAGGAGCTTGACAATGGAAGACAAACGAGTAACACGGCGTAAATTTATGCGCGACGGCGCAATGGCGGCAGCGGGGGTAGCTGTGGGTCTCGGTGCAGAGACAACCGGCGGCGCACAGGTCGATACCTCCAAAATCCTCAACTACAACCAGAACATGGAGTACCGTCGGCAGGGCAAGACAAATCTGATGATATCGGCCGTCTGCCTCGGCGGGCATTCCAGGAGCGACCAGAAAGAACGCACTGAGATTGTCAGCCGCGCTATCGACGTCGGCATCAATTATATCGACGCCTGCTCGAAGGGAGAAGTTGTGCGGGATGCAAAGGCGCTCAAAGGCCGCCGCGACAAGATGTATCTTGCCCTTTCACACTGCGGCAAGGAAACCCGCAACGAAAAGTACCGCACGGCCGGGAAACTGCTGGAAAGTCTCGACGAAGTACTGCAGGCCTCGAACCAGGAGTATACCGACCTGTGGCGCATTACCTGCTTCGAGCCCGGCGGCAGGCACACTTTCAACACCTCTTGCGAGATGATCGAGGCGCTGGAAAAGGCGAAAAAGCAGGGCAAGGCCCGGTTCATCGGTTTTTCCACGCACGATCGAGACTGGATCAAGTTCATGATCGAGTATTTCCCGCAGGTCGATTGCGTGTGCTTTCCGTTCACTACTATGAGCAAGAGAGCCCAAACGCACAGTGTCTTCGATGCTCTGAAGAAGCAGGACGTGGGTGCGTTCGGCATCAAGCCATTTGCGGCCGGCTCGCTGTTTACCAACGACCGGAAACTGAATTTCCAGCGCGCCCGTCTGGCTATTCGCTACATCTTGCACAGTAACACCGTCATTCCGATTCCGGGCTTGAACAGTGTCGAGTATGTCGATAACGTTGCAAAAGCCGTCATGGAACGCCGGAAACTCGACGTGAAGGAAGCCGCCGAGCTGGACAACGCCAACAAAGAAGCCTGGGCCAGGCTGCCTTCCAACTATCAGTGGCTCAAGAACTGGCAGCACGTCTGACCTGATCGTTTGTAGTGTGCTCGTAAGAGCATCATAAGAACAACGCCTTACGGCGTCACTACGAGCGCCGTGTACAGGGGAAGTGTCTATGAAATACCTTCTATTGTTGCTTGCGCTCATTGTAACTTCCATTGCCGGAGCCGGCTGCGAACAACCGGCAAGCGTCCACGAGCGGCAGGTGAATCCGGACTCAGAATCGGAACCCAAAGAAGAAATAGCAGAAGAAGTCGAAGACGGTGCACCGTTGTTGCTGGACGATGAGCCTCTGCTGCTGGATGACGATGCCGGTGATCCCGAGCAGGGGGGCTCCGGAGCCGACAACAGCCGATGTTTTGTGTGTCACATGAATTTCATGGATGAAGACATCGCAGTTACCCATGCTAAGGCCGATATTGGCTGTGCGGACTGTCACGGTGAATCGGACGAGCACATCGCCGACGAATCCTGGGCTTCCGGCGGTAAAGGTACGGCGCCGGACGTGATGTTTCCAAGGCCCGGGATCAATCCTTTTTGCATGGAGTGTCACAATAAAGAAAAAATCGACACCGTGCAGCATCAACCGCTCTTTGCGAACACCGAGACGATGGTCTGCACCGATTGTCACGGCAAGCACAGAATTACCACACCCCGCAAGACTAAATGGAAATAGATTTTTCCGCCGGCAATATGATATATCTGACCGAACAGGATATTCTAAACGCGGCTAGGGTCGAGCAAATGCTCGACGCCATCGAGGCGGCGATGCTTCTGTACGAGAGGAAAGAATTCCACATGCCCGAGAGGATGCACGTGGACCATAACGATGACGTCCTGCTGCTTATGCCGTGTTTTTTGAGTGATTACTTCGCAACCAAAGTGGTGACGCTGTTTCCAGGCAATGCAGAAAAGGATGCCCCCGTCCTGAACGGCATAGTTGTTCTCAACGATGCGGAAACCGGACTTCCTTTGGCGCTGCTCGATGGTCCCGCTCTGACGGCCGTAAGAACCGCCGCCGTCGGCGCCGTCAGCGTACGATATCTGGCCCCGGCGGATACTCACGCCGTTGGAATAATCGGCGCCGGCGTTCAGGGTTTCCACCAGGCCCGCGCAGCTTGCTCGGCCGGGCCGATTACTGAAGTTTTCGTTCACGATCTATATCCTGAGAAGGCTTCGGCGCTTAAAGACAAACTTTCGCACGTTCTTGCAGGCATTGAGGTCCACCAGGTCGATCGCGTCGAGGATTTGCTGGAGCAGACGCAGGTTGTCATCACGGCCACAACTTCGCCTGAGCCCGTCCTGCCGGACGATGAAGGTTTGCTGTCGGGCAAGCACTTTGTCGGCATCGGGTCCTATAAGCCCGAGGTGAGGGAATTTCCACGGGCGCTGTTTTATCTGGTTGAGAACGTCTATGTCGATACCGAGCACGCCCTGAAAGAATCCGGCGATTTGATAGTACCGCTCGAAAACGGCTGGCTCACACGAGATCAGATATCGACCCTCGGAAGTTTCATAACGCAGGCAAAGACTTCACCTCGTGTAAGGGGCGCAACCACCTTCTTCAAGTCCGTAGGCATGGCGGTGTTCGATGTCTGCGCCTCGAAGCTCATCTACGAAAAGGCAATCGAAAAAGACCTGGGCCAGAAAATCACCACGTAGTATTGCGACTGCCATAAATTGATGGGTGCTGGGGCAGTTCGTGGCGAGGGCATCTTGCCTTTGTTATGTTATGAGAGTATTGCACAGACCGCGCTCTCCCTCGTGGGTGACTTCCGGCGGAGACAGGCTTGGTGTTGTTCTTCCATATACAGAGGCCGGTCGTATTCTCCCGAAGAAACAAAGGCAAGATGCCCTCGCCACAAAACAAGGGCGAGACGCCCTCGCCACGGATTTAGCCCACCAATCACTTCGGGCCCGTCGGCAGGTTTTCGTTGAGGTATCTGGTCATCAACTCATAGAGGTGTCGCCTGGTTCCTTTGCCTTCCTTTATCGCGTGAGTCCTGTTCGGGTACGACATCATTGAAAAATGCTTGCCGTGCTCGATCAGCTTGTTGACAAGGGCCTGAAAGTTCTGGTAGTGACAGTTGTCGTCGGCCGTGCCGTAGATTATAAGGAGATTGCCCTTAAGCTGCTGTGCGAACGTTATAGGCGAGCCTTTTCTGTAGCCTTCTTCGTTGTCGTCCGGCAGGCCCATGTAGCGCTCCTGATAAATTGTGTCGTAGTAGCGCTGGTTGCTGATGAACGCGAGCGCCATAGCCGTGTGGTACAGATCGGGATACCGGAATATGGCGTTCAGACTCATTGAGCCGCCGCCGCTCCAGCCCCAGATGCCGACTCTGTCGGGATCGACGTACGGCCGTTGCTTAATTATGGCTCGCGTAGCCGCCGCCTGGTCGGCGGATGCGAGGATCCCGATCTGACGATAGATGCATTTTCGCCACTGACGGCCGCGAGGCGCCGGCGTGCCGCGATTGTCCACGCTCACGACCAGATACCCCTGCTGTGCCAGCATAAGGTGCCAGAGGTATCTTTTCCCTCCCCATTTGTCGAGAACCGTCTGGCCCGCGGGCTCGCCGTAGACGTAGAAAAACAGCGGATACTTCTTCTGCGGATCGAAATCGGGCGGCTTGATTATCCAGCCGTCGAGAAGGACGCCGTCGCCGATGTCGATGCGGAAGAACTCGGTCGGCAGTTTTTTAAGAGCTTCCACCTTTTCGCAAAGCTCGTTGTTGTCCTCCAGGACTCTCACGGTCTCGTGCTCGGGCAGGCGGACAAGGTCTATAACGGGAGGCTTATTGGCCGCGGAATAAGTGTGTATCGCCCACTTGCAATCTTTCGACATCTGGTAGCTGTGCGTGCCGTCCAGTCCGGCCGGCGTGACTCTCTCTACTTTGCCGGAACCGTCGAGCGGGCTGCAATAGAGATAGCGCTGAGTCGGATTATCCGGCGAGGCCATGTAATATGCCCGGCCTCGGTTCTCGTCGACGCCTACCATTGAAATCACGTCGAATTCGCCCGGAGTCAGGAGTTTGACTATTTTTCCGGAGCGGGAAACCAGATAAAGATGCCGCCAGCCGTCCCGCTCGCTCAGCCAGGTGAAACGTTTGCCGCCTTCGAGCCAGTGCAGGTTCAGCTTGTCTCTCACGTCGAGCCATGCGTCGTCACGTTCGGTCATGATTATGCGCATCTTGCCCTTGCGCACGTAGCCGAGCGTGATTTCATTGGTGTTCTGCAGGCGGTTGAGATGCTGAAATACGATCTGTTTTGAATTGTCGGCCCACTCCATTCTCGGGATATAATGGTTGCGAAGATCATCCGAAGGCTCGAACCAGAGTGTCTTGCCGCCGCTGGAATTGATAACGCCGACGCGGCAGGCGGAGTTGGTCTGCCCGACTTTGGGATACTCGAAGCTGGTTATCTTCGGATACAGCGCATCCGTATAGTTAATCAGGTGAAAATCTTTAACGCCTTCGGTGTTGAATTGCCAGTAGGCGATAAACTTGCCGTTTGGGCTCCAGCGAAAGCCGTCTCGCAGTGCGAACTCTTCCTCGTAGACCCAGTCGGACGTGCCGTTGATGAGGTTTTCACCGCCGTCGTCGGTCAGTTGCGTTATGCTCAGATCATCCAGGTTCTGCACGTACAGATTCTTCTGCCGCACGTACGCGACGCGTGTGCCGTCGGGTGAGAATTTCGCGAACATCAACGTTGAGGGCTCGGCGTCGCCTCCGAGTTCCTGGAGTTTTTCCGTAGTCAGGTCGAGCACCCAGTAGTCTCCCCTCGTGTTCCTGCGCCATACGCGTTTGGTGTTCGTGAAGATCAGCAGCTTCTTGCCGTCCTCCGACCACGAGTAGTCGGCGATCTTCAAAGAGTTCGCGTCGGCGTTTGGCTTCAACAATTCTGTCGACACCAGTATCTCTCGCTTGCCGCTTTCCGGATCGTATCGGACAATATCTTTGCCTTTCTTTTCATCCGAGTCTTCATCTTCTTCATCGTCTGATGGTTCTTCCAGGGTAGTATAGCCTGTGCCGTCTTCGAGCCAGCGAATCGGGCCGTACGATTCGGGATTGAACTCGTTGGAGTCGATGATTCGATCGAGCGTCAGATAACCGGCGTCGACTTCGGATTCCGTTTTGTCAACTGCAAATATCGTCGCTGCTGTGATTAAAACAATGCAGAGTCCTGCGATGATTGGTTTTGTCTTCACGCTGATAACCTCATTTTGAATTAATTAACACTTTTCCATCCGGTTTGACTACGAGGTGGTCATCCCGCTTTATAGACAGAGAATCTTCTTGCTTCAGGATCACAATCGGTACAGTTCTTTGATACAACTCGTCCGACACAATACTGCCCAGCGCCAACATCGGATCGACGTTTGTGTTGATTATAGCCGCGGGCGCGACGCCGGCCTTGATGCTCTGCATTAGAACGGCGCTGGAGGTACTCGAGCCTCTGCCTGTCGGAAACACGAACACTTTGCCGGCAACGTTGGCGCCCGACAGTTCGTGGCGCCGGTCGATGATTTCACCCGTCTGCGGGCTGACCCCGCCCCAGAAACTGATGGGTTCTTTGGAGACCAGAGCCGTCCCTTCAGCCGAGCCCGCCACTATCGGCCTTCCGATCAGATTTCGTTCCATATCGACTCCTTTCGGCATACTTTTCCTTTGACAGCAGACTGCACACACTCAGCCATGCTCCCGAATGCGACTTTCACGCCGAGTTCGCCGGGCGCGTAATACGAGCATTTGCCGGAATTGGTCATTAGCACTTTTGTATCTCGTGACACCATCGGCGTATGGAATACACAGGTGTCGAGCGTTATCTCCACTCCGAAGTCTGTTATCGTGTCGAGAGAATCGCTTCGCTGGAGCAGGGCGTGTGACGTCCGGGAAGTTATTACGATGAACCTTACATTATCGCTGAGTTTGCCGTCTTTCTGCTTCTCTGCATTTATCAGCCGCGCCAGCTCGCGGAATTCATCGAATGAAAAATGCGGACAGCCCAGCACGACCAGATCGAGCTTTTCTCCATCTTCTGCCGTGGATAACTCCGAACGGGCCTTTCGCAATTCGGCGGGGCCGATGTCGATGACTTGTTCGGGCCTGCCGCCGCCGAAGGCCTGTTCGATTGAAGCTGCCTCCGGCGTAATCCCGATTGCGTGAAAAAGAGCCACCGCACCGGAAGATGCCGCGGCGGCACAAAATGCCTTCAACTGGTCGCTGGACGGGTTAGGCGCAAGTCCCTCGATGACAGCAATCTTTTCCCCGGCCAGAGTTCCGAGCAGATGCCCCAGCACAACGTAGAACTCGTTGCTCTTCATCAGGACAGCGGGGATGTCAACGAGTTTCAGAAGTATCTGCCCCTTGCGATTCTCATCCAGATGTAGGCCGCATTTGGGTACTCTGCCGGTTATCGCGGCACAGATGTCCATATAGTCGGCGTATCGGTTGGTTCGCGCGCCGAGGACCGAGTTGGCGTAACAGATCGCGTTGGACTCGCCCCAGGCGATCTGCTGGCCGAATCGCGGCGTTAAATAACTCTGATACGGCGCGCAGGTCCAGGTCGGGATGCACCCCATGGACTCATAAGCTTTCGCCTGCCTGATCGCCTTGCCGGCAAACTCTTCATCTATGCCGAATCGACGCCAGTTCTGCAGATCGAGCGGCCCCATATTCAGCGTCGTCGGGACACAAACCTGCCCGCCTTTTGCCGCGAGCGTTTCGGCGAATTCCAATCCCGTTTCGCTGAGCAGCCCACAGCCGTCGATATGCGCCTGGGTTATATCCATCAGCTCCGGAGTCTCCAGGACCTCAGCCATCCTCGCAACAATCCGCATGGCCATCCGGCCGGCCTCTCCGTGCAGGCCGTTCAGCAACTCTTCATCCCGTTTGCTCAGCTTTATTGACATTACACTTTTCATTAACTATGATGGTCGGGCGATGCATTGTACAGTATGCAATCATATTAATGATAGCTGCTGAATTCCAGCGTTTTTCATCGTGATCATAGTTTGATGGCAGGAATAGCCGATGCTTGATAGAGAAGTGGCGAGCGAGCAAACAGAAAACGAACGATCCCGGCCAACGCGGCGTGATTTTTTGAAAAAGGCGGGATGGGCGGCTGTGTTGCCCGTTCTGTCGGCTTCTAACTCCTCACGTTCGGAGAGACAGAAGAATCGCCCCAACATTCTGTTCATCATGGTCGATGATCTCGGCAAGGAATGGATAAGCTGTTACGGGGCCGAGGATATAAAAACGCCGAATATCGATGCTCTGGCCAGGACAGGCATGAAGTTCGAGAACGCCTATTCCATGCCGCAGTGTACGCCGAGCAGAGCCGCGCTGCTGACGGGGCAATACCCCTGGCGAAACGGCTGGGTCAACCACTGGGATGTTCCCCGCTGGGGTGTGGGGTACTTCGACTGGAAGATCAGGCAGAACATGACCTTCGCCCGCATCATGAGAAAGGCCGGCTATGCGACCGCGGCGGTCGGCAAGTGGCAGATCAATGATTTCCGCATCGAGCCTGAGGCGATGAGAAAACACGGCTTCGACGACTGGTGCGTATGGACCGGGTACGAGACCGGTAATCCTCCCAGCGGCAAGCGGTACTGGGATGCTTACATCAACACACCAGAGGGAAGCAAGACTTACCAGGGGAAATTCGGGCCGGATGTATATACGAATTACCTGATCCGCTTCATGACCGAGCACAAGAATGATCCGATGATGCTCTACTTTCCGATGGCCCTGACTCACGGGCCTCTGACCACGACGCCGAGTGAGCCGGATGTTGAGGGCAAGCTCGAAACGCATAAGGCAATGGTGCGCTATACGGACGAGCTTGTCGGCAGGATCGTTAAAGCCCTCGATGGTCTTAAGATACGGGATCGAACGATTATAATATTCACGACGGACAACGGCACAAGCAGAGGCTGGACCGGTACGCGAAACGGCCGAAAAATTCGCGGCGGCAAGGCCAGAAAGACCGAGAACGGCGTCTGCGCGCCGTATATCGTGAATTGCCCGGGGCTTGTGCCGCAAGGCGTTGAGACGGTCGCCCTGACAGATTTAACCGACTTGCTGCCGACTTTTGCCGAGCTGGGCGGCGCCGGGGTTCCGGGCGATCTCGATATTGATGGCCTCTCTATCGCACCGCTTCTGCTCGGAAGAGCCGATGATTCACCGCGCGAGTGGATTATGGCTCTCGGACACGGACCGGCCAAGCTCGACGAGAAGGGCGTTCGCGGCAAAGTGGATTACGCCGAACGAGTGATTCGCGACAAGCGGTACAAGGTGTGGGCAAGCGAACAGCGGGAGATATCAAAGCTTTACGACTTGATCGCCGATCCTTTTGAAGAGAATAACCTTATCGCCAGCAACAAGCCGGAGCATCTTGCGGTAATTCGCAAGTTTCAGGTCGTGCTTGATTCCATGCCTAAGAAGGACAACAGGCCGCGATACAAACCTCGAAAATCCAATCCCTGGGACAAGAAGCTCCCAATCCGAAAACAAAAAGGGCAACGGCCGAAGGTGATACGGTCTGACGGTTTGACAGTGTGACCGTATTACTGTCACACTGTCTCACCGTCACACTTTCAAAGCGGCTTATCGTACGGCTGAGTCATGCCGGCGAGTCCGGCCATTTCCTCGTCGGTCAGGACACGGTCGTAGATGCGGAAATCGTCGACCTGACCCGGGAAGTAGTTGTCGTTGTCCTGCCGCTTGCCGACGTGGACGTTATCGGGCGGGTCGATGGTTCTGTCTTCGCTGCCGACGAGAATGCCGTCGCCGTACCACTTGATTGTCGTACCGTCGTAAGAAGCGCCCAGATGGTGCCACTCGAGATCGACCGGGATAATATCCCGCTCCCAGCCGTAGACGTGCAGGCCGTACCAGCCGAGAGTGGTGTTGGCGGTGTCGCCCACTAACTCGATGTCGAAGTGGCCGTTGGCGCCCGAGGGACCGGTGAAGCCAAAGACGTTCACCCACGCCGAATTGCCGATCACGTTGGCCTTTGCCCAGCCGGCGATTGTCCTGGGCTGATCGCCGCTTATGCCGATCGAACCGACGACGACGTAATCGTCGATCCCGTCCAGAGCGATCGCCTGGCCGAACTTGCCAGAGGGATAGAGCGGATTGCCGGTGATCGTGCCGTTGTGACTGCCGGCACTGTCGTTAGCGTTTCCGTCGAAGTTAAACTGCGCGGCAAGTCCCGCCGTGCCGGGCTGCGCCGGCGTGGCCAGCGCGCGAGGTTTGGCGTAGAGCCGGATATCGTCGAGCAGCAGCGTGCCGGTTGCGCCGGCGCCCTGGATGCCGATGGCCAGACTCGTGACGTTGCTCAGGTTCGTGTTGACCTCTGTCAGATCGATATTCCAGGGTAACCACGGCGCCCGCGTAAGGTTGCTCATGTCGCCGTTGTAATTCACCTGGACGCCGTTGATCTCGACGTACAGTTGACCGGGCACGTTGGCCGCGTCTCCGGCAAACCACAGCGACAGCGTGATAATGCCGTGAGCGGTCCAATCCTGCGCCGATGCAAACGTGCGTACCACTTCCGAGACAGCGGCAGTGGTGTTGTCGTACTGGAACGGCACGGACTGATTGCCGCCGCCGTGGACGTTGCCGGTCTCCATGGATGCTCCGGTAACGTATCCGATTGTCGAGCCGTTTACGTTCGGATTATCAAATCCGTCAACCCACGCGACGTAAACGAGATTGCTGCCGGGTTCGCCTGCGGGAATGTCGTTATAGGACTCGAAATCATCTACAACAGCATAGTCGGCCACCGAAAAGGTCCAGACCGCACCCTCGACGATGGAACCGTCCGCGGCGACTTCATCAATGCGCCAGTAGTAGGGTCCGCTGTCGATTGTGATGCCGTCGGGCGTGTAGGCTGCCGCATTTTGACGGCCCTTGTAGACGCCCGTCGTATCGGAAGTGTCGGCGTCCGATACGGCCGTTTTGTCCATGCCGAAATAGACGTCGTGCTCGGATGCGTCGTCGCCGGCGGACCACGTCAGCGGCGTCGCGGTATTGACGGCCGCTACTGCGCCGTTGGCCGGACTCGGGCTCCAGGCCCGACTCGTATCGCCCCGCATCGCCAGCAGGACCTCATCCTGAGTCAGAGCCCTGTTGTAGAGCCGGACATCATCTATCATTCCGAGGAAACTGCGGGTTGAGCCCTCGTTGGTCCTGCCGATAACAACGGTAGACGTGTCCGCCAATCCCGGCAGTTCGATCCCGCTGCCGCCCGTTCCGGCCGGCTCTCCATTAATGAAGTAGAGCTGTTCGCCGCCGGCCACCATCGCGGCAACGTGCACCCACTCGTTCAGCGGCACCTGCTCGCTGCTGCTGGAGCCGACGTAAGCGCCGCCGCTCGTCGTGCTGAAATGGAGCGTCCCGGCCGATTGAGTGTACAAGCTGTACGAGCGGGGCGGGTTGCCCTTTGAGATAATGCCCTGAAAGCCCTGAGTACCGGGGCCGCCGTGTCTTGATGCGTGTATCCAGGCCATTACCGCAACCTCATTGTCCACGGTCAGAATCTCTGCGTGCGGCACCTCCACGAAGTCGTCGATACCGTCGAAACTCAGGGCGCTGCCGTCGTGTCCGATTGCCCACTGCGGATCGCCTTGCAGCGTGCCGTAATTGTCGTAGCCGGAAGAGTCAATAGCAGTCGTGCCCGCATCGTCATCGAACTTCCACCAGCCGACAAGGTTGGGATCGGTAATTGGTATATCGAGCAGCGTGCTGAAGCTCCAGACGTCGCCTTTTACTGTCGCGGGCGGATTCAGCTCATCCACACGCCAGTAATAAGTCTTGCCCTTTTCGACTGTTTCCGGGGTGAAGCTCGTGCCCGTCACCGACGATCCGGCATCAGTGCTGTTCACGTCTTCGAAGCTCTCGCCGAAGACGATGTTGTGCAGTTTCGCGCCGTGGCCGGGCTCCCAGCTAACGGTCACTTCAGTGCCGACATATTGAGCGCCGTCGGCCGGGCTGGGATCATACGCCTTGGTGGACGGAACCCAGAAGCTCCAGACCGGGCCTCTCCAGGGGCTTTCGGGATGGGCGTCGTTGACCTCGTCGACCCGCCAGTAGTAAGTCGTTCCGGGAACCAGACCGTCGGGCAATGGGAATCCGGCAAAGCCGACGATCTGCATCGCCGCGCCGACGTTGCCCAGAAATGTGTCGGCGGCGCCGTCGTTGACGTCCTCGAAATTGTCGCCCAGATAGACATCGTGCGAGGCGGCAAAATCGCCCGGACGCCAGGTAAGGGTTACCCATGTATCCGGATAGAGTTCGCCATTGGCGGGGCTGGGGCGGGAAGCAGCAACGGGGGGCTCGCCCGGCTCGATGGGCGCCGCTTCCGTCGTCCAGACCGGATCGGTGATATTTCCGTGATTTTCGTAAGCCGACAAGTCCTGGGCCACCGTACCTTCTCCGTCGTTAAACCGCCAGTAGCCGACCAGACCTTCTTCGACGCCGGTGACTTCATGGTTCATGTCGGTCTGGATTTCTTCCTGTGTGCGGGCATAGTCCCAGACGCGGAAATCGTCCAGAACGACGTTAGCGCCCAGGCCTATTCTGAGAACGGCGCTCTGCGTGGTATCCGTAAGGCTTGAGACGTCCTCCGATACGGCTTGCTCTCCGTTTATATATATTATCTGGTCTCCGTCCAACGCGGTAAGCACGAGGGCTATGTGTGTCCATACGTTTGCTTCGATTCCTTCTGTGATGTTTGCTGTCTCTTGGGCAGACCCGGTGCTGTGGGAGAAATGCAGTCCCGGATCGTTCGGGCGCAGAGCCAGCAGCGGTCCTCTTCCCGCCGCAGTATCTCCCGGGCCTTTACAGAAAATGTTTCTCCAACTGCCCGTCGGGCCTTGCAGGTCCTTCATCCAGAACTCGTACGTGTAAGTGCCCAATCGAAGAACATCTTCGTCATCATCAATTGTTAAAGACGATCCGTTGACTTCCAGAGCGTACATACCTTGGCCATGAGCGGCCGGCGTTCCTGTGAGCAGAGAACCGGCAACCGGAAGAAACACAGCTAAAACAAGCATTATCGAAGCCGAAGAGATCAATTTCCCAGACATGGTAGTCCTCCTTCATAATAAGAGTTTCAGTAAGTCTGCCCCGGACACGTACCACGGCGACTGAGTTTTAATACCCAAAATCCCTACCACTGACATTTATACTATATCGGCTATCGGCGCGTCAAGGAAAATTAATGGTTCATCCGGTTAATGATGAGTGGGTCACTGCATAGGTCGGGACCCTGGGATTAGATCGAGAGAAAAATCGTTTGGGCAGATGGCCAAATTAGGGCAGCCAGGGGGGTAATTTGGACATCTGGGGCCCCGAACGATTTTTCTCGGTCTTTGGGGATCACCATGTTACCTACGCATTAACCGGATGAAGCAAATTAATATCCTTCCACTCTATCGGATTTTTCCGGCTGGCCCGAGCCTGCTTTTCTCCGGCGAAAGAAAAAGGCCCGCATCGGGTGATGCGGGCCCTGATAGAATTCACGTCTAATTCATCCGTCTATCAAGCCTATTGACGCGGGGCTTCTCCGGATCGATAAAGCTTGATGTCGTCGATGAACATAATGCCCGAACCTCCGGAGGCTGCACCGCCCCTGGAGCCGAGCCCGACGGCGATCTTGTCGACGTCGCTGAGGTTTATGCCCTGGTCGGAGAAGTCCGACAGCGGGATTACCCACGGGGTCCATTCCTCGGCGTTCGCCGCGGCGGGATCGGGATTGGACACTATTGCAGGTGTGCCCGCCGCATTGGACACCGCCACATACAACGGCTCAGCGGCGTTGCTGGCGATTCCGATGTCCTGATTCGTCCACTGCCCGGTGACGTTACCGGTTATGGTGACGTTCGAGAATACAGCCTCACAAGTCACACCGGCGTTGTGTGACGTCACCGCCAGGCCGATATGGACTGTTGAACTCATCTGGATATTCTGCGGGACGGCCCCCGACACAGGCACCCATGACGAGCCATCCGCCGAGTGCGTGACCGTGAAGTTTCCGGCTACATCGCGTTCCAGTCTTACCCAGTGAGGCGCCGTGATGTCTCCCTCGGCGGCATTGAAACTTTCGCCGTCCGCTTCGAGACGACCCTGCGAAGCGACTCCGTTTTCAGGCGTTACGCATCCGAAAGCGTGTCTCGAGCCGGGCTCCAGCGTCTCACGAATCATCACGCCGGCCTTGGCCCAGCCGTCTGTATTTTCCACGCTCTGGACTTGTGCAATAATAGTTCCGGGGCCGGTCAAAGTCCTGTAGGCAAAGTGGAACTGATCAGCCGTGCCCCAGATATCGGCGCCGGAGCCGGTCATCGTGATCGTGCCGCCCGGGCCTTCGACGAAGCTGCCGACAGATGGCGCCCGCCCCTGGAACCAGATCGACAGTTCCGCGACGTCTTGCTCGGTCCAGTCGCGTGCGTCGGTCAGCTCCATTTCGGCCTCGGAATTCGTAACGCCGCCGGTGTTATCGTACTGCAGCGGCATGGATTGACTGCCGCTATGGACAATGCTCTGCTCGGCATAAGGCGGCAGCGTATAACCGACCTGCGAGCCGTTTGTATTGACACCAAAGCCGTCAATCCAGTGCTGCCAGATCGCCTCGCCGTCCGCGTCGTTGTCGGTGTAGCTCTCCATATCGTCAACGAGGATAAAGTCGGCGACTGTGAAGGTCCAGAGTCTTCCTTCGCTGATGGTTCCGTCCGTGTTAATCTCGTCGATACGCCAGAAGAACGGTCCGTCGCCCCATCCGATCTGCTCGGCGGGGGTGAAGGTGGTGCTGCTCTGACGGCCGCGATATATACCCGTCGTGTCGGTTGCGTCGGCGTCATCGACGTCGTCCTCGTCCGTGCCGAAATACACATCGTGCTCTGCAGCGTTGTCGCCGGGCGACCAGCTAAGCGGCAGTACGTCATCAACGTTCGGCGTCGAATTATTGGCCGGACTCGGATCCCAGGCCACGAAGGGATCGCCTCGCATCACCTTCTGAATTTCTTCGGCGGTGAGTGCTCTGTTATAGACACGTGCATCGTCCACTGTACCGGTGAAGAATTGCTCCGCCAGAGCGTGTCTGCCGAGCTTGGCACTGTTGCTTTCCGGATTCGGCTCGCCGGACACAGGGGTTGTAGTAATCAGTTCACCGTCTCTGTAAGCCTTGAACTCGGTTCCATCGTACGTTGCGGCCAGATGGTACCAGGTGTCGGCGCTGAGCGGCATATAGCTGGCGGCCTGCCAGGTGTCCTCGACATTCATCGCCGCCGCTCCCCGGAAGGTTTCGTTGCCGTGGTTCCAGTTGAACTGGTAGTTCTGCTCCCTGTGAAGCGGTCCGCTCGGCGCTGCTCCGGACGGGGCGTCGGGACTCTTAACCCAGCAGGATATTGTGTACGTAGGCAGGTTTTCCGTGTAGCCGGTGTCCACGTAGCTGCTTCCATCGAATTCCAGAGCGCCGCCGTCGATTCCCTGTACCCAGACAGGCTCGCCTTCGAACGTGCCGTGCCGGCCGTGACCGGACCAGTCAACAGCAGTAGTACCCTGGCCTTCATCGAGCTTCCACCAGCCCATGAGGTCCGGATCGGTAATCTGTATGTCCGGCAGCGTGGTGAAGCTCCAGACGTCACCTTTGTGAGTGGCGGGCGGATCGAATTCGTCAATACGCCAGTAGTAGGTCTTGTCCGGTTCCAGGGGGCCGGGCACGAAAGTAGTGCTTGTCTGTTGGGTGCCCCCGGTGGCGTTGCTTACCGTGTCGAAATCGTCGCCGAAATATATAGTATGAAGCTTCGAGTTGAAGCCGCCGGTCCAGCTAAGCTCGGGGTCGGTCAGTACGAACTCCGCCCCGTCGGAAGGAGCAGGATTGTACGCCTTTCGCGGCGGAACCGAGAAGCTCCAGACGTCACCTGTCCAGGGACTGTTAGGGTCGGTGTCATTAACCTCGTCGACACGCCAATAATAGGTGGTCCCGGGAACGAGCCCTTCCGGGAAAGGAAATCCGGCGAAGCCGACAATGAGCGTCGTGTCGTTCAGGGGCTTGTTGGCCTGGAATGCAGCTTCGGCTCCACTGTTAACGTCTTCGAGATTATCGCTCATGTAGACGTCATGTGAGACTGCAAAATCGCCGGCCGACCATGTCAGGGTAGTCCAGGTCGCTTCGAGCAAAGCACCGTCCTCCGGGGTTGGACCGAAAGCGAACGGCTGGCCCTCACCTATCATTGCGATCTGCACCTCTTCCTGTGTCAGGGCGCGATTGTAAACACGGGCATCGTCAATCAGTCCGAGGAAGCTGCGGGTTGCCCCCTCCTGCGTCCTGCCAATTACGACATTTGCTGTGTCTGCCATTCCAACCAGGTTGATTCCGCTGCCGCCTGTGCCTGCGTCTTCGCCATTTATGTAGTACTGGTGGCCGCCGTCAATCACCTGAGCACAAACGTGCACCCATTCATTGAGCGGAACCTGGGTACTGCTCGTCGAGCCGACAAAAGCCCCGCCGCTCGTTGTGCTGAAATGGAGAACGCCGCTGGCCCCTACGGTATAGAGGCTGTACGATCGGGGGCTGTTTCCTTTTGCGAGAATACCCTGCCAGCCTTCGCCGCCGGGGCCTTCGTGCCTTTCGGCATTAATCCAGGCCATCACTGTAACTTCGTTGTCCACCGTCAGGATTGGAGCGTGCGGCACATCCACGAAGTCATCGTCTCCGTCGAGTTGCAGGGCCCCTCCGACTTTTCCGACTGCCCACTGCGGATCGCCCATCAGCGCGCCGTCGTTGCCATTGCCGCTCGAGTCAACGGCGGTTGTTCCCGAACCATCGTCGAGCCGCCACCAGCCTACGAGACTCTCGTCTACGACTCCGGAGGCAATGTTCGCCGAAATTCCGAACACCAGAGTTAGCGAGATCAGAAAAATTAGCTTCTTACGCATGATAATCCTCCTTCATAAATAAAGTTTCTACAAGTCTGCTCTGGATACGCACCAAAGCAGCCGATAGAGTTTACAGGTATTTTCCAATTCTGGATTATTGCTCTGTTCGATGTGAATATTTGCCGCCCCCGATCACCTCAGTCCTTCAAAACACTAATGCATGTTCAAGACAAAAAGAAAACCACAATTTCTGCCACATAATTATTTATACTACATCGGCTATAAGCACGTCAAGATAAATTAATATCTATCACCTTGACTCCCGAACGTCGCCGGCGGCAAATATTTCTGTTTCGCGTGTTGTAGATAGGGCTTGAAGGTCTTGCGATTCTCGTATAAACTATTGGGGATTTTGTCAGATTGCATACGTTTTTGCACTTTTAATAGAAGGAGATGGTCATGCAAGATCAAATCAAACGTCGTACCTTCCTTAAAAACAGCGCTGCGGTCGGAGCGGGGCTGGTTGTGCTGAAATCGGGCATTCTCAAAGCCGGCAACTCTCCCAATGAGAAGCTCAATATCGCCGTGATTGGTGTTCGCGGACGCGGCGGGTCCAATTTAAATGCCGTCAAGAGTGAGAATATTGTTGCGCTGTGCGATGTGAACGCCAAGAATCTGGCTGCTGCGGCTAAGGATTTTCCACAGGCGGAGACCTATGAAGACTGGCGCAAGTGCCTGGAACAAAAGAACATCGATGCCGTCGTATGCTCGACGACAGATCATACGCACGCTTTTGTGAACATGTGGGCGATGAACCGCGGCAAGCATGTCTATTGTGAAAAGCCGCTGGCCAATTCCGTCGAGGAGGCCCGGATGGTCCGACAGACGTACATTAACAATAGCGGCAAGATTCGCACGCAGATGGGCACACAGATTCACGCCAGCGATAATTACCGGCGCATGGTGGAGCTTATTCGCAACGGAGCTATCGGAACGCCGAGCGAAGTCCGCGTCTGGTGCAGCCGAACGCCCAAGGGCGGCAACTATTTACCGGAAGTAAAACCCATTCCCGATCACATCAACTGGGACCTGTGGCTCGGCCCGGCGCCGCACCACCCTTACAATCCCGGCTACATCGGCGGATGCCTGAAGTGGAATCGTTTCTGGGACTTCGGCAGCGGGCAGATCGGAGATATGGGCAGCCACATGATGGATATGGCCTATTGGGGTTTCGATCTGAAGCTTCCGACAACCTGCAAGGCGGGCGGCTCTCCGATCAGCACCGATACGTGCCCAACGTGGCTCACCGCCGAGTGGGACCACCCGGCCAACGACTGGCGTCCGGCCGTGAAAGCATACTGGTACGACGGCGGAAAGAAGCCCGGCATGCCCGCAAAGGCCTTTAACAGAGAGGGCCTGTTCAAAGGAGCGCTGTTCAAAGGAGACAAAGGCTGGCTGCTTACTGACTACAATCTGCGAATCCTGATGCCGAAACAGCGCGAAAATGATATGACGCAGTATGAGTCGCCCAAGCCGGATGAGCTTATTCCGCCGTCGCTCGGACATCACAAAGAGTGGATCGTTGCCTGCAAGACCGGCAGTCCGACCACCTGCAACTTCGATTACTCCGGCGCTTTGATCGAGGCAAACATGCTGGCGCTTGTCTCATACCGCGCCGGCGAGCTCGTAACGAAGAAGACCAGAGAGGGCGAAGAGCGGGAAACAGCGGGCAAGAAACTCGCCTGGGACGGCACGGACCTGAAAGCCCCGGATTGTCCTGAGGCGGACGAATATATACGCAAAACGTACCGCAATGGCTGGGTCCTGAACGGATAGGTTTGCGACCTCGGGCGGTAACAGAAGTGTTGTGGTCTGCAAGGAATGATTTACCGGCACGAGACTTGTGGCAGCCACAAACGCAGTTTAGTGGATGGTTATATGAACAGGAGAATATATCATGCCAAAGATCAATGATGTTACCAGACGACAGTTTTTGAAAGGCTCAGCCGGGACGGCCGCGGCGTTTACGATCGTGCCCAGGCGAGTCCTGGGCGGAGCGAACCAGACCCCGCCCAGCGAGACGTTCGGCGGCGCGCTGATCGGCTGCGGCGGTCGCGGCAACGGCACGTTCAAGGCGATGGGTCTGGAGGCGAAGAAGCTCGCTATATGCGACGTCAAGTTCGTCGGCAAGGCGGATAACAAGAGCATCTACACCGACTTCCGACGAGTTCTGGAGCGTAAGGACATCGACGTGGTCGCGATTGCAACGCCGCCCCACTGGCACGCGCTGATCTCCATAGCGGCAATGGAAGCCGGCAAAGATGTGCTGTGCGAAAAACCGATGACTCGATTCATCGCCGAGGGCCGCGCGGTGGCAGAAGCTGAGAAACGCTACAAACGTATTTTCCAGGTCGGCACGTTCGGCAGGTTCGGCAGGAGCCGGAATCCAAAGAACATCGAGATTCACAAGATCATGGCAAGCGGGTTGCTGAAGGACTGCAAGGGCGTGCACATTAAGCGCGGGGGCCTTAAGGTCAAGCAGTGGAGCGGCATGGTAAACGCCCAGCCGCAGCCGATACCGAAGAGCCTCGACTGGGACATGTACTGCGGCCCATCCCCGCTGCGGCCGTACCATCGGCACCGGCACGGCGGCACGCATCGCGGGTATTGGGATTACGAAGGCGGCGGACTTGCCGACATGGGCCAGCATCATTACGATCCGGTACAGTGGGTATATGCAAAGGACGACACAAGCCCGGTGGAGATCGAGGCTTACGCGCCGCCGGCGCATCCGGAGGCCTGCGGGATGTGGGG
This sequence comes from uncultured Pirellulales bacterium, assembly GCA_964598225.1. GTDB lineage: Bacteria > Planctomycetota > Phycisphaerae > Sedimentisphaerales > Anaerobacaceae > SG8-4. Next base: position 29,290 of record CAZRBG010000061.1, read on the forward strand.
CTGGGTCGAGCTGAAATACGCCGACGGCATGACTTTCGTTTTCGACAGCAAAGAATGGCCAGTGGACGGCCAGCCGTCTTACGACCGCAGACAGTCGCGGGAGGTTCGCCTCAGTGATTTGAGCGAGGAAGATCAGGAGAAGATCAAAGAAATGCCCGACCCCGAGCCGCTCGTTACGTTCGCCGAAGCGGTTAAGACTCGCAAACGCGCAGGCGGCAATGCAGACGCAGCCAATCGAAGCGCGACGATCCTGCATCTGGCGAATATCGCAATTCGAACCGGGCGCAAGCTGCGCTATGACCCGGTTAAAGAAGAAATAATCGGCGATGAAGAAGCGAACCGGCTTGTCAATCAGCCGATGCGGGCGCCCTGGCATCTGTGATATTTACTATTGACTATTTATTCGCGGCACATAAGGTGAGGATATAAGACATGGCAAGACGAACATCTGCTCTAAGAAAACTAATTGACAGCCTGCCCGATCCGGACGAAAGGGGCATGCTCAGTAAGATCGACAAACAAAATGTGGACGATGTTACCGCTCGGATACACGAAGGGGGACGCGAGAGTCTGGTCGCTCTGATCGGCATGCTCGTCGATCCCGCCAAGGGCGAAGACTTTAAGGCAAGATACGCCCTTCACTGCCTGGCGGTACACGTCTGCAAGCTGAATAACAATCGAACGCAGCGTGCTTTTGCGCGGACGCTGGCCTCTCAGCTCGGCGGAGATCGACCGAAAGCTGTTCAGAAATACCTCATCGAGCAGTTACAGGTTGCCGGCGGCAAAGAGGCCGTCCCGACGCTCGGTCAGATGCTGCTCGACGATAAGCTTTACGAACCGGCGGCTATGGCCCTTACCGCCATAGGCGACGGCGCGGCCGAACAGTTCCGAAATGCTCTGGGCAAATCTGGCGGTAAAATGAAGTTGACTATGATCCAGAACCTTGGTGTGCTCAAGGACACCGGATCGGTCAAACAGTTAAGGGCGGCGCTTGACGATAAGGACCGTGAAATCCGCCTGGCGGCCGGCTGGGCGCTGGCGAATACGGGCGATTCCGGCTCGATGGATTTACTGCTCAGAGCGGCTGAAACCAAAGATGCCTACGAACGTATAAAGGCCACCAAGGCCTGCCTGCTCCTCGCTGAAAGCCTTGCCCAGGCGGGTAGAAGGGAGTCGGCCGTGAAGATATACAAGCACCTCCGCGATGGTCGCGAAGGTTCGGGTGAAACCTACGTAAGCGAAGCAGCGAACGAAGCGCTGGCAAAATTAGGCAATTAGTCGTATATTTTTATCGGATCGATATTTGCGCCCGTAGCTCAATTGGATAGAGTCGCGGACTTCGAATCCGAAGGCAGACCTTGCACTATTTCTCAAAAACGGTGTTTTTCACATCAAGAACTGCGATTTCGTGAGTTCAAGCGAAGACCAGACGAAGGTCAAGAGTACATGTTTGGCGCGCACTTTGGCACGCGCTTGGTGACATTTAATTGACATTACTGGTAAGACCGGTCCAAATTGAATGTCTTTTCGTAGTACAGTGCAAAAAGTAATGTCAAAAATAGACTTATGAAACTAACCGAGAACCAACCAAGGACTGACGTAGCATCAAATGTGCAGTCTTGGTGCACATTTTGGTGCAGATAGGTAGCTCGCACGATCCTAAACTGTATACCGTATTCAAACGTGCAATCCAATGGCGTCATGACCTTTTTCCAACAAGTCCCAAATTACCTCCGGATAGATCTTCCCTAATACTAACAACGGAACTCATAATATGTCTTACCCCACGCAGTTAGTTCTTTCAATGACTCCCGGGTAAACATCTCGCTCATCGGTTTTCTGTGGCCTCAGGAACAATGAAAGGGCATGGAGCGAGCCGAGCAACGGCTTGCCTGGCCGTTGCTCAAATACAAGTTGCTCAGTTAAATCCAAGGGCTCCGGATGAGATTGGCATTCAGAGTTTCCAGAAGATGCCTGATCTGCAACCGTTGTCACTGTCCGCTCCTAAGCCATCAAATGGTTTTGCAGTTTTGTTCCACGCCTCAATATATGCCGGGCCATTTGGTGCTAGCTCTGGTCTATAAACGCCATGGGCGGCATCCTGAGCGCCATGCCAGGCCGAAATACCGTAAGCTTCCTGTTCTTCGCGACGATTTCTTGGTAACCAAACCATGTTCAACTCCTTATCTCTGAAGTATCGTTAGAAATGCATGTCATTCTGTTCCAAGACGATAATAACAGTGTATATACAGTTTCCGTATAGAACTCCGAGCATCTCTAAGTGTCACTAACGCCACGCTGGCACTAGATCTGTATTGCCAACTTATCCTGATCCTGATCGCCTCATCCTACGGTATTCACTTGTCATTCGGCCTCTTTATATCTTCTACACCTTATGTAGTGGTCGGAAATGGAGCGTTTGCAGGATCTCTCGAAAATTCTTGCCGACCAAGCTCCGGGCCAAGCCCTTTACCCGCACTTGCTCTCACCGCAATAGTCACACACGACGCAATTCGCTTCCCGCCGCATGGGCCGGCCACAATCCTCGCATCGTTCACGGAACCATGGCACAGGCTCACCAACAGGAGTCCCCATCCCTTCCTTGATCGCTCTGGCAATCGCATCCGGACAGGACCTGACATTGACCTCCTTGTTAGTCTTGCGGGCCACCGATCCACAATGTCGACAGAAGAATATCTCCTTGGCATTTAATGAAATCCATCTTGTGCCTCTCTGTATTGGTTTCATCCAAGAATGGCATGTACGACTGTTACATATCGACAAACAAAAATCTGGTTCTCACTATGGTTAGGACCGCATCGGATGGCTGAACAGACTTTAGATTCCTTCCTGTTATTTGTCTTTTCCAACAAAGTCCGCATGCACAGAGCCAAGGAAATCTTTGTGTCTCTTTATATGCCTATCCAGCATGCAAAAGAAGCGTCTTGCTTCTTCTCCTGGGCGTTTCGCGAGTGCCACCCTTGTGAATATCTCCCTAGTGCGTCATCACAACTAAATATTTGGGCTATTGTGGCACAACAGCCGATATA